>CANLGL010000015.1 GCA_947490345.1 Deltaproteobacteria bacterium
CAAGGCGCGTGAGTAACGCGCCTTGGCGGCCGCTCTCCCCCCTCCGGCCGGCCCTGAGCTGGCGTCGCGACGTTGATGGAGGGGGGGCACCGCTTCGCGGTTCCCCCCTACCGCGGCCAACCCGTCGCCCTCCGCAAGCGCCGGGGCCAAGGCGCGTGAGTAACGCGCCTTGGCGGCCGCTCTCCCCCCTCCGGCCGGCCCTGAGCTGGCGTCGCGACGTCGCCGCCGGCACGTTGTTGAGCGAGGGGGGGGGCACTGTCCCGAGGCGCCAAGGAATACACCGCCGTTCGCATTGTTATAGGCCCAGCATGCTCTTGCTCGCCGCGCTCGCCGGGGCCGTTTCCAACGCCTGGGTCCCCACCTGCTCCACCCGAGAGGCGTCCACCCTGTGGTTCGGCTTCGAGGGCCCGCCGCCCGCCAAAGACGCCCCCGCGCCGCCCGACTTCACCTGTCCAGGACTCTTCCTCGGCGACGTGGTGTGCGGCAACCTGGTGGGGCTGGGCAAGGCCACCGAGACCGGGAGGAACACCATCGACCAAGCGCAGTACGAGCTGCGCTACCTTCCTTACGGGGAGACCTCGTCGATCATGGGTTTTTTGAACAAGGATGGGGGCGGCGTCCCGTTCAAGCCGGTCTACACCCCGGCCGTCGCCTCGATCGACGATCCGCCCCCGGACCCGACCGAACTACTGCGCCAGTACCTGATCAAGCGGCACAAGGCGTCGCAGCCGACGCAGGGCATCATCCTGCATGTGTGGAGCTGCCCGAGCGCGGGCTTCGTGCCACCGGCCGAAGAGATCGAACCCCATGGGATGAAAGTGCTCACGCACAGCGCGCGCGGGCCGGCCTAGGGTCGTTGCCCTAGCGCAACACCCGCCACGGCGCCGGGAACCAGACCCACCGGTCGTCCAGCCACACCAGCCCGTCGTAGTCGGTGCCGCGCCCCCCCGCGACCGGCTCGTAGGCCCAGGCAATCCACGCCCGTTCGGGCCGAAGCCGCTCGGCCACCCGCGCCCACGTCGGCGGAAACACCTTGGCCATCGGCGCATCCGGGAGCAGCATTCCACCGGTGGCGACGATGATGCGCAGGGTGACCTGCGCTGAAGGTGCGCGAACGCGTGGCGGATCGCCCGCCCACAACCCCGCGTACCGGTCGTCAACGGCGGCAAGCTCAGCGTCCGTCCCCAAGAAGGCCTTGGCGGCGTCCCCGGGACGCGGCGCAAGCGAGGCGATCGTGTCCGCTGATCGCGCCGGATCGACCAGCGCCTCCAAAAGCGGGCGCACGCCGGCGCCGATCTCGGTCAGTACCGCATCCAGGTTCGCCGCGGACACTGCGAGGGGTGGCTCGCCAGCGGGGCCAGGAAGGTGGGGTGCCGTGGCATCGAGCAGCCCCATCATCTCGTAGCCATCGAGCCCTTCCACCAGACGGAAGCCGAGGACGCGCTCGTCTTCGTCGAGCCGCACGGCCAAAAGCGCGCCCCGGAAGCGAGGGTCCCGGCTCTCCAACTCGAGGAAGCGCACCCGGTCGCCTCCGCCGCGCAAGTCCAGAATCGCGCGCGATTGCCCCTCACCCAGGCCTTCCGCCAGTAGGTGGACAAGCGTATCGCCCGCCTGGCCGCACGCCCGCAACCGCGCCTTCTGCACCTCCAAGAACGTGAAGCCATGATCGACCATAGCCGACAGCGCCCCGGCTCCCTGCAGTCGCTCGATGGCGACAACCTCGCGGGCGTCATTGACGGTCAGCCAGGCCAGCGTATGGGTCGGGTGGCGAGCGAGGAAACGCCCGTCCTCCGCGCGCGTGACCACGCTCAGCTCCTCGGGGATCTCCTCGATCGGGATGGGCAGCGGTCGCGACAGCCAGCCGACCAGCGCGGGAGGGGGGACAAAGCCGTGGGGTGGCACCGGCAGCTGGGCGACGGGGCGGGATTCCGGGAGCAACGGCAGCGCCGCGATCCAGACGCTGCGCCGCTCGTTGGCACGCTGGAGCGCGCCGGCCAGCACCTCGTCGTGCCCCCACCGCAGCGCCTCGCCCAGGGCGAAGGCGGCCAGGACGAGGTCGGTCACGCAACGCCGCGCCTCGCCTCGCATAAAACCGAGGGGTGTGGCCGGCACCGAACCGAGCCGCTCCGCTCCCACCTGCGCGAACCCGTCCCGATCGAGAAGTCGCGACAACCCATCGCTCGGAATCTCTACGAACACGAGCTGACGGGCCTCGTCACGCCACATGCACTCCCAGACATGGGCCAGTGGCCTCGGAGAACGGCGGCCAATCACCGCGTGCCCGGTGAGCTGGCAGTAGACGGCGGCCTCGGCCTCGGAGCGGACGACGATCACGGAAGTCCCTGTAACGACCCCAGCGCACGCCTCCACCGCGCCGCCTCGGCCTCCGCCTCCACCTCGCTGCGAAAACGCTGCTCCAGCGCCGCCAGCGCCGGATCGGGCACGTCCAGCGCCACCACAAAAGACGGCGCTCCCCGGTAGCTGTCCCGCCGAACGACGACGGCGCGGACGTCCGCAACCGGAACGGACACGCGCCGCACCCACAACCACCCCTTGCGCGCGGTCACCGCCCCGTCGCGTACGTAGCCCTGGCCGTCGGCCTCCCGCAGGCCGCACAGGCCCGCCCAGATGACCGCGCACAAGAGCGCCGGCGCGGAGGCGCTGCCACCACGGAACATCGCATACAGCCCCCCTGACGCCACCGGCACGACCACCAGAAACGGCACCGAGAACAGGATGTCGAACACGCCGGGACTCATCGCGGGGGTGAGGATGACCCCCTGCCCTTCGACTCGCGACAGCCACATCGCCTGCATCCCGAGCGCGATTGCCCAGATCGCCAGCGTGGCCGCCCCCAGCGCCATGCCGAACGCAATGGGCATCTCCAGCGTCCGACTGGGGCGCCCGATCGGCACGAGGACCCCGAAGGCAACGATTGCCAGCACCAGGAGCGCACACAATAGCGGAGCCGGGGCAGGGCCGAGGCGGGAGAACACGCGCAAAGCTATACCGGGCCCATGGATCTAGCCTCCGCCATGGCCGCCGTGATCGGGCGCCCCCGTGATGACGCCCCCCGTGAGCGCTTCGCCGATCTGATCGCCGCCCCCGAGCCGGCCACCGCAGCGTTCATTCGGGCGCAGGTGGATGTCGCGCGCCGACGGCGCCACAAGCCTCGCCCCGATCGAGCGGTTGAGCGTAGCGCCCGATCCTGCGGACTCCCCTCCCCAGCCCACGAAGAGCGCGGGCTGGCCCGCGTCGCCGCCCTGCTGGACGGGACGGTTCCCGCCTGGGCGCAGGGGCTGAGGTACGGGCGAGGCTTTGTCGAAACCGCCACTGTCGACGGGCGTTGGTTCGAGGGCCATGGCAGTGATCTGATGGCGCTGGCCCCGATCATCGACGTGACCGTGCACAATCCACCTTCCGATGCCGAGGCGCTGTTCGACTCGCCGGCGTGGACCCAAGTCCGCTCGTTGCGCTTCTCCGGGTCCCCACCCACGATCGGCACGCTCCGGGCGCTGTCGGCGTCCCCCTACCTGGGCAACCTCACGGTCCTGTGCATCGACCAGGCCAAGCTTCCCGAAGCCGCCATTCACCTGGTCGCCGCCGCCGCCGGCTTGCGCAGCCTCGCTTACGTCCGAGCCGACGGAAACCAATTCCCTGACGTCAACCCGAGCCAGGACGAGCAGGATGGCGCCGTCTACGGCGAGGTCCCGAGCGCCTTCGCGGCGACGCTGGCCCTGAAGCACGGGGACCGGCGTTGGCTGAAAGGGGGGCTGCCGCCGGCGCTCGACTGGCACGCGGAGATGTTCCCGTAGGGTGACGAACTGCCGCCGGCGGCCGACGGTCGCCGCGGTGGTGACGACGCCCCGCGCCACCTGCTGAGGCGCGCGCCGGTGTGGGGTGGGTCCCCGACGGCCAATGTTAGCATCGCTACCATAGCGCCGCGAGGGCCTGCGGCCTGTCGCGGCGGCGCCGAACCCGCGCAGCGGGAAGACGGCCAAGCGCGGCCGCTAGGCTGAACCAGCCAACGTTTCGGCGCCCACGGACTACCGCTTCGGAGGCAGCTTCCCTTGTTCGGCCAGCTGCTTCAGCGCCGCGGCGACCCGCGCATCGCGTTCGGCCTCGCGACGGGCGTCGTCGTCCTCGGTGTTGGCCTCGATGTGCCGGATCAGCAGCTCCTGGACCTCGTCGGCCAGCTTTTTGATCTCGGTCTTCGGCGCCGGCTTCGGGCTCACTTGGGCGCTCCCCCGAAGATGCGTGCGTAGGACTCCAATACGGCCACCCTCACCTCCGGCGGCTGCCCGTCGAGGAACTTGATCGCGTTCTCCAAGGCGCCCCGGGCGACCGCGTCCGGGTTCTTGCCCGCCGCGCGTTGGGTGCGCACGTGCTCCTCGAGGATGCGGAGCGAGGCTTCGAGCGCCTGCTGCTTGTTCGGCGGGTCACCGACGTGCTGGGCGCCAAAGGCCTCGCCGGCGCCGTTGAGCGGCTTGACGTCGGGGTAGGCCTTCTGCGACTTGTCGGTCAGCGAGGCGCGGTTGAACTCGCCCGGGGCGATGCCAAACGCCTCCGCTTGACCGTCGGCGACTGCCTTCTTGTACTCCGGAGAGTCCATGAAGCTCTTGAACGCCGCGGCGCCGTCCGAGTAGGAGTTGATGAAGGTCATCACGTCGACCACGCGGCCGCTGCCCTCGGCGCGCTCCAGCACGCTCTGGAAGCGGGTGGTGGGGTCGGCCTCTGCGTAGCCGAAGACCACCTTGATGCCGCGCTCCTGGGCGGCGCGAAGCACCCAGGCGTTCTCGCCGGCGTCTCCTTCACCGGCAGCATCCCACACCGCACCAAACTTGGCCCGATCCCCCAACGCGTCCTTCACGATGCCGGTGAGGTCACCCTTGCCGGCCGCGCAGCCGCCACTGGTGACGAAGACCTGCTTGGCCGGGTCGCCATCGGGGAGGCGCGCCAGCACGTCGAGGCGCTCCTGGAAGCCAAGCCGTGCGATCGCCACCGCCGTCGGGTGAAGGGCGTGGTTCATCTCCAGCCGGTAGGCCTTTTCTTCCGGCGAGGCGGGCTTGCCACCGGCGCCGTACTCGGGGAGGAGGCGCTTCATCGCATCGACCTCGAAGACCGGCTGATCGGGGTTGCCGATGGCTTCGGCGAGCTTGCGCGCGCCGTCCGCGGCAGCGCCGGCGTTCTTCTGGGCCCAGTCGGCGAAGCGGGTCTCTTCGGTCCGCTCGGACTGGCTGAGCTGCTGCTGGCGCGGAACACCCTGTTCGGTGAGCTGGGTGCGTAGCTGTTCGCCGGTGGCCTTGGGGTCGTAGAAGTCCCCGCTCAGGCCGATGAGCGGCGTCTCGCCCGGCTTCGGGGTGGTGACCGCCTGACCGGCCTCGGGACCGACGAGCTTGGGCGCACCGGGGATGAGCGACGTGTCGGGAGCGCCGCCGGTTCGCGTCGTGGGACTCGGCGTGCTGGTCTCACCGGGAAGGACCGGCCGGACGCGCAATCGTTCGTTATCCGCCGCCGCCTTGACGTCCTGGGCCTGATCGTGGGCACCGATGATGCGCTGTTGCGTCGCCGCATCGGCCTGAGCAAGCTTGATGAGCGTCTCGCGGTTCGCGCCGCGGATCATGCGTTCGGAATGGTGGAAGCTGCCAACCACGCCCCGGCTATCGGTGGGGACCGAGCCGTGGCCGGCCTGCATACCGAAGTTCTCGTCGGTCATGTAGCGGAACCCGCTGGCGATGCGCTTTCGGACCGCAGGCGAGGTGGCCGCCGCGCCGATCACCCGCACCGCGCCGTCGGCAGACTCCACGCCCACCACCACCGGGAAGGGGAACTCCTTGCCGCTGGCGTCGATGAGCGGCGTCATCCCCTTGATCTCGCCGAGCAACTTCCCGGGGCCGCCGGCGCCTTCCCCATCCTGCCCGATGGCCAGCACCACCCGATCGGCCCAGAACTCCTGGCCATCGTTGCCGACCATGCGGATCTGCTGTTTTCCTGTGGCCGGGTTGGTCTCGAAGGTGACGCTCTTGATGTCGTCGGTGACACTCCGCGTGATCTTTCCGCCCGCCGCGGACTGCATCGCGGGGTCGAAGGCGGCGCCCTCGCGCTGGTTCCGGGGCAAGAACCCGTTGCCACGGCCTTCGGTGAAGGTGAACCGCTCGAGGTCGCCCATCGCGCGCTGGATGGCGACGTCGTCACCCGCCGCCCGAGCGGCGGTGAGCCGGTCGTGGAGTCCTTCCAAGCGCGCCTTCTGGGGCGCGGGCATGTCGTCATCCGGGCGAGCCATGCGCCCAAGCCACTCGACCGAGGCTGCGTTCTTGGCGCTGCCTTCCGCACCCCAGGCGCCAGCGGCACCGGCTCCTAGGACCAGCACCTTTTCGCCAGGTTTGACGCTATTTCCGTCGAAACCCTGGTCCGACTGCTGGATCCGGCCGTCGGCCTTCATCTGCGCGTAGAGGTCGGCGTCGATCTGAGCGGGTTTGCCCCCAGGACCGGCCTCGGTCGTCAACCCGCGCGACGGCCCGGCCCCACCCGCCAGATCGATGTGATTCGCGTAGACGTAGCGGAACTTCGGCGACCCGTCGGCGTTGACGCCGTCGTTGATGCGAATCCGCGCGGCGGCGTCTTTGTGCCAGGTGGTCCCCGGCTCCATCTGCGAGCGCAGCTCCACGCCGTCGATCTTGGCGCTGAGCACGCCCACGCCGGCGCCCGCCCGGTTGACCTCGACGTTCTCGGCGTGCTGTCGCGCCTGCATGAACGCCGCGCTCTCCGAGTCGGCGGTGCTGCGCATCGGCTGGGCCCCGCCCGCCACGTCGCTCTCACCGGCCCGCTGGCCCAGGTCCGCGTTGGCCTTGAGCCACGGGTTCTCGCCACCGACCACCAGCCGCTTGCCCTGGGCGCCGTTGCCGAGCGCGCTCAGCTCGTTGGAGATGCCCGCGAAGCCGGCGCCGACGGTGATGTTGTCGAAGACGTCGTCGACGTAGTTGCCACCGGCAGCGTCCGCCTTGGTCGCCGCGTCGATCGACTGCTTGACCGCGGTGTCGTTGGCCTTGTTCGCAGCGCGGGCCTCGAGCACCTGCAGCGCCTTGAGCGGATCCGGCGCCGCGATGACCGCATCGAGCTCGGAGGGGTGGAACGTGGGCGTGCCGTCCGGACCGGTCTGTTTCGCGATGTCGACCAGGCGATTGATGACCGCGTCGTCCCGAGAGATGCGGCTCTCGGCGGCACGCAGGGCGACCTCCTGACCGCTGGCATCCCCGGACTTGGCGACGATGGCCCACGCCGCCTCGGGCGTGAGCTTGCCCGAGGTCAACAGCGCGTCGACCCGGTCGAAGACGGCCTGCTCGCGCACCGCCTCGGCCGACCTCACCGGCGTCTGGGCGGGGTCGCTGGCGACAACCTTGCCTTGCGCGTCGAGCCGCACCGCGACGTCGCCCTTCACGGCGACCGCGGTCCCGTCGGGATCGCGGACGATCGCGGTGCCATCGGCGAGCAGGGTGCGGGTGGTGCCATCGGGGGTCGTGGTCGTCCGATTGCCGTGGGCATCCACGAAGTCGGTCGTGCCATCGCGGTTTCGGGTGGCGACGCCGGTGTCGTCAGCCTTGGTGACACCCTTGGGACTGGTGACGGTGCTCTCGCCGGTGTTGTTGTCGCGCACCACGTGGGCGTCGTTGTCGTTGCGACCGCCCTGGCCGCCGTGGGCCTGCTGCTGCTTGGCAACCGTCGCCGCATCCACCTGGGTGCCCGCTGGCTGGCGCCCGGTGCTCGCATCCACGTTGGGGTCCTGCGAGGGCGCCGAGGGCGGACGGTTGGTGGTGCCGTCCGGCTGGCTGCCGACCGGACGCTGGCTGGTATCGGCGGTGCGCGGGGCCGCGGGGTTGAGGTCGGGGCCGCCGCCACCAGGAGGGGGCGGCGTGTTGGGGTCGTGCGCAGGGCCGGCGCTGCTTCCCGGCGGAGGCCCGCCTGGGTCACCGCCCGGGCCGGGCGGGGGTGTGGTGGTCGGCGCCGCCTGTCCGCGCCGCTGGCGGATGCCGGAGCCCAAGGCGCCTCCGCCGGCACCCATGACGAACTGCTTGGCGCCCTCGGTCCCGGCCTGCTCGGCGAAGGAGCTGAGGTCAGTGGGCCCTTTGCCTCGCGCCGCGTCGAAGGCGGTACCGGCCGCCACCGAAGCCACGCCACCCGCCGCGTTGCTGGCGCCCTTGAAGGCCGCCGAGCGCCAGATGCCGCCGCCTTGGTCGATCGACTTGCCCAGCGCCGTCTCGTCGATCCGATTGGACACCGCAGACGATGCCATGTCGGTGACCGACTGGCGAGCGCCCCCGATGCCGACGTCGCCCATGCCGGACCAGAAGCCCTTGTCCCAGGTGCCATCCGTCATCGCCGTCTGGGCCGCGCCGTTGACGAAGCCCATGCCACCGTCGATCGCGACCTGCGAGCCCACCTTGCCCAGCGCCCCGACCCCGATCTGGGCGCCCTTCATGTACGCGCCGGCGCCGGCGGTGAGGGTGTTCACCGCGGTGATGCCCGCGTCGGTCGCGGCCTGCTCGTACCCGTACCGCCCGCCCTTCATGCCCGCGTTCACGCCCATGCTGATCGCGCCGCTGGCCGCGGTGCCCGCCGCCGCCATGATCATGGCCGCGCCTGCCGGAGCGCCGGACCCGAAAGTTGCCGCGGTAACGACGACCGCGCCCACGATCGCGACGCCCGTCGTGATGTAGTTGGCGGTTCGGTCGGTGGCCGCCTGGTACTGCGTCGCGTTGATGCCCACGTCGCCGCAGAGCCGCTGGTACTCCTTCTGGTCCTCGGGGTTCGCGAAGGTGCCGTCGGCGCGCATCCGCGTGTTGAGCGTGGTGAGCGCGTTGAAGTTGCGGTCGAGGTCCTTCTGCTCGGCCGAGCCGTCCATCGTCGAGCGGCCCATCGCCCCGCTTTCAGACCCACGCTGCCAATCGTATTGGCTGCGCGCCAGCGCCATCTGCTGCTGCGCGCTCATGTACTTGCTGTCGCCCTGGAGGAGCATCTCGACTTCACGTCGATCGTCACCCGAGAGCTCGTTGAACCACTGGTTGCTGGCGTGGTCGCGGCCAGGGATCTTGTTGCCGTTGGCGTCGCGCTCGGCCACCCCGAGCCGCTCGAACACCGACTCGCCGTGCACCTGCTGGTACACGGTGTTCATCTGGGCCACTTCGTCGGGACGCATCCCGCCGAGCGCCCGCTTGATCATCGCTTCGTTGGTGCCGGCGCCATCGGCACCGAGCGCGATCATGTCGGCGGCGACGCGAGGACTGTTGGTCCCATCGGCAAGCATGTTGCGCATCAGGCGCTGTGAGGTCTGCGACTCCTTGTCGTCGCGACCCGAGAACATGCCGCCGATGGCGGAGTCCATCGTCCGGCCGGTGTTGCCGCCGTATTGCTGCGCGTACATCTCGCGCATGGCCGTTTCGCGTTGATTCTGGGCCGCGGTCGCACGATCCCGCACCGCGGGATCCGGACTGTGCAGGTCCTCCTGAAGCGCGGCCGGCGACATCAGCGCCTTCTCCATGCGCTCCATGTTCGGACCGCCGGAGCGCTGACGCTCGACCTCGAAACGCGAGGTGGCGGCCTGGACGCTGTCCTTGCCTTGGGTGGCAAGCGCCCGGACCAGGTCACGATTGGCCCCGGTGACACTGTTGGTGCGCACTTCCCCGGTGTTGGGGTCGATGCCCTGGACGTCGCGCGTGGCGTAGTCGGCAAGCTGGTTGGCCGCGGCGGTCGCATCGATGGGCGGAACGTTGGTCGCTTCGGGGTCGACCTTGTTCTGGATGTTGACGAACTCCTGCTGCACCGCCGCGAGTTGAGCGGGATCCACGCCTGCGAGGGCGTCTGCGAGTGCGTCGGGATCGTTGCTGCGGCGGGCTTCGTCGATCTTCTCGCGCAGGCGGTAGGCGTCGGCGCGGGCCACATTTCCGGCGATGAGCGCCTTGGTGACGTCGAGGTCGGTGCCACCGAGGTTGTCGACCAACCGGGCGCGGGTCGTCGCCCAGGCCGGGTCGGCCTTCATCGCCGCGAGGTCTTCGGGCGAGAGATCGCGGAGGATTTTCTCGATCTGGGCTTCGTCGTCGCCATACCAGTGCATGCTGGCGTCGAGCTCGAGTCGCGCGCCGAGGGCAGTGTTGCCACCAAGATAGGCCCTGGCGATCTTCAGCTCGTCTTCGTTGAGGTCATCGACCAGGAAGGCCATCAGCCCGCCCTCGGCGCGGAAAAGTCGACCCCACACGACTTGCTCCAGCGCCGCGCCACTGATGGCGGTGAGCCCACGCAGGGCGTTGTAGACGGCGTTTTCGTCGGTGCCGATGCCCTTGCACGCGGTGTGGACGCGCTGCGCACGGTCGGACAGATTCGCGTACACCCCGGCCGCGGCTGCGTTGGCCATGGGCGTCAGGGTTTGTGGCATACGCGCGATGCGTTCGCGCAGCTGGGTGGCATACTGGGTGTTCTGCGTCGCCAGTGCAGTCTTGGCCGCCGCCAGCGCCGCGGTGAGCTGGGCCTCAGCGAGGGTCAGTCGCTGTGTCACCAGCGCGCCCATGGGCTCGATGTGTTGGGTGAACGCAGTCTCGATCGCGGTGCCGGTGGCATTGATGCCGACCGCGAACTGGACGGCGGTGGCACGAAGCCCGTCGGCTTGCTGACGGCCCTGGTTCGCGGCGCTCTCGGACTGCCCGTCCGTCAGGCGGGTCAGCGCGGTCCGGGCGTTGTTTGCGGCGTCCATCACCGTCTGACGCGCGGTCTCGCAGGACTTGTCCAGCTCCCCCATGATCTGGGAGTTGAAGGTCGGAAGGTCCCGCTCCTTCCCGGCCAAAAACTCCTTGACCTGGTCATAGGTCGTCGCCTGGTCCTTGGGAATCCCGGCCAGCACGCCGTCAAACCATTGGGCGTAGCGCTCTTGCAGCGAGCCGTCGGCACTGGCGATGCTGGCCTTGGCGCTGTCACACGCGCCGGTCAGGTTCTGGTCCTGCTGGGCCTGGACGGTGTCAACTTCGCCGAGGGCCGCGGTCTCGGCGGTGGTGAGCGCGCCCTCAGCGCGTGTCTTGGCGGTGGTGATCGCCGTCTCCGCCTCGGTCGACTGTGTGGTGATCTGGGTGCCGGCGCGCTCGTTGGCCGCGACGAGCTGGGCGCGGCCGTTGGTCTCCATGGTGGTGAGCGCTTGGCGCAGGGTGGTGAGAGCAGCCTCGATCTGGGCGTCGTAGCTGGGCTTCTGCGCGCGCGCCGCCGCGGCTTTCTGGGCTCCACCCGCCTTGAAGTCGTTGACTGCGTCATCGACGCCCTTGCCTGCTGCCTTGCGACGCGCTTCGTTTTCGGCGCGCTCGAGTGCGTTGCCCGTGTCGGGCCAGGTGTTGACGATGGCGGCCTTGGTGGCAGCCAATTCGGTGGCGCACAGCTTTCCCGTGGCGTCGAAGGCCTTGGCCCCCACCTCCAGTTCAGCCCCGAACTTCTCTTTCCAGGGCGCGCCGAGCGCGTCGACGTTGGTACGGCCGGCGGTGACGAGCGCGGTGAGCCGTGCTTGCTGGGCCGGAAGGCTCGTCGCGAGCGCTTCCCGTGCGGTACGTCCCGCGGCCTGGATGGTGCCGAGCGCCTCGGCGCCTGCGGTAGTGAGCCCTGCCCGCGCGGCGCCGTAGGCGCCGGAAATCCGGCCCCGGGCGCCGGCGATGTCGCCACGAAGCGCCTCTTTGGTCGCGTTGATCTCGGCGTCGAGCCCAAGCGCCTTGTCCGCGGCGTAGCGTTTGAGCCCCTCGCGCATCTGGTCGACCTGCGTCTTGATGCGGTCGACGTGGGCCTCGATCTGCTGCTGGTGCTGCGCCGGGGTCATCCCCGTCTCTTTCGTGATGCCGGCTTCTTCCTTCTTCTTGAGGTTGAACGCAGGGAGCTTCAGCTCTCCCAGGGTGCGCGCGGCCAGCGCCGGCCCCGCACCGCCCGGACCGGCGCCCAACAGGCCAGCCGCCATCCCGGGCACGCTCTCCCCTCCCCCGAGGCCGCCGCCGCCACCGCCGCCGCCGCCGGGTGCGCCGTCCTTGCCCGTGGCGCCTGGGCCCGCCGCGCCCTCTTTCTTCGTTTCGGCGCCGTCCTTGCCTTCGCCGTCCGTGCCTTCGCCGTCTTTGCCTTCCCCTTCCTTGCCTTCTTCATCCTTTTTGCCATCGCCGTCTTTGTCGGCGCCTTCCTCGCCGGGCTTGGCGTCCTTCCCGACGCTCTCGCCGTCCTTGCCGATCGCGGCGTCGACCTTCAGCCCGGCGGCGTCGACCTTCGCCGTCGCCGTGACGCCGCCAGCTCCGAGGGCCGCGTCGACCTTCAGCGGACCGGCATCCACGTTCGCGCTCCCGGTCAGCCCGGCCACGCCGAGCTTCGCATCACCGATGACACCCTCCATCGCCGGATTCGCGTCCGCCGCGACATCCACCCCGTCCTCACCTACGTTCGCTTGCACACCCAGGCTGTTCTTGCCATAGCTGAACTGGCCGTCCACGCTTACGTTGTTGCCACCCTCTCCCCCCAGATTTCCCTTGATTCCAACCCCCGCGTTCTGATCCCCGATCCGAGCGTCGAATTTCAGTCCGTCTCCCGAAAGCAACGAGCTCCCGGTTTTGCCGGGAGGGTCGATGCCGACGTCGAGCACACCCGGACGCCGGTGCTTCCGTTTCCAATCGAGGGTGCGCATCACCGCGCCGTCCAGCGCCTGACCATCCACCGTGGGCGCCGCCTGGTGGCCTGCCACTGGCTGCGTGGCGACGCCCGAGGACTCGGACTCCGCCGTCATCGGGGCCACATCGAGCAACGACGCGTCCATCCTCGCGGTGATGGCTCGCTCGTTGGCGTACGCTTCGCGCTCGGCGCTGTCGGTGGGCGAGCTGACGTTGAGCCCGTCCCCGCCGGCGCTGGGGAGACGCCCTTCGTCGGACTGGACGACGTGGGTCAGCTCATGCGCCAGGATCGCGTCGCCTGACGGCGTGCCGGGGGCGTACGCACCCTGGCCGAACCAGATCTCCGCGCCGATGGCGAAGGCGCGAGCATTCAGCGCTTCCGACGCTGCCGCCGCTGCCGCATCGGTGTGGACGCGCACGTGGGAGAAATCGTGCCCGAAGGCAGCGCCGAGACGCGCCGCGACGGCCGTCGGCAGGGGAGAGCCCCCGCGGCTGTGCATGTTGAGCACGGCGGGATGGGAGGCGTCGAAGTCGGTCGCCTCGCCATCGCGGCTGGCGAGGGTACGCATCGCCGCGTCGCCGAGGGCCACGGAATCCGACAACGCGCTGTTGACCGCACTGTTGCTGGCATCGGGCCCGAGCAGCCCGGTGTCGAAGCCGACCAACGCGAGGCTCAGCTGGTCCTGGAGGAATGTGGCGTCGCCAGCGAGCGGCGCGGCATCGACGTTGAGCCCAGGCGCGGTTGTCCATCCGGGCGCGCTCAGCCCGGCGTCCTGCATCCCCAACGCGCCGGCGAGCCGGGCGTTCCCGAAGCGCTCATGCGCATGCAGAACGGTGAGCTGCACCGCCTCTTCGCGCTGCGCCCGCTCGACGTTCCGGAGCCGCTCTTCGTGAAAGACCAGCTCGAACCCTTTGGAGTTCTGCTTGCGCCGTTGCAGGGAGATCGCCATGGACACACCTAGGGCAGTGCGCCAAACCGTAGCCTGCCGCGGGCGAGTCGGGGCGGGGTGGGCGGAGTTTTTCTCTGCACCACCCTTGCACGCCACCGCCCGCCTCCCTGCAACCCACCCCCGTAGGTTGTGGACACACCCGGACCGTGCGTGCATCCCCTCCTCCGCATCATCGGCATCTTCTTCGTCTTCCTCGCGACGCTCGTCGGCTGGCTCACCCTTGCCGGGGTGACGGACGCCCGTAGTCGCGAGTCACAGTCGACCCTACGCGACGAGGTCGGCTCGTTGTGGGGCAACGCGCAGACCCAGGCGGCGCCTCGCTTCCAGCTTCAATGGCCGGTGGAGGTGACCACCAAGAAAGACGTCACTGACGCGCTCGGAAACGTGGTGAGCACCCGCCTTGAGACCCACACCGAGACGCGCACCAGCGACGTCGACCCCGCTTCGTCCACACTCGCCGTCGATCTACAGCTGGACGAGCGCCGTCGCGGGTTGTTGTGGTTCCCCCTGTACGACGTGGCGTTCGACGGAACCTGGACCTACGAACATCGTGAGCTGGTCCCGCGCACCCTGGAGCTGAGCTTCGAATATCCGGACCGCAACGCCGACTACGACGACCTGCACTTCGTGGTCGACGGCGCGGACCTCGCCCGCGATCTTCGGGCGGCCGATGGGCGAACGACGTCACGGATGACGGTCCAGCCCGGCCAGATCGTGACGCTTCGGGTCGCCTACACCTCCCGCGGCGCCGACAGTTGGAGCTACCAGCCGAGCGTCGGAGTGGGACAACTCGAAGCCTTCGCGCTGACGATGACCACCGACTTCGATGCCGTGGACTTCCCAGTGCCCGGACGGTCTCCGACATCGAAGGAGCAGGCGACTGGCGGCCCGGGTTGGACGCTGCATTGGGACTACGCACGCGTCGTGAGCGGCGTGGGCATCGGGATGATCATGCCCACCCACATCCAGCCCGGGGAGCTCGCCACCGACTTGAGCGTGTCCGCGCCGCTGTCGTTGGGGCTTTTCTTCCTCTGGATCTACGTGCTGGGCCTGTTGAAGGACCGTCAGGTCCACCCGATCAACTACCTGTTCATCGCCGGCGGCTTCTTCGCCTTCAACCTATTGTTCGCCTACACCGCCGATCGTCTCGACATCGAATGGGCCTTTACGCTGTCGGCCGGCGTGAGCGTGCTGTTGGTGACGACCTACCTCCGGCTGGTGGTCGGCTCCCGCTTTGCGTTGATCGAAGCTGGGATCGCGCAGGTGCTTTACCAGGTCGGATTCGCGGGGGCTCACTTCGCGGACGGCTACACCGGGTTGACCATCACCGTGCTGGGCATCGTGACCCTCTTTGCGCTGATGCAGCTTACGGGACGCATCGAGTGGTCGAGCGCGCTGGGGAAGAAGCGGCTGGAGCCGGCCAAACCCTGACCCAGGGGGCGCAGCCGTGCTCGGCGTTGAAGAACAAGTTGTGAAAGTGGGCGTCGCGGCCTTCATGATTCAGGGCCTTTGATGAACCGAAGTCGATATGATCCCCCCCATCCTGTCGACTTTGGTTCACGATCATGAACCGAAGTGGACAGGATTCCCCACATCCTATCGACCTTGGTTCATGATTCAGGGCCTTTGATGAACCGAAGTCGATATGATCCCCCACATCCTATCGACTTTGGTTCACGCGCGCCGACGTTTCGCCGGATGGCGACCCCGCCGAGACGCAGAATGGTCTTCTGGTGGGCGACTGAGGGCGGCGAGAGCCGCGCGCCGACGCCAAACGCGAAGCGGAACGAGGCGTTCGCGCTGAGACGCGCTTGCGCACGTTCAGATCGGCTGATCGGGGGCGCCGCCCGGCTTAAGTGACCGGTATTGTCCCGTAGGACGGCGCCTGACCCAGACAGCGAGCAGCGCCGCTACCACCGGCCCCGCGATCGGCGCCAGCGTACCCCCCGTGGCGAGTGCCACCGCGAAGGCGACCGAGAGCGCGGCGGGGACGCCAACAACCGGCCACTTCGCGCGGGGCAGCGTTCGTCCGACAAGAGTGGTGCCCACGCCAACGGCTAGGGTCCACGCCGCAGCCAGCCCCGGGGCGAGCTCGCGCGGCGCCGCCTGCCGCAAAAGCGTCTGCACCTGGGACGCGAGCACCTCCGCGCCATAGCGGGGACCTTCCGCGGACCGCTGAAGGTCTCGGTCGCCGTGGAGCGCACCGACGATCGCCAGCCGGCCTCGCACCGCCGCCAGGTCACCCTCCGCCTTGATCGTCAAGACCTGCCCGGAGGGGGCCATCGCGACGCTGTTTCGCGAGAGCGGATTGCGCAGCGCGCCGAGCCGGAGCTCACCATCCGTCACCTCGGGCGGGCCCGCATGCACCAGCGCACCCGCCGCGAGCGCCGCCACGTGCCAGTAGTCGCGCCCCTCCCCGTCGGCGACCCGCACCCGCGCGCGGCGGATCCAGCCAACCGAAAGGTCGGCCAGCGAGACCGCGTGCCCAAGCTGCACCGC
Organism: Deltaproteobacteria bacterium; assembly: GCA_947490345.1. Classification (GTDB taxonomy): domain Bacteria; phylum Myxococcota_A; class UBA796; order UBA796; family SXON01; genus SXON01. The sequence continues at coordinate 16,115 of CANLGL010000015.1, forward strand.
CTCTGCGAGCGTGTCGCTGCCTGGCCGATCGACGCGCTCGCCGTCCAGCCGCACGGGCACGATCACCGGCACGCCGGCCCGGCGGATGGCCGCCGCGATGGCCACGTCCGACTCCGTCTCGGCGGTGAAGCTGACATCGACGAGGATGGCGGCAGCACCCGCGGCGGCGAGCCGATCGACCAGCGCCGGCCACTCGGGTCGGTAACTTCGCAGATCGGGGAGCTCCGGGAGCACGACGACGACGACGTCTTCGATCACCACCGCGCGGCCGGCCGCGCGCAAGAGCGGGTAGTGCAGGTGCACATCCACCAGACTCCCGAGCCCCACGAAAACTGCGACGGTCGGCGCGAGCGCGGCAGCAAGAGCGCGACCGGGGAAGGCGCGCCACGGTGACTCCGGGAAAACCCGCGCCAGCACGTCGCCGAGCGCATCGGCGTCCAGGCGGTGCAACGCCACCTCACCCGCCGGACTCCCACGCGGCACCACGACATGCGTGCAGCCGGAAACACCAGCAGCCCTCAGCTTGGCCGGAATTCCCGCGACCGGAGCGATGCGACCGTCCAGGTCGACGCCCCCGGTGAACGCCCACCCTGCCGGCACGGGCCGCCCTCGCACCGCGCTTGCAGTCGCGACCGCGATCGCCAGGGCCAACGACGTCCCGTACAGCCGAAACCCGGCACCGCGAACCTGCCAGACCACGCGGTGCGCTCCGGCCGATGCACCCAACACCGCCGCCACCGCCACCTGGCCCGCCACACTCGCATCGCGCTCGCAGTCCTGGGGAGTCGAGACTCCACCTTCGCCCGGGTAGACCTCGACCACCACCTCGAGCGCGTGGCCCTGGCCGGTGCCGTCGACGACAAGTGCGGTCGCGACTCCGGGGCGGGGCTTGGCGGGGGGCGGCACGGGGCAGTGTAACGGAGAGGCGCGCGTTGGCGAGCGCATGGAGAACCTGGTCTATCGGTGGATGTGCGGAGGTGTTCCGGTCGAATACCACACGCTGAACGACTTCCGCTCGCAGAACGCGGAGGCGCTGCGGGCCGTTTTGACCCGCTCGGTGAGCGCGCTGATCGCGGGAGGGGTGGTCTCGGTGGAGACGGTGGCGGTCGACGGCGTCCGCGTCCGCGCCAGCGCCGGCGCGGCTTCCTTCCGGTCGGCGCGACGTCTTCGTGAACGGCCCGCGGTCAACGCGTACGTCACCACCGACACCCAGCATGGCTTCGTGCTCGACGCCTACGTCACTGCGAATGCGACGGACAACGCGGAGATTCCGAGGGTGGTAGAGCGTCTCTCGAAGGCGTACCCGGGGGCTCCGGTACGGAGCGTGTTGGCCGATTCAGGGTTCTGGGGCGAGCCCGCGATGGCGGCGATGGAGGGCGTCGGCGTGACGGTCTACACGCCCGTCGCGACGCCGCGCGGAGATCGGAAGGTAGACGCCTCGACCGAGGATGCGGATTCTTGCCCAGCCTCGGGAGGCGGCGGCCGCACCGTGAGCGGCTGGAAAAGCTGCTTCCCTCACCGCACCAACCGCACCCCCCCGCCAACCGCGTCGACACCCACGATAACCTCGCCCAAGGGCGGCACCGGCGAGGGCACTCCAGGCACCAAAACCAACCGCAGTTCGCCGATGACCAGCGTGAGCCCGGCCGGCCCCGCCGTCTGCGTCGCCACGCCCCGAGCCACCTCTACGACGTAGACGCCATCGCGGTAGAAGCGGTCTCCGTCGGCAGCGGCCAGGCGCACGGGTTCATGCTCCTCCGCCTCGTCGACTTCAAACACATCCTCCTCGACGCTGCGCTCGTGCGCGTGACGACGAAGCGCGGCCCGACGCGCCAAGCCGTCCAAGAGCGGCTGGGTAGACAAGAAACCATCCCAGCGATCGTGACTCATGGCGTCTCCCCAATGGTATCGAGTACGTCGAGGACGAGGTCGAGCAGCACCTTCGGAGGCGGCCGGCTCGCGGCCGGGGCGCCGAGCTCTGCCGAGAGACGCTCGACGAAGCGGGCGCCGATTCGTTCGACCGCGCGATTCACCGCCACCTTGTGCGCAAACTGAGGAAGCCGAACGCAGACCTCGTCGTAGCTCTCGCCAGCGGCGATGGCCCGGAGCAAAGCGCGCTCCTCCTCTGCCAGTTCGACCCACCCGGCCAGGACGGCGGTGCGAACGGCGCTGCGATCGACCACGTCATCGTTGACGACGGGCTCCTCGACCTCGGGCGGCGGCGGGGCGCCGATCACCGCCTCCAGCACCCGACAGAGTTGCGACTGGGTGCGAGGTCCGCCCAGGCGCAGCGCCTGCTCGACGAGCGAGGGCACGTCGCGTTCGTGGACGGCGCGCAACACATCGATGAGCTCGTCCTCTCCGCGTGTCGGCGACAGACCCGGCAACCGCCAGCGGGGTGGAGCGGCGGGCAGGCGTTCGGCGTGGGCGCGCAGCTGGTCGCCAATCTCGCCGTAGAGGTCGGCCCGCCAGATCAACCGCGGATCGGAGGACAGATTGTGGGCGTAGTCGGCGCGCAAGAGCTCGCGCGTGATCGACAGTTTGGCGTAGAAGCTGTGGTAGCGAATGGCCCGGCCGTCGAAGTCTTCGAGGAAGTAGGCGCGGAAGGGCGTCCGGCCGCTGAAGGGGAACCGCCCTTTCGTCGTGCGGGCGCAGGTGGTGTAGACCCGGGCGCCGAGGTCGGCCACCGCCTCCGGATCCCGGCGTCCCAACGCGAACCACGCGTCCGGGTAGGGACGCGCGACGCGCGCCACCTGGCGAAGGACCTCCGCCAGGAGCGCGCGGCCGTCCCCCTCGTCGCGGTCGAAGGCGGCCACGAGCGAGGGGAGCGGGTCATCGAAGCGGAGGCTCACAGCCCGTTCAAGTAGGCGTTGAAGTCGGCTTCGCTGGTTTCCACCAGGTCCACCTCCAGCGTCTCGAGCATCAGGCCGCCGCCGGTGTCGACGCCGGGCGGGATGGTGTAGGCGTCGTCATGGAACAAGAAGTAACTCCCGTCGATGAGCGAGTACACCACGAGCTTTCCGGTGATGCCGACCGGCATGCCGTTGTTGTAGCTGCGGTAGCCCGGCAGGCTCAGATCGCCGGTGTAGAGCTGCACCGCGCTGGCCGCGCCGTCGGGGATGAAGAACACCGCCGCCTCCTCGGAGAAGTGCGAGAGGAACTTCACGTCCAGCGAAACGCCCGTCGGCGAGAGGCTGGTGATCGCGTCGCAGTTGTAGGCGGAGTAGCCGCCGATGCCGCCCGCCCACACCCCGTTGAACAGGAACTCGCTCATGCTCCCCGAGCCGTCGGCCCCGCCCTTGGGCTGGGTGGGGCGCTCCAGCGGGCGCGCCCAGGCTTCCCCAGCATCCCCCGCGACCCACAGCTCCATGCCGTCGGCGTCGGGGTCCCACGCGTCGAAGGCGATGTCGGTGATGCCGTTGACGGTGAGCGGTACGCCCTCCTGACTCGCTTCGAGCACGAAGGAGCCGCTGGTCTCCAACCACTGCCCGCTGGTGGTCATCGTCGCCCGGCCGCCGCGAACCATGTCGCCGAGCGAATCGAACTCGGTGAGGCTGAGGTCGACGGCGCCGGAGGCGAGGCTGCCGTCGCTGAAGAAGAACGCGTCGGGACCGATGCCGATGGAGACCGACTCGCCTTCCACGCTGCCGCCGATCGCGGCGTCGTCGATGGTGAAGGAGACCGACGCCGGGCCGAGGAGCGCGAACAGCTCCGCCACCGTGGCGGGAGCGGAGCCGACCTCTGCGGTGTCGGTGTCGCCGCTGTCGCCGGTGTCCTCGGACCCGGTGTCGCCGCTGTCGCCGGTGTCCTGCGAGCCGGTGTCGCCGCTGTCGTCGCCGCCGGAGTCGACGTCGCCGGAGTCCACGTCCCCGGGGAGCACGTCAGTGCCCTCGGAGACGGGCTGCTGACAGCCCACGGCCAGGGCGAGCAGGAGTGAGAGCGATGAGTAGGACGAACGCATGGTGACCTCGGGGCTTTGCGGCGCCGGGAAATCCGGTGCGCTCCTACAACCAAGGGGCAGGCTCGGGCGCCGTTACGGAAGCGAAGAAAAATATTCTCGCGATGGTTCCACAAGCCGCATTCTGCGGCTCCCAAAGCCATGAAACCGGCGAGCAGCATGCGGTCTGCGCGGATGGGAGAGCGGCGCCCGGAAGTCAGGGTCCTGGGGCGCGCTATTTACGCGACTCGGGCCGGGAAGTCCGGGTCCGCAGGTCGGAAAGCGCAGCTTGGAGGCCGGAGGGGACGCCGCGGTAGGGGAAGCGTCCGGGAAGTCCGGGCACGTGCGCCCCTTCCCCCTGTTTCTGGATAGTTACGCATGCCGTCGCGACGCCGGCTCATGGGGGGATGAAACTGCTGCGGCTCGGTGACGGCGGCGACACCCTCCGCGGCGGGCCCGCCTCCGCCCAGGCTCAAAAAGCTCGGCTACGCCGTGGAGCTTCCGGCCGCAGCGTAGCGGGTGCCCGAGCACAGGGCGGTTAGTTTCTGGATAGACTGCTACGTGCTCCACCGCCTGTTCCTCACGCTGCTGCTGCTCGGGGCGGTGCCCTCGAGGGCGCTGGCGGCGTGGGCGGAAGTGGCGGAGCTGACGGCGGCGGACGCCCAGGGTCGGTGGCGACCCGTCGCGACGACGACGCAGGTGTCGGTCCTGCGCGGAGACCAGAGGCTCCCGGCGACGAGGGGAATGGCACTTCAGGAGGGCGACCGCATCGTCACCGACGACGCCCGCGCCCGCGTGGTGCTCGGCCGGGGAGAGGCGCTGACGATCGCGGAGCACACCGACGTCGAGGTGCGGGCCCGGACGGCGCTCCAACGGCTCGGCCAAGTCTACTACACGCTGCAGAGCACCTTCGTCGTGCAATACGGAACCGTCCAGACCGCGGTCGACGGCACCGAGTTCGTCGTCGACGGGGACGGCGCCACGGTGACGGTCACCGTGATCGAGGGCCATGTGCGGGTGAGCACCTCCGGGGGGCAGGCGCGGCTCGGGCGCTGGGACTCGGTCGCGACCTCCGCGGGCGAGGGCGCTTCGGGCGAGGCCCCCCCGAGCGCGCCCGATCCCGCAGCGCGACCAGTCCTCGCCGCGAGGCTCGTCGAGCAGGCCTTCGGGCCGCCCCGGGTGGAGCTCGGCTTCGTCGCCGGAGTCGGCCTCGACAACGGCGGTGCCGCCGCCCAGCTCCGACTTTCCGGGCGCGTTCGGGTCGCTGGCGCGCTGCGACTGACCCTCGACACCGGCCTCGGCTCCAACGGCCCGAACGAGGGCCTGCGCCTACCTCAAGGCCTCGGCCTGGAGCTTGGTGTGGGCCCGCTGGCGTTCGGCGCGCAGACGGTGGCCACTTTTGAGCTGGCCCGGCTGGGTTGCAACGGGAGCTACACCGCCGTGCACATCGGCGGGGTCGGCTCGGTGCGCGGGGCGCTGCCGCTGTCTCGTCGGGTCTCCATCCAAGCGGTGCTCCGCGGCGGGTACGTGCAGCGGCCGCTCGCCGACCTGGGGATCGGGCTGGCGGTGGCGCTGTGAGCCTGCTCCTGGCCCTGGCGTGCACCTTCGTCCTGGAGGACGTGCCCTGCTCCACCGACTCGGGCGACTCCGGCGCCGACAGCGCCGCCGACTCCGGCGATAGCGCCGCCGATTCAGACGACAGCGCGGTCGACACCGGCGAGGACACCGGCGAGGACACCGCCTGCGAGACAGCCTCGCTCGCACAGGATGCCGACGGCGACGGCTTCGGCGATGTCACCACCGTCGAGGAGCGCTGTCCCACCGAGGGATGGGTCGCGGTGACCGGCGACTGCGACGACAGCGACGCCGACGTCTTCCCGGGTGCGCTGGAGCGCTGTAACGGCAGCTCCGATGCCTGCGACCCGGCCTGGACAAGCGACGACGGGCTGGCCACCTTCACCGACGCCACCGGGTCCACCGACCAGACCGCCCTGCTCGCCGGCTTCGACGGCGCGCCGGTCGTCGGCGACTTCGGGCAGGGGGACCTCGCCCTGTGCGGCGGGACCTGGTTCGTGAACCTCAGCTTCACGGCCGGCGGCGAGGTCCGCAGCGTCGGCGACCGCGCCGTGCTCGACGGCGGGGGGGTCGGCCCGGTTCTGGCGCTCTTCGCGGGGGACTACGTCGTGTCCGGAATTCGCGTGCAGCACGGCCTCGGCGTCAGCGGTGGCGGCATCGTCGTCGATGGCGGCGACAGCGTGGAGTTGAGCGATCTCGAGGTCCAGGACAACGTCGCCACCGAGGGCGGCGGGCTCTATGTGCAGGGCGGGACCGTGGTCACCATGGCCGACTCGCTCATCTCGGGCAACGTCGCCACGGCCTCCGGAGGGGGGATCGCGCTGAGCGGCGCCGAGCTGAGCGTGACGGGAAGCTCCATTGAAGGGAACGAGGCCGGCGACAATGGCGGGGGACTTGCGGGACTGGCGGGGGCGGGCAGCGTGGTCACCCTCACGGCGTCGACGCTGTCCGGCAACCACGCCGTCGGGCTGGGCGCGGGCGTGCTCGCGGAGGACCTGTCGCTGGTGTGCGTCGGCGACGCCGCCACGGACGGCATCGGCATCTTCGGCAACGTCTCTGACACCAAACGCAGCGAGATCCGCCTCGAAGGCCGCGCGGCGACCGCGAGCGGCGAGAATTGCGACCTGGCGCTGGAGGGCGCTGGGGCCCTCGGCGTCGTATCCGTGGAAGGTGTCGACGACTTCGAGTACGGGGCGGACGCGACGTTCTTGTGTGATTCGGTGGGGTGTTTGCCCTGAGGCTTACAACCCCACCATCCCCGGAAGCACCGTCACCACCTCGTTGTACCCAAACGCCAGCCCCAGCTCCGCGGCAATCGTGGCCCGAAGCGTGCCGTCCGGCGCAAAGTCGTCGATGAGGCCCGCCGTGGTCCAGGTGACCAGGGTGCTGCCATCATCCGCGCGATGAACATCCCCGAGCGCGTAGTCGAACACCGGGGGATCGTGCTGGAGCACGCTGACGACGGCAGCGGTCCCCGCCGCACGATCGAGGGCCAGCTCCACAACCCGTGAGTTGCTCTCGGCCGTGCCGTTGTCGTGCACCACGAGGTTGCCGTTGGCCAGCACCTCAAAGCGATGCTGTTCGTGCAGCTCGGCCGTCGGCGTTGCGGCTGAAAGCGTCGCGTGCGGGCCCGCCACCTGGTCGAGCACCGCCCCCGTCGTCAGGTCCACGTGCAGGATGGCATGAAAGTTGCGCAAGCCGAACCACGCGGAGGCCTCGTCTGGTTCGACGAAAAGCGCGTTGGCGTGGGTCCAATCCGCCTCGCCCGTCACCTCCCCGTCCACGTTGGGATCGAACTCGTCCCATGTGCTGAAGACCACCGCTTCTGGACCGTCGAGCTTGCCGACCTTGATGGCGTTTCCACACACCCGTCCGAGCACGTCATCCTTACGACAGTCGAAGTTGTTCCAGGCGAAGCGTCCGTCGCTCAGCTCGGTGTAGTCGTGGTTGAGGCCGTCCAGACTCACCGTCTCGAGGACCTCGCCCATCCACGAGATGCCGGTGAGCGTCGCAGGCTGGTCGCCCATCGAGGCCATCCACACGCCGCGGCCGTCACGCCGAATCCGGGAGCGGCCGCCGCCAACCCGCACATCCACGAGCGAGGTGAACCACACCACCCGCCCCTCCTGGTCCATCAGCACGACACCGGGGGCATCATCGAGCATCGGCACCAGCATCCAGCCCGTCCAGCCGGGCGTCCCGGTGAGCGCCCAACTGGGGAAGTCGACCGGCAGGGCCGGCGTGGCGAAGGTCGCGGAATCGACGACGTCGCCCGCTTCGAGCACCAAGGACGCGGTCCACTCGCTGTCGGGGAACATGCCGACGAGCGCAGCGGACTGGGCGTCGAGCCCAGGTTCGTGCCACTCGGTCGCGAACGACACGCCCTCGGGACCGCTGATCTCCACGCGCGTGCGCTCCTCCGGATCAGGCGTCCACGTTGCCGTGGCCGTGGGGCGCTCGCCAGGGGCCAGGGTGATGGCCAGCCCACCGGAAACCGGGGAGGGTTCACACGCCGCCAGCAACGCCAGGATCATCGCACCGTCACCGAGAGCGACTGCCAGCCCATCCCGCCCCGCCCGTCAAGGACCACGGCGTCGAGGCGGTACGCACCGGGCTCCGCCGGCGTGATCCAGCCCTGGTCGGAGCTGGTGACCCCCTCCTCCCCGCCGAACGACGGTGGCCCGGCGCCGGTGTCCCCGCTGCCGCCGAAGGTGCCGCCGGAGGTGTACCACCGGAAGCTCAGCTCCTCGGTTCGAGTTTCTGACAGCCCGTCGGTGGTGACATAGGTGTAGGTTTCGAGCGTCCCGTCGAGGGCCACCGACAGATCGATGGCGTTTCCGGCGTCGACCGTCACCCCCGCTGTCGCATCGATGGCAACGCCGTCGAAGGTGATTGGCAGCAGGTCCGGGTTGTGGTTCGGCGTGGTCGCTTCGCTGATCGGAATGGCCTTCAGCGTAAGCTCGTTGTCCTCGCCCCCGACGAGGTTCACGGTCACGGTCGCGCTCTTCCCTTCGAGTCGCGCCGCCTGGTCCAGGTCGTCCAGCGCATCGGCCGGGGCCACCCATGCTAGCGGCATCCCCGGCTCGACACCCACGAGCCCCCCCGCCTGAAGTGCCGCAAACAACGCTGCCACCTCGGCCTCGGTCATCTCATCGGCGTGCTCCAACTGGTCGAGCAGCGCCGCATCCAACGTACACCCTTCGGTGTCGCCATCGACACAGGCCAGCCACAACGCCGACCACTCGACGCCCTCTGGCACATAGGACAACGAGGTGAAGCTGACAAAATCCCCAGGCCGCGGCTCGGCGGGCTCGGCACGAATGGCCAGCAGGCGCAGCCGGTCGAGCTGCCATTCCTCCGCGAAGTCGAATTCGGTACAGCCAAGGAACAGAAGGAAGCTCATAGGTGCAGCTCCGCCTGGAAGCCGAATGAGGGAATGAAGGGGAGCCCGGGGATCCAGTCGTACTCGGTGTAATCGTAATTGTAGATGATGAACTCAGGGTTTTCGCCGTGCACCACGCTGAGCAGGTCGACGAAGAGCTCCAACTGCCAGTGTTTCCAGGTGAAGAGCTTGTCCACCCGCGCATCCACCGCCCAATAGGGCGGCTGGCGCTCGCTGTTGTGCTCGCCCGTCGCGTAGGGGAAGTAACCACCGTCATCCATCAGATAGATGCCACCACTATAGGGCGTGTAGGGGTTGCCCGTGGTGTATTGGGCCTTGGCCGAGAATTCGAAATCGAAGGGAAGCCGGTAGCCGGCAACCGTGGTGAGGATGTGCGTCTGGTCGTAGTCGAAGTCTACCCAGGCCTCTTCGTCTTCGGGGCTGAAGTTGCGTTCGCTGTGACTCAGGGTGTAGCTGACCCAACCGAAGAAACGGTCGACCAGCGCGTGCCGGGCCATGAACTCCATGCCGTAGGCGCGCCCAACGTCCGTTCCCTCGCCACCGCTGTCCAGCGGCTCCATCCAACGGTAATACCCGGTCAGGTCCACCTGGACCGCGGGGCCGATCTTCTGCTCCCACCCAAGCTCGCTGCTCCAGGCCTGCTCGTAGGCGAGGTTGCCCCCCAAGGCCGCGCCCTCGGGGGGCTGGTGGTACAGGCCCGACCCCGCCTTGACCGTTCCGCCCGCGACCGGCGAGTACCGGAAGGCAAAGCGCGGATCGACGGAGGCGACTGCCCCTGACGCATCGTCCTCATCGAGCTCACCGAAGCGTCCCATGATCGGAAAGCGGACCCCGCCCACGAGCACCAGCTTGTCGCGCTGGGCGAGCGGGCGGACCTGGGCCTCGACGTAAGGGTCGGGATGCACCATCCACAAGCCCGCACCGGTCGAGATCGGCTCGGACTCCGACAGCGGATTTCCCCCATCGACCGCAACCGAGCCGATGAACACCTTGAAGTCGTTGCGTGACGCCTCGCTGTCCAGCCCGCCGGTCAGCGTGAACGCGTCAGATGGGCGCCACGCGACGTCGCCGCGGAGGTCGACGAGCTCGTCGGACAGCTCCAGCTGCAACGCGCTGCCGAAGCCGAGGTTGATCGCGTCGAGGCCCAGGCTGGGCTGCAATCGGAGGGTCACCGTGTCGGACAGCGGTCGCGACCACCGCGCAACGAGGCGATGGGTGCGGTACCCGAGGCCGAGCTGCTGGTCGGCGGCGGTGCCGGTGCGGACGATCAGCTCGTCGTCAAAACCGAAGATCATCAGGGAAAATCTGTCGATTCCGTCGCCTAGATACTGGACCTTGGCCTGGTAGTCGAGCCAGCGCGGCGCGGCGTAGAAGTCCTCGCCCGCCAGCGCGGCGGCCAGGATCAGGTCGATGTAGGAGTGGCGCCCGCCGACGGCGAAACCCCACTTCCCGACGCGACCTTCGCCGTAAAGCCCGGTGTCGAGCAGGTCGGTGCGCAGGCTGACGTGCGGCCGCTCGGGGTACTCCTCCTGGGTGCGCACGTCGATGACGCCGCCGATGCTGCGACCGTACTTCACGCCGTAGGTGCCGGGCAGGTAGTCGACGGCGTCGATGAACTCGGGGTTGAGGATCGAACGGAAGCCGCCCAGGTGGTAGACCAGCGGCACTTCCACACCATCGACGTAGACATTGCTGTCTTCGGGGTTGGCGCCGCGCAGCACCAACAGCCCGGTCGAAAACGGCGCGCGCGCCGCGCCGGGAAGGCTCTGGATCACGCGGACCGGATCGCCAAAACTCCCGGGGACCCGCCGCACCTCGGCCATCGACAACGTGCGGCGCGTGACCTCCGGCTCACGCTCACGTTCGTAGACGGCGACCACTTCGTTGTCGCGATACGAACTGTTGCGCAGCCAGAGGCGTGCAGTCGTGACCTGCCCGGCGACGACCTCCACGCGCTCAAAGCCGTCCTGATAGCCGGGACGCTTGACCTGGAGGCGGTACTTTCCCACGGGTAAACCCGGGAATGCGTAGTGCCCCGTGTCGTCGGCCGTGGTCTGCGCAAGCTCTTTCCCGGATTCGTCCCGCGCGATGACCACCGCACCGGGCACGACGACCTTGGTCCCCATCTCGCTGATGTTGCCGTCCAGCGTGACCGGCAGCGCGACCGGCACGACTTCGGGCTCCAGGGGCGGGAGCGTGAAGGGGTAGTCGAACTCCACCTCCACCAGAACCGGGCCGTTGGCATCTGCTGCGGGGCGGAACTTGAACAGCCGCACGGCCGCCACCGCGGCCTCGTCGAAGCCGTGACCGGCGGGCCGCAGCACCTCCACCCGCGACACCGCGCCCGTGGCGTCGACCTCGACCAGGAGGCCGACGGTCCCCTCCACACGCGCCGCCAGCGCTTCCGGCGGGTAGGGCGCCTCAGGAAACTCAATGACCTCGGGGCCGTGCAGGAGCGGCGGAAGCTCTACGGGCGCCGGGGCTGCCGCCGCGGACCCAGCTGGCTCGGCGGCGAGCGCGCTCATCAAGAGGGCCGTGATCATTCGACCAGCCGGAAGGTGCAGGTGTGCGGCAGGCCGGTCACCCCGACCGGCGATTCCCCCAGACGGCCGGCGGCGCAGCGTACGCTCTCCCACGCTGAAACGCAGGCGACGTCGGCCTCCGCGTGCAGCGGCTTCACGACGCGGACATCGGCTACCCTCCCGTCCGCGCCGACGTCCAAAAGGATCTCTACCGAGCCGTGGACGCCGGCCTTGCGGATGCTCTCGGGCACCGTGAGCGCCGGCTTCGGGCACTTCGGCGCCACGCTGGCCGCCGCCCAGGACACCGCTGCCTCCTCGGGCTTCATCGTCTCGGGTCCCGCCTTGGTGGTCAGGTTGGTCCCGACCCGCGCGGAGAAACCGCCGTTGGTGCCCGGCACCATGGAGTTGGGGTTGAGTCCGTGCACGCGACGCGCCGATTGGGTGGGCAGATCGGGCGGCGGCGGGACGGGGTCGGGCTCGGCCGGCTCTACGCGCACCTGCACCTTTCGGGGCTCAGGCTTGGGTTTTTCGGGCTCCGCCGGCTTCGGCGGCTCGGCTTCGGGCTCGGGCGTCTCCGTGACCACCATCTCCACCCACCGCCCCACAGCCCCGGCAGGCGCGACCTGGATGAGCGCCAACAGCCCGCCAAGCCCGACGTGCACGCCGAGCGAGACCGCCCACCCTGAAATCCGGCCCCGACCGGGTTCCGCGCGATCCAAGGGCAACGCTCGCCTCCGTGCGCTCATGGTGTCGCGACCGACCGCGGCGCGTCGCCGGGGAGCGGCACCGGATCGATGTTGATGGCGAACTTCGCCACCCCCTCCTGCTTGATCACGTCGATGAGCCGCACCATCTCACCGTGCGGAACCGCGTGATCGGCCGCAAGCAAGCAGACCACGTCGTCTCCCTTGTCCGCACGAGCGGCGCGCAACGCCACCCGCAGGTCGCCCGCGGTCACGGGCTCGCCATCCAAGTACCACGCCTTCTTCGCGTCGATGGTGATCGCCAGGGACGTGTCCTCGGCCGTGGAGCCGGTCGCCGCATCCGGCAACTTGACTTCGATGGCCTGGCGCACGATGGCCGTGGCGGTGACCATGAAGATGATCAGCACCACCAGCACGATGTCGACGAAAGGCGTGACGTTGATCTCGGACATCAGCTCGTCGCTATCGCCGCCGAGGTGGGCCGCCATCAGGCCTCTGCCGCGCCGCGGGGGGCACCCTTGTAGCGGCTCAACAAGAGCCGTCCGCGGTTTTCGACGCGCGCCAGCACCGTCTTGTTTTGCCGCTGGAAACCGTTGTAGGCGACGACTGCCGGAATCGCGACGAGGAGGCCCACCGCGGTCGAGACCAGCGCCTCCGAGATGCCCGCCATGACGCTGCCCGCCGCCGACACATCGGTCAGCGACAGGTCGTGGAAGGCGCGGATGATCCCGAGCACGGTGCCGAAGAGCCCGATGAACGGCGCGTTGGAGCCCGTCGTCGCCAGCACCGCAAGCCCCCGATCCAGGCGAGAGCGCTCGGCACCCAGTGCCGCGGCGATCACCTCTTCGGCGGAGTCGGGGCCCCGCTCCTCGGCAGCGTCCAGTCCACTGGCAAGCACCCTGGCGGCGGGTCCCCTCGCCCCCTCCAACGTCGCTGCGAACGCGGCGGCATCACCGTCGCGGGAGAATCGCGTCAGCCCGGCGTCGGCCCGATCGTCGTCGCGGTCCCCCCACCAGCGGACGAGCCGCGCCGCGGCAACCGCCACGCACAGCACCGACATCGCCACCAGGAGCCACATCACCCATTCGGCGCCCAACAGGGCAAAAGCAAGCACACGAGACTGGAGCATCGGCCCGCCACCTTACTCAACGGTGCTAGGAATGCCAATGCCGCTGACCCGCGCCGAGTCCACACACTACGCCGAGACCTCCCGCCACGCCGATGTCATGGCGTTCATCGCCGCGTTGGGCGCGCGTCACGACCCCCGCCTCACCGTGACCTCGATCGGGACGAGTCCCCAGGGGCGGGACCTGCCGCTCCTGGTGCTCTCCGCGCACGGCGTGCGCACCGCCGCCGAGTCACGACGCCGGGGGCTCCCGGTGGTGCTCTTGATGTGCGGCATCCACGCCGGGGAGGTCGAGGGCAAAGAAGCGGCGTTGATGCTGGTGCGGCACCTGCTGGACGACGCTGCCGGCGACATGCTCGCCCACCTGACGCTGGTGGTGCTCCCCTTGTTCAACCCCGACGGCAACGACGCCATCGACCCCGGAAACCGGCGGCTGCACCTGCCGAAGCTGAGCGGTCAGCTCGGCCCCGACAGCGGCGTGGGCACCCGGGTCAACGCGGCGAAGATCAATCTCAACCGCGACTACCTGCGCGCCGAGGCGGTCGAGATGCGCCTGTGGCTGGAGCGGGTGTGGCAGGCCTGGGAGCCCGACCTCACCATCGACAACCACGCCACCAACGGTTCGGTGCACCGCTTCGCGATGACGGTAGACATCCCACACGTCGGCGAGAGCGGCAGGAGCGAGCCGATCGCGTACATGCGTGAACGCCTGGTCCCTGCCGTGACGTCGGCGGTCAAACGCACCACGGGATTGGATTCCGGCTGGTACGGCAACTTCGTCGAGGACGAGCGCGTGCTCGACGCCGGCGGCGAAGCGAATCCCGGCGCCCCGGTGGGCGAGGGCTGGATGACCTACCCGCACCACCCCCGCTTCGGCAGCAACTATCGGGGTTTGTGCGGGCGCATGGACCTGCTGCTGGAGGCCTACGCCTACATCCCCTTCCCCGAGCGGGTGCGCGTCGCCTACGCGTGGATGGCGGAGAGCCTACGCTACGTCGCGGAGCACGCCGACGAGGTGCGTGATCGGGTCGCGACTTCGCGAACGCCGCCGACTCAGATTGCGGTGAGGTACGGGCTGCAGCCCTTCGCCGAGCCGGTCGAAATCCTGACCCGCACCCCTCGGACCCTGGAGGGCGAGCCGACCCAGGTCACCATCCCCCATCTCGCCCGGTTCGTGGGCAACACCGTCGTCGACCGGCCCGCCCACTACGTCGTGGATGCACGGGTCGCTGCGGTGTTACGACGGCATGGACTCCAGACGACGGCGGCCCACGGTGGGGTGGACGCCCGCGTTCCCGTGGTCGAGGGCTACGCTGAGACCGGCGGGCGCGCCATCCTGGAAGCACGGGGCACTGGCGACATCCAGGTGTCCTGGCAGAACGTGTCGCGACCGACACCAGAAGGGTGGTTTTCCGTCGCGACCGACCAACCCCACGGGGCGCTGGCGGTCTACCTGTGCGAGCCCGAGAGCGACGACGGCCCGATCGAGAATGGCCTCTGCGATGCGGTGCCCCCGGGGAAGGAGCTGCCGATCTGGCGGGTGGGGTGAGCCGTTGATAGAAGGGATCAATGGGCAAGCTTGATTTCTACGAGGCCGAAGATCGACCGTGGCCAAACCCGCGACTCACGACGGCGAGCATCGTGGGCCATACGACGCCGACCTCGACGCGGATCTGGGTACGGGTCGTGGCGCCCGGCGTGAATCACCTGTACGTGGGGGTGGCGAAGGTCGATTCGGCGCAGCGCCCGCGTCCGCTCGCCAATGCGATTCAGCTCGATGCCGGCGGGCAGTCCACGGTGCATCCCGGCTTTGTGGGCAGCCATGCCTTCGCCTTCCGTACGGACCTCACTCACGTCTTCGACGTCGCTGGCCTCCGCCCCGACACGACCTACTTTTATGCCCTCTTCCGCGACGCGGACAAAAGGCCCTGGGAGATGGGCGCCATCGACACCCTCTCGTTTCGCACACCCGCCGAGGACCCCGCTGAGCTCAGCTTCGGCCTGTGCAGCTGCCACATGCCGTACAAAGGAGACAAGCTCCAGGATGTCTCGTTGTGGGACGCGCTCGCCGACGAGCTGCGCGATGCGCGGGCGGCGTACGTCGTGGGCATGGGGGACCAGGTCTACGCCGACGGCACCCCCAGCCTGGACATCTGGCGCTGGCTGCGGAAGGTCAAGAGCCTGGGGCCAACCGACGAAGACATGCGCAGTTGGTACCGGGACATCTACCGGGGGTACTGGGGCATCGCCGGCGTGCGCAAGGTCTTCCGATCGTTCCCGACCTACATGATGTGGGACGATCATGAAATCAAGGACGGCTGGGGCTCGTACACCGACGCGGAGCTCTCGGACGAGCTCGACCGCTTTTTCGAGTGGGAGGACCAGGCGGTCAACCTCGCCCTTGCAAACCGCATGCGCAGCGTTGCGGCGCAGATCTACCAGGAGTACCAGCACTGCCACAATCCCCCGACGCCGGCAGACATCTGGCACTACGCCTTCGCGGCGGGTCGCAGCGCGACCTTCGTGCTGGACGGTCGGGGCCATCGACACTACGAGTCCAATGCCTCGACGAGCGTCCTGGGCCCGAAGCAATTGCAGGACTTGCGGGCGTGGTTCGACCGGCTGGACGCCAAAACCCAGGTGGCCTTCGTCGTCTCTCCGGTACCGATCGTGCACCTCCACACCGGCCTGGTGAACAACGGGGCGCTCAACACCCTGAACCCGGCCGGCATCGTCGACGACCTGCGCGACCAATGGGAGCACGCGTCCCATCACGCCGAACGGAAGCAGCTGCTGGACATCCTCTTCGCCTGGTCGCATCGAACCGGCCGGCGCGTGGTCGTGCTCAGCGGCGATGTGCACGCGGGCACGGCGTTTCGACTCTCGGCCCCTGCCCATCCGAAGGCGCGCGTCCACCAGATCACGTCCAGTGGCATCAGCTACGCGTCAACGCCGCCCGGGCTGGAGCTGGTGGCCGCCTCGACCGGCACGGTCGCCGGCGCGGGAGCAGTTCGATTCAATCGCACCCTGGATCCCTTCACCCGAAACAACTTTGCGATCGTGCGCGTGCGCTTCGCGGCCGCCGATGGCGACCCTTGGGTTGCGGTCGACTTTTACGGTCGCGACCCAGGCGGGGAGGGCGTGCTGAAGCTACGGCGCCTGGAAATCTGAGGGCGATCCGTCCGGCGCACCGATCTTTTCGAGCAGCGGAAAGCCTCGCCACTCGCCCTGGTAGGCCTTGTACGCCCCATAAAGCGGGACCAACCCCAGCAGCGACAGCGGTAGGTACAGAAGGCCGCCGATACCGCAGGTCAGCCACGCGATCAGGCCCACCACGACGAAGAAGAAGCCGCCAACCACAGAGAGGGCCGCCTGACAGAGCAGCGCCTGGATGGCGTGGTACTTGATGAACGGCGACTTCTCCTGGTAGATGAGGAGCACGATGACCGGACCGATAAACCAGGAAAGGTAGACGCTGATGTGGGCGATGAGACCCCAGGTCTTATCGTCGTTGGAGGGAGGCTCTCCCCAGGTCAGGGTGTGGATGTCAGACATGAATCAGGCCGAGGAGCAGGGTCGCGGCCACGGCCCGTGCGGGCGACAATCGCACCAACGCGAGCGCGGTACACGCGCCGTACAGCGCGGTGTGGGCGAGGATGTGCACCGGCTCGGAGTTGGCCGCGCGAGTCAGCCACGCGGTCTGGATCGGGGGGTGGCCGACGCGGATCCACACGCCGCCGACGCTGATTCCGAGTCCCCAGAGGATGTAGAGGGAGGGTCGCATGGCGGCAGGGTAGTCGCTGGCGCCACGGCGGGGCGCCCGCGCAGGGCTACTTGCACCGAGGTTGCACCGCCGAGGGCGCAGTGCCGAGACGGTCAGTCGCTCCGCAGGGTCGCGGTGCCGGCGCAGAGGTCGGTCATCAACTGTGCGATGACCTCCTTGGGAGGCCCGCCTGCGGGCGGCTCGCCCCACACGGTTGGCGCCACGTCCAGGACCACCTCGACCTTCGCATCCCACTTCACCTGGAGGTCGGAGAGCCGCAGCGTGGCGCCGCGTGGTGTCGTCCCGTCGCAGGCGACGAAGATGTCACCCCACATCGGCGACTCGGTGCGCAGGACGAGCGGAAACTCGACCCACTCTGGGACCCCGATGCCATCGACCGCCGGCATGCCATCGGTGATATTGCCACACCCGTCGAGGGCGGAGTTTCGGGTCGACCAGGTGCAGGCGCGGATGGTCAAGCCGGGCGGGGCATCGCCAGTGACGACAAGGAAAGCAGCCGGGCGACGGAGGTCGGGCAGCGGCAGCGGCAGGCAGGCGGAGAGCGTCAGAAAGAGCATGGTGAGGGCGGGGCGGATCAGGACAGCCGATAGGGGACCGTGATGCCCGGCTCACCCTCAGCGAAGTCCCTTGTGTTCCGGGTCGCGAGATCACGACCGTGAACGCGCGCGGTTGCGAAGATGATCGCGTCGGGTAGCTTGAGACGACGGACTCTCCGCAGAAGCACGGCTTCCTCGGCGACAGCGTCGTCGAGCGAAAACACTTCGAACGCCCCGAGGAAGGAGCGAACGGTCCGTTCCTCCTCCGCGCCGACCGCACCAACGAGGACCTCCATCCAGGTCACCTGGCTGATCGCGGCCCCGCGGACGCCTCGCACATAGTCGCGCGCGGCGCTGATCCCGGCGAGGGCGTCGATGAGAACGCAGGAGTCCAGTAGCGGGCTCAACGCCCGCCCCATTCGGCGCGCAGTCGCTCCTGTTCCTCCAGGCCGTCGCGCACGCGCCCATTCCAGAGCCCAAACGCAGCGTCGATTGCCGCCAGCCGGGCCCCGTCATCATCCAACAGCTTCGCCACAGCACGCCTCACGGCCTCGGCGCGACTCACGCCCCGGGACGCACGCCAGACATCGAGGGCGGCCAGCTGGTCCGGCGGAAGTTCGATGATGGTTCGCATGACGTCATCATAGTGCGTCATCACGTCGGCTGCAAGTGGTGGGGGCTGCTAGAACAGGTTCGAACTTTTTGCCTCGCCCCGAACGCCGAAGAACGCGGGCAATTCGAACGGTTCAACAGGGAGATAGTCGGTACGGACCTCGGGACGCGGGTGGCGCTGGGCCTGCCTGGACACGACGCCGTGACCCCCTGATCTCGTTGACGTCGACGACGGACCGATCTATATAGATCGTGATGCCCCTCCTGCCTGCCGGAAAACGAGTTCTGGTCGTCCTCTTCGTGCCGAGCGTCGAGCGGGACGGGCACGCGCCCGTGGATCAGGACCGATGGGTCGAACGCGCTCTTTCGCTCCTGGGCGAGGTGTTCGGCGGCGCCACGGCATACCCGAAGGCGCGGGGAATCTGGCGGGACGATGAGCGTGGAGGAGCCCTCATCCTCGACGAGCCCGTGGTTGTCCATGTCTACACCCGCGCCGAGGTCATCGAGGACACCGGGAACCTCGCCAGGCTCGCGGCATTCTGCCGCTCGATGGGCCGGGAGACCAACCAGGGGGAGATCGGCCTGGTCATCGGCGATGAGTACTTCGCCATCCAAGACTACGGGGAGGACGTGCCATGAAGCCAAAGTTGAACATGGACAAGATCGCCAGGGGGTTGCGAGCGGAGCGCCGTGGCGAGGTCCGGGCGACAGGCGGATACTTCGGGGCGCTGCAGCTCGTGGCCGAGGTGCGTGCGCGGTTCAAGGCGCCGGTCGGAGGCGGGCGGGGCACGGACCCGGCGTGGACGGAGCGTCGGCTTCTGCCGCTGGCGCAACAGACCCTGGCCCGACTCGAGCAACTCTCTGAGCAGCTCGGGAAGCAGGGCGTCGCCGCTACGCCGCTCCAGGTCGCGGCCCTCCTGCTGGAGCGTGCGGTTGGAGAGGTCGAAATCGGGGACGTGGCGGATCTGGCGCGGCATCACGCGTCGTGACCGCAGCGGCTGCGGGCTGGGTGGTCGATCAGAACAGCAGAGACCAGACGAGTTCGCGGCCCTCCGACGCGGTCGCGCGGGTCAGGAGGTCGCGCGCGGACTGCATGGCCTGCGTCCTCGCTGCATCTCCCCAATCGCTGATGAGGTCCATCCGGACCCAGAGCCGGGGGTCCTCTGACACGATCTCGAAGCCTTCGACATCGGGCGCCTGATCGCCATGGAGCTCGCATGCGGTAAGCCAGCGAAGGGCATCCTCCGTTCGGTAGAACTGCTCTCCGCCGGGCGATACGCGCGCGGCTCCCGAAGAGGCCGTAGAACCTACCGAAGGCCGCAACCTGCCGCAGCCGATCAAGATGGTGGGTGTGGCAGGATTTGAACCTGCGGCTCCTACCGTGTGAAGGTAGTACTCTGCCGCTGAGTTACACACCCGAGGGACCGGCGCTTAATGCGGCGCCGGTTGGAGTCAAGCAGACGCTCCGCTCCCCGCTACTTCTTCTTCTTGCCCTTGGCGCTGAGCGAGGCCTTGGACTTGGTGTTCGCCGCGCTCCGGAAGCCGGGGCGTGTAGCGGCGTCCGTAGGGCGCGTCAAAGCCGACGGCGGGGCCGTGGTGGACCGGGGGGCGGGAGTCGCTGGGGGAGTGGCTTCGGTTTCGTCGGACATGCCGCCCGTATAACCCGCACGCTTCCTCGCTACCGGTAGTCGCCCACCACGAAAAAGGGGAAGCCGGACTCTTTCTCACGCTCGGCCGGACCGCGAAAAGCACCGACGTCGGCCGGAAGATCGCCGACGGTCTCCAGAAACGCCGACGTGACCAGGGTCTCCCCTCCCCCTGCAACATCCTCACCCAACACGAACGCGCGATTGACCTCGGGTCCAAAGACATCCTCGCCCGCGATGAGCAACATCGGCCCGTACCCCACGCCGATGCAGGCCTGGATCGGGTCCTCGGAATCCGGAGGAATCGCCGCGCGCAGGCGTGCGTGGGCGTCGAGCGCGTCCACCAGGGCTCGTTGGGGGGAGTCGTACACGGCGAAAAGCGTGTCGGCGACGCGCTTGACGCGGGTGCCGGTCAGGGCAAGGGCTGCCGCCGCCTGGCGAGCGCGCCCCAAGGCGTAGACGATGCCCCGCTCGTCGGTGCGTCGCACCATGCCGGTGAAGTCGACGACCACGATGGCGGCGGTCGTACCGAAACGGCGCTGGGCCTCGGCCTCGGCGCCGGGGTCGGTCACCGCTCGGGCGACAAGTTGGTCGAAGTCAAGGAAGGCGAGGTCCGACATGGGCGGCAGCCTACCCCGCCGATTGCCTTACCAGCCATCGCTGAGGACCGCGGGGGGAGGCGCGTGGAGTCCGGGAGGTCAATGTTAGCACCGCCAACATAGATGCCCGAGGGCCCCGGGACCTCTCCCGGCGGCCCTTTGCTGGCCCCCACTGCGGCGGAGCGCGCCGTGAGGAACTACATCGGCACGATGCGACCCCGCCTCACCCGCCGCCTCGCCGGCTTCGGCACCAGCGTCTTCACCGAGATCACCCGCCTCGCCAACGAGCACCGCGCCGTCAACCTCGGCCAGGGCTTTCCCGACTTCGACGGCCCGGACTTCGTCAAGGACGCCGCGATCGCCGCGATCCGCGCCGGCCACGGTCAGTACGCCCGAATGACGGGGATTCCCGCGCTCAATGCGGCGCTCTCCGCCAAATATGCCCGCGATTACGGCCTTTCGTACGACGCCGACACCGAGATCACCGTCTGCAGCGGCGCGACAGAGGCGCTCTGGGCGACGATCGGCGCCCTGTGCGATGTGGGCGACGAGGTCGTGCTCTTCGAGCCGTTCTACGACAGCTACCACGCGGGGATCTGCGCCGCAGGCGCCGTCCCGAAGGCGGTGACGCTGCACTCACCCGGCAAACGTGGCCCCGGCTGGAGCTTCGACCCCGACGCGGTGCGAGCGGCTGTCTCCGAGCGCACCCGGGTGCTGCTCCTCAACAGCCCACACAACCCGACGGGCAAGGTCTTCTCCCCCGATGAGCTTGCCTTCATCGCCTCGCTCGCCATCGCGCACGACCTCGTTGTCGTGAGCGACGAAGTGTATGAGCACCTCGTCTTTGTCGGCGCACACACGCCGATTGCGACTCTGCCGGGTATGCGCGAGCGGACGGTCACCATCAGCTCCCTCGGCAAAACCTTCTCACTGACCGGCTGGAAGGTGGGCTGGGCCTGTGCTCCCCCCGAGCTGAGCGCAGCCGTCCGCGCTGCGCATCAGTTCATCACCTTCGCCACGGCGACGCCGCTGCAATGGGGTGCGGTCGCCGCGATCGAGGTGGCGCCAACCTACTACGAGACCTTCCTCGACGAGTACCGGGCGCGCCGGCAGCGCCTCGGCGATGGCCTGGTCCGCGCCGGCTTCGACGTCTACTGGCCCGAGGGCACCTACTTCATCGCGGCCGGCTTCGGGCGTCTGGGTCGGGAGGGGGACGTCGACTTCGTCCGCCGCCTGATCCGCGAGGCCGGAGTCGCGGCCATTCCGCCGAGTGGCTTCTACCTCAATCCGGAGCACGGTCGCGACTGGATTCGGTTCGCGTTTTGCAAACAGGATGCCACGATCGACGCGGCAGTGGCTGCGTTGGAGCGCTTCGCGCGCCGATAGCAGCTCGCTACCCGAGCGCCTCTGCCACCAGCGACGCCTGCTCGGCCAGGTGGCGGTCGTGGTAGCCCGTAGCGGGTGCAGCCCCCGGACGGCGACCGGCGTACCGAGGAATGATCCCGGCGTCCATGAACTGCAGCGCCACAAAGGGCCACGGGCCCATGTTCTTCGGCTCTTCCTGACACCAGACAACCTCGGCGTCCGGATGCCGCGCCAGCTCGTCGGTGATGGCGGCCAACGGAAAGGGGTAGAGCTGCTCCACCCGCACCAATGCAACGTCCTGACGCTCACCGCGCGCTGCCAACAGATCGTAATACACCTTGCCCCAACACAAGACCACGCGCTTGCGCCCGCTGCTGTCGCCGATCACCTCCTGGAACGCGCCCGTCGCGAGGTCCTCCAAGGGCGATGCCACCGTGCGTAGGAGTGACTTCGGCGTGAAGACAACCAGTGGATCTCGCACCTTACGAAGCACCTGCCGTCGTAAGAGATGGAATATCTGAGCGGGGGTGGTGCAGTTGACAACCTGGAGGTTTCCCTCGGCACACATCTGCAAGAATCGCTCCGGCCGGGCGCTGGAGTGCTCGGGACCCTGGCCCTCGTAGCCATGTGGCAACAACATGACCAGCCCGGACAGCCGGTTCCACTTCGCTTCGCCACAAGCGATGAAGTTATCGATGATGATCTGCCCACCGTTGGCAAAGTCGCCGAACTGCGCCTCCCAGAGCACCAGCGCGTCGGGGTAGTCCATCGAATAGCCGTACTCAAAACCGAGGACGGCGGTCTCTGACAACAACGAGTTGTAGACTTCGAAGCGCGCCTGATCGGGTGCCAGGTGGTCAAGTGCGCACCAGCTCCCCCCCGTGGTCTGGTCACGGACGACCGCGTGGCGATGGCTGAAGGTGCCCCGGCCGGCGTCCTGCCCACTGAGGCGTACCCGGTACCCGGCGGTGACCAACGATCCGTACGCCAACAACTCAGCGGCCGCCCAGTCTACAGGCTTCGTCCCGGCCGCCTGGTCGTCACGCAGCTTGTAGATGCTCCGGGCCAGCTTGGGGTGAAGGTGGAATCCATCGGGGGTGCGGTTGAGCCCGGCGAGCAGCTCGCGGAGGCGGGTGATGGGCACGGTGGTGTCCGCGACGTCGGCTTGACCGCTGTGGTAGTGGGACCAGAGACCGCGAAGGGCAGAGCCTTCTGAGACTCCATTTCCGCTGCGGACGACCTTCAGGGCAACGTCGAGCTCGGCACGGAAGCCGGCCTCCATCGTGTCGGCGGCGGCGCGGGTGATGGTGCCCTTCTGGATGAGCCGGCGGAGGTACACCTCGCGCACGCCGGGGTGCTCGGCGATGCGTTTGTACATGATCGGCTGGGTGTAGAAGGGCTCGTCCATCTCGTTGTGGCCGTGCCGGCGGAAACAATACAGGTCGATGATGACGTCACGACGATAGCGTTGGCGCCACGCCACCGCCAACTCGGTCACGTGCGCCACCGCCTCAGGATCTTCGCCGTTGACGTGGAAGATCGGGACGCCCAACATACGGGCAACGTCGGTGCTGTAGGGGGTGGAGCGGCCCTCGGTGGGGGTGGTGGTGAAGCCGATCTGGTTGTTGATGACCAGATGAATGGTGCCGCCGGTACGATACCCCGGAAGGTCTGACAGATTCAGCGTCTCGGCGACGACCCCCTGTCCCGCGAAGGCCGCGTCACCGTGAATCAAAAGCGGAAGTGCCACACGTCGGTCATCCGGCGACGAGCGGTCTTGTTTGGCGCGACATCGACCCTCGCACACCGGATTTACCGCCTCAAGATGGGAGGGGTTGAAACAGAGGGACAAGTGCACGGCGTTGCCGCCGGAGGTCACGATGTTCGAGCTGTAGCCGAGGTGATATTTGACGTCGCCCGAGCCGGTCGAGTCATGGTCGTCGTGCTGCCCAGCAAACTCCGCAAGCATCTTGCCAGCGGGCTTCTTGAGGATGTTCAAGAGCACGTTGAGGCGACCGCGGTGGGCCATGCCGATGACCACTTCGCGCACGCCGTCGTTGCCGGCCCGCTCGATGATCATCTCCATGGCCGGAATGATGGACTCGGCGCCCTCAAGCGAAAATCGCTTGTTTCCCTGGAACTTCACGGCGAGGAAGCGCTCGAATCCGTCGGCGCGGGTCAGCGCCCCCAGCACCTTGACCTCCGCCGCCTTGTCCAGGCTGGAGCGTAAAAAACGAGTCTCGAACTGCTCAACCGCCCAGTTCTTCTGGCCGACGTCGCGAATGTTCATGAACTCGACGCCGACGGTGCTGCTGTAGAGTTGTTTCAGTCGTGCAATGATGGTCGCGACCGATGCGTGTGAGGGCATTCCGTACATGGGCGACGTCGAGACGACCACGTCCATGTCGGCTGCCGTGAGCCCAAAGTACTCAGGGTCAAGCTCAGGATGCTTGCGGTCGGCTTCGAGTCCGAGCGGATCGGTCTGGGCGCCCTCGTGGCCGCGCACGCGATAGGCGTTGATGAAGCGGGCGACCTTCGCCTGGCGATCGACCGATTCGTGGTTGGCGGCCAGCGGCGTGGCGTGACTGCCGGCAAAGATGCTGCGGGACGCCAACGTGGGACCACGGGGAGCGGCCCCATTGTAGGCCTCGAAGGCCTCCCGAGACGCGGGATCGACCGACGCCGGGTCGTCGCGAAACTGGAGGTAGAGCGCTTCGAGGTAGGCGGCGTTTTCGGCGTTCTGCAGCGGATCGTGCGACATCCGCCGCGCTTATGCCCGCGCGTGCCCCCATGCACGGGGATACGCGCGCCCGCATGCGGATCACCACCCTCAACTGCAACGGATTGCGCGCGGCCGAACGAAAGGGCTTCCGCGAGTGGCTCGCCCGCGCCGATCCCGACGTGCTGTGCCTCCAGGAGGTGCGCGCCGACGAAGCCGACGTGCCCGCGGACCTCTGGCGCCCGGCGGGGTGGCAGGCGCGTTGGCATCCGGCCGAGAAGAAGGGCTACGCGGGCACCTCGGTCTGGGCGCGTTCGTCCATCGCCTCCACGTTCACCGTCGGGACCGGCCATCCACGCGGAGACGGCGAGGGCCGAGTGGTCGGCGCCCACCTCCCCGATCTCGACGTATGGAGCCTGTACATGCCCTCGGGCTCCAGCGGCCCGGACCGGCAGGCGTGGAAATTCGAGTACATGGAGCACATCTTCCCGTGGTTGGAAGCGATCGTCCGCTCTGGCCGGCCCGCGCTGATTTGCGGCGACATCAACATCGCTCATACGGCGATGGACATCAAGAATGCCAAGGGCAACGCAAAGAACTCCGGCTTTCTCCCCGAAGAGCGAGCCTGGCTCGACCGCCTGGTGGCACTGGGCTGGCGTGACCTGTTTCGGGAGGCAAACCCGACGTCTCAGGACTACAGTTGGTGGTCCCAGCGCGGCCAGGCGCGCGCCAAGGACGTCGGCTGGCGCATCGATCACATGTGGGGAACGCCGGGGCTCGGCCTGCGCGCGGTGACCATCGAGCGCGGGGCCGGACTCTCCGACCATGCGCCAGTCACCGCCGAGATCATCGTCGGATGAGGGTCATAGTCGCCGCCGCGCTCGGTGCCATCGCGACCGCTTGTGCCCCCCATCCGGTTCCCGTCGCGGTGCCTGCCCCCGACACCCACATCCGCTACCGAACCGGCGATGTGCTCCCCGCGCTTGGACCCGAGGCGCACCAGGATCGCGGCCTGCAAGCTGCCGCCGAAGCGCTCGCCGCCTCCGCCACCAGTCCCGCCGCCCGCCTCACCACCGGTGCGGTCCGCGCCGCCCTGGAAAACGCGCACTACCCCGGGCCCGCTCGTTTCGTGGTCGTCGTGGCTGGAAAGGAACCACCGCGATCGCTCTTTGAGTCCGTTCCCACCGGGCTCGCCGTGGATGTCGGCTGGGCGTGGCGGGACTACTCCGACGGCACGCGTTGGTGGGTGCTCGGATGGTGCGCGCGGCGTCTGCAGCTGGACGATGTTCCGGCCACGGTGCTCCCGGGCAGGGGCGTGGGGATCCGCGTCGAGGGTGGCAAGAACCCCCGACTCTTCGTCGTCGCGCCGGGCGGCCGATGGCGGGAGTACGTGCTGACCGCCGGCTCGACCCGATGGGTAGGCGACATGAACGAGCGCGGCGCGTACCGCATGGAGGTCGTCGACGGCGACCGGGTCGAGCTGCTCTTTGCGGTCCACGTGGCCGAGGCCATCGCCCCGGTACCCGTGCTCCCGACCCAGCGCACGCTCGAGAATCCCTACGCCGCGGTCGATCGGCTCTACACCCGAATCAACGAGTTCCGAAGGGTCAACGGCCTGGGCGCGGTCGGTCGTTTCCCGCTTTTCGAGCCGTTGGTTCGCGAGCACGCCGCTTGCCTCGCCGCCGCTGGCGTGGCCGCCCACAAGACCGAGCAATGCGCCAGCCTCCCTGAGCGCGCGACAGCCACCTACTACCCGCGCGGCCACTACTACGAGAACGTCGCGGTAGCCGACACCGTGGACGAAGCGTGGGAGACCCTGCTTGCCTCACCCGGCCACCTCGCGAATGTCCTCTGTCGCGACTGTACGCATGTCAGTATCGCCGCGGTCATGGAGCCGGTGCCTGACCCGCGGCTGTACGTGGTGTGGGAGGTGATGGCCTTCCCAGCCGGCGAGCCCGAGGCTATTCGGAAGTGATGCCTATCGCCGACTGGTCTTCGCTCGATGCCACCGCCCTCGCCGCCCTCGTGGCCAGGGGTGACACCAGCCCGCGCGAGCTCGTCCAGACCGCGCTCGCGGCCATCGATCGCGTCAATCCGCAGCTCAACGCAACCGTGTTTCGAATGGATGAGCTGGCGTTGGCGGCGGCGGATGCTCCCCTACCCGACGGCCCCTTTCGCGGCGTTCCGATGGTCATCAAGGACCTGGACGGCTTCTGCGCCGGGGTGCCGTACACGATGTCCAGCCGCTTCTTGGCCGGCTTCGTCCCCGATCACGACGCCGAGGTGATCGCTCGGCTTCGACGGGCCGGATTCCTGTTCGTCGCCAAGACGAACTGTCCGGAGCTCGGCATCCTCGGCACGACCGAACCCGAGCTCCGCGGTCCCACGCATAATCCCTGGAACCTGGCCCACACTCCGGGAGGGTCCTCGGGCGGAAGCGCTGCCCTCGTCGCGGCGGGGGCGGTGCCCGTGGGTCACGGTGGCGACGGGGGCGGCTCGATCCGGATCCCCGCGTCGGCCTGTGGACTCTTCGGCCTGAAGGTCAGCCGCGGGTTGTTGCCACTCGGTCCAGAGTTGGGGGAAGGATGGGGTGGTTACGTTGTTCCGGGCGTCGTCACCCGCAGCGTGCGCGACTCGGCGGCAATCTACGACGCTTTGGCGGGGCCGAGCGCTGGTGACCCCTACTGTGGGCCCACGCCTGCCCGCCCGTTCCTCGCTGAGTTGGCAACCGACCCCGCCCCGCTGCGCATCGCCGTGTGTCGGGATTCTCTGTTTGGCCGCGCGATCGACGCGGAGTGCCTCGCCGGCCTGGGCGAAACCGCGAAGCTGTGCGAATCACTCGGTCACCATGTCGAGGAGGCCCGCCCCCAGTTCGATCGTGATGCGTTGGTGCTCGCCTACCTCACCCAGGTCGCCGCCAGCGTGTCGACGGAGGTGTCTGACGCCGGTAGGTGGGTCGGTCGTCCGCCCGCCGCCGCTGGGTTCGAGCCCGCTACCTGGTTCCTCCACCAGCTGGGTCAGAAGCTCAGCGCGGCCGACCTGCAAGCGGGTCGAGAGGCGGCCCAAGCGGCGGGACGCGCGCTGGCCCAGTTTTTCGAGCGTTACGATGTGTTGTTGCTCCCTACGCTGGCCACTCCGCCGGTGCGCCTCGGTCAGGCCGCACTCAAGGCCGGTGAGCGCATCGGCCTCGGCGTGCTCCGCTCCGCCCCGATCAAATCGGTGATGATGGGTGTGCTCCGCGATCTCGCCGACCGAAGCCTTGAAGCGGTGCCCAACACCCAACTCTTCAACATGACCGGGGTACCGGCCATGTCGGTGCCGCTGCATTGGAGCGCCCGCGGTCTGCCAGTGGGCATGCAGTTTGCCACACGCTTTGGCGGGGATGGACTCTTGTTCCAGCTCGCCGGCCAACTCGAACGCGCGCGCCCCTGGGCGGCACGGCGACCGCCGATCTGGGCCTGAGGGGAAACCGGGGAAAGCAGCCTTTCCAGCCGCTCACCCGCGCGGCCGCCGCCTCCCGGCGGCTCGACGGTGTACTCTCCGATTGGGGAGGCTCCAATGCACCTGTCCCGCCGAGAACTGCTCGCCGCCCTGGGACCCCTCGTCGCGTGCAGCGGGCGCCACCCGACCGGACCACCGCCGGACATCCTGCTGGTGACCTTCTGTTCGCTCCGCGCTGATCGTGTCGGCGCGTTCGGGTACACCACGCGGGCCACCACCCCCCGGCTCGACGCGTTCGCCGCCCGGGGCCGTGCGCTTCACACGCGCCTGGGCGAATGCGACCTGGACCAACGCCGCGCACGCCAGCATCCTCACCGGTAGTTTCGTCGGTCATCATCGTGTGGCAGACGATCAAGACGCGCTCGCCCCCGGGATCTCGACGCTGCCGGGCTTGCTCCGGGACGCCGGGTGGCGGACCTCGGCGTCGCTGCAGGAGTCCACCCCCATGTCGCTGCCGGACTCATCGGGCATCACCGGCGGTTTCTCCACGGTCACCCGCGCGCGGACCCTGAGCGAGTGGACCCCGGAGCCCTTCGCCGCGTGGGCGGCCGCGGAGCCGTCGCCGTTTGTGGGTCTGGTGCACCTCCGGGCCGCGCATTCGCCATTCGGGGACGGCTCTCCGTTTCTGCCCCCCGGCGGCCTCCACCCCGACATCCTCAAGTGGCAGGCGGGGATGCCTCGCATGGGCAGCGGCGTGACGCCCATCTGGTCGGAGGACACGGATCCGCACCGCTGGTTGCTCGAGCGGATGAAGCGGGACCCGCTCGTCGCCGAGCAGCTCTCGCTGGCGTACGACTCGTCGATCCACGCCGCGGATCGCGACTTCGGCCGCGTGCTCGACGCGCTCGACCGGGTCGGTCGCCTCGACAACACGATCGTGGTCGCGGTCGCGGACCACGGCGAGTCGCTCCCCGGCCACAAGGACCGCCTGGAACGCGGCGTGCTGCACATCCCGCTCCTTGTCCGCGTGCCGGGCGGCAGCGGGCGCTCCGTGCCCGACGACGTGTCCCAGGTCGACGTCGTGCCGACCCTCCTGGACCTCGCCAACCTCGGCGCTCCCGGGACGGTGGATGGACAGAGCCTTGTCCCCCTCCTCCGTGGCGAGGCGATGCCGGCGAGGCCCGCGTTCAGCCAGTCCATCACCCGCGACGCCGCCGGTGTCGTCATCCGTCGGGAGGCGATTGTCTCCGGCGGGCTGCGCCTCGTCCAGTTTGATGACACACGGTGGGACATTGAGGAGGAGTCCGCCGGCGCGGTCCGAAGAACCAACCGACGCACCGCTGAAACCGACGCGCTCCATGCCCAACTCCAGGAGCTCGGCGCCGACACCTGGGTGCCGGCCGGGCCCAAGCCCCCGGTCGCGGAGGAGCTGCGCAAGCAGATTCAGCAGAGCGGCTACTGGTAGCGAAGGCTAAACGCCCCGCAATCGCAGCACCGGCACCAATTCCGGCGCATCCGGCGCCAGGCCCACGATGCGTCCCTGGTGAATGAGCCGGACCAGCGGCGCGGGGAAACCCTCCGGGAGGCTCCAAGGGGCCGGGCGCACGTCCCCGCGCGGAACGGGCGATCCCGCCTCCAACAAGCTGCGTTCTTCGTCACGAAGGCGCCGGGTGAGGCACCACGGCAAGAGCGCCTCGCCCTGAAGCCGCATCATCGGTGCGTCCGGCGCCGGGTCGATCCACGGGCCGATGCTCACGCGGCGCAAGGTCGCGAGGTGCGCCGTCGCCCCCAGGGTCCGCCCGAGGTCGCGGGCGAGACTCCGGACGTAGAAGCCACCGCCGACGGAGACGCGCATCCACGACCGCCACGGCAACTCGTGGCGAACCCAGGCCCCCTCATGCAGCAAAACACGCGACGGAGGCACCTCCACCGACTCCCCCCGGTGTGCACGAACGTAGGCGCGCTCGCCGCCAACCCGTTTGTTGCTCGTCGCCGGCGGCACCTGCGCCGTCCAGCCCGTCAGGGACTTCATTTCATCATCAAGTCGCGACTCATTAAGTGCGGACGTATCGCCCGTCGCGACAACGCTTCCGAGGGGGTCGAGCGTATCCGTTTCCGCCCCCCACACCACCTCGGCCTCGTAGACCTTGGGCACCGCGTGCAGGAACTCGAAGAGCTTGGTCGCCTCGCCGACCAGAATCAAAAGCAGACCCTCGGCAAAGGGGTCGAGGGCGCCGCCATGACACATCGACAGGCGCGAGGTCCCGCGCAGGCCTTCGACGACCGACCGGCTGGTAGCTCCCACCGGTTTGTGGGCGAGGTACACGCCCGGCGCGAGGATAGGCGTGCTCATGGACCGCCCGGGTAACACCCTCTCCATCACCCACGCCCGCGGTAGGGTCGACGTCCGCGCGGCGTGGACTCGGGCGGAAGTGTTTGCCACCATCGAGCTGCTGTTGTCTGGGTGGGAGTCGGTACTGCCGCCCAATCACGACGCGCGAATCGTCATCAAACCGAACCTCAACAACGATCTCGTGGCGCTCACCGGGAACTGCGCCGACCTGCGGGTGATCGCCGCGTTGATCGAGGCGCTCCACCGCCGCGGCTACAGCGACATCACCGTCGCCGACGGCAGCAACGTCGGCATCGAGCGCCGCAACATCTCCAGCTTCAAGAGGCTTCGTATCGACAAGTTGGCCGCTCGCTATGGCGCCCGAACCGTCGATCTCAACCGCGACGAAGGCCGCCGCATCGTGCTGCATGCCGGCGCCGAGCCGCTGGTGGCCAAGACAGTGCTCGACGCGGACTTCCTGATCTCGGTCCCGAAGATCAAGACCCACGCCGAGGCGGGGCTCTCCTGCGCGATGAAGAACTGGGTCGGCATCTGCGTGGGCCAGGACAAACGCCACATGCATCACGACCTCGGGCGCAACATCTTCGCGCTCTCTGAGGTGGTGCAGCCCGACCTCATCCTGGTGGACGGGCTCGTCGCCATGGAGGGGAACGGGCCCGGCGACGGGGAGCCGGTACGGTTGGGGCGGCTGTTGATGGCCGACGACCCCTTCCTCAACGACGTGGTCGCCGCGCGGCTGGTGGGAATCGCCCCGCGGACGGTGCCGTACCTCCAGCACGCGCTCGACGCCGGGGTGGTCGACCAAGCGTTGTTGTCACAGGTGGAGCGCGAGGTCGCCGTCGTGGTGGCAATCCAACCCGCTCCGCCCCGCAGCCGTCTGGCCGAGCTGTCCGAATCGCGACACCTGACTTGGCTCAAGACCGCGGTGCAGCCGTTGGTGGCCCTACCAGCGGTGTCGGAGCTCGCCTACAAGGCGAGGATCATCCAGGATGTCTACTCGCTCGAAGATGACACGCTGCGCCTCGTCGCGCGGGCCGCAGACACCTGCGGCGACTGTCGCAAATGCGAAGATGTCTGCCCCACTGGGCTGAAGCTGGAGGACATCGGGGTGAAGCTGGAGTTGCCCGACTGCGTGCAGTGTCTCTACTGTTGGTGGGTGTGTCCCAAGCAGGCGTTGACGCTGACGGGTGAGCCGGCCGCGATGCAGCGGCAGATCGACCGGTACAAGGGGGCGATTGAGGGGTTGTGAATCGAGAGCGCGAATCTCACAAACACACCCCCGCCCCCTGCCACGGCGTACACACACCCTCGGTGCAAGGCGACTCGTCGTCGCAGAGCGCGAAGCACCACCCCGACGAGCCGACGGCGGCGGTCCCGTCTTTGCAGGCGGGCGGGCGGGCCCCGCTGCCCGTCGCGCAGATCTGCGCGTCCCCGCAGTCCTCGTAGGTCTCTACGCAACCGCGCTCCACGTTGTACCAGGACTCGGCGTAGGAATCAGAAAAGCAGCTCGGATGCTGGGGATGCACGTGGACGTCGGCAGAAAACGGCGTCGAGAGCGGCTCGAAGGCCACCCTGGCCTTGTCGCCCTCCCACCGCACGACCAGGGTCTCCCGCCGCCCGTTGACCCAGGGCGGGTCGTCGCCATCGACCACCTCGGCCATCGGGCGCTTCGGCCACGCGAACTGGACACGCGCCTCCCGCGCCGGCAACAGCGGGATCAGCACCAGGGTTTCAAGGTAGCCCACACTCCACGCCGTCTCGAGCGGCGCCGCCTCCACGTGCACTCTGGGGACCGAGTCGCCGGTACGCTCGCCGGCCTGCCACAGGGTCGCGCACTCGACGACCAGCCACTCCCGGAGCTGCCTGGTCGAACAACGGTTCCGCGACGAGCCCTTCACGGTGATCTCCGGGGCGAGCGCCATCTCACTGTGAGTGGGCATGCGGCTTCGACCCTCAGGGAACCCCGTTCCCGGGGCTGCCGCCGGCTTCGCTTCTCCGAGCGTGCGAGCGATTGCCGCCGCGGCAGCCTTGGTCCCGGTCGGGCTCATGTGCAGATCGGCGTTGAGGAATGCCCCGGGCTCCGCGGCGGCCAGGGCGCTGGTCAAATCGACGGCCCGAACGCCAGCCCGTCGCGAACTGGCCACCAGCTCCTCCAGCAGGACCCGCGTGCCCGTCATGTCCTCGGCCAGTCGGCCGTACTTCTCGAACTCGGCCGACGAGACCTGCACGTCCAGGGGCAGCGCGACCACGACGAGCTCGGCGCCAGCGCCCTCGCAGAGCGTCTTGAGCTCTCGCACGAAGCCCGCCAGCGGCGAATCGACGACGTCGCTGGCCTCCAAGCTGGTCGCCAGCGAATCGAGGGTCGCCTTCTTCTCGTCCCACTCGGCCAGCAGTCGCTTCGCCTCCCCGGCCCGCTCGTCGTTGGGATGGGTCTTCACCCACTCCCTCAACGAGCTCACGACTGTCTTCCGGAGTTGCACCGCCCGTTTCAGCAGCTCCGCCGTCACGGTGACGCCCCGCGCCCCCTCGGCCTCGCGCTCGTACACGATGTCGCCCGGACGATTCTGTGCCCGGACCGCCTCGACGGCAACGATGTCGTCGTAGGTCCAACTGTCGTCGACCCGCTGGAGCATGTGGTAGAGGTCACGCTCAAGGTACAGGCGATCCTGCGCTGCCGCCTGCACCCTGGCCGCAACCGAGTCGGGCGGCGCCGCAGTATTGGAGACCCCCGCCAGCGCCGCCTGGAGCGACGCGGCTTGGGTCTGCTGCATCGGCTGTTCCAGCGTCGCCGCCTCAACCTCGGGCAAAAGGTCGGCGAGCCCACCCTCCGAGGGCACGCCCAGGTCAGCATTGTCCTCGTGGGTGTACAGCCACCGCCTCGCCGCGTGGACGAAATGCGACTGGCGGAACAGCAGCCGCCGACCAGGAAACTCGATCACCGCCTCGGGCATCGTCTCGGACCGGACCGCCCAGCCGTCCCACACCTTGTGCCGGTCCCGGTTCGGCCGGTCGCGCTCAAAGAGATCGTTGGCAAGGTTCACCACGACCACCACCGCGCTGGGCTTGCGCTCGGCGAGGAGTCGCTCCACCACCGCTCGGTACTCCTGCGGCCCGTAGGTCGGCACCCCGGCGTTGAGCACCGGCCGTCCGGTCGCGACACCGAGCATCGCGGGCAGGGCCTGGTCCTCCTCCACCCCGAGACCGAAAGCCTGGGAGTCGCCCACCACCACGATCTCGCCCGCAGCCGGCGGTCCCCAGTCGGGGCCACGGAAGCCCTGCGCGTTGATCCTCACCCGGCTCGTCGGGTTGCCGCCGAAGGCCACACGCTGGCTGCTGCCGGGCAACAACCGCGTCCCCAAGGCCTCGTCCGGCGCGTAGACGTTCAGGTGCGGAAAGGCGCCGTCGTCCCTTGCCCAGAAGGCCGCCTCCACCCCTCCGAGCGCGACGACGACACCGAGGACAGACAAGGCGAGCTGACGGCGGAGGGACATGGGCACCGGACTATCGGACCGCCGCCGCGGAGGGAGGTTCCCTCGGCGCCCTACTAGGGCGGCCACCCCCGCGCCATCGCCCGCGGATCGCGAGCATTCAGGCCAAGCATTCCGCCGGGCGCGGAGAATCGCGGCTACACTCGCCCATGATCCTCCTCGTGAGTGGCACCCTCGCCGCCGGCTGGCCCGACCTCGTCGTGGCAGCCGAGGCGCTCACCTTCGAGGGCGTGCCTGCGGGCAGCTCCGAGACCAAGACCTTCACGGTGGCAAACG
This sequence comes from Deltaproteobacteria bacterium, assembly GCA_947490345.1. Taxonomy (GTDB): domain Bacteria; phylum Myxococcota_A; class UBA796; order UBA796; family SXON01; genus SXON01. Next base: position 50,201 of record CANLGL010000015.1, read on the forward strand.
CCGGCGGCATGGACATGGGCCTGCGGGTGACGACCGAGGGCTCCCCCGAAATCACCGCGGCCTGGAGCACCACCACCTGCGACAACGGCGAACGGCTCGGCCGCCCTGACGACGACGTTCCGTATGGTGCCGAGGTCCTGGTGCCCCCGCGGTGCCAACTCACGGTGGCCGTCACCTACACCCCGTCCGACGCCACCCTCGCGGCGGCCGAGCTGATCGTCGAGGCCGAGGGCCCCTACGCGCACGGCGCCACGGCCTTCCTCAACGCGCAGCCCGCCTACGCCGAAGACCCGACCAACTGGCTGGAGACCGTGCTGGTCACCGGCACCACCGACACGTGGGTCGCAGGCGACGGGGAACTCGTGGCCTTCCATCCCGAGGTGACCCCCGACCTGTGCGTCGAGCGCGAGATGGTCCAGGTCGAGGCCCGCGCGGTCGGCCCGACCCCGCTCACCTGGGGCTGGGGCACCGACAACGACATGGGCGCGGCGCTTTGGGACAACCCGTTCGCCTCCTCGACCCGCCTGCGCTGCCCACCGGCACCGGAGTGCGAAGCCGAGGCGCTGACGCTGTTCGTCCTCGTCGCGGACGCGGACGCGCACCAGGTTTGGGGTGACGGCGTGGTGGTCGTGCTCGACGAACACCGACTCGCTCGCGAGCCGGATGCCCTCGCTTCGTCGGCGTGCCCCCTCGCCGACGCCGCCTCCGACGAGGCGGACCCCGGCTGCGAGGGCGGCGCCGCGGGTGCGCTTTCACTCCTGGGGCTCAGTCTCCGGCGGAGGGCACACAGTACGCGGCCGTGAACGAAGCCGCGACGGCGGTCCCATCGGCCAAGGTGCCGACGAGCGTCCCGGTCAACGTCCCGTCCTCCTCGAACCGCGACACATCCACGGTGCCGGTGCCGAGCGCCTGCTCGTCCAGGTCCACCGGCTCCACCACCCCGACCGAGCCGACCCCGGTTGCGCGCACCGCGCCGAGCCAGGCGTGGGGCAGGTACCAAGCGTCGTCGCCATCGAGCTCCTGGGCGCCGACCTCGAAGGCATCCAGCCCGTCGATGCGCAAGTAGCGGTCCCCTTCGCGGAGCGTGGAGGCGCACAGCTCCGGCGTCTCGGCGAGCCACAACGCGTCGACCTCCGCGCTTTGCCACCACGACGCCGACGCCACCGGGAATGCCGCGTCACCGGTGACGGTCGCTGGCGGCGTCACACAAGCGAACAGGGCGAGCGCCACCAACATCCGACTATCGTAGCAGGAGAGTCGGCGAGGGCACGGTGGGAGCCCTACTCCCCCGCCAGCTCCGCCTCGATCACCGCGCGGAGCTCACCGAGGTCGTACTCGTTGTTGGACCATGCAATGTTGCCATCGGTGCCGATGACCCACTGCTGGGGGTAGGCCGCCGTCGGGAACGCCGACGTTTGGGAGTAGTCCTGGTGCACGACGCCACCTACATCATAGAGAATCGGGAGCTCCAGGCCGAGGGCGTCCCGGAACTGCTCGACTTGGGGCAGCGGATCCGCCGAGGCGATCGCCCAGACCACCACGCCATCGTCGGCGTACTCACCCCAGATGTTGGCATCGATGTCCGAGACCTCGGACGGACAGACGGGTCACCAGGTGGCGAAGTAGGCCAGGACCACGGGGTGGCCGAGCTGATCGGACAGGCGCAGGGTCTCGCCGTCGAGCGAGGGCAGCGCGAAGTCGGGCGCCGGGTCGCCGATGGGCGAGATGGCCGGCGCGTCGATCGAGAAGGTGACCGTCGCGGCGTCCGGATCGTTGGTCGCGAGGCAAACCGACGCGGGCGGCGCCCCGTCAAAGCGCACCGTCAGGGTGGTGGAGCGGCCCGGCTCGACCACGTCGACCCCCGCGAAAACCTGGGCCCCGGCGGCGAGGGCGCCGCGAAGCTCCAGTGACCCGTTGCCGCGGTTGGTGAGCACGACCTCGACCACCCCGTCGCCCCCGGTGAGCGACAGCCTCGGCACATCGAGCGCAGGCGCGCTGACGGACGCGTCGATGCTCCAGGCCTCGACGTAGCCCCAGTCGCCGACCACGGCGGCAGCTCCGGCCGCGTCCACCGCCAGGGCAAACTGCCGGGTGTCATCGCGACCCAACGGAGTTGGCCTCGCAGGATCAGAGACGTCGTGAACCGAGACCGCGTCGTGCTCCGCCACCCACAAGACGCCTGAGTCCACCGCCGCGCTGACCGCCGAACCACCGGTCGCCACCGTCGCGACGAGGAGAAGCTCCAACGGGTCCGCCAGCGAGTAAATGCGCACACCCCCGGCGCCGGCGGCCGCGTACAGGAAGCCCCCGTCCACCTCGACCTCCAGCACCCCGACCAGCGTGTCGGCCGCCCCGACGAAGACCGGCGCGTCAGGCTCCGCGAGATCGTAGATCAGCACCCCGCCGACGTGATCCGCGGCGTAGAGCGCCCCGTCCCCAGCCGCCAGCTCCCAGCTGTTGGACCCGCCGACGCCGAAGCCCACCTCGACCGCGCGGCTTGGATCCGTGACGTCGAGCACCACCACCCCGGCGCGGTCGCGGTCTGAGACGTAGAGGCGGTTCCCGACCGCGGCAAGCCCCTCGAGGCCCGCGCCGACCGTCTGTAGCAACGTTGTGGCCAGGTTCTCGATCGGCCGGAACGCCAAGCCCTGGTCGCGGTGAGCCAGGGCCACCGCGTCGACCTCGGGCAGCAGCTCGACGCGGTGGAAGCGTCCCGCTCCAGGGTCGCGAAAACGCTCGGTGAGCGACCCTGCCCCGTCCAGGTCCGCCACCACCAGCCCGCCCTGCCCCGCCGCCCAGGCGGCGCCGTCGACCAGATCGACATCGACGATCTCCATGAACGGATTCCCCGGCTCGGCGCTGGTGACGGAGAGGAACGAGGTCTCCGAAAGCGGGTCGGTCGCCGATACGCCCGGGTCGCAGTGCGCAGCGAGCGGTACCGGCTCGGGCTCAGCGGCCTTGGCTGCCTCGGTGTCGTCGGCTGGGGCGGCAGGCTGGCAGGCGAGCAAGAGCAGTAGCACGCGGCACCCCCCAAGCCAAGATACCACGGCCCGGGGTCGGTTTCGGCGCGACGGGTTATTCCAACAGGCTCCCCCGAGGTTCGTCGTGAAGCTGCTCCTCCCCGTCGGTGTCCTGGTTTTCGCGGCGGGCTTCTGCTGTTGTGGCGGCGACTTCGAGAAGGTGCTTCGCGAGGCGGGAATCGACATCCCGAACACCGGCGCGACCGATGGGCGGGTGATGTTCGCCGTCCCCGGCAACGAACGCGTCCAGATCTTGGAGATCGCCTCCGACGACGCCTACTACACGGATCGCGCCACCATCGTCGGCGTCACTTGCACCACGGACGGCGAGTCGACTCACCAAGGGGAAGGTTGGCACGGCGGCTCGGTCAAGGACTGCGACAACGGCAGCACCTACTATTTCTACAAAGCCGCGTACATGGACCAGGGCCCCGCGGCCGCGGCCGCCGTGGTGCCTGGCCTCCCTGGCCTTCGGGCCACCCGCCCCCTCCCCTCGGGAACGCGCGTCAAGGTGCTCGACGTTCACACCGACGACGCCTTCGCCTCCGATCGCACCACGATCATGGGCAAGACCTGTCGCCTGGACGGGGAAAGCACGCTCAAGGACGTGGAGTGGCACGGCGGGCAGGTCTACTGTGACGACAGCAGCAGCTACTACTTCTACAAGGCGGCCTACGAGGAGCTCGGCGGCGGCACCGTCTCCGCCACCCCCGTCCCGGCGGGGGTCGTGACCTACGCACTGCCCGCCGGCAGCCGCGTCCGCGTCGCCGACATCGCCGCCGATGATGCCTATTACCCAGACAAGGCAACCATCGTAGGCAAGGTGTGCACGCTGAGCGAAGAGAGCTCATTCAAGGATGGCATGTGGCACGGCGGGAACGTCAACTGTGACGATGCCAGCACCTACTACTTCTACAAGGCGGCCTACGAGCTCACCGGTGCGGTCGCCGCCGCGGCGCCGCCACCCAACGCACTGAACTACTCCTTGCCAAAGGGCACCCGCATCGTGATCGCCGATGTCGCCTCCGACGACGCCTACTTCGAGAGCAGGAGCGGCATGATCGGCAAGCGTTGCACCATGGACGAACAGAGTGTGCTTCGCGACGTCTTTTGGCACGGGGGCCAGGTCGTCTGCGACGACGGCAGCAGCTACTACTTCTACAAGGGCGCGTTCCAGGCCGGGGGCTAGCGCGACCGCATCGCTTCCGCCAAGGTGATGCCCCAGTTCCGCTCGGCCGCAGCGATCAGCATCTCGGCGGGCTCATCGAGCCCCGCAAGGTCCCAGACCCGCGCCGTCCCGTCCCAGCTGCCGCTGAGCAGCCACGCCCCTCCCGGGCCGAACTCCACGGAGCTGACCCGAGACCGGTGACCGCGCAGCAGCGCCACCTGCTTACCGGTTGCGACCCTGACCAGCAGGATGTCTCCCGAGAGCATCCCGACCGCGACGAGATCGCCCGAGATCGACACGTCGATCACGTCGTCTTCGACAGGGAGACAGCGGCGGTCGATGCACACTTCGCGTCGGCGGCCCACTACCAACGGGGTGCCCCCCTCCCCCACGTCCACCGCGATGGCGTCCGCCTCGCGCGCGACCTCCCTCCACGTCGACCCCTCCAGAACCCAGATGCCACCGAGCTGATCGACGATGGCAGCGGTCCCGCCGAGCGGGCTGCTGGAGCCGTCCATCGGGCCGGGCCCCACCTCCTGCGTCCGGACCTCGCGACTCGCGGGGGAAATCATGAGCACCGTGTTGGAGTAGGGCAGCGCCCACATCCTCCCGTCCGACAGTCCTCCGACGCGCCGAAGCACGACACCCGCCGCGATCGGCAGTAGCTCCGCAGCCGGACCGAGCACCGTCGGCGAGGAGTCCATGGCGCCGGCAAGAAGCCGCGCATCGTCAGCGGAGTAGGCAACGCACTTGGCAACACTGTTCCCGAGCCGCCACTGGCGCAGCGCTTCGCCATCTGACAACCGCCGTTCCACCACATCCCCGCTGCCAAGGGCTACCGCGAACGCGTTCCCTGAAGGTGAGGGAGTGGCGTGCGCGACGCCCGTGGCAAACGAAAAAGCCGTGAGTCCAGGCTCGGCGGCGACGTGCCAGCGCTGAAGCGTCTGCCCCAAGAGCCAGACATCTCCGGGCTCGGTTCCGGGGAACATGCCCGTGGCACCGCTGGGCAGCGAGCCAACCCACTCGCCGGCATCGGTGTTCCAGATACGCGGCCCACCCCGCTCCGGAAGTACGAGCACCATCCGCGTCCCGGGAACGGGTTGCAACGCGCGGAGACCGGCCGAGCGACCGGCGACGGGCCGACCAACGGCCCCGCCGGGCAACGCCAGCGTATGCACGGCCCCGTCGAGTCTTCCCACCAAAAGGGCATCCTCCCCCGACGAGAGCGCGGCCCACGCTGGTCGCTCGCCGAGTGGCAGTTCCAGGGTCACTGCACCGTCCGCGCCGTACCGTCGCAGCATCCCGTCGTCGCACCCGACAACGAGCTCAGGGCCCACGACCCGCACGGTCGCCCGGGTGGCCATGCAGATGTCGAAATCCACCGCGCTGCCTCCGGGAGGCAGGAAGCGCGCCTGCGGCCCGCGGGTCGCGAACGCGGCCCACCCCGCCGCGAGCGGCCACCACGCCTCGCCGGCCACAACCGCGACGACAACTCCGTCCTCGATCCATTCCAACGTATCCGGCGTTGCGACCAGGAGTTGCTTCCCGATCCACACCGGCGCTTCGACCACATTGAGATCGACGGCCCACCGGCGCTCCATCGTCGCGGTGCTCCAGACCTCCAGCGTGCCATTGGCGTGGCAGGCCAGCGCGGTCGCGTCGGGCGAGAGTACCCCGGAGTGCTGGCAGAGCTCGGGGACCGCGGACCGCCACAGCAGCTGCGCGGGGCTGCGCCGGGTCGCCGCCAGGATCCCTCGCGCGACCGGCGACGGACCGTACGCCAGCGCGTGCGCGGCGAGCACGTTGGCCTCCGGGGTGCGCTGGTCGAGCAGGGCAGCGAGGGACTGCTCCGCGAGGGCGACGGCAAGGTTGGCTTCGGCCGTCGCCCGCGCCTCCGCGACCCGGTCGACGGCGCTCGCCACCACCCCCAGCACCACGACCAGCGCCGCGCCGGTGGCTGCCAACGGTCCCCGCCAGGCTCGCACCAGTCGAAGGAGCAGCTCCTGGGGTCGGTAGTCGTGGGCGGAGACCCGCTGGCCAGAGAGCCAGCGGCCGAGGTCGGCGGCCAGCTCCGCCGCCGAGGGGTAGCGCGCCTCCGGGGAGGCCTGGACGCAGCGCCGGACGATTGCGACCAGCTCGCGAGGGACGATCGCGGGGAGGCCGTCGAGCGCTGCAGCGGCGCTGGAACCACCCGGCAACGCCCGCCCCGAGAGCAACTCGAAGAGCACGACCCCGAGGCCGTACACGTCCGCCTGGCGGCTCGGCGGGGCGCCCGCGGCCTGCTCCGGGCTCATGTACCGGGGTGTTCCCGCGGCTGGGCTCTCTTCGGTGGCGATCCGCTGCCAATGCGACAGCGCCTCTTCGATCGGGGTCGCCAGCCCCCAGTCGGCGACCTGCGTCTCACCGAACTCGCCAACCATGATGTTCGACGGTTTCAGGTCTCGGTGCACGATGCCCATCGCATGGGCGTAGGCGACGGCCTGACACGCGGCATGCACGTGGGGGAGGAGCTCCAGACGGCTGGCGGGGGTCGTGCAGGCCACCAACCGCTCACGAAGTGTCCGGCCGCGGATGAGGCGCATCGTGTACCACGCCTGACCGTCCGTCTGACCGGCGTCGTACACCGCCACGATCCCGGGGTGTTCCAACTGGGCGGTGATCGCGGCCTCACGCGCCAGCCGACCCGCCAGCTCGGGTGTGGCGGCGACCTTCTGCGCCACCTGACGGCGCAGCCGCGGATCGTGAGCAGCATACACACGGCCCATGCCGCCTTGGCCGATCAGGCCCTGCCGCTCGTAGCGAGGCCGGTCCTCGGGGACGGGATCGGGCGGGGCCGTTCCAGGGTCGCTCGCCTCGGCGTTGCTGTCGTCCCCCACAATCACGTGCGGTCCTCAAGTTCGTCGCCGGTGTGAAGGAACAGCTCCACCTGGCCGAATCCATCGGAGCGCACCAGGTCCGGGCGGACGTTGGCCTCGCGCAACCGGGAGCGAAGGCGCGACAGCGTCACGTCCAACTTGTGTCGCAACAGGTGTACGTCGTCTTCGTCGGGCCACAGCTCGCCAGCCAGGACCTCCCAGGCGACGGGTCCGTCGAACGCAACGATCTCACTGATCAAGCGCGCGGCAAGCCCTCCAAGCGCCACCGCCCCCCCCCCTCGGTGTGAACGTGGACGCTGTCGAACTGGGCGACGATTCGTAGGCTACGGGCGGCGCCAGCCTCTTGCCGAGTCGCAGAGTTCCCCGCGCTGTCGAGCGCCAGTCCGACAGCCCGGAATTGCCGCCCGTCCAGCTCCCAGGTGTCGCCGATGCGAATCGCCCGGCTGGTCCCGTTCACCGTGAGGCACCACCCCTCCCCATCCCCCCAGAGGTACGCAGGCGCATCGGGCACCAGTCGCGGCACCAACTCCGGCCGCGGCCGCGTCAGTAGGCTGCACACCCCCGTCACCACCACCCGCGCGAGTCCCTCCCCTTCGACTGCGAAGACCGCCGCCGGGAGAGACACCTCCTCCACCTCGAGGTCAAACCCGTCCGCCAGCGTGACCCGTTGCCCCGCGGCCAGGACCAGCGAGGATAGGCGCTTCCCATCGGTGGAAAAGCGCCCTCGCAGCGGCAGCAGCAGCAGCTCTTGGCCGCGTAGGCTCACCATCGCATGCGCCTCAGAGACGCGCGCGTCGGGGATCGACAGCGCTGCGGACCACAGCCGGCCGATGAGATCGCCGTGGCCGAGCTCGACGGCATTTCCGTCGGGTAGGCGGAAGCGAACGTAGGCGCGCATTCGTGGGCCTATCTTCCCACGGTCACGGTGGAACGCGAGGACCCAGAAAACGGTTGAAGGCCGCTGACAATCTCACGATTCTCAGCGGCCTTCAAAGTTTGGTCGGGGTAACACGACTCGAACGTGCGACCTCTTGAACCCCATTCAAGCGCTCTACCAGGCTGAGCTATACCCCGACGGGGCCGCAGCTATCCACCAGGGGTGGCTTGTCAAGCCGTCGGTAGGCGCCGATGAGAGGTGGCAGCGGGCGGAGTCAGCCGCCAACGCTCAGCCTCGCACTTCTCCCGACAGGGCCACGATCTCCGCGCGCAGCCTGCGGACCCGGCGCAACGTGTCGCGTAGGGCCTCCATTTCCACGCCCACCTGTGGGCGAGCCGGCGCCTCTCCAGAAGCGAGCTCCGCGATGGCCTTGCGCGCCCCAGCGATGGTGTAGCCCTCCTGGTGCAGCAACTGCCGCACCTTCAGGAACCGACCGACCTCCTGACGTCGGTAGAGCCGCTGCCCCGAAGACGATCGCTGCGGCCGAAGCTTGAACTCCGTTTCCCAATAACGGAGCACGTGTGGCTCGACCCCAACCAGCTCGGCGACTTCGCCGATGCGGAAGAACAGCTTGTCGGGAACCTCGCTCACCGGGACTCAGGCTCCTGCAGCGCGTCGCGGAGGACTCGAGAGGGCTTGAAGGTCAGCACCCTGCGTCCAGGCAGCGTGATGGACTCGCCCGACGAGGGGTTCCGGCCCCGGCGCGCGCGCTTGGCGCGCACGAGGAAGTTGCCGAAACCGCTGATCTTGATGCCCTCACCGGCCTCAAGCGCTTCCTTCATCGACTCCAACAGCCCCTCGACGTAGCCGGCAGCGTCCTGCCGCGGCAGGCCGGTGGCTTCGCGCAGCTCGTCGACCAGGCCGGCCTTGGTCAGGGCGGCGGGCCGCGGCCGCGATCGGCTTTCATTCGGCACTGTCAGCCTCGACGGCGGTCCACAGGCGGAAAGTGAGGACGTCATCCCGTGTTTCACCCTCCTCACCTACGGTCACCAGCTCGCGCTTGTAAATACCGGTTCCGGTGGAGTCGGGCTCGAGGTCATACTCGTCCTCGCCCCGGTCCCCCGAGTCGGTGCGGATGGAGACTCGGTCCACATCCGCCACAAAGTCCGCGATCAGACTGACGAGCACCGTATGCGTGCTTCCGATCGGTCCGCCGCCAGGGTCTATCGAGGCGCTCCCCACTTCCACCTCGCCGGTGGAGCTGTGAAGCGCCGTCGTAACCGCCGGGAGCAGCTCCACCACGCCTACGGAGACGGTGACGCTGTCCCCATCGGCGTTGTACTGCTCATACGTCGTCTCGTCGGACGTGTCGCACGCGACCAGACCGAGGACGAGCCAGCGCACGATCAGCCCGCCGCCTGCACGCGGGCGACGACGGCGTCGAATCCAGCGGGGTCGTTCAGCGCCAGGTCCGCGAGAATCTTGCGATCGAGTCCGACCTTGGACTTGTGCAGGCTCGCGATGAAGCGGCTGTAGGAGATGCCCTTGGGCGCGAGCGCCGCGTTGATCCGGCTGATCCACAGACCGCGGAAGTGGCGCTTCTTCTGCTTGCGGCCGGCGAACGCGAAACGCTTGGCGCGATCGCTGTGCTCCATGGCCTGACGCAAGCGCTGGCGGCCGAGGAAGAAGCCCTTTACGCGTTTGTAGAGGCGATTTTTGCGAACGCGGGAAATTGCTGCCCGTTTGATACGTGCCATGATGACTCCACTTGGGTGAAAAGCCGCTTCCCAGCAATGATGCGGTGGCGGCGGGGTCGGTGAGGTGAGACTACTTGTAGGGGATCAGCGCCGCAACCTGCTTGTGGTTGGTGTCGTCGATGTACCCGGTCTTGCGGAGGCCACGCTTGGTGTCCTTGGACTTGTGCTCCAAGCAGTGACGCAGGCCGCGCTTCTTGTACTTGATCTTGCCGGTGCCAGTCTTGCTGAAACGTTTGGCGGCGGCGCGATTGGTCTTCATCTTGGGCATGTAAACTCCTACTTTTTCTTGCCGGGTGCCAGAAGCATGAACATCTGCTTGCCGTCCATCCGCGGAGCCTGCTCGACGATCGCAGCGGGCCCGAGGCGTTCAGCAAGATGACGACACTGTTCTTCCCCGATGTCACGATGAGCGATCTCTCGACCGCGGAAACGAACCGTTACTTTGACCTTGTCGCCGTCAGCCAGGAACCGTTCCACCGCGCGCAGCTTCACGTCGAAGTCGTGATCGTCCGTCTTGGGACGGAGCTTGATCTCCTTGATTTCGACGATGACCTGGTTGCGCCGTGCTTCGGCCTCCCGCTTCTTGCGTTCGTACTTGAGCTTTCCGTAATCGGCCACTTTGCAGACCGGCGGGCGGGCCATCGGCGCCACTTCAACCAGGTCCATCCCGCGCTCACGAGCTAGAGCCAATGCCTCGCTGGTGTCCATCTCGCCGAGCTTTTCGCCGGCATCGTCGATGACCAACACGCGCGGGACCCGGATCCGTTCATTGACCCGGGGCTCGTTTCGTTCGGGGGGGGACTGGAGGGCATCACGCCGTAGGGGTCCGCGCAAAAAATCTCCGTTGGACGGGTGGAAGGGGTTTGGTTGGCACGGAGGGATTTGAACCCACGACCCTCGCCGTGTCAGGGCGATGCTCTGCCGCTGAGCTACGTGCCAACGAGCGCCCGCATCTACTACCTCGAATCGGCCATGTCAAGGCTCGTCAGGGGGGGCACCGCTTCGCTCGTCAGGGGGGGCACCCCTTCGCGGTGCCCCCCTACCGCGGCGTGCCCTCCGGCCGTACGCAAGCGTCCGGCCTTCGGCCCGCGTCGCGTTGCTAACGCGCCCCGGGCGCCGCTCTCCCCCCTCGGGATGCACGCGGGCACCGCTTCGGCTCGTCAGGGGGGGCACCCCTTCGCAGTGCCCCCCTACCGCGGCGTCTCCTCCGGCCGTACGCAAGCGTCCGGCCTTCGGCCCGCGTCGCGTTGCCAACGCGCCCCGGGCCCCGCTCTCCCCCCTCCGGATGCACGCGGGCACCCCTTCGCTCGTCAGGGGGGGCACCCCTTCGCGGTTTCGCGGTGCCCCCCTACCGCGCCGCTCCCGCGGCCAACGCCGATGTAACAGCCGCCCCGACGCCAGCCGCAGCCTCGCTCGGTGTCGGCGCGCTACCTCTGAGGCGTTTGACGCTGGTCACCCCGCCATCCACGATCCCACAGGGCGTGATGAGCGAGAACCCCGCCAGGTCGTTGACGAGGTTCAGCGCGAAGCCGTGCATCGTGACCCCTCGGCGCACGTGCAACCCGACTGCGCACACCTTGTCGTGACCGACCCACACCCCCGGGTGGCAAGGCCGGTCCGCGCCCAGGACGCCCAGCGTGGCCAGCCAGCCGACGATGCCGAGTTCGAGCCCAGCGACGATCGCCCGAATCCCCCGCCGTGAGGCGTCCACGAAGCAGTATCCAACGAGCTGACCTGGCTCGTGGCACGTCGCGAGTCCGCCACGTTCTGTCGCGACGATGTCATAGCCCGAGTCGGCGACGCGGGCGGCGTCGATCGCAGCATCTCGCCGTCCCGTGGTGATGACTGGCGGGTGCTCCAAGAGCCAGAGCGCCTCGGGCTCGCGACCTGCAATCACCTCATCCCGATACCGGCGCTGGGCGTCGAGCGTCTCAACGTACGGAACCATGCCACGCCAGGTCACAACCACGCGCCCGCCTATCGTGGGACAGATACGGTCGTGCGGATGACCGGACCCGCCTCGTCCATCCTCTCCGCGCTCAGCACAACCGTCCGACTGCTGGTTTCGGGGGCGGCGGTCTGGCTGCCGACGCTCTTGGTGCTCGGCTTTATCGGCGCCGTCCCCGGCGCGGCCGCGGAGCGCTTCCTTCCCGATGTCATGCGGTACCTGGTCTCCCCCTACGGGCTCGATGTCAACCTGCTTTTCGGGGTGGCGATGGGCGCGATGATCGTGGTGCTCTTGCAGCTCGTCGTTCAGCTCGTGGCCCTGGTCTTGGCGTTCATCGTCATCGCGGATCTGGCCGCCGGCCGGGCGGTCGACCTCCGGGCGGGCCTGCGTCGGACGCTCGCCTGGAGGCTCCAGTTCAGTTGGCTCTTGTCCAGCGTGATCTTCAGCACCGCGACCGGGCTGTGGTTCATCGGGGGCTGCATCATCTTCTTGCCCTACGGACTCGCGATCGCGGATGCCTACGAGACCAACAGCGGGCTCGCTGCTTTCGGGCGGAGCAGCCGCCTTGGCACCGTCCGCCTTGCGGGCCCGGGGAGCGCCCAGCCGGGCTGGTCACTTGCCGGCGCATCGACCGTCCTGATGCTCGCGTTCTTTGTCGTGACCGGCACGCTCACGGTGGTGAACTCGCTTCTGAGCCCGAGCCTCGACCTCGACGCGCTGAGCACCGCGGTGATGGGCATGGACCCTGGCCGACCGGAGCGGATGCTGCTGGACGTGCTGCCGACCCTCATTCCCCGCCCAACCTGGCTCCAAACCGCGTGGACGGTGCTGCAAGGGCCGCTCCCACTGTTGCGTGAGGTGGCGGTGCTGACCGTGGGCTTGGTTGTCTACCACCACGCCACCGCCGCCGAGATGGAGCGTCGCGCGGCCGGGGATCTGGTGTCGGGAACCGACGCCCCGACGGGCTGAGCCGGCCGGTGCTCACGGATGTGCTCGCGCTGGCGCTGGGACTCGCGATCGTCTGGGCGGGCGCGGGCGCTGCGCTCCGGCCGGGCGCGCGCAGCGCCGCCCTCTCCGGCCGGGCGCGCGCACCGCCTCCGTCCGCGTCTGGGCGCGCGCAGCGTCGCCCTCTCCGGCCGGGCCCGCGCAGCGCCGCCCTCTGCGGCCGGGCGCGCGAAGCGTCGCCCTCTGCGGCCGGGCGCGCGAAGCGTCGCCCTCTGCGGCCGGGCGCGCGCAGCGCCGCCCTCTGCCGCCGGGCGCGCGCAGCGCCGCCCTCTCCGGCCGGGCGCGCGCACCGCCTCCCTCCGCGTCTGGGCGCGCGCACCGCCTCCGTCCGCGTCTGGGCGCGCGCAGCGTCGCCCTCTCCGGCCGGGCGCGCGCACCGCCTCCCTCCGCGTCTGGGCGCGCGAAGCGCCGCCCTCTGCCGCCGGGCGCGCGAAGCGTCGCCCTCTCCGGCCGGGCGCGCGCAGCGCCGCCCTCTCCGGCCGGGCGCGCGCAGCGTCGCCCTCTGCGGCCGGGCGCGCGCAGCGCCGCCCTCTGCGGCCGGGCGCGCTCAGCCGCCCTCTGCGGCTGGGCGGGATGGGGAGAGCGCCACGTCCCATCGCGTTATCAACGCGATGGGCGCCGCAGGCCGGCCGCTTGCGGACGGCCGAAGGGCATGGCGCGGTAGGGGAAGGGGCGGCGAGCCCCTTCCCCCTCAAAATCAAAGCGTCGCGAGGAACGCCACGAGATCGTCTTTCTCGGACTCGGTGAGCTGCCCGGTGGAGCCCATCTCGCCGTTGAGCGCCGCGTCGACCACGTCGCGAAGGTCGCCTGCCGAGCCATTGTGCAGGTAGGGCGCGCTCGAGGCGATGCCCACCAGGGACGGGGTGTTCACCTTGGTGAGCCCGTAGATGTCGTGGTGCTCGTTGTCCGTGTACAACGGGGCCGGGTGGCAGCTGGCACAACCGACTTCCGCGCTCGCGAAGATGACGCGCCCGCGTTCCACGGCGTCGTCCATCACGCCCTTCTGGTGAACGTCCACTTCCGGAATCGAAAGGATGAAGGCCTGGATATCGAGTGCATCCGTGGCCGAGAGCTCGGTGCCACCCATGCGGCCCTGGCTGGTCACCACGGCTTCAGCCGCCACCGTGTCGACACCCGCCGTCCAGGTGTAGGGCGCGGTTTCCGCGACCGCCGCCGCGAGAGTCGGTGTTTGCCGCACCGAGTCGGAGAAGGTCCAGGTCAGACCGTCGTTGCGGCCGTCGAAGTGACAGGTCGAACAGGAGACGCCCGCCCCGTCCACCGCCATCTTGTCGCTGACCGCCGAGAAGAAGAGCTTGCGGCCCGCCTCCACATCAGCGTCCAGCGCGGTGGTGACGCCCGCGACGCTCGCCCCGCCATCCATCATCCCGGAGAGCTCGGCCTCGGAGCTGGCGAGCAGCACGTTGACCTGGGCCCGCCCCGTCTTGACGTCGAGCTCGCGCAGCGAGTGGTCGAGGAAGTTGTCGACGTAGGCAACGTCGTCACTCACGAAGGCCACGCCCTGGGGTCCGGCGTCCATCGAGGCGAAAATCGCCGCGCCAGTCGCGAACCCGTCGTCGCGAGGCGAGCTGCTGGAGCCGCCGGTGTCCGAGCTCTCGGAGTCCGAGTTCGCGGCGAGGGTGCTCAGCGACAGGACCACGGCCGTCGCCGACGATTCCATCGTCACCACCACAAGGTCGCCTCGCGGCGGCATGCTGACGCTCGTCGGGTAGCTGCGAACGATCTCCTCCTTGTCGCCCACGGTGGCGAACCCGGCCAAGAAGACCGCCCGCGGCGTCTCGATGACCGCGCCGGAACCGTCCAGCTTGGCCACCATCACGCCTGGGTTGAACCGACTGGAGACCACGGTGTTGGTGGAGGCGTAGCCACTGCCGGAGCTCCCCATCCCGCTGTCGGCGGGGTCGTCCGCCGGGGTGAGATTGTCGACGAAGAGCCCAGGAGCCGCCAGGGTGTCGCCGTCGGACGAGATCCACAGGTCGCCGGTGAGCCGGCGGCTGAACCGGTCGTCACCCGACGAGCCCGCCCCCACCGGCTCGGCGAGGGTGACCTCGGCGACGGTGCTGGCCTCGAGATCAACCCGTACGAGCCCGCCGCCCATCGCGCTGGCCACGAAAAGCGCCTTGCCGGACGGGTGAAGGGCCAGCCAGCTCGGCTGCCCCGAGACCGACCAGCGACGCACCTCCGAAAGCGTGCTGCCATCGAGCTCGACCACCGCATCTTCCTGCGAAAGCGCCACATAGATGCGGGTGCCATCCTCGCGAGCGACGACACCGATCGGCTCGGCGCCGACATCGACCTTCTCCAAGAGTTCAAGCTCGCCGGAGGCATCGGTCAGAACCGCCAGGGCACGCTCACCGCGGACCGTGACGTAGATCTTCGAGCCGGCCCGCGTGACGCGCTCGGGAAGCGCGCCAACGGCGACCGACGTGGTGCGCTCCCCGTCCATATCGCGTCGCGACAACGCGCCGCCTGCATTGTCTACGACCAGCAACGAGTGCAGGTCTGAGCTTGCGATTACGGTTTGTGAACCGGTCGGGAAGGTCGCCTCGTTGAGCCCGGCGGAGCACGCACAGGCGAGAAGCAGGGGGAAAAACAGAGAAGTCTGGCGCATGTGCACTCCATCCGGCCCACCACCACTATGCCACGGGACAGGGAGATCAGCACCGGCTAACGTAAATTCGTGACGCCCTTTCTTTTGTGTCTCGTGCTGTTCCCCGTCGGCCAGGCTGAAGAGGGCAGTGTCGTGGCGCCGCCAGCCGGACCTGGTGAACCCGCCGTGGCTGCGCCCACCACGCCCCTGCCGGCCGTCGCGGACCCGCTGCCCACAGCGGCCCAGCCCGAGCCCGCGGCGCGCGATCCCCGCGCCGACGAGGCGTACCTCCGCGCCCTCGGCGCCTGGCGCTCCGGTGAGGCCCGCACGGCGCTGCGCGAGGCGCGTCAGGCCACCGAGATCGCGGGTGGGCTCCACGAGCCGGCTCAGCTGCTCACCGGGTATGCGCTCTTGCGGACGGGCAGCCGCGCCGAGGGGCTGGCGGTCCTCAAGGCGCTCGGGGAGGGACCGACTCCCGCCGAAGACGAGGCCGTGCGCCGATCGGCGTGGGCGGCCTACCATCGTTACGCCGATCGCAACGAACGCGCGCACGTCTCGTTTTTCGCCGCCCCCCAGGTCGCCGCCCGTTTTTCTGGCGACGCCCTGGTTCCTGGGTTCGGCTACGCCTTTGGGGTCGACGTGCCCCTCCTCGGACTATTCGGTCCCGCCCTGGAGGTCTCCGGATACGACACATCGGCGGGCGACGCGGTCATCGAAGGACCGGTGCTCGATCTTCTCGGCAGCATGCACGTCCCGATAGGCGGCAGCGCGTGGGCGCTCCGGTTCAAGGCGGGTCCGTCGGTCTGGCTTGCCCATGGAGCGCTCTACGGCGGCGAGTTGGCGCCGACGATCGGCACGCGGACAGCGCTCGGCTTCGACGCGCGTCCCTGGCCAGCAATGGGATTTTTCTTCGATATCGGCGGGTGGGCCTGGCCAGGGCTGGCCGAGACCCTGCCCTCATGGATGTTTGCCTGGGACGTCCGCACCGGCGTGGTCTTCTGGTTCACCCCGACGCAGAGCGGCAAGGCCGGGCGATAAGTCGAAAAAAACCAAAACTACTTGATCCGAGCCCGCGATCCTGTACACTGCTGGTTACTCCACCTTCGCCATGCGTGTCCCTGCCCACAAGACCCCGAACCGTGGCCGCAGACGCGGAAGCCAAGCCGTTGAATTTGCTCTGGTTATTCCCGTGCTTATCACCATGCTGCTTGGCCTGGTGGACTTCGGGTGGTTCTTCCTTCGGCAGGCGCTGGTGGTCAACTCCGTGCGTGAGTCGATGCGTTTCGGCGCGCTGCAGACGCCCGACGACGCGGATCCCGCCGGGGAATGTTCACCGTGTACCGATGGCGCTGCCACTCAAATCGTGGCCGCGCTCGCCGCTTACGGCATCGTCGTCGACGCCGGCGAGGTCACCCCCACCATCGTGGCGGTGGATGGCACGTGCGCGATGGAGCTCGACCCGACCATCGTCTTCGAGCCGATGACCGGCTTCGTGCCGACGCCCAACGCTTTTGACGTGGACGCCGTCGTCTATCTCCCCAACGTCACCGGCTGCTGAACTCTGACCCTCGAGGTTTCCATGCTCCGTAAACTCCGGCGTGCGCGCCGTCGCGGATCCTCGGCAGTCATCCTGGTGCTCTGCTTCATGGTCACCATGGCGTTCGTCGCCCTGGGTGTCGATTGGGGCGCGGTCGCCTCCACCCGCGCCGAGATGCAGATCGCGGCAGACGCGGCGGCCATGTCAGGCGCCAGCGCCCTGCCCATCGAAGTGGACGCCAAGTCGCGCGCCATCGCGTACGGGCAGATGGTGTCGATCCGTGGCGAAGGGCTGATCCTCAACGAAGACGACATCGAAGTAGGCGATTGGGATCAGGCCACCGGCTCGTTCACCCCCGGGGCCGCGGACGACTCTGACGCGGTGCGGGTCACCGTGCGCTATACCCTCGACCTGCCCATCAGCGCACTTTTCGGCTTCCCCAGCGTCGACCTGGTGGCGGTGTCGGGCGGGGGCGCATCCATCACCGGCAAGGTGCCCGATCTGGTCATCGTGCAGGACGTCACGACCTCGTTCCGCGACGAGATCGATCAGGCGCGTGAGGCGGACATCGCGCTCATCGAATGCATCAACGACAAGGCCGATCCGGCGTCAAAGTTGGGCATCGTCGCCTTTTCGGGTCTTGAGCTGAATCTGTTCTCGCCGACCGAACTGCTTACCTACGAGACGGGGTACTCGCAAATGATCTCGGTGGCCAACACCATCAAGATCTGCGGGAACACCGGCATGCCGGCGTGTACCAACACCAACATCGCCTTCGGCTTGCACATGGCCAACGCCATCCTGACCCGCAGCACCTCCGACGAGGACATCGGGCGCGCTGCCCTCCTGGTGTCGGACGGCGAGCCCACCTACAGCGGCCAGTCGTGCCTGAAGGTTGGCGGCAAGTACAAGACGGCCGCCGCAACGAAGTGGTGTCCGATCTGGAAGAACACCCCGACCAACGCTCGGCTCAAGGCCGCCGCGCTCACCGAGCGCGACCTGTTCGAGAGTGCGGGCTACGACCTCTACACGGCGTTTTACAACGAAGACGACGACCCGGTGCAGAGCGCGTTCATGGAAGACCTCGCCGCGAACGATGGTGTGTTCCTCGAGTCGCCCAGCCCCGACGAAATCGGCGACATGCTCCAGGCGATCTGTCACGTGTACACCAACTCCAAGGCGGGCCTGCTCTTCTGAGGCGACGCGCCTGGGGGCGGCCCGGGCGCCAAGCGCCCGTCACGTGTTCCGGCCCTCGGGGCCTCCACCCGTTGCCGCGTGGCCATCAGGGGCAGGTCGTGTCCGTGGTGGCGGTGCAGCTACCTCCAGAGCAGCTGACGCTGTCGGTGAGGCTGGTCGCGTTGGGGTAGCAGTAGCGGTCCGTCGCCGAGGGCGCTTGCTGAATGTCGTAGGTGGCGTTGTCGTCCGCGGTGGAGTCCTGACCCCAATCACAGCCCACCGAGTCGACCGTGCCCTTGCTGGTGGCGCCGAGGTACCCACCGCCGCCGGTCGGCGCGGTGTTGGCGACGACTCCCGCGGCGCCAAACGACGTCGCCGTGCAGCTGAGCTGACCGTTGTTCTGGATCCAGAATCCGCCTCCGGACAGCGAGGCGGTGTTGTCGGACACGAGGGTGTCGATGAGCTCGACCGACGCGTAGCCGTAGATGGCGACCCCCCCGCCGAAGCGGGTGTTGTTGTCTCGCACCGCCGAATCGACGAGGGTGACCGTAGGCACGCTGGGCAGGGTCGTGTAGGTGGTCGAGCGGACCGCAGCGACACCGCCGCCAGCGCTGCCCGAGGTGCCCAGGCCGTCGGCGATGGTCAGCCCCTCGAGCGTGAGCGTGGCGTCCGTCACTGACACCACCGACACATTCGGACCACCGGACGATCCCGCCGTCGTGAGCGTGGTGTAGTCGGCGCCGTTGAGCCCGACCAGCGTGACCTCGGAGGTGACGTCGGAGAGCGCGACGCGGGCATACCACGTGCCGTCGCAAAGCTGGAGCGTGCCATCGCTGACGATGACGTCGGCGCTGGCGGCATCGCCGATCACCACCGGTGTGCTCGCCGTGCCGACCGCGAGATCGGCGCTGACGTCGGTGATGGTGCCACTCGTGTCGAACCAGGTGGCGGTGCCGGCCTCGTCTGCCGTGGCGCCGTCGCAGTCCTGGTCGATGCCGTCGCACAGCTCGGGGGCCGACGGGTAGAGCGTGGCGTCGGTATCGTCGCAGTCGCCGCCGGTGCTCACGGCGCCCGCGGGCGCGTCGCACTGGGTGACGACGGTGGCGTCGTCGCCGTACCCGTCGCCGTCGACGTCTGAGCTCCAGTCGGTCTCACCGACTGCGCCCGCTTCGTCTACGTCGCCGTCGCAGTCGTCGTCGATGCTGTTGCAGCTTTCGGTCGCGCCAGGGCTCACCGCCGCGTCGGTGTCGTCACAGTCCGTGTCGTCGGCGACCTGGTCGGCGGCGCCCTCACAAGCCGGAGCGGCCGTGGTCGAGTCGCCGTACCCGTCGGCGTCCGCGTCCGTGTACCAGGTGAGCGCATCGACGGCGCCGGCCTCGTCGGTGCCGCCGTCACAGTCGTCGTCCACGCCATTGCAGCTCTCGTCGGCGTCGGGGCTCACCGCGGACGTGGTGTCATCGCAGTCGTCCCCCGTGGCGACGGTATCCACAGGCTGGGAGCAGTTGCGCTGGGCGGTGTCGGGGTCGCCGTAGCCGTCGGTGTCGGCGTCGCTGTACCAGACCCCGGCGTCGGCGGAGGTGGTCGGATCGACGTCGCCATTGCAGTCGTTGTCGAGTCCGTCGCAGAGCTCTGGCGCGTCGGGGTTGACGGCGGCATCGGTATCGTCGCAGTCGCGCCAGCTCTCCGCATAGCCGGCGGGCTGGTAGCAGGAGGAGATGAAGTCGGCGCTGTCGCCGTGCCCGTCTTCGTCTACATCGCGGTACCAGGCGTAGGTCGTCGCGCCCTCGTCCGTTTCGCCATCGCAGTCGTTGTCCTTGCCGTCGCACTCGTCCAAGGCCACCGGATTGACGAGCGGGTTCTCATCGTCGCAGTCGTCGGCGTTGTTGACATAGCCAGGCGCCCCGTCGCATCCGGGGAGCGCCTGCGCGGGGTCGCCGTATCCGTCGGTATCGGCGTCGAGGTACCAATAGGAACCCGCGTCCTCGTCAATCGCGCCGTCACAGTCTTGATCGAGCCCGTCGCACGCCTCGGCGGCTCCGGGGTAGATCGTCGGGTCTTCGTCGTTGCAGTCGGTGCCGCCGAAGCCAGACGCCGCGACACCGTCTCCGTCCTGATCGCCGTCGTTGCCGTCGCAATCCTGATCGATGCCGTCGTACCAGATCTCGGTCGCGCCGGGATGGACACTCGGATTGGCGTCGTCACAGTCACCGCCTTCAACCGAGTAGGTGTCGGCGTCGTCGTCGGTGGGGCCGGTATCGCCGGTTTCGGCCGTGTCGGCGGTGTCCGCAGTGTCGGCGGTGTCCAGGCCGGGCGACGTGTCGTCGCCGCTGTCGGCCGGCTCCTTTTCCCCGTCGCAGGCAACCAACCCGAGCACCAACGACAACAACAGCGGACGCGACATCAGAACTCCACGCATGAAAGGACGATCGGCTTAGTTATACCCGGGGAACATGGGTAGCGACGACAAAGTCCTCGGTCGGGGCACAGTGCTGCAGTGGCTGGTCGACGAGGGGAATACCGGGAAGGAGGCGCGCGCGCTCCTGCAAAACGGCAAGGTCTGGCTACACGAAGTGCCCGTGCTCGACGCCAACCGCCCGGCCGAGGACGGGCTGCGGGTCATGCCCGAGCGCCCGCGATTCGACGCTCGCCACGAGCCTGCCGTGGTGGCGCGTGATCCGCGGCTGTGTGTGATCTACAAGCCGTCGGGGATGCTGAGTGTGCCCGCCCCCGGACGGCGTGAGCCCAGCGTTCTGCGAGCAGCCGAACGGTGGTTCGGACGGGCGTTCGCCGTGCACCGAATCGACGAAGGGACGTCCGGCTTGATGCTGGTGGCCCTGGATGAGGCCACGCAGCTTAGACTGAAGTCTAGCTTTGAGGCCCATGATATCGAGCGAAGTTACCTCGCACTCACGGCCGGGAGCTTCCCGACGACCCCAAGAACCGTACGCACCCACCTCGTCCGCGACCGCGGCGACGGGAAGCGTGGTTCGGTGGCGACAGCGAACGCCGAGTCCAAACTCGCGGTGACCCATCTACGATGTATCAGTAGATTCGGCGGCGGCTCCCTGGTCGAAGCGAGGCTTGAGACGGGACGTACCCATCAGGTGCGCATCCACCTCTCGGAGAGCGGGCACCCCATCCTCAGCGACGAACTCTACGGCACCGGGCGCAGTGGCGGCCGGCTCGCACTACACGCTCATATCCTTGGCTTTCGTCACCCGTGGACTGGCGCGAACCATCGATATGTATCACCTCTCCCCGACGATCTGGCTCGGCTACTCGCCGGCGTAGCCTCAGGTGAGCCCCGCCGCGGATCAAACCCGCGAACGCGCCAACGGTGAACGCATCGGCCCCAACGTGGCCGTAGCGCGCGCGGCAACCGCCGCGGCCCTGGACGCCACGTCGCTCCACTGCCGCGCTGCCGCACGCTCGCAAAGCCAGGTAAGGGCGGGGCGTAGCTCCGAGCCCGCACGCTGCTCGATTCCTCGCTCCCGCGCGACCGCCCACCACGCCCGGCACCCGCGCTCGTCCCCCTCTTCCGCCGCGAGCGCGGCTCGCAACAGGCCCACATGCAACCAGAGGGAGTGCCGCGGGCTGTCGCGTAACGCCACCTCCGCGAACTCCACCTCCGCCCGGACGCGCGCGGGGTCGTTGCGCGCCAGCGCGAGGAACGCCAGCCTGACGCACGCCTGGGCGCGGGCGCCTGGATTCCCCCGCTCTTCGGCAAAACGTGCGGCCCACCTGGCAATTTCCTCAGCCGCGTCGAGATTTCCCGCGCGCTGCTCGAGCTCAGCCAGCATCAGGCGGCACCGCAGTTGCAGCCGAGCGGCACCCAGCGTCGCCGAAATAGCGGCCGCAGTCTCAAGCTGCCGGCGGGCACGCTCGGTCTCCCCGCGGGCCATGTGCAACATGCCCCATGTGGTCGTGGCTTCCGCGATACGCCGGGTATCACCGCTCAGACGGCTCACCCTCTGGAGTCGATCTACCTGCTTTTCTACGTGATCAAGCTGTCCGGCCTCGAGCATCGCCTCCACCAGGCCGTTGAGCGCCTCCGCCTCAAGCCCCGGATCGCCTCGGTTCAGGCGCAACATCTCACCCCAGTGGGCCAGCGCCCGAGAATGACGACCCTCGGCACGCGCGAGGCGGGCTCGCTGCCCGGCCACGTCAAGGAGGCCCGAGCGATCTCGAAGCGCCTCGAAGGTCGCGTACGCCGTGTCGAGGTCCTTGGTCGCGGCCTCGATGTCGCCGAGCTTTCGGGCGGTGCGCGCGCGAAGCACCCGTAGCCGGGCACGGGCGAGCCGGTCGCCCTCGATGGTGGCCAGCGCGTGGTCGATCAACGAGAGCCCGCGTTCGAGCTGATGGCTCTCGACCAGCGCCTGGGCGTGTGCTCGGCGGGCCTCCAGCCGCGCGGTCGGGGACCCCGCCGCGTCCGCCGCTTCGATCGCGACCGCCGCCACGGGAATGGCGTCGCGGGCGCGTCCACCGCGGTTCATGCGGAAGACCGCCTGCAACAGCGGCACCACCGCCGCCGTGGAGTCGCCAGCGCGGTGACGATGGAGCCCCAACGGCAGGTCGACGTCCAAGCCCGACGTCGCGCCCAGTTCCTGCCAGGCGTCGGCGATGCGACGGTGCACCTCCTGCGGATTCGCCACCTGATCAAGCTGGGCCGTAGCGGCGTGGTGGACGTCGGAAGACTCGAGCACCAACGAGCCGAGCTCCTCGGTCACCAGACCGGTCGCCAGCAGCGAGTCGACGCCAGCATCGTTGACCGCGCGCACCAGAGCCACCGGTGGGTCCGGACCGGCAAACAGGCAGACCGCAAGGGCCTCTCGGGCCGCGACCGGGTCGGTGCTGTGCTCCAGCGCTGCGTTGAGCCGCCGGATCACCAGCGCCTCGCGGCTCGGTGGGAGCGCCTCGGCCGGGGTGATGTCCGGCCGCAGGGTGTACTGGCCACGGTCGTTGAGTACGAGCAGCTTTCGCGACGCCCATTCGCGCAACAGTAGCCCGGCGCCGCGCGGGTCTCCTTCGTACTCCATCGATACCAAGCGGGCGAGCTCCGGCTCCAGCGCCAGCGACTCTTGAACCACCTTGCGCGTCTCGGTCAGGTTCAGCTTGCGCAGCCCGATGCGCCGGGCGCCACGCTCCTGCAGACTCTCGACCTTCCGCCGCAGTGCCGGATCCTCCGCAATGGCTTCGGCGCTGACCGTGCACACCGCCAAAACCGCGCGTTCGCCCACCGTGCGGTCCAGGAGGGCCTCCGCGATCGAGAGCCCGTCCCCGGCCGCGTGGGCATGGTGGACGTCCTCGAGGATGAGACACGAGCCGCCGCGCCAACTGCGGGCATCGAGGTGGCGGTATAAAAACGCGAGCGCCACCGCATCGGAGACCGGCGGCTCCCCTTCCCGGAGGAACCCACACCAGCGCGCGAGAACGCTGGCTTCCTCGTGGACCGCCGAGGGGAGGACCTTTCGGTCACGTGCGATCCAGTTGGCAAGGCGCCGCTCGGCGCCGTCCCGGTTGTCGTTCCAGGGGACGAGGATGTCGCGGACCGCGCCGCGGTAGCCGTCGTCTACCGACGCGGGCGAGCGATAGCGCAGCCGCACCACCTCCATCCAGCCGTTCTCCTCCATGGCAAGGGAAATGGACCGGGTCAACCGGGATCGGCCGCTGCCTGCTTCGCCCACGATGAGCACGACTCGGGGTTCGCTCAGCGCCACCACCTCGCGGGCCGCGTCCCAGATGACCTTCCGCTCGCGTTCGCGGCCGACCAACGGCACTTCCCGAAGCGCGAAGATCGGCAACGACAGCCGCGAGGCCGCCTCCCAACCGCGCTCGGGCGGCGGGTTCGCTGAGATCGGGTCAGGGGCCACCCGATTCCAGCGCGGCGCGCCTTCCGGGCGCGGGCCGGCCGGCTCCGGGGAGGAAAGCGGGTACTCCCCGGTTTCGAGGACGGGCCCCGTAGACGCCCCGGTGTGGAGGGACGCGGGGATCGCGCGGACGCGCCCGTGGAACGACAAGCCTTGAACCGCATCGCGCAGCGCCCGACGCACGTCTGCCGCCCGGTCGAAGCGCTGCCGCGGCTCCGGGTCCAAGAGCGCCGCCACAAGGTCCGAGAGTGCTAGCGGCACGTCGTCACTGACGGGGATCCGCAGCGCGGGGTGCATGCGCGCCTCCAGGAGCTCCTGCCGGCCCTCACCCGGATGCGGTCGCTGACCGGTCAGCGTCTCGTAGAGCATCAGCCCGACCGCGTACAGGTCCGTCCACGGGCCGAGGTCGTGGGTGCGACCGAGAAGCTGCTCGGGCGCCATGTAGCCGGGCGTTCCGGAGATCACCTTCCGGTCACGATTCAGCTCTGCGAGTGCGTCCGCAACGCCGAGATCAGCGACCCAGGCGTGCACCTGCCCGTCGGTCGCCGCGTGGAGCAGGATGTTCCCCGGCTTGAGGTCCTGGTGCAGCATGAGCCGGGCATGGACCGCGGCCAGCGCATCAAGCACCTCGTCCATCAACCGCAAAACCTCGGCCAAGGGCGGGCGCACCCGCAAAAGCTCGCCCAGGTTGCCTCCAACCGCGTACCCCAGCGCGACCCAAGGCTCGCCGCTGGACAGAACCCCCGCATCGACCACGGGAATCACGTGCGGGTGCACGATGCGCGCGCTGATCGCGACCTCTCGGGCAAAGCGAGCGCGGAAGCGCCGATGCAACGCCAAGTTGGGTTTGACGACCTTGACGGCCACCTCGGTGTCCAGGAGACGGTCTTCGGCATGGTAGACCACACCCGTCGCGCCTTCGCCAAGCAGCCGAGTGGCGAGGTACCGGTCGGGGAGCTGTGGTAAGAGCGGCAGCGAACCTGGCATCTATCGCCGGTGCGGGGGCCGGAAGCCGGTGACGAGCGGCTTTTCCCGCCGGGCGGGGTCGAGCGCCTGGCCGGCCTGCTTCCTCAGGTCCAGCTTCCCGGTCACGACCACCCGCTCCCCACTGAGCCTCAAGATTTCGGCGGTTGATCGGCTATCTTTTCCAAGCCGTATCTCATGTGTCCCGACCAGGATGGAGACGTGGCCGAGCTGCGGCCCACCCGCTTCCGCGGGGCGAGGGACGTATATCCCGACCAGAGTCACCTCGTCGCCGTCGTGCTCGGGCAGGTCGGCCGCGCGCGTGACTTCGACGATCGTCTGGTCGTTCTCTTTGGCCGCGGCAACGGCGTCGATCTCTTCGTCCTTTTTCCGGGCGTGATCTTCCGCAGCCTTCTCGGTTGCGGCTTGGGTCTCGGCCTCGCGACCGAGCGCGGCCGCCTTGACGCCATCGCCCTCGACACCCAACTTCCCCTCGACCTCGGCCTTCTTCCCCTGGGCGGCGACGACCTTCTCCTCCGCCTGTTCCTTGGCGTCGGCGAGCTGGGCCGTCTGGAGCGCCCGCCCGGTGAGCGCGCGGTCATCGCCCTTGCCGCGCTCGCTCTCCTGCGCCGCTGCCTTTGACTCCGCGCCAGGTTGAGCCCCCTTCTTGCCTGCTCCCGAGGGCCGCACGGCGTCGGTCGAGGCCTTTGTGTCGCGACCAGAAAGCGCCTTGCCCGCCGGGGCTTCTTTTTTTTCCCGCGCCTCGACCGCGAGCACCTTGTCGTCGGCGTCGATGGCCGCGACCCGCCGCTCGCCCGCCCGCCGGGTCAACTGGGCAGCCTCGCCGGAACGATCGCCGGTGGCGCGGACCTTGGCCGTCTCCGCCTCCGCCTCGACCGCACTGAGCTTCTTCTTTGCGGCTTCTTTCCGCACGTCGGCCGCAGCGACCTTCTCATCGGCGCCCGCCTTCGCTTTCGCCGGCTTCTTCTTGGCGTCGTCAGCCACGGCCCCCTTCTTGGCGCCCGCCTTGGCGTCAGCACCCTTCGGGGCCCGATCCTTCAGCGCCTTCTGCCGAGCCGCCTTGGCGTCTTCGGCCTGAACCTTGGCGCGCGCGCTCTCGGTTTCCTTCTTCTTGCGCGCCGCCGCGCTGTCGAGGGCCGCCTTGGCCTTCTGGTCGGGTTCACCGGTGCCCCCGGCGGTGTCGGGCTTCTTGCCGCGCGCCTTTCCGACGGCGAGGGCATCCCGTTTGGCTTGGGCTTTGAGCTCCTCGGGGCTCATCCGCGCCGGGTCCTTCATCAGATCGCGGAGCCCGCTGTTTCCGACGTTGTCCTGCATGTCGACCGTCGTGCCCTGCTGGAGCTTGACCCCAGCTTGTGGGACGGGTGCTTTGCCGGCAACCGGCATCTGCCCGACCGCCGGTGCCTTTTTCTTCTGGAGAAGCTGCTGTTCCTTGGCGTTCATGAGCCGACTCCGACCGTCTCACAAGGTAGCACGACGCGGGCAGGCTGATAGCTGGCTGGCTCCCCGAGTTTCGTATGAATGTCGACGGTAAAGCCTTCCGCACCGTGTGGTGGGAAGCGGACCACGTCCGGATGATCGACCAGCCGCTGTTGCCTCACCAATTCCGGATCGTGGACATGGCCACCCACCGGGACACGGCCAAGGCGATCCGCATCATGACCGTCCGCGGGGCAGGCGCCATCGGTGCGACCGGTGCGTTGGGCCTGGCGCAGGCCGCAGTCGAAGCCGACGACCGGGACTTTCACAGTTTCGTAGGCGCTGCCGCGAACTTGCTGCGCGGGACCCGCCCCACCGCGCAGAACCTGTTCGCCGGGGTGGACGCCGTGCTCCGCGCGATCGAGGCCGAGGGCTCCCATGTGGCCCGCGCGCGCGCCGCCGCGATTGCGGCTGCCAACGCCTTCGCCGACGACGATGCCGCCTCTTGTCGCCGCATCGGCGAGCTGGGCGCCCCCCTTCTGGCCGAGCGCCCGCGGATGAGCACCCACTGCAACGCCGGCTGGCTCGCCTTCGTGGACTGGGGCAGCGCGCTGTCCCCGGTGTACGCCGCGCGCCGCGCCGGCATCGACGCCAGCGTCCTCGTGGACGAGACCCGCCCGCGCCAGCAGGGCAGCCAGCTCACTGCTTGGGAGCTGGGCCAGGAGGGCGTGCCCCACCGGATCATCGCCGACAACGCCACCGGACACTTCATGGCCCGCGGCGAGGTCGACATCTGCATTGTCGGGAGCGACCGGATTGCCGCCAACGGTGACGTGGCCAACAAGATCGGGACGTACACCAGCGCTCTGGCGGCGGCCGCCAACGGCATCCCCTTCTACGTTGCTGCACCGACCACCACCATCGCGATGCACACGGTCTCCGGCGCCGACATCCCCATCGAGGAGCGGGACGAGGACGAGGTCCTCTACGTCTGGGGCTGGTCGGACGAGGGGCGCTTCGTTCGCGTGCGCACCGCCCCAGTCACCAGCCGGGCCCGCAACCCCGCCTTCGACGTCACCCCCGCGGCCCTCATCGCCGGCATCATCACTGAGCGCGGGATCGTGGCGGCCTCACCGGCGGGGATCGCGTCCGTGGCGCGCTAGCTCAACGCTCGAAAAGCGCGCCGAGGAGGCGCAGGAGCAGCCGCTGAGCGGTGGCGTCGGCGACGCTTCGCAACGCGCGGTCCGCGGCCTCGGCCTGGTCGGGCGACTCCGCGCTCGCCGTCGCAGAAAAACCCTTGAGGGTCACATCGCGAGCCCGGATGCGCACCCGTGAAACCTCGAGCGTGGTCCGCACCACCACCAATTGCCCCTGCGCCGAGCTGGCCCCACCCTCGGGGCGCGCGTCGAGGCGAGCGAAAACGGTGCAATCGGTCGTGGGCGAACCTGGGGCCGCCCATTTCAGCCCAGCATCCTCGATGTAGCGGCGGATCACTTCCTCGACGCCGGGCGCAATCGGCGCCTCCCACACGATGCTGACCGCCCGCACCGGGTCCACATAGGCCCGCCCTTCGTCGGTACCCATCCACGTCCGGAACGTGCGTCGCACCACGTCAGAAGGGAAGTCGGCCGTCGACCACTCCGCGGCGACCTCCAACACGCGGAGGGCCCAACGATGGGGGTCCTTTTCGCGCAGGGAGTCCGCCTCGACGCGCTCCAGCCCGACGCTGATCTCCGCCTTGAGGCTGGTCTCGAGATCGAGGTACCCCAACCGCGTCGCCTCCCCGAGGCAAGCTTTCCACACCCCCTGCACCCGGGCCACGTCGCCTTTGTCCTCGGCGTCCGACGCGGCGAGCTTGCACGCTTCGAGATGCCGGTCGGAGTCGCTGAGAGCGTCGAGTAGACCAGCGTGGACCATGCCCACGAAAAAGGCCAGGATCATCCGGACACCTGACGCCGAAGCTCGGCGCCCCGAAAGCGGAACCAACCGAGGTACTGGTTGGCCCACCACCGGTCCATGGTGATGTCCACCAGCTCACGCTCCAGGGCCGTCCGGTACAGTTCGTCGCCATACTCGCGGCCGGTGAGCC
The DNA here is from genome assembly GCA_947490345.1 of Deltaproteobacteria bacterium. Taxonomy (GTDB): domain Bacteria; phylum Myxococcota_A; class UBA796; order UBA796; family SXON01; genus SXON01. The sequence goes on from CANLGL010000015.1 coordinate 78,529, forward strand.
AGTCGCGGACGGCGAAGCGATCCCCGTCGAACATGGCGTACTGCGCGTGACCGAAGGTCCAACTGCCCGTGTTAACGTAGCGGACACCCTCGGTCTCGAGCACCCCGGGCATATGGGCGTGACCGCACACCAGCGTGCTGGCACCTGCCTTTCGGGCGCCTGCCACCGCCGGCCAGAACATCGACATCGGGTCTCCGGATTCGCTACGCACCCAGTAGTTGATCCAATCTTCGGTGGCCTTGCCGAAGCGCGGCAGACCGAGGCGGCGGAAAAGCTTGTTCCGGGCGCGGACGTACAGCCACAGCTTGTGCATGCTCCAATAGACCGCCCGGTTCGCCGGCGTGTAGAACTCGTGGAGCGGCATGCGCACCCAGCCCACGACGTGCTCCAGGGCGTGGTGGATCCGGGTCATGAACCCGGAGCTGCGCAGCTCGGGGCCGATGAAGGGGTCGAACTGGTGGCCATGCTGCACCACGATGTCGGGGCCGATGCGCAGCGTGCTGCACACGTCCCAACGAAAAAGCTCGTGAAAGAGCGCGATATCGACGTCGTGGTTGCCGTAGATGTAGATCACCCCGCTCTTGTCGGCCAACTCGGACAGCGCTCTCAAAAGCGGTCCGTGCGCACGGAGCACATTGGTGAGGCTCCACGCCTGGTGAAAATCGATCGCATCCCCGACGATGACCAGCCGCGCGCCATCGTCACGCACGCGAGCGAGCAGGTCCAATAACGCCTTGTCTTTCCTCATGAAGATGTCGCTACGAGAGCCGTCACCCAGGTGCAGGTCGCTGATGAAGTAGACCGGCCGGTCCGCCGCGATGCGCTTTTCGTGGCTCGCCTCGACGGGTTGGGACCAGGACCAGGACATCCAGGTAGAGCATAGCTGGTTACCCGCCGCTCCATGAAACGACTCTTTCCCGCGCAAGCCACCTTCATCGGCGCCTTCGTCAGCGACGTTCCCCGCGTCGCCCTTCCCGAAGTGGTGTTCGCCGGGCGGAGCAATGTCGGCAAGTCCTCGGCCATTAACGTCATCGTCGGCCAGCAGATCGCCCGTACCAGCCGCACACCTGGGCGCACGCAGTCGGTCAACGTCATCGACCTCGGCACCGCCCGGCTCATCGACCTGCCCGGCTACGGCTACGCCAAGGTGTCCAAGGCCATGCGCGAGGACTGGAAGAAGCTCATCGGTGGGTACCTGAGCGACCGGCCCGAGATCAAGCTGGTGGTGGCGCTCGTCGATGCACGGCACCCTGCCCAGGAACTGGACAGGACGCTGTTGGCGCAGCTCGCAGAGCTCGGCTTCCCGGTGCTCGCCCTCGCCACGAAGATCGACGACCTCCCGCGGGCACGCCGTAGCCCCACGGTCGCCGCGCTCGCCAAGGCGCTCGGCCTCCCTAGCGACGCCGTGATCCCGTTTTCGGCCACCGAAAAGATCGGTGTCGACGAGGCGCGCGAGGCGATCAGCTGGGCGCTGAAAGCCTAGCCGCGCTTAGAACTCGGTCCCCGGCACGACGACGATGATGTCCAGGGTATCGAGCAGGATGCTCTGATCGCCGAGCACGTTGAGCGTGAGGCGGAAGAGCTGGTCTTCGGTCAGCGCGGCAACGCCACCACGGAAGGTCAGCGTGAAGGTGAGGAGCTCGCCCTCGTCTTCGGCGCCGAGGCCCTCGTAGTACTCGGGATCGATGCTCTGCACGAAACCGTACACGTCACCGTCGACCGAGAGATCGACGCGCTCGAACCGGACGCCCGACACCAACTGGGTGATCGCGTTGACGATCGTGGTGCGGAACGCGGCGCTAGAGCCCGACCAGGTCTCGACGACCGGCTCGTCCGCAACACCGTCCCCATCGAGGTCGGCCAGCGAACCGATCGACGTCGCGAAGTCCACCATCTGCGGGTAGCCGGTGGTACCGTTGACGCTGACGCCGACGAAGTAGGCGCCGAGATCGGTGAAGGCGGTGACCGCGTCCGACATGCCCGCGTCGATGGGGCAGCCGCCCGGCGTGCTGTTGTACATGCCGTTGCTGGACTCGGGATCGCGCAGGTAATTGTCGCCCGCCAGCACGATGACCGGGAGTGCGTACTCGCGGAAACCCATGCCACCGACCGCACCGCCGTCCGGCGTGGTGGAGTCGTACCACTCGCCACCGCTGCCCCCGAAGGGATCGGTGGCGCTGGCGATGAACGGGTAGACGTCGAGCTGGGCGTCGTAGGTCCCGTCGCAGTCCTGGTCATAGCCTGCACCGGAAGCCGCCTGGTAGATGGCCTCGGTGCCCGACTCTGGGCCGTCGGCCCCGGAGTGGGTGCTGAGGGTGGAGAAGCCGGTCTGCACCATGGTCGTGTCCGTGGTGACCTGCTGAAGCAAGTAGAAGGGCTTGTCGGAGCCGGGCGAGCCCATGCTGCCGTAGGGGTAGTCGTCGTGACCGGTGACCGCGTAGCCGGCGTCCGGCAAAAGCGTCGACATCTCACCGACCATGGTGTTGAACTCGCTGGCGACCGCGCTGATCGTGCCGCCCATGGAGCAGGTCGTGTCGATGATGAAGCCGATGTCACCGCGGTCGATGGACAACTCGAAGTCGAAGTCGTGCTCGATGGTCGTGCGCTCCGGCACCTCCACGTAGATGCCGTCGATGATGCTGTCGGCATCGAGCGGGTCGGTCTCGGCCGTGACTTCGCCCCCGTCGGAGTAGCCGTCACCGTCGGTGTCGGAGTCGTAGGGGTCGGTGCCGAGGACGATCTCGTCCGCATCGGTCAGCGCGTCGCCGTCGGAGTCGAGGTCGGCGTAGTCGTATTTGCCGTCGTTGTCGGTGTCCCGCGGCTCGGTGCCCACATTGCCGCCGGTGCCGCCCTCATCGGAATCGGAGATCCCGTCGTTGTCCGAATCGGTGTCGAGGTAGTCGGCCATGCCGTCGCCGTCGCTGTCGCGCGGGTCGCTGTTGAATTCGGTGGTGCCGCCTTCGTACTGATCGCCGATCCCGTCCCCGTCAGCGTCCGCGTCTTGGTAGTTGGCCAGGCCGTCGCCGTCGGTGTCGGGCGCTTCGCACGCGCCGATCTCTTCAAGGTCGGAGATGCCATCACCATCGTTGTCGGCGTCCGCGTAGTCACCGGAGCCGTCGCCATCGAGGTCCTTGGACGCGTCGCCACCAGACTCTTCGCCGTCCTTGATGCAGTTGTTGTCGGAGTCTTCGTCCAGGAAGTCGGCGACTGCGTCCCCATCGCTGTCGATGGGCATGGTCTCGAGCTTGTTGTCGCCGGCTTCGGCCTTGTCGGTGAGATCGTCCCCGTCGGAGTCCTTGTCCTCCATGTTGGGCTTGTCGTCGCCGTCGGCATCTTCGGTGCCCTCGTGGACGTCGAGGATGCCGTCCTCGTCGAAGTCGGCCTGCTCAACGACGAAGGCCTGATCACCGGTGTCGGCGGAGTCCTTGTCCGCAGAGTCCTCGCCGCCCAGACAGCCGAGCAGCGCGAGGAACAACGAGAGCGACATCGGTCGGATCATTTCGGTATCCAGAGGCCTGCGACAATAGCCCGGATCGGGCCCTTCCCACAAGTCCTCCGTCGCACTACGTCGACGACCCGGAGAGTGTGACGCCCGATGTCTTACCAGCGCCCGGATCATTACGCGAAAAAGGCAAAGAATGAGGGATTCGCCGCGCGCAGCGTCTACAAACTCGAGGAGCTCGACCAGCGCTTCCGGCTGACACGGCGGGGCGCCGGCGCGGTGGACTTGGGCTGCTTTCCCGGAAGTTGGAGTCGGTACCTGATCGATCGCGGCATGACGGTGGTGGGTGTGGACCTCAAGGCCCCGGCCTTTGGGGGCGGCACCTGGATCGCGCGCTCGGTGATGGAGGTCGAGGCCGTGGAGCTGCTCGGGGCGGTTGGAAAGGTGCCGCTTTTTGTGAGCGATATGGCCCCGAACACCAGCGGCGACCGGTTCACTGACCATATGCGCCAGATTGGACTCGCGACGCGCGCGCTGGACCTGGCCGGGGACTGCCTCGTGGTGGGTGGCGCCTTTGTCGCCAAGGTCTTCGAGGGCGAGGACGCCCCCGAATACGTGCGCCGGATCGAGAGGAGCTTCACCGCGGTGAAGCGGGTCAAGCCGCAGGCGACGCGGGATCGGAGCGTCGAGTTCTTCGTGGTGGCGACGGGGTTTCGGGGGTGACGCCGATGCACACGAGGGTTCAGACCACCGCCGCTCTCGCCGCCGGAGCGCTCGCGCTCTTGCTCGCGGCGACGCAGGTCCCAGCCCGCTGGATCCCCTCCCACCGTCGTGAGCCGCCCACCGCCGCGCCCACCGAGGTCATCCCGGACTCGATCGCGGACAAACGCGCGCGCTCCAAGTCCCGCAAGGCGTGGCGTGCGGCGATGCATCGCGCGGCACCGGACGTAGATTGGGAGCGCATCGAACGCGATAACGGTCGCGATAGAATTGAGCGAAGGAACCGCCTCCGGCGGGCTCCGCCGCCCGACGGCGCGCCCGACGACGGGGACCGCTGGACCGAGCGTGGCTCCGAAAACCAGGCCGGGAGGACGCATGTGTCCCGCTACGGCTCTGATGGCAGCACGCTTTACGTGGGAGCGTCCGCCGGAGGGGTCTGGAGGAGGGAGGCGGATGGCGCGTGGCTCCCGCTGGGGGACGGCCTGTTCGGCGGGGTCCACTGGCTGGAGATTTTTCCGGCGGAGGTCCTGGGGGAACCCGATGTGCTGGTGGCGGGTACCGACGGCGGCTACCTGCATCGCAGCGAGGATGGCGGGCTGACCTGGAACGAAGGCGCCGGGTTGGATTGGGCATGGGCGCAGCGCCGGTTGGCGGTCTCGGCGGACGGGGAGGAAACGCTCTACACCGTGCGTGGGAACAGCGACGGCTACGGCGCGTGGCGGTCGGAGGACCGGGGACTCAGTTGGACGAGGATCGCGGACCTGGGTGACTTCCTCGGTGACCTCTGGGTGTCCCGCACCGGCGAGCCGACGGTCTGGCTGGCGACGGACGGCGCGCTGCTCAAAAGTCTCGACCGGGGCGACTCCTGGGAGACCGTAGGGACCTGGCCTGCGGCGGATCAGGTCGATCTCGCTGCGAGCGAGGCCTGGACGGGCTCGCCGGGGGCACCCCGGTTCTGGATCGTGCGGAATGCACATACGCTGTTGCGGTCGGATGACGGTGGCGTCACCTTCGGCAACGCCGTCGAGCTCGACGACTACTGGGGCTCGCTGACCGCCAGCATTGTCGACCCCGCCTTGGTCACGTATGGCGGCGTCGAGCTGCACAAGAGCGTGGACGCGGGGACGAGCTTCAACATCCAGAGCGACTGGGCCGACTACTACGACAACGTAGAGGGGCGGCTGCACGCGGACATCATGGGAATCGACGTCCTCCCCACCGGCGGCGGCGGCGAAACGTGGTGGATCAACACCGACGGCGGCACCTACCGCTCCGAGGACGCGCTCGGGAGCGTCGCCAACCAAGTGCTTCGTGGCCTTCGAGTATCCCAATATTACGGGACGCTCACCTCGACGCTCGACGCGTCGAACGTAGCTGCCGGCGCTCAGGATCAGGGCTACCAGGTTTCTGCCGGGCAGCCAGTCACCGGCCACCTGTACGACTTCGATCAGGTGCTCAGCGGCGACTACGCGCACCTCGTCTCCGGCGATGGAACCCAAGAGTTGGTCTACTCGGTTTACCCTGGATTTCTACTGATTCAGGTCGGGGAGGAGGAGCCCGAGCTCACCTATGCCGACTTTCCCGAGGGCGCGGCCGCGTACGCCTGGCTGCCAACCCTGGCAGCCGATCCCGACGACGCGGAGCGGGTGTACTTCGGCGGCGACAAACTCTGGGCGTATCAGCGCGAGAGTCGCTGGGATTGGGTGCCCGGCCTGCACAGCGACCAGGACTTCAGGATCGACGAGGGGGAGTACGTCAGCGGCGTCGCCTTCGCGCCGCGCGATCACGACCGAGCCTACGCGATCACCAGCTCGGGCCGATTCTACCGCTCCGACGACCACGGGGTCACCTGGACCGCGGGAGAGCGGGGCCTGCCGGCTGGGCAGTATTGGTCGGGAACCGCGATCGTCGCCTCCGCCTTGGACGTCGACACCGTCTACATTGGAGGCAGCGGGTACTCCAACGCGGCGGTCTGGGTGAGTCACGACGGGGGCGACCATTTCGAGGCGCTGAGCGAGGGCCTGCCGGCCACCTTGGTGTACTGCCTTGCTGAGGAGCCGAGCACCGGCGTGCTCTTCGCAGGGACGGAGACGAGCGCGTGGCGGCTGGACCCCGGTGCCGACGCGTGGACCGACATCACCGGCGTCGAAGCTCCCCTGGTGGTCTACTGGTCGGCGGAGATCGTAGCGGCGACGGGCATCGTGCGCTTCGGCACCTACGGCCGAGGCGTCTGGGACTACACATACGACCGCGACCTGGACGGGTGCGTCGACGGCCTCGATCAGGACGCCGACGGTGCCCCCTGTGACGACGATTGCAACGACCTCGACGGCACCATCGCCCCGGGGGCGCCAGACCCCTGCGGCGACGGGTTGGACCAGGATTGCGACGGCGGCGACGTGAGCTGTCCGCAGGACACCGGGACCGAGGATGTGGTGAGCCCGCCGCCGGTGACGCTCGGGGAGAGCTGCCGCTGTGATGCAGGCGGGGCGGGCGCGGGGCTGTGGGCGGTCGGACTGATGGTCGCCACCCGTCGGCGGCAGAGGATACCGTGATATAGATATCTCTATGAAGACGAGTCTCGAGATCGACGACCGGCTCTACGACGCCGCGCGGCTACGGGCCGCGCAGGAGCACACCACCATCCGGGCGTTGATCGAACGCGGGCTGGCGGGGGTGTTGGGGCTGGGCCAAACGCCGCCGAGCGCGGACCCGCAGCTCACGCGACGCGATGCGGAGGACCTCGCGGCGCTCTGCTCGCAGGTGAGCGCCCTGCCGCTCCTGACCAGCGCCAGCGCTGACGCACTTCTGGGCTACGATGACCATGGCTCCTTCGGATGAGCGGGCTGGTCCTGGACGCGTCGGCGGTGGTGGCGATGCTCGAATCGGAGCCAGAAGCGCCAGCGCTCCGGACCGCGTTCGTCGCGTCCGGTCCCCGCTGGATTGGCGCGGTGGGGTTGATGGAATGTGCGATCGTGCTGGAACGCCGTCGCGGCTTGCTCGCCAAGGCCGGGCTGGACTCCTTTCTGGCTCGGTTCGGTGTGCGCACGCTCGCGTTCGACGAGGACCAGGTGAAAGAGGCCCATCGCGCGTATCAGGGCTTTGGCAAGGGCCGGCACCCGGCGGCGCTGAACCTCGGAGATTGCTGCGCCTACGCCGCTGCCCGCGCGCTTCGGTTCCCGTTGCTACAAATCGGCGAAGACTTCCGCCGCACCGATCTGGACCTCGTCCGGTGGTGGCCCGCGCTCTGAACCCTACCGCGGCAAGAACGCCCCCACGCCCAGCACAATTGCCAACGGCCAACTCCACCACGTGCTCCCGACAAAGCTCAGCCCCATGAGCGCAAAGCCGATGACCAACGGCCGCGCCTCCTGACGGCGTTTGCCGATCTGCACGCACATCAGCCCGTAGCACCCGAAGAGAATGCCGAAGACCATTGAGGCCGGCGAGAGGTCCATCGCCGAAGCGTACCCCGCTGCGCCCCGGGGACCCTGTTTCTGGATACGCGCGCCGCTTCAGGAGACGACCATGCGCGTGCTACTCGCCTATTCGGGAGGACTCGACACCTCATACCTGCTCTGTCGGCTTTGCCGCGAGGGCCACGAGGTGGTTGCAGTCAGCGTCGACACCGGTGGCTTCGACGCTGCCGAGCGCGAACTGATCGCGACGCGCGCTCGGGCGATGGGGGCCGAGGAGTACCGATGTATCGACGCGCGTGAGCGAGTCTTCCGCCAGCACATCGCGTGGTTGGTGAAGGCCAACGTCCGTCGCGGCGGGGTGTACCCGCTGTGCGTCGGCGCCGAGCGGGTCGTGCAGGCGCAGGTCGTGGCCGAGCAGGCGCGAGAACTGGGTGCCGACGCGGTTTGCCACGGCAGTACCGGTGCTGGAAACGACCAGATCCGCTTCGATGTCGCGATCCGGACGCTGCTTCCCAGGGCACGCATCCTCACGCCGATCCGCGACGAGGGGATCCTCCGCGAGACCAGCGCCGCCTACCTTGCGGAGGCGGGCTTCCCGATTTCAGCCGAACGACGCACCTATTCGGTGAACCAGGGGCTGTGGGGGGTCACCATCGGCGGGAAAGAGACTCACGATGCGTGGGCGTGGCTTCCGGAGGCTGCTTGGCCGACCACGACCGCACCCGCGTCGGCGCCAGCCGGTGGCGAGGACGTGATCGTGAGCTTCGACGCCGGGGATGTCGTCGGCGGGTTGGCCACGGTGGAAGCGCTCAACGCGCTGGGCGCGCGCCACGGCGTGGGACGCGGCATGCACCTTGGCGACACCATCCTCGGCATCAAGGGCCGCGTCGCCTTCGAGGCCCCCGCGGCCGCCATCCTCCTCGACGCCCATCGCGAGCTGGAAAAGCTGGTCCTCACCCGCCTCCAACTGACCCAGAAAGAGGTCCTGGGCGCCACGTACGGGGCGTGGCTGCATGAAGGGCTGTACTTCGACCCGGTCATGCGCGACCTCGAGGCGTTTCTGGCTTCGTCCCAGGCCCGGGTCACGGGCGACGTGCGCGTTCACGTCGAACAGGGCCGGGTCGAGGTGCACGGCGTGCGCTCGCCGTGGTCGCTGATGGATGCACGCGTCGGCACCTACGGCGAGGCCAACCGCCTGTGGTCCAACGAGGACGCGCGCGGGTTCAGCAACGTGTACGGGCTACAGGGAGTGCTGGCGGAGCGCGCGCGGCTGCTGCGTGAGTAGCTGACACCGTCCAAATGTGGTACCCGTGCGCCCCGTGAACACCGACTCCACCCTGGCACGTCCCGCCCACTCCGCCGTCGACCGCTGGCTCCTGGGGCTGCTCAACGACGAGCGGGACCTCGTGTTTGCCCGTCTGAGCCTCACGTGTCTCGCCTTCCAAGTCATCGGCGTCGGCCTGTTCTTCGTGGGCGAACGGGTCTGGATGGTTGCGCCGATCTACTGGGCGGCCTGGGGCTTCGGCCTCGTGGACCGCTTCATCCTGATGCTCCACTGCACCAGCCACCGGGCCTTGTACAAGGACCGACGCCTCAACCACGTTATTCCCTGGATGATCGGGCCGTTCTTCGGCCAGACCCCGGAGAGCTACTTCGCGCATCACATGGGGATGCACCACCCGGAGAACAACCTTCGGGAGGACCTCTCCAGCACCATCGCCTACCAGCGGGACAGCGTTCGCGGTTGGCTCCACTACTTCTTCAGCTTCCTGGTCGTCGGCCTGCCGCTTTTGGCCGATTACCACCGGCGAAAGGACAACCGGAAGCTCCTGCGGCGGCTGCTCTTCGGCGAGGCGACCTTCTGGGCGATGATGGCGGTGTTGTCCCTCGTGAACTGGCAAGCGACGCTGATCGTCTTCGTCATCCCCGTGATCACCATCCGCGCGCTGATGATGGCCGGAAATTGGGGCCAGCACGCCTTTGTGGGCGCGGCCGACCCGGCCAACCCCTACCTCAACTCGATCACCTGCATCAACACCCGGTACAACCGCCGGTGTTTCAATGACGGGTACCACATTCTCCACCACATCAAGCCGCGGACACACTACACCGAGTACCCAGCGGAATTCGAAGCGAACCGGGCCGAGTATGGCCGGCAGGACGCCATCGTCTTCGAAGGCATCGACTTCTTCCAGGTGTGGCTTTTCCTGATGCTCAAGCAGTACCACTGGCTGGCACGGCGCATGGTGCGGCTGCCCGGTGCACCCGAGCGCTCCGAGACCGAGGCGGCGGCCTTTCTGAAGTCTCGCCTCACGCCGATCGTCGCGTAGTCTGGCCAAGGTGGGCTACGCTTCGGCCGTGCTACTCCTGCTGGCCGCCTGCACCCCGCAAACCATCGTTACCGATGATACGCACGGTGACTCCGGAAAGGCCGACAGCGGCGACACTGCGGACTCGGGAACCCCGCCGCGCGATCTCGATGCAGACGGGTACCCGGCCGGGGACGACTGCATGGACCTCAACGCCGACGTGCATCCAGGCGCCACCGAGGTGTTCAACGGCCTGGACGACGACTGCGACGGGGTCTTCGACGCCGACGGGGACTGGTCGGGCTCGGCCCGGGTCGAAGCGACCGCCATCTACGAAGGCAAGCCCTACGCCTACTCGTTGCGCTGCCCGGTGACCGGCGTGCGCACCACTTTCGCGTTCGCCTGGACGATGACGTGCACCCCAGACGCCGACGACGTCCTGGCTCAGCGGCTGCTCGGCGAGACGCTGAGCGCCACGCCCATCGATGACGCTGTCGAGATGGCCGCGTGGTCGGGCGAGGTGCTCGTCGCCTCGACCAATGGGTGGGACACCGACGCCCAGGGGAGCGTGGCGTGGTCCACTCTCTCTGCCGCATCGCTGGAATTCTCACTTGCAGCCGCCTCGCTTACGCTGTCGGCCGAGGCATCGCTCAGCAGGAAGTGAGAGTCGCCCACGCCGCGTTGTTCCGCGTCGAACGCTATCAAATGCCCAAGCGGTGGGGGGGACGGCGGAGAGGGGGAGAGCGCCACGAACGGCGCGCTAGCAGCGCGACGGGCGCCGCAGGCCGGAAACCGCAGGTTGGAGGCCGGAGGGTATGGCGCGGTAGGGGGAGAGGGCGGCGAGCCCTTTCCCCCTTTACATGATAGCCCGCGGCCCTCCCCGGGGTCGGCCGTGAAGGTACTGCTCAACAAGATCGCGTCGGCCACGCGCAATTGCAAGCTTGCGCGCGAGGTGACGCTCAGCCCCACGGTGGCGGCCGAGGAGGGAAGCGTCGTCGCAGTGCGGGCGCTCGACCGGAAGAACGTCTACAACGAACTCGAAGACGTACACGGCCGCATGGCGACGGTGAACGAAGGTGACATCATCGCTGGCGTGCTCGGGGAGCGAAGGGCGCTCCACGGTTATATCGGGATTGTTCCTAGTCAAGTGAAGGTCGGCGACATCCTCCACCTGTTGAACCTCGGCGGAGTCGTCGGCTTGTGCACCAGCTTCAATCCCGATGTCGGTCCCGCATGCCGGGTGGAGGTGCTCGGACAGGTTCTGACGTTCCCGCACCTGGGGGAGCGGCGCGGCGTGCCCGCCAGCATCAAGGCCAACGCGCTGCCAAGCGCCGATCACGTCGATCGCAGCGTTCCGATCGTCGCGATCAGCGGCACGTGCATGAACGCCGGAAAGACCTTCGCCGCCTGCGAGATCATCCGCGGCCTCACCCAGCGCGGACTGCGCGTCGGCGCCGCGAAGCTGACTGGAGTGTCACTTCGTCGCGATACGCTGAAGATGGAAGACGTCGGCGCCGTGCGCGCACTGTCGTTCAACGACGCGGGCATCGTGTCGACGCGGCGGCAGACCTCGCTTCCGGTGGCGAGGGGGTTGGTCAAGGCGCTCAACGAGGTCGTGCATGGGGTCGGCGTCGACGTCATCATCGTCGAGCTGGGTGACGGGGTGATGGGGGAGTACGGCGTCGAGGAGATCCTTCGGGCGAAGGACTTGATGACCCTGACCAAAGTCCACGTTCTCTGCGCCAACGATCCGGTCGGGGCCTGGGGCGCAGCGAAGTACTTCGGCGAGGACCTGGGCTTGGCGATCTCGGTCATCTCGGGCCCGCAGACGGACAATGCCGTCGGCCGCACCTTCGTGGAGGAGTCCCTCGGGCTGCCAGCGATCAATGCCCGCACGCAGGGCGATGCCCTCGCGGCCAAGGTCGCCGAGCTGATCGGAGCCAACCCCCGTGCGTGACAAGCTCCGGGTCGCCGTCATCGGCGCGTCTGGGTACACAGGCGCCGAAACGCTACGCTGGCTGTACGGCCACCCCGCGGTCGAGATTGTGGGCGCGACCGCCCACAAGCACGCTGGCAAGCCGCTTGCCGCGCTGTGGCCGCAGTTCTACGGGCAGGCGCTCGTCCTGCAAAACGAGCCGCCCCCGGCCGACGCCTACTTCCTGTGCCTGCCGCACGGCGAGGCCGCAAAGCTGGCGCCAACGCTCACCGGAGAGCTGATCATCGACCTTTCGGGCGACCACCGCCTTCCGCAAGCGCAGCATCAAGCAAACTACGGCTTCGCCCGCGAGGGTGAGCCCTGGCTCTACGGGCTCCCCGAGCTCGGTGGGGAGCGCCTACTCGGCGCCGCGCGCATCGCGAATCCAGGGTGTTTTGCCACCGCACTCGCCCTGGCCCTGCTTCCGCTCTCCGGAAAAATCAGCGGCCGCGTCGCCGCCGTCGGCATCACGGGCAGCACCGGCAGCGGCGCCACCCCGAGCGAGACGACCCACCATCCGGTTCGCGCCGAGAATCTTCGCGCCTACAAGGTCCTCGGCCACCAGCACGTCCCCGAAGTCGAAAACGCCGTCGGCGATATCAAGCTCGACTTCGTCCCGATGTCCGGCCCCTTTCGCCGCGGCATCCTGGTGACGATGACCCTGCCCGCCGTGCCGCGCCGGCTCTGGGAGTCCTACTACCAACACAACCCACTGGTCCGCGTGATCGACCGCCCTCCCGAGCTGCTCCACGTGCTCGGCAGCCCGCGCGCTGACATCGGCGTAATCGAGGGCGAGGCGGTCACCGTCGTCCAATGCGCGATTGACAACCTCTGTCGCGGCGCCGCCACCCAGGCGATCGCGAACCTGAACCTTCGCATGGGTTGGCGGATGGACCTGGGTCTGGACCGCATCGGAGCCGTACCGTGAGCGTGACCCTCGACCAGCTCATCGGCGAGCCCGGAGCCGAAGCGGACTGGCAGCTCGCCACCTACGACAAGCTCCCCTTGCACGTGGTCAAGGGCGAGGGCAGCCGGGTGCAGACTGCCGACGGGCGCTGGTACTGGGACTTCTACGGTGGCCACGCCGTCGCGCTCATCGGCCACAGCCACCCCACCTGGCGGCGCATCGTCGCGGAGCAGGCGGAGCGGCTCGTCTTTTACAGCAACGTCGTCCACTGCCCGGTCCGCACGGCCGCGTGTCGCGCGCTGGTGGAGTTCGCCCCCGCGAATCTCACCCGGGTCTTCCTCAGCAACTCGGGCGCCGAGGCCAACGAGACCGCGCTGAAGCTGGCACGCCATCACACCGGCCGCACCGAGGTGGTCGCGTTCGAGGGTTCGTTCCACGGCCGCACCCTGGGCGCTCTCGCGGTGACCCACAGCGAGAAATACCGCCGCTATGCGCTCCCCGAGTACGGCCACACCCGCTTTGTCGCCTTCGGCGATGTGCCGCGCCTCGATGACCACGTCGCCGCCGTCATCCTGGAGCCGATCCAATCGCTGGCGGGGATGCGCACCGCCACGCCGGAATTCCTGCATGGGCTACGCGTCGAATGCGATCGGGTGGGCGCGCTCTTGATCCTCGACGAGGTGCAGACGGCCTGGGGTCGACTCGGCGCCAACTTCGCGGCGGACTTCTTCGACGTGCGGGCGGACCTCATCACCAGCGCCAAGAGCGCTGCGGGGGGTTTCCCGGTCGGAGTGACCCTGGTGGACGCTGACATCGCGCGGACGGTCAAGGCCGGCGATCAGGGAACCACCTTCGGCGCCGGTCCCCTCGCCTGTGCGGCGCTCCTCGCCACCCAACACGTCCTCGCGTCCGAGGGGCTCGTCGCCCGTGCCACAGAGCTGGAAACGCGCGTGCGAGCGGCGTTCCCCGGGGAAGTGCGCGGCCACGGCGGCCTGCTGGGACTCGTCTTTGCTGACGCCGTCAAGCCCCGTGTTGCCGCGCTGCGTGAGCTCGGTTTCATCGTCGGCGGCAGCGACGTCCCGACCGTAATGCGGCTGATGCCCCCCTTGAACCTTCCCTTCGAGGCGATCGATGCGCTCGCCTCGGCCATTCGGAGCCTGCCATGACGCCCACCCTGGAAACCCGCCTCTACGAAGCCGTCGCCCGCGTTCGGACGCACTGGCGTGGCAGCCGGCTCATCGACGGCCTCGAACCTGGCGTTGACGGCACCCGTGCGCTCCTGGACGTGGCGCGAATCTACCGCGCCAACCGCCTCGAAATCGGCCGGATGCGCCCCCTGCTCGGCCGCGCGGTCGCCGGACTCTTCTTCGATCCGTCGCTACGCACGCACACGTCGATGGAAGTCGCGACGGGTCGCTGCGGGGCCCATTTCGTCTACCTCCAAGGGGGAGAGGGCACCTGGAAGATGGAGTTCGACGAGGGGGTGGTGATGAACGGAAGCACCGCGGAACACGTCAAGGAAGCGGCGCCGGTCCTTTCATCGTATGCGGATGTGTTGGCTGTGCGGGCGTTCCCAAGGGCACATAACCGTGACGAAACGGTGATCCGCGCCTTCTCGCGGTACGCCGGCGCACCGCTCATCAACCTGGAATCCGCGCTCGCGCACCCCTGTCAGGGCCTCGCGGACCAGCTCACCATGGCCGATCTAGGCGGCGGGAACAGTTTCCAGGGCAAGAAGGTCTGCTTGACATGGGCGCCGCATCCGAAGCCCCTGCCGCAGGCCGTCCCGCTTTCGGTGGTGAGGGCCGCCATCCTCGGAGGCGCGGATTTGCACGTCGCCGCGCCCGTCGGATTCGACCTCGACGCCGAGGAGATGGACCGGGTAGCTGGTTTTGCCGCCGACACCGGGGCGAAGTTGACGCTGACGAGGGATCAGGCCGCGGCGACCAAGGACGCGCTGGTCGTCTACGCAAAGGGCTGGGCCGCGGAGGACCGCGACGGGCATGCGGCGCTCGCTGCCGAGCACGGAAACTGGACCGTCGGGGACGAAGCGATGCGCACCGCCACCGCGTTCCTCCACTGTCTGCCGGTACGGCGCAATGTGATCGTGACCGACTCTGTCCTGGACGGCCCCAAGTCTCGGGTAATCCCCCAAGCCGCAAATCGTGAGCCGGTGCAGGCGGCGGTGTTGTTGAGCTGGCTGCTGTAGGGTCAGCGCGCCTCGAGGTCCTCGTCAGTCGCCTCGTCTTCGGTCTCGCTGGATTCGGTCGTGGACCCGTCCAGACGCTGCAGTTTTCGCTGGAGCGTTCGCCGGTGCAGGCCCAGCCGGCGGGCGGCGTGAGAAATGTTGCCGTCGGTGCCCTCCAGCGCCTTGCGAATATGCTCGCGCTCGACATCTTCAAGTTGGGTAGCCGGTGTTGGGGAGGCGAGAGCCTTGGTGAGCGCCTGAACAATGACCTCCGGACTTGTCGGCTTGGTGAGGAAGTCCACGGCCCCGCACTTGACCGCCTCGACGGCCGCTGGGATCGAGCCAAAACCGGTGAGTACGAGGATTCGACACGCGGGCGCACGAACGCTGAGCATCCGCACGACCTCGAGCCCATCACCATCCCCGAGCCTCAGGTCGATGACGGCACCGGCTGGTAGTCGGTTGCGCATAGTGGCGCTGGCCTGCGCGACACCCGAGGCCGAGAGCACCGCAAAGCCGCCGCGGCGAAGCGTGCGCGCCAGTGCCTCCCGATGAACCTCGTCATCCTCAACCACCAGAATCGTATCCATCCAAGCTCCGCGAGGCCGTGAGTGTAGTCAGGCGGATGGTGGCGCGCCCGCCGCCCGCCGCCCGCCGGGTCAGCGTAATGTCTCCGCCCCAACGCCGTGCGAAGGCGCGCGCGACAAACAGCCCGAGCCCGCGACCCTCCGGGCCGCCGTCGTGCCAGCGCGTGAAAAAAGGCTCGCCCGCCTGGGCCACCACGCCAGGACTCGGTCCAGGGCCCGAATCATCGAGTTCGATGACGACGACGCCATCGAGGAGCCGCCCGCGAAGCGCGAGCGGACCTCCCGCCCGGAGCGCGTTGTCCAGAAGAGTCCAGAAGGAGCCGCGCCAGGTGTCGGGGTCACCCCGGACGCTTGCCGAGTAGACTTCCGGAGTGAGCTCGAACGCCACCGTGTGCCGGTTGATGCCGGCAGCCTGCCAGTCGCGGAGCCAGCCCTGCAGCTCGCCGCCAAAACCATCCACCTCCGCGGAGACGGTCCTCGACGTGCTGCCACGCACCCGGTCCAGGATTTCCCGGCACCGGCTGACCTGCCCGCGAATCGTGCGCAGCAGCCCCGGAGCCTCAGCGGGCTCGGCTTGCGCCTCGCCCGCCAACAGATCGATGGACGACAGCGGCGTACCCAACTCATGCGCGATGCCAGCCGCCATCGTGCCGAGCGCGATGAGGCGCTCATCGCGGTGCTTGTCGTCGAGCGCCCGCTGCATCCGGTCCTCGCGATCTCGGAGGGCCGCTCGGATCCCGATCCCAGTCGCCGTCATGCCGACCGCGGCAACGTCGAAGACGAGCACGGCCTGTAGCCGACGGGTGGCCAGCTCCGCGTGGAGCAGGCCATCGTCCAGGACGAGCCTCGGACCAAAGTAGACCATGCCGTTGTGGAGCACGACCAGGGCCACACAAGCCCCCCAAGCTCGACCGCTCGGAAGAACCAGCGCACATGGGATGATGAACTGCAGCAGCAGGCTGAGCGCGGGGTGGTCGCCCGCCCGAAAAATGGCACACGCGAGCGCCACGGCAACCAGCGCCGACGCGGCCGCCATATCCACTCCGCGCCAACTGGCCGGCCGTCGGCGCAGCCAGAGCGTTTCACCCAGATCGGCAAGACAGAACCCGCAAACAAGCCCGGTCGTCGCCCAGAACGGTGGGCCCGCCCCCGCAGACCAGCCCGCGGTCGCACTGACCACCACCAGCCCGCCCGCCCACCGACGGTACCAGCGAAACCAGCTCAGCGCGTTGCCGGGGTCCTGCGTGGAGGAGAGCACGCGGCCTCCTATCATCCAACAGGGGAAGGGGCCTGCGGCCTCATGCTTGGCCCCTTCGCGGAATGTTGGACCTTCGCCGATCTTTCTTGGGGGGTTCCCTGGAGGCCACGACGAGGAGGACGCGCGACAAGCCCCGCGCGAGCACGATGAGCCCGGGAGGGCGGCGGGGAGCAGCGTGTCGCAGCCATGCCCCCGAATTTGCGACAGCAGGCGAGCCATGGGGGGTGATTTGCGACACTACGGCCTCGGAGTCGCCCCCTCGGCGGAAGCCGTCACGAGCC
>CANLGL010000016.1 GCA_947490345.1 Deltaproteobacteria bacterium
ACCCACATGCAGAGCCGCACCATCTTCGAGCTCTTGTCGGCGCGACAGCGGCGCGTCGCGACCGTGAACCTGCCGCTGACCTTTCCCGCCCGGGCCATCAACGGCATCGCGATCGGCGACATGCTCACCCCGAGCAAGGATACCCCCGGTTTCCTGTACCCCCCAGAGTTCCGGGCTACGCTCGATCGACTCGCTCCCGACTACAAGATCGACACCCACCTGTGCGATCGCGAAGACGACGTTCTGCCCTTCCTCGCCCGGCTGACCCACCTCATCGAGGAGCGCGGCAAGGTCGTGCGCCACCTGATGGACTCCGAGCCCTGGGACCTCTTCTCCTGTGTGTGGGTCGAGATGGACCGGATGCAGCATTGCCTCTGGCACATCGTCGACCCGCTCCACCCCCGCTTCGATGCGTCCCTGGCCGCGAAGTATCGAGAACGGATCCTGGATGTCTACCGCCTCTTGGACGTGCGCATCAGCGAGATGGTGGACCGGCGCCCGCAGGGCGCCAACGTCTTCTTCGTCAGCGACCACGGCTTTGGTCCCTGTCGCTACAAGGTGTTCCTGAACACGTGGTTGGCCCAGGAGGGCTT
The DNA here is from genome assembly GCA_947490345.1 of Deltaproteobacteria bacterium. Taxonomy (GTDB): domain Bacteria; phylum Myxococcota_A; class UBA796; order UBA796; family SXON01; genus SXON01. Next base: position 594 of record CANLGL010000016.1, read on the forward strand.
CCTGAAGTTCAAGGAAGGCGGCCGTGAAACTAGGAACCGGTTGCACGCGGTACGCAGTGTGTTGACCCGGGCCGGCGTGGACTCGCGAAAGCTCCTCGACACCGCGCGCCGTATCGGTGGCGAACGCCTGCTTGGCGCTGGCGACTCTTTGTCCCGCTTCGCGGCCGAGATCGACTGGGAGCACACCAGCGCCTTCTGCCACGGCACCAACGCCATCCGCATCAACCTCAAGGGGCGCGACCGCCACGGCAGCGTCGACCCCGCCGACTACGACGCGCTGGTCGCGCGCCTGCAGGAACGCCTGTGCGCGATGCGCGACCCCGAAGGAAACGTCGTGGTGCGCGCGGCGCGACGGCGCGAGGACCTCTACGAAGGGCCCAACGTCGAGCTCGCAGCCGACCTGCTGGTGGCGGAGCATGACGACAGCGTGTGGTTCTACTACTCCGAGGGCGAGGTCCCGTCGGCGGTTTTCGAGCCGAGTGGCTGGGCCAGCGGGAACCACGAGCCGGACGGGATCTTCCTGGCGTGGGGGCCCGACATCGCGCCGGGAACGCGCGAGGACACCTCGATCAACGACGTGTTTCCGACCATCCTCGCGCTGATGGACGTCCCGATTCCCGACGACGTGGACGGCGTGGTCCTGCGCGACATCGTCGTTGCGGGACGCGCGGTGCGGCCGCGATGGACGGAGGCCACCCGCTGGACCGGCCAGGCGCGGGTCTCCGACGCCGCCACCGACCGGGCCATCGAAGAGCGCCTCCGCGGCCTGGGCTATCTGCAATAGTGATGGTCACCACCGATGCCAACACCGCCCGACAGGCAGGAATCTACGACGAGAAGCTCGGCGAGCTGAGCGACTTCGACCACCCGCACAACCTCACGCTTTTGCACCAACGGGGGCTGCTCCAGGCGATGGAGTTGACGCCGCGCGCGCGGGTGCTGGAGGTCGGCGGCCATCGTTCCGGCGCCCTGCCGTACCTGGAGCGCCATCATCAGGTGGTCGGACACGGGATCGACGTCTCGCCCGTATGGGTCGACGCCCACAACCGCCTCGCGGCGGCGCGCGACTCGGCTACCACGTGGACGGTCGGCACCGCGGAGGCGCTCCCCTTCGGCGATGCCAGCTTCGATGGCCTGGTGGCCTTCGACGTCTACGAGCACGTCAGCGACATGCTCGCAGCGCTGCGCGAGGCGGCGCGCGTCCTCCGTCCGGGAGGGCGTCTGGTGTGCCACCTGCCGGTCGCGGACATCGGCTGGAGCTTCGACGGCTGGCAGCGTAGCCGCGACCCCGCCGACTTCGCCGCCCGCCAGGCCAGCGTCGGCCACTACCACGAACGCCTGCCGACGCGCCTCCAGATGCGCACCCGCCTGGAGTCCTGCGGCTTCGACGTGCTCGAAGTGCGTAGCTTCAACGTGTGGTTACAGCCCCTTCACGACCATCGCCTGATGCCTTGGTTGGGCAAGCTCCGCCACCGGGGGGGCGCGCGCGACGCGGCGGGGACGCCGACGCACAGCGGCGAACTTCCTCGGCAAACTGCCAGTCGATACCAGAAGTTCTACGCGGCGGTGGCGCTGCCGTTGGCCCAGGCGCTCACCAGCGTCGATGCGATCGGCGCGCGGGTGGGGATCGGGGGGAGCGCGAGTTTTGTGGCGGGGAGATCGGGGAGGTAGGGGGGCAACGACGGCGCTCACCCCGGAGCGGCGCACACATCTCCAGCCACGACACCGCCGCCGTCCGCAGGCATCCCGCCGATCGCGAGCCCCCTGAGCATGGCGTTGACCACCTCGATCCTGGGGTTGGCCGCACGACCCTCCGGTGTGTCGTTGGCGGCGATCGGCTTGGTCTCGCCGAAGCCCACCGCGATCAGCCGGTGGCAGTCCACCCCACGCGAAGCGAGCGCACGGGCGACCGCGAGCGCGCGCGCTTCGCTGAGCTTCTGATTGAACGCAGACGAGCCCTCGGCGCTGGTGTGGCCTTCGACGCGGACCAGGGTGACCGAGGTTTTCCCAGCGAGCCACGCCGCCGCCGCCGCCAGGGCAGGATCGCTCTCTGCGGTGAGGGCGGCGCTGCCTGTCTCAAAGCGGATCGGGCTCGGCAAGACGAGCGTGTTGCCGTCGAGCGTGACGCCCGGCGCCTCTTGGGCACTGGCGGTCGCTGCGAAAAGGACGGCGAGCAACGGCGGGCGCAAGATGCGGGTGAGCACCAAGCCTAGACCGTCCCCCACTTCCCAATACCGACGCTGGGAATGGCCTTGGTCAGGGTGCTCTTCACGATTTCGCTGAGCACGGTGACGCCGCCCAGCATCTCCATGAGCTCTTCCCGGCCTTCGGACTTGCTGAGCTTGCGACGGATGAGGTCGGGCCGCATGTAGAAGTTGAGGTAGGCCTTGGTGCGGTACTGACGCAGGCGCTCAGCGGTGAAGGTCTCGGTTTCGAGCTGAGGAATCGGGCCACCACCGTTGATGGTGTAGCGACGCCAGAAGTCGCCGTCCACGTAGCCGCGTTCCTGAGCGATCCGGTACAGGTCCGTCGCGGGAAGCGCGGTAGCAACGGAGTAGCTGGCCCAGTCCAGGCCAAGACTGGCGGAGAAGTTGATCATCTCCTCGATGTCCTGTGGCGAGGCGTCGTAGTAGCCGACCATGAAGTAGCCGCGGGTCTCGATGCCGACTTCACGCGCGATGCGGAAAGCGCGCTCGGTCTGCTCGCGCGTGATCTGCTTGTTCATGATCTTGAGCACGCGGTCGGTGCCGGCCTCGACACCCATGTGGATGCTGCGCAATCCGGCTTCCTTCAGCATCTCCAGCACCTCCCGATCGACGGTATCGACCCGGGCGCGGATGTTGAACTTCACCTTCAGGTTGCGACGCAGGATCTCCTCGGAGAACTTGCGCATGCGCTTCTTGCCGATGGTGAAGGTCTCGTCGAACATGACGATCTCACGGATCCCGTGCTGTTTGACCAGGTACTCCATCTCGTCCACGACCAGGTTGGGCGCGCGGAAGCGGAGCTTGTCGCTGTAGACCTGGCTGCAATAGCCACAGTGCCAGGGGCAGCCGCGCGTCGTGACCATGGTCGCGAAGGGCTTGAGCAGGGTCAGGCAGTGGTAGCGGTTGACGTCGACGAGGTCCCAGGCGGGCATCGGGTACTTGTCGATGTCCTTCGGCACGGCGCGCGTCGCGTTCATCACGACCTCGCCGCCCTTGCGGACGCACGTGCCCGGAATGTCGTCCAAGCTGGCACCGGCCTCGACGGCCTCGCAGATGTCGAGGAAGGTCTCTTCGCCATCGCCCACGACGGCCAGATCGAAGCAGTCCCAGGTCAGCGACTCCTTGGGGTAGATGCTGAGGTGCGGGCCACCGACCACCACGATCGCGTTGGGACAGCACTCCTTGACCATCTGCGCCACTTCGATGACGGCCGGCCAGCCGAGGGTCTTGGCGGTGAGCGCCACGATGTCCGGCTGGAAGTCGGCGACGCGGCTGTGCGCATCCTTGGGGTAGAGATTCTCGGCGTGCAGATCGATGTACCCGATCGGGAAGCCAGCCTCTCGGACCCAGGCGGCGAGCTGCAGAAGCGGGAGCGACGGGAAGATACCCAGCTTCTCGGCCGCCTTCTGAGATAGCGGCTGCTGATCGGCCGCTTCATGGTACTTCATGAAGAGGATGCGAGTCTTCTTGTTGCTCACGACAACCCCAGGTGCAGACATGGTAGCACCGGGTTTCGGCCGCCTGAGCGATGCGGGACCAGAATGTCAGCCAACGGTCAGGCGTGCTACAGCAGCGCGTCTGGTGCTAAGCTGCCTCCGCACCACAAACTAGGATTCCGCCATGCTGCTCGCCTTCGCCCTCGCCGCCTGCACTACCGAGGACCCCGACACCGGCGACTCGGGTGACACCAGCGGTGACTCCGGCCCCACGATCACCGCGCCCCCGCTGGTGATCAACGAGGTTCTCGCCAAGAACGACGCCTACAACACCGACAATGCGGGGGAATACGACGACTGGCTGGAGCTGTACAACCCCAGCGACACGATCCTCCAGCTGGACGGCTTCTACCTGACCGACACCGAAAGTGAGCCCACGCTGTACCAGTTCCCGGCCGGCAAGGGCATCCAGGGCCAAGGGTACCTCGTGGTGTGGTGCGACAAGCAGGTCGAACAGGAGACGGCGGACGAGCTCCACGCCACCTTCAAGCTCGGCGCCAAGGGTGACTTCGTCTTCCTCAGCTACTCCGAGGACAATCAGGTGGTCACGGCAGACTCGGTGCGCTGGGACAGCGACCAGACCGCCGACCTCGCGGCGGCGCGCGTTCCCGACGGCTCCAAGAACTGGGTCAACCAGCCGCCGACGTACGACGAATCCAACGGCGGCTGAGCCCAGCTTTTGGGCGATGCGCCAGAATTAGCCGCTCCGTAGACCGGGGCTGGCTGCGCATCGCGTATCACTCAGGCACGGTCGCCTCGCCCACCACCCCAGCCCGCCCGTCGGTGGTGACCCCCGCGATCCCGACCGCAACGGCGGAATAGTCGGCGGTAGGCAGCCCCAGGACCTGACGGACGGCTTCGTCGCGCAGGCGCGCCGTCGGCGTATCCGGCGTCGACCACAAGACCATCCGCCACGTCGACGCGCAGTCGCCGACGCTGGGTCGCATCCGGGCAACGGCGGAGGCGACGTTCTGGCGCTCGAGGGCGAGCATCTGGGTCGGGGTGAACTGCTCGCGGCCAGCCAGCCACTCGCGGTAGCGGTCGTTTCGCCACGTCACCACCTCGATAAGCGGGGCCTGACAACGGGCGACGCGCACTTCTTCCGGCTCGCATGCGAGCAGGAGCCAGATCAAGTGGCCGTCGGCTCGCCAAGCAGCCGCCGCCGCACTTTGACCGCCACCGGCAAGAGCGCGGCCACCAGCGCGACACGCGCCGGCATCAGCAGCTTGGCGATGAGGTAGGCACCGGCAAACGTACTCGCACTCCCAACATGGCTCTCCAGCCAGGGCCAGTCCAAGCCAAGCTCGATGACCACCGCCGCGACGGCGAGGTTCAGCCCGAAGACGGAGAACCACACCACCAACCCCAGCGTCCCGTACTCTTCGATCAAGGCGCGAGCGCGGTCAGAGAAGCGTCGCATCATCGCGCCTTCGCTTTGGCGCGTGCCATGACCGCTTCGAAGTCCGGCGCCGCCACGAATCCGACGGTGCGCTCCAGGATCGAGCCGTCCGGGCCGACGAAGACCACCGTGGGCAGACCCATCACGCCGTACTTCTTCTGCACTGCGGCCACGACGGGATCGGCCTTATCGGTGCAATCGATCATCACCGTCACGAAGCCTTCCGACGCCGCGACCACGCCCGGTTGGGTGTAGGTCAGCTTCTCCATTTCGTGGCAGGCCGCGCACCATTCGGCGGTGAAGTCGATCATCAGGGGCTTGCCGCCCGCCGAGGCGGAGGCTGCCAGCCCCGCCTCTTCCGTGGCCAGCCAGTTGATGCCGGGACCGCTCGGCGCCACGACGCCGCCAGTGGGCCCACCAGCGACCGCACCCATCCGTGGGAGCAGGAAGCCGGACGTCATCAGCGACCCGACCAGTAACCACGCCCCCACCAGAACCGCGACGAGCGTGTACAGCTGACGCACCCGCGAGACCCAGAAGCCCTCATCCTCCGCGGCGTCCGGCCACGCGAAAACACCGGTGACGAGCAGCGTCCCGGCCGTCAAGAGCGCCACCTGCAGGTCGGTGAACAGGGTCTTGGTGAAGAAGATGGCCATCAGCAGGAGCACCGGACCGAAGCCCTTCTTGACCAGCGCCATCCACGCGCCGCGCTTGGGGATCGCCGAGATCGCGACCCCGGCAACCAGGAAGATCATCCCCATTCCGGTCGAAAACGCCGCCATGAGCGCGGCGCCCAGGCCGATCTGGCCTTCGCTGGCGATCTTGCTGAGGATGGCGATCACCACGGGACCGCTGCACGGGCCGGCGAGCACACCGCCGATCATGCCGAACACGAACGACACGCCGTGCCCACCGCGCTTTTCGTAGCCGGAGACGCGACTCTGGATGAAGCCCGGCACCTGAATGTCGAAGAAGCCGAACATCGACAACGACAACGCCACGAAGAGCACCCCGATGCCGCCGACGAGGTACGGGTTCTGCATCTGGCTGCCGAAAAGCCCGCCGGTCATCGCCATGACCACGCCGAGCCCGGTGTAGACCAGCGTTTGCCCCAGGGTGTAGGACAGCGCCAACGAGAACGCCTCCACCTTGGTGGTAGCTCCGCGCGCCCCGATGATCGCCATGGTGATGGGAACCATCGGCAAAACACAAGGCGTGAACGACACCGCTACGCCGGCCATGAAGCAAAGGACGAGCAGGAACAGCAGCCCCCGTTCTGCGGCCGCCGCAAAGGCGTCGGGCGACTCGGGAACGGTCGACGCGGGCGCGAGAACCGGCGCCGTGTGCGCCGCTGGTGCGGGGTCGACGAGGGTGGCGGGGTCGGGGAGCGTCGCCACCTGCCCCGCGGGGAGCACCACGACCGGCACCTTCACGGCCTCGGCGGTCGGCATCCGACACAACGCCACCCCCTGGCAGGCCTGGTAGGCGAAGTCGACGGTCACGGTCGCCCCACCCTCCGGCCCGGAGATCGGTGCCACCACGGTAAAGTCGGCGACGAAGTCCTCCCGGAAGCTGCCGTCCTCGACCTTGCCGCTCGGGGTGGCGGGAGGGAGTACGAGCTCACCGACGGTGTAGCCAGCGGGCTCGCTGACGCTGAGGCCGACAAACATCTTGTTGATGTGCCATTCGCCCTGGAGGTCGACGTGGATGGCCACCGTGCCATCGGCGGACCGCGCCGCCGTGAAGAGCGCCGCGGGCGCGTCGGCGGGGGCCGCCTCGGCGGCGCCGATGCCCGGTACCGGGGACAGGCCGGCGACCGAGACCGTGGCGGTGAGGGCATCCTCGCGCGCTGGGTAGCAGAGCCCGACGCGACAGGCCTGGTGCCGCGCCAGGAGCTTCACCGTGTAGGTGCCGGGCGAGCCTGCGGGGAGGGTGAGCGGCAGGAAAAGCACGGTGTCGCCGGCCTCGTAGGTCTCCCGCTGCCGGGACGGATTGGCGGGGTCGGCGACGAGCTTTCCCGGGGGCTCCACGAGTGCGCCCACCCCGAGCCCGCCGGCGTCCACCACCTCGATCTCGACCATGTCCGCGTAGACGTGGGCGCCCGGCGGCACCAGCAGGTGCACTGGCAGATCGATGGTGGCCCCCGCCGTGCCGAGGGCGTCCGCGACCTCGATGCGGACCGGCGATTCCTCGGCGAAGGCGACCGCGGCGTAAAAGGCGAAGGCGGCAGCGAGCACGGGCACCCCGAGAGACGAACCTGGGCGGTGCTATCATGGGAAACCAACACGGGCCTGCGCGGCAGGGATGGAGTGGAGGCCCGCTGCGGGCCGGAGGGACAGCCCGGCGCGCCGCAGGCGCGGCCGCCCCCGCCCCGAGATACCCGCCCCTCCGTGCGCCTCGCCGTCCTGATCCCCGTCCTGGACGAAGAACTTGCGCTCCCCGGCGTGTTGGCGTCGATGCCCACCGACGTCCGCGTGGTCGTCTGCGACAACGGCTCGCGCGACCGCTCGGCGGCGATCGCCGAGGCCGCTGGTGCCGAGGTGGTGACGTGGTCGCAGCGGGGCTACGGCGGTGCGGTCCTGGCCGGAATCCGCCACCTTGCCGCCGACCCGCCCGAGGTGGTCGTGGTGTGGGACGGCGACCAGAGCGTCGACCCGGGTGACCTTCCCGCGCTCCTGGCGCCGATCGAACGCGGCGACGCCGACCTGGTGCTGGGCGACCGCACCCACCTGGCCGAGCCCGGCGCGCTCCCGCCGCAGCAGCGCTGGGGCAACCGGTGGGCGACGATGCTGCTGCGACTGAGCACTGGTCGCGCTTTCCGAGACATGGGACCCTTCCGCGCCGTCCGCTACGACGCCCTGGTGGCACTCGCCATGTGCGACCTCACGTGGGGCTGGAACGTCGAGATGCAGCTCAAGGCGCTCGGCGCCGGGCTGCGTGTGGTGGAGGTTCCCGTGCACTGCCGCGTGCGCGTGGGCCAGAGCAAGATCAGCGGCACCGTGCGCGGCACACTCCGGGCGGGAGCCCGCATCACGTGGGCCTTCTGGCGCTACCGGAGCTGACGACGACGGCGCGCCGCGGCGGCTGCCGCCAAGCCCACCGCCACCCCGCCCGCGCTCAGTCCCAAGCCGCACGAACCCCCGCCGCCGACGAGCGAGTCGAAGTCGCAGAGATCGCCCTTGCCGTCGGCATCGCTGTCGCCTTGCTCGGCATCGGCGACCAGCGGGCACACGTCGCAGGCGTCGCCCACCACGTCGCCGTCGGAGTCGAGGTTCTCGGCATCGACGAGATCGGGACACAGGTCGCAGGAATCACCGACACCGTCGGCGTCTGCGTCGAGTTGGGCCTTGTCGGACACGGTCTTGCAGATGTCGCACGCGTCGCCGATGCCGTCTTTGTCGCTGTCGACGTTGTTGGCTTCCGGGACTGCCGGGCAACTGTCGCAGGCGTCGCCCACCCCGTCCACATCGCTGTCCGCCTGATCGCGGTTGTAGTCGTCGGGGCAGTTGTCGCAGTCGTCACCGACACCGTCGACGTCGAGGTCTTCCTGGGCCGAGGGCAGCTCGGGACACAGGTCACAAGCGTCCCCGCCGTTCTGCCCGGCGTCGCCGTCGACGTCGGTCTGCTCGACGTTGGCGACGTTGGGGCAGTTGTCGCAGTCGTCGCCCAGGCCGTCGTTGTCCAGGTCGTCCTGGTTGTTGGGCTCCACGCAGTTGTCGCAGGCGTCACCAGCGCCGTCGCCGTCGTCATCGAGCTGATCTTCGTTGTCGGCGTAGGGGCAGTTGTCGCAGGCGTCGCCGAGCAGGTCGGCGTCGCTGTTGGTCTGCTCGTGATTCTCCACGTCGATGCAGTCGTCGCACGCGTCGCCGATGTAGTCACAGTCGGCGTCGGCCTGGTCGTCGTTGAACGTCGTCGGGCAGTTGTCGCACGCCAGCGTGACGGTGATGTCCGGAAAGGGCGACCCCTCGGGGAAGTCCCGGGCGCCCGCCGAGAAGCCGTCGAGATCGACGTCGAGGTCGATCAGAAGATAACTGCACTTGTAGCTGTAGTAATCGTAGTAGTAGTCGGCCGACTCGTAGGGGTCGCCGAAGCTGTCGACGTTGGCGAGGCACACCGGATCGCCGAGATCGACGGGCAGGTCGTCGTCAACGTCGACGTTGTTGCAGTTGATGTCCTGCGAAAGCAGGTTTTCGCATTCGTCGGCCAGCGCCGCAGCGAAAAGTAGAATGAGGCTCACTTTCCTTCCTCCTCGTTGAGCTCGATCTTCTTTTCGGTCGTCTCAGGCGGCGGCGGCAGCGACGGCCCCGGAATCGAGCGCGCCTCCCCGTTCCACGGCAGCTTGATCGCGGTGTCCCAGCCCGCATTGGGCTCTCCAGGGCCGAGTCGGCGCCCGATCGTGAACACCACGCGCCGGTTGGCCGCGTCATCGCCTTCTTTGACCGGCAGCACCTCCCCCCAACTACGGTAGCTGAGCCGGCTGGGGCTCACACCGCTTTCGATCAGCTCGCGGAAGATGGCCTCGGAACGTTTGCGCGACAGCTCGTAGTTGTACTCGAAGCTGCCCTCACCCGAGGCGTGCCCTTCGATGATGAGCCCGGCGATGTCCGCGTTCTCGGACATCAGCTTGGCGACGAAGTCCAGGGTGGGTTGGCTGGCGGCGAGGATCTTCTCGTTGCCAACCTCGAACTGGATGGGATCGCGGATGACGATCTCTTTCTGCGTGACGACCGCGAGCTCCTTCTGGACGGGCTCGGGCTCGGGGTCCGGCTCCTCGATGATCTTGTCGAGCTCGGCGTCGGTGACCTTGGCGTCGAAGACCGTGACCGGGCCAGTGTCGAGGACCTTTTCTTCCTTCGGCATACGATTGAACGTGACGCCGGCGATGATTCGGGCATCGGTCGCCCCGTATCCGGCAGTAAGGCCGCGCCCGCCGTAGACGTCGACGTACCACTCCTTGTTCACCTTGACCTGGGCCCCGCCGAGCAACTCGACCGGGAAGCTCGCCTCGCCCGGGTCGGTCAGTCCGATCCGGGTGAGCATGAAAATGTGTGGGGTGACGAGGTCCTTGAGGATGCTGTAGCTGACGTCGACCGCCGCGGTGAGCTCCTGCCCAGCGCTCAGGGTCTGCTGCGTCGTGATCGGCCCCCGCAGCATGAAGCCAACGTCGGCAGCCACGCGCAGATCGCCCGGCTTGGCGGCGAAGGAGACGCCGGGCGCGAAACGCGGGCTGACCTCGCCGAGGTAGCTGTTGGCGGTGGAGATGGGCACCAGCAGGTCGCCGTGGGCGCCCAGCGCCATGGTCTTGTTTGCAAGGATTTCGTAGCGAACGCCGGCGCTGAGGTCGCGCGCGCCGAACCCGTCGGCGGCCAGCGCGTCGATTCCACTGCCGAAATTGGCGGCCATCGGCAGGGTGGCGCGTACCGCCAACTTGCGAGAGACGTCGATCGAAGCCCCGAGTTGGATGTCGAAGCGATTGGCCACGACCGCCCCTGCCTCCACCTCGTCGACCACCAGCACCAGCGGGTTGAGTTCGTACTGGACCAGGATGCCGGCCCGCACGTGCCCGCGCTTCTGGACCTCCGGCGCGTCAAGGCCGGGTGGCGCCAAAGAGAAGCCCGTACGTGCCATTTCGACATCGAGCGAGTAACCCGCCGCATGGGCGAACGAAGCCAGGAACAGCACCAACCGACCTCCGCGCAGAGTCGCCGCGCTCAGGTAGCGGGCGGGCGTCGGTTTGGCCACTCTCGGCCCGTCAGCGTTGGGACTGGTTGTTCCCGCTGGCGTTCTGGCGATGGGCGGGCACGAGTCGCACCAGGAGGCGCTCCAACAGTCGGCGCGCCGCCGCGCGCAGCGCGGCAGCCAGAGGGAGCGATCGGCCCGATGGCGCCTCGCTCACAGCGCCACCGTCATCTCAAGAGTGAACGAGCGCCCCGGCTGGAGCACCGTCGACTGCCAGCCATCGTCCCCGGCCGGCCACGCGACCGTCCAGTCCAGAAGGTTTCGGGCGCCGAGCGTCCAGTCCAGACGCAAGCTGGGGACCGCTCCGGTGAGGGTGACATCCCAAAACAGCGCCGGCGTCGTGTCTTCCGAGCCCCCGCCCACCACCCGTCCGGTCTCGAACGCCAGCCGGGTGGCGCCACGGACCTGACCGGGGATGAGCGGCGCGGCGGCCTTCAGCGCCGCCAGGTACTCGGGACTGTTGGTGAGCGCCTCGCCGACAAAGAGATCGCCGGAGCGCGCCCGCTGCACCGACTGGGTCAGCGCCACCATCCAGCCCGCACGCCAGTCGCGACGCAACTCGAACTCGGCCCCCCCGGTCTGAACGACGCCCGATTCGTTCTGGTAGACGAGGAGCCCGTCGTCACGCTCGACCAACGAGATCAGCGAATCGATCTGATCGTAGTAGACCGAGAGCACCGCGCTGCCGACCTCGCCGACGCGCAGGGTGTACTCGATCTCGCCGGTCAAGATCGTCTCCGGCTGCAAGGATGACGCGGCGACCTGGGTGACCCCGTTGTCGTTGTACGCGAGCTCGTACGGGGACGGCGCGCGAAAGGCCCGGCCTCCCAGCAACTTGACCGTATGATTGCTCGCCGGCCTCAAGATCAGCGCCGCGCGAGGGTTCACGGTGGGCCCGACGGTGCTGAAGTAGTCCAGGCGCGCGCCCAACGAGGCCGTGAGTGCTGTGCCCGCATCGGCGTCCACCACCGCGTACACCGCGGCGGACTGTGCCGGCATCGATGCGTCCAAGTACGCCTCGCCGTCTTCTTCGCCGCGGAGATCGGCCTGTACCCGCGCTTCGCCGGCGAGCCCCCCCGTCACCCGCAACCAGGGAAGGACGGACCCCACGCCGCGGGCCTCGGCCCCCAACCACGTCCCGTGCCAGGAGTCGCGCAGCAGGTATTTCAGGTCGTCGCCCTCGTCGTAGGGGTAGGCGCCGGCAAAGTCGTAGCGGTCCACGTAAACGCGAGTGAACAGCTGACCCGTCGCGCCCAGCTCGGGCTCGAAGCGCAGTTCCCCGAACGCGCGTCCGTCCACGCTGCGGGCCCGTGGATCGCCGACGACCGTGCCGAACGCCCCGGTGGGCACGCGCTTGTCGCGGTAGTTGGCGTAGGCCACTCCGGTCCACGGCCCGGACCAGATCTTGCCGCGAGCGCCCGCGCCGGCCGACTCGTCGTAGTCGGCGCGCTCGGCCCGGCTGACCTGCCACGGCGGCTCCAACTCGGGCGGGTCACCCTGACCGAAAAACCCATCGGCCGACAACCACCAACCGCCGGATTTGCCGGCGACACCCGAGGCACTCGCGCGCGCCCGCCCAAAACCGGGAGCGCCCGCCGCCACCGAGACGTGCGAGGGCCGCGTGCTCTCACGTTCCCTCGTGACCACGTTGACCACGCCGAAGAAAGCGTTTGACCCGTAGAGAGCGGAGCCAGGTCCGCGGACCACCTCGATTCTCTCGACATCAGCGAGATCGGGCATCAGGTCCGTGCCGACGTAGGACGCTCCGAGCTGATCGTCATTGAGGGAATGGCCGTCGTAGGTGCTCAAGAGTCGATTTCCGTAGTCCCCGGTTCGGCTGAACCCCCGCACGCCGAGGTACTCGTACACGCGGTCGTTGGACTGGTAGATGCCGCGCGTTCCCCCCAAGGCCTCATACAAGGTCTGGTATCCGAAGGCGCGGATCTCCTCGGCCGAGATGATGCTGACACTCGCCGGCGCATCTTCCACGAGCTGCGTCTGCCGACTGGCGGCGGTGACCTCCTGCAGCGGACGGAGCGCCGCTTCCACGCTGACGCGACCGTCCGCCTCGATCTCGACCGACTTTTCCCACGCCCGATAGCCGGGGAGGCTGACGCGCAGCGTGTGCTTTCCCGCGGGCACCGACGGCAACACGGACGGGGTGAATCCAGCGGCAACACCGTCAATCTCGATGAGCGCGCCCTTCTCGATCGCGTCGACCAGCAGCGTGCCGGTGATGAGCGGCAGCTCCACCACGGCCGGGACCTCGCTTTCGGCGGCAACCTGGATCAGCTGGCGGGCGCTTCGGTAGCCTGGCGCCGACACGATGAGCATGTGAGGGCCGGGGGACAACCGCAGCGCGGAGGGGAGCTGGCCAACCACCGCGCCATCTTCCGCGTCCACCCGAACCGTGGCGCCCTCCGGACGGCCAGTCAGCGCGACCGTGCCGAGGATCGCCTCCATCGAAAGCGCGACGCGACCCTGTTTGCCCACTACCGCTGCGATGTTGGTGGCACGGGCCTCGTAGAAGTTCTCGCGCGCCAACAGGATGGTGTGCTCCCCTGGGTCCAGAGCCAGCACGCGCGGCGTCTGACCGCGCGCACCGAGATCGACACGATCGACGAATATCTGGGCGCCCGGCGGGTCGGATTCGACCAGCACCAGCGCGACTGACGGCCGAATCCGCACGAGCGCCTCATCCGCCGCCTTCTGCCGTGCGGGGTCCGTTTCCACGGCACGATAGTCGGTGTAGTGACGGAACGCCTCCGGGTAGCGACCAAGTTGCTCGTAGGCCCGCGCGACGTTGAACACGACGTTGCGGTTGGGCGCAAGGCGGTTGGACAGCAGCAGGTGTTCGAGCGCGCCGAGGTAGTCGCGACGGCGGTACGCGGCCACCCCCATCTCGAAGTGGAGATCGGCCTCTTCGCCCAGATCGAGCGTAGGCTCGGCAGCGAACCCAACCGAGACGATGAGGGCAATAATCGCGGCGATGGCTCACCTCTCCAAGCGGATGTCGTCCTGCCCGGACGGCGACTTCTCGGGACGACGCGGCGCCTCGACCCGTTTCTGCAACGTAGCGCGGATGACCCCGTCGTCGTCAGGCCCCGCAATGGACAGCGGCGATCCCCGGAAGCCAGCACGGCGCACCTCGACCTCGATGGGCGTCGCGACGGCTGCGGAAGCGTCGTAGCGCAGCAGATAGGGGGTGTCCCCGGCCTTCTTTCCGCCGATCCACACCTCGGCCGGCCCCGGGTCCGCGTCGATCACGACCTCATCCTCGCCCGCCGGGGGCACCCCGCTGCGCGTTGGCGGCGCCGCCTGCGCACCATCCACCGCCATGGCGTCGATGGCCTCTGCGAGTGCGGGGCCATCGGCGTTCCCGGAGGTCGCACGCGGTCGCGACACCCACCATCCTGCCCCTGCGACCGTCACCACCAGCATCACGAGCGCGGCGCCGATCCCCAAGGCCACCACCGCCATCGGGGCCACCGCGCCCGAGGATGGCTGCAGGGGGAAGGCCCCCGTGGGCTGCGTGACCGCATCGAAAGCGACCAGTTCGACGACGCTGTCAACCGCCGCCGACCCGCGCAAGGACCGAAGCGTGAGCACGACGGTATCGGCGTCGGGGTAACGATCGGCAGGGGACTTTTCCAACAGCCGCCGCACCACCGACTCCAGGGCCTGGGGCACTGGATGGACCGGAGCGAAGGGCGGGAGCGGATCGTTGAGGTGCATCATCAATGTGCGAATGGGCTCTGCAGAGGAAAACGGCGCCGCTCCCGTCAGCATCTCCCAGAGCACTACGCCGAGGGCGTAAAGGTCCGCGCGACCATCCACGGACTCCTGGCGCACCTGCTCTGGGGCGGTATACCTGGGTGAACCTACAAAACTGCCGTCGGTCGTCAACACCTCCGTCCCGGCAGTCATGACCTTGGCCACCCCGAAGTCCAAGACCTTGACCGACTCCCCCTCGTCCGTCTCCACCAGCATGACGTTGGACGGTTTCAGGTCGCGATGCACGACACCGGCGCCGTGGGCCTCGCGCAGCGAACGCGCGATCTCGAACGCGACGCGCGCGGCACGCACCGCGGGGAAGGGCCCGTCCTGCCGAATCGCCTGGGCAAGCGTCCGCCCATGCACCAGTTCCATCACCATGTAGAAGGTGGGATCGCCGGCGACATCCAAGGCGCCATAGTCGAAGACATTCACCGTGTTCTGGTGCTTCAATCTTGCACAGGTTGCGGCCTCCAGCAGAAAGCGCTTTTCCAGCGCCGAGTCGTCGTGGTCCGACCCCAGTAGCGGCCGAGTCAGGATCTTCAGGGCAACTTCGCGACCGAGCGGCAGCTGCTCCGCGCGGTATATTCGCCCCATCCCGCCGCGGGCAACGAGCCCGAGAACGCGATATTTCCCTGCGACCAGCACGCCGACGAGCGGATCGGCCGCTGGCGCGGTGGGGGTCTGAGTGCTCACGACATCCAGGGTAGCACGCCGCCAGCCGGGTTAGACCACGCGCACATGCCCGACATCACCAGCAGCTTCGAGCAGATGAGCGGGCTGACCATCGCGCGGCGGCTGCTCGTCGCCACGGCAGTCATCATGGCGGGCATCGGGCTCCTAGGCCTGTGGCTGCGCGCGCCCCTCGAGGCGGCGGCGATGGCGTTCGTGGCCGAGCGAGGTCTGTGGGGGGTCGGGCTCATCGTGCTCGTCGGTGATCCGTTCCCGGGTCTCGGCTTCCAGCCGGGCCTGTTGGTCGGAATCGCCGCGGGCGTGCCGACACTCTCGCTGTACGTCGTCACGGCGCTATGCTCGAGCTTGGCGAGCGTGCTCGGCTGGCTGTTCGGTCGCGCCGGTCAAGGCTTCAGTCCGCTCCGCCGGGTCCTTCATGCTACGGGCACCTCGGCGGCGCTCGATCGATGGGGGATTCGTGCCGTGCTCCTCGGCGCGCTTCTGCCGCTGCCCTTCGGCCTGGCCACCCTCGGCGCCGGAGTACACGGGCTGCCCTTCGCGCTTTTCGTCCTGGCCAGCGCGGCGCGCTGGGTGAAGATCGCGGTCTTGCTGGCTGCGTTTTCTTGGGGTTGGAGCTGGGGGGACGACTGATCGCTGGGGCCTACGCCCCGGTCCTCGTCGCCCGCTGCAGCGCCTCGACCGATCGGATCACCGCCTCGACACTCGGCCGCCCCCGGTTCGACAACCGCACCTTCCGGTCAGGATTCACCAGGTAGAGCGCCGAGAGCGACAGCGGGCGCAGCGGAAGCTGGAGCGACGCGCCGAACATTCTGGCCACCGAACCGCCCCGGTCGGTCAACATCGGGAAACTGAGCCCAAGCTCCTTGGCCTTCACCGACTGAGCCGGCCCTTCGGCGGGGTTGATTCCAAAGACCCGCACGTTGAGCCGAGCGAAATCGCCCTGGTGAGCCTCCAGTGCGCGCAACTGGCCGCGGTCCGCTTCGTCGTCGAGGTCCGCGACAAACGCGAGGATGGACCAGTGGCGACCATGCCGGTGCCAACTGTCGTCCCACGACTGGAGATGCCATTCCGGGGCCGTCTCGCCTTCGGGGAGCAGACGCGGGTACGCCCGGTCACGGAGGGCCTCCTGCGCGGGCGCGGGGAGCTTACGAAGGACGTCTCGGAGGCCCATGGGCGCGGGGCTATCCCGTTGGGGCAAGGAGGCCCCGGGCCCCCATGTGCTCGGCGAAGGAGCGGCGCATGGCCACCGGCTCGTCTGGCAGACCCGGAAGGAGCCCCTTGGACAGCACCAGCCACGGTTCCGGCGCCCTCGACGCGCGGTCGACACCGCCAGCGCGGGCCACCGCCACGAGCAGCGCCCGGCGCCCCCCAGCATGGTGCGCGCCCGCCGGCACGGCGCATGCCACCCCGAGCACCGCCGGATCGGCGAACGGCGCGATGGCGTCGAGTCCGAAGCTGGCGCAGCCCGCATCCAGATCGGCGAGCTCCACCTCCGGGAGGAGCAGCCCCCGCGCGGTGCGGGCGCGCTCCTCTTCGGGCGTAACTTCCCGAGCCCACCGGCCAACCAACCCCGAGAGTCGTCCCATCACCGGTGGGTCGAAGCCGTGGCCGGCGCCCACTCCCGTGACCATCCCGAGCGCCCCCTCCCGCCAGGCCGCGCGCGCCAACGCCGCCCACGCCCACGCTTCGGGGCGGGCCCACGCCGCGGCGGGTGCGACCTCCTCCATCAAGCTCGCGAGCACGTCGGCGTCCCAGGCGACCTCCACCAGACGGACTCCGGCGGCCGCGGCGAGCGCGTGCACGCCCGGTTCGATGCCCCGCGGCCCCCGCAGTGTCAGCGCCACGCTAGGGCCGGCCTCCCGCGGCCGCACGGCGACGAGGGCGGCGGAGGCCGCGCCTCCTGAAAGCGCGATGGCGTGCGGTTGGCAGGAGCGCACCCGCGTTGCGTAAGCCAGGTCCAGACCGAAGCGGAGCGAGCGGGTCCAGCGGTCGAAGTTTCCTGCCGACCCGCGCGGATGCACCGGCGCGAGGGGCACGGCCCCGGGGGAGACCACGTCCCCGCACACCTCCATCACCTGACCAGCGGCCAGCCCCCCCGCCTCGCGGCCCGGCTCGATGAGTCCGGCCACCAGGAGCCCGCGCGGATCCGTGCAAAAGGCGATTCCACCTTCGACACGCGCCCACCGGAGCGCTCGCGCCCCCGCTCGGTCGCGCGCCAGCCACCCGCGCGCGGCGGTGACGTCCCACGCGGCCAGCGACACGTCGCCGGGCAAGCGCGCGAACGCACGCGAAAATCCTGTACGCGCCACGAGTCTCGCCAGGACCACGCCCACCTCGGCGTCGGCCTCGAGCTCCATCTCGGCGGCCAGGGCCTTGAGCCCCGGCACCGGACCGTCGACCGCGACCAACACGCCCTCGGCGCTCCCGACGGGACTGCCCGGCCCTGGAACACCGCTGGCGGCGACCACGAAGGCGGCGCCACCCTCTGCAAGCTCCCACCGTGCGGCGGGACCGCGGGCATCCAAAACGCGCGCCATCCGACGCAACGTCGACGAGGACGGAGCGCCGAACAGGCCGGCGAAGCCGCCCATCGACTAAGCCCCAACAGGGGAAGGGGCGACGCCGCCCCTTCCCCTACCGGGCCGTGCCCTTCGGCCTGCAAGCTGCGCTTTCCGGCCTACGGCGCCCTGCGCGTTCGGTAACGCGCGGGGACGCGTCCCTCTCCCCAACCCAGCGGGACCCAAGCCGACGCCCGGCAGTTTCGTGGATCGGTGAGTCGCCATCGGCGGCATGGGTGACTAACCCGGGGGCGTCCCCGCCGGCGGCGGCGCGCCGCCCGGAGGCACCGCCCCCGCCGGGGGAGCGGTCGCGTCAATCGGCGCACCCGGCGGCGGGGCCCCACCCGCTGGCGGCGCGCCATCGGCTGGAGGAGCGCCGCCGGCCGGAGGAGCACCCCCCGGGGCCGCAGCACCCTCGACACCCGGAGCACCCGGCGGCGGGCCCTTCTCCCCCTTTCCAGGGGTGAAGTCGCCCAGGTCGGGCGTGTCTGACAGGGCGAGATCGAGGCCGGTGACGGCGTCCAAGCCAACGTCGACCAGCCCGGGGACGCGTGCCGCGGGGTCGCCATCGTTGGGACCATCCCCCGCAACGTCGACGTACCCGACCACGCCGATCTTTCCGAGCCCCTTGGGCGCCTCGACTTCCCATGGTCCGGCCTTTTCCACCGTCAGCGAATCGAGGAGGACCGGGAAGCTACCGTTGTCGCCGGGACGGAGGAAGTCGATGTGAATCGCGCCAGCCTTGCTGCCCGCGTAGCTGATCGTTCCGGAGAGCTTCACGCCCTCGCCGGCGGTGACCTCGAACTTCTGCGTTGCCGGGGGCGGACCTGAACCACCGCCGCCACCACCACCACCCTCGCCAGGGGGAGGGCCGCCGGCGCCGCCGGGGCCGCCCGGACCACCGCCGGGGCCGCCGGGCACCTCACCATCCGCAGGGGCGGTGGGATCAGGACAACCACCGACGAAGAGGAGACTCAGGAGGGCGGGAAGCAAGCGCATGGGGATCCTTTGGCGGCCCGCCTCGGTAACCGACATCGCTGTCGTTGACACGCCCCCCCGAGATGGGCTACATCCGGCCCGCCCAAGGTTAGGAGTCCGCGTGTCGGTCACGCTTCGCAGCTACGTCTTCCTCGACAGCCTCCAACCGCAGTTGGCCGCCTTCACCGGCACCACCGCAAAGGGGTTTCTGCCGCTCGCTGGCCAAGCGAGCATCTGGATCGAGACGGCGCCGGGCATGATCATCAACCGCGTGACCGACGTGGCGCTGAAGGCGACTCGCGCCATCCCCGCCGTGCAGGTGGTCGAGCGAGCGTTCGGTTTGCTCGAGCTCCACCACGACGACAAGGGCGAGGTGCGGTCGGCCGGCGATGCGGTGCTTCGTTTCCTCTCGCTTCGAGAGGACCAGTACATCGCGCCGAAGGTGACGTCGAACCAGGTCATCCGCGCGGTGCACGCCTATCAGGCGCAGCTCATCAATCGCAACCGCCAGGGCATGATGCTCATCCCCGGCCAAAGCCTGTTCATCCTTGAGACCGAACCCGCGGCCTGGATCGTTCTGGCCGCAAACGAGGCCGAGAAGGCCGCGAACGTCAATCTCGTGAACCTCCAGCCCTACGGCGCCTTCGGCCGTTTGTGGATGGCGGGCTCCGAGGCCGAAATCGACAGCGCAGCGGCGGCCGCCATCGCGGCGATCGACGCCTGCAAGACCAAATAGACTAGTCTTTCTTCCCCAGTACACCGGCACAGGAGTTTCAGATGTCAGACGCGCTCGGAATGATCGAGACCAAGGGTTTCATTGCAATGGTCGAAGCGGCCGACGCGATGCTCAAGGCCGCACGCGTCGAACTCGTCGGCTTCGAGAAGATCGGCGGTGGCTACGTCACCGCGATCGTCCGCGGCGATGTGGCGGCGGTAAAGGCCGCCACCGAGGCCGGCGCGCGCCAGGCCCAACGCGTTGGCGAGCTCGTCGCCGTGCACGTCATCCCCCGCCCGCACGAGAACATCGATCAGGTGCTCCCGCTCGGCCGCCAGGGCGACAAGAAGTAACGACCGATGAAGCTCGGCAAGGTCGTCGGGACCGTCGTCAGCACCCGCAAGGACGAGAAGTTGGAGGGGCTACGCCTCTACCTCGTACAAGACCTGTCCCTGGACATGAAGGGAAAGGACGCGTTCGTCGTCGCGGCGGATGCCATGGGCGCCGGCGTGGGTGAGGTGGTGCTCTACGCCTCCGGCTCCTCCGCTCGGCAGACCAAGGCCACCGACTCGCGGCCGGTTGACGCGGTGATCATGGCGATCGTCGACACGGTGGTCGTCAACGGGGGCGATGCCGGCGGCAAGGTGCTCTACGACAAGTCCACCTCGAGCTAGGGAGACCATAGTGGAGCGCGACCAGCTCGAAACCATCGTGTCGCAGGTGCTGGACCGCATCAAGTCCGGCAATGCCGCCCCCGCGCGGACTGAGCCTCCCAAGAAGGGGCACGGCTGCTACAAGACGGTGTCCGAGGCCGTAGGCGCGGCCGACGCATCGCAGCGACTCCTCGCCGCGTTGCCGCTGGAAAAGCGCCGGGAGATCATCGCGAACGTTCGCAAGCGCACCGCCGAAGACGTCCGCTCGCTGGCCACGTTCGCCGTCGAAGAGACGGGGCTGGGCCGCGTCGAGGACAAGATCAAGAAGAACCTGCTGGTCATCTACAAGACCCCAGGTCCGGAGATCCTCGAGCCGATTGCCTATACCGGTGACGACGGACTCACCCTCATCGAGCGGGCTCCTTACGGGGTCATCGCGGCGATCACCCCGTCAACCAACCCCACTGAGACGATCTTGTGCAACGGGATCGGGATGGTGTCGGGCGGCAATACGGTGGTGTTCAACACCCACCCGGGCGCGCGCGGAGTCAGCGCCTTCGTCATCGACCTCATCAACCGCGCGTCGATCGAGGTCGGCGGCCCCGACAACATCATGACGGTCATCGAGTCGCCGACGATCGAGTCAGCCAACGAGCTGCTCCGCTACAAGGGAATCCGGCTCAACGTGGTCACGGGCGGTCCCGCAGTGGTAAAGGCGGCGATGAATGCGGGGAAGAAGGCGATCTGTGGCGGCCCCGGCAACCCCCCGGTCGTCGTTGACGACGCCGCTGACATCGACCAGGCCGCGCGCGGCATCATCGCCGGCTGCAGCTTCGACAACAACGTGATCTGCTGCGACGAGAAAGAGACCTTCGTGGTGGACAAGGTCGCCGACAAGCTCATCGACAGCCTGGTCGGCCACGGGGCCGTTCTGTTGCGAAATCACCAGGTCACCCGGCTTGAACGGCTCATCCTCAACGCCGAGCGGGACCACACGGTCACCAAGTGGGTTGGCAAGAACGCCAGCGAGTACCTCAAGCAGATCGACGTTCCCTTCGTCGGCGATCCTCGACTGATCATCTGCGAAGTGCCCTTCGACCATCCGTTCGTGCAGCTGGAACTGCTGATGCCGATCATGGCGATCGTCCGCACCAAGGATGTGCACGAGGCGATCGACATGGCCGTGCGCGCCGAGCACGGATTCGGCCACACCGCCTCGATGTACAGCAAGAACATCGACAATCTGCACCGAATGGCGCGGGTCAGCAACGTGTCGATCTTCGTGAAGAACGCCCCGAACTACGCGGGCCTCGGCTTTACCGGCGAAGGCTACACCAGCTTCACCATCGCCTACCCCACCGGCGAAGGCCTCACCACCGCGCGGAACTTCACCCGCGAGCGCCGCTGCGTGCTCGCCGGTCACTTCCGTATCGTTTAGGCGTGGCGTATCGTCCAGGCGTGGCGCATCGTCCAGGGCCAATGGCCGACGCGCTCGCGCTTCTGGAGCTCGGCAGCGTTGCTCGCGGCTACCGCGTGCTCGACTGGATGGTGAAAGAGGCCCCGGTCACGGTGATCGAAGCCAACCTCGTCGAACCCGGGAAGTACCTGATCCTGTTCGGCGGCGGCGTCGCCGAGACCCGGGCCAGCTTCGATGTGGGCGTCCAGCTGGCCGAGGGGGTGCTCCTGGACCGGCTGCTGCTCCCCCTCGCCCACCCCCGGGTCTGGGCTTGCCTCTCCGGACAGGAAGAGCTCCGAAACCCTGACTGCGTCGGCGTCGTAGAGGGGACGGCCGTCTCGTCGGTGATCGAAGCCGCCGACCGCTCCGCCAAGGAGGCCGATGTGTTCCTCGCGGGCCTTCGAGTCACGGGCGGACTGGGCGGGAAGGCCTACTACGTCGTCACCGGCGCGCAAGACGCGGTCGAGGCGGCCGTGCAGTGCGGTCGCGAGCTTCTCGGGCACCGTGGCCGGTTGGTGGATACGCAGGTGATCCCGCGGGCGCACGCGGAGTTCTTGCCTTGGGTCCTGCGCCGCACCCCCTTCGGGAGCCCCTGATGCAGCTCGCCAGAGTGCTCGGCACCGTCGTCGCGACCGTCAAACACGAGTCGCTCGTGGGCGTGCGCCTGCTCCTCATCCAGCCCCAAGACGAAAACGGCGTCGAGGATGGCGATGCCATCGTAGCTGCGGACCCGTTGCAGGCGGGGCCCGGCGAGCTGGTCGAGTGGACGACCGGGCGCGAGGCCGCGCTGGCCTTGCCGGACACCTACTCGCCCGTGGACGTGGCGGTCGTGCGCATCGTGGACCACGCCTGGAGCGACGCGAAGTACCTGCGGAGCCCACGATGATCCTTGCTCGCGTCATCGGCAACAGCGTCGCGACCGTCAAGCACCCATGTTTTGACGGCAAAGCGGTGCTCATCGTTCAACCGGTGCGCGGCGACGGAGAAACGCCCCTGGGGCGGTCGTTCCTCAGCGTCGACAGCGTCCAGGCCGGCGTTGGCGATCTCGTCTTGTGTGCCCGGGAGGGGAACACCGCTCGGCAGATCCTGGGCAAGGACACCGACCCGCTGCACAGCGTGATTCTCGGGATTGTCGACGCCGTCACGCTCGGCTGAGCATACTGTCCCGCATGGGTACGCGCGCCGAGCTGCGTGTAGACGGCGAGGTCTCGCTGATCGACATCGTCGAGCTTGAGGAGGCGGTGCGGCGCGCCGAAGTCCTACCCGACGCCGAGCTGCACCACCCCCCTTGGACTGGGGAGCTCTGGCGACGAATCGACGACATCGTCGCGCTGCGTGACGCGCTCGACACTCCGAGCGCGCGGCTCGCCGCGAGACTCTTGCGACCCGGACGGGCGTGGGCCACAGCGATTGTCGTCGGCGTGCTGATCTTGGCCGCCGGCGCCCAGTTCTGGTGCGGCGACGTGCTCACCGCGGACCCCAACCTGCTGCGGCTGCTCAGTGTGGGGTGGGAGCCCACGCTCGTCGACGGGGCGTGGTGGTCGCCCTGGACCGCGGTGCTCCTGCACGAAAGCTTCGTCCACCTGCTCGGCAACCTCGTCATCGTCGCCTACTGCGGCTGGCGCTGCGAACGCGCTGTCGGTGCCACCGGCCTGTTGGCCATCGTCACCGGCAGCCTCACCGGAGGCGCGTTGGCGATTGTGGCACTGTCGCGACTTCCATGCATCGGCGCAAGCGTGCTTGCGTTTGGTCTGTGGGGGGGGCAGTTCGCCATCGGCTGGCGTTACGGCGCCGTGATTCCAGAGCGGCTGCGCGGCTACTACGGCGCTGGTACGGTGCTCGTCGCCGCACCGCTGCTCGCGTGGTCCTTCGCCAATCCACACGTGTCGTTCGCCGGACACCTTGGAGGCTTCGGCGGGGGCATCATCGCCGTCTTCCTTCTACCCTTGGCGACGGCAGTGCCGATCGGACGCCGCCGGGGCGCGCAGCGGCGCGCATTGGCCCTTTCCGCCCTGTTCTCGGCAGGGACACCCGGCCTTTGCAAGCTGGCCCCGCTCGCCCCCGTCCTTCTGGCGTTCCCGAGCCGCACGCTCCTCGACGCCGAGACGCGCATCGCGATCGACGTTCCCTGGCGAATGGCCGATCCGGAGACGAAACCGTCTGCCGACCCCTTCGCATTGGGGACGGCGGGGCCCGCCGGCCAGGCACTCCACCTCGCGAGCACCGACGGCTCCGATCGCGCCGCCGTCGGGCCAGCGCGATCCACCTTCGAGCACGACGGCAACGTGCTCCTCGCCACTTGGGATGCGAGTTCTCTCTCTCCCGCGCGCAGCGCATTGTACGAGCACATCGTCGCAACTGCGCGCTGTGAGCCGGCCGCGGAGCTGGCGCTGACCCGCCGCCAATACCGGGAGGCGCCGCACGTCGCTGCGCGCGCCCAGGCCTACGCCCTCGCCGCGGACCTGGCTGGCGACGATGCTGCCGCGGTGCGCACGTACGCAGAGCTTGAGGCCTTCGGCGCCGAGTGGGCGAGAGTCGCGGCGCGCGCTCGGGTCCGCCTGTGCGCGTTGCGACCGCACATCGACGGGTGCTCACCCGCCTGGCGGGAGGGATGGCTGGACCAGGAAAGCCCAGCGGACCACGAGTTGTGGCTTTTCGGGGTGCACTGGGCCAGCCGGGATCGGCCCTGCGCCGAAGTGTGGCGGCGGCATGAAGCGATGGTGCAGTTCGGGAATTATTCCGACATCGAACGACGTTTTGCGCTTGGGGAATGCGCACCGGAGGGGTGGGAGCCGTGAACGGGGGTGGTTAGCAGGTCCATCATGGACGAGACAACTGCCCGCCAACTCGCCGCTCTGTGCCACGATCTCCACGCTCGCGGCTGGGTAGCGAACCACGACGGCAACGTCAGCGCTCGCTTGCCGGGCGGCGGCTTTCTCGCGTCGCCGACCGCCGTGAGCAAGCGAGACGTGCGGGCGGAGGGCCTCGTGACGGTCGATGGGGAGGGCAAGGTCCTCTCAGGCAGCCGGCGTGTGTTCAGCGAGATCTCGCTGCACCTCGCCGCGTACCGTGCCCGCCCCGACGTCGGGTGGGTGGTCCACGCCCATCCGCCACACGCGACCGCCTGGGCGGCCGCGGGTGAGAGCTTCTGGGACGCGCCGTTTCTGGCCGAAGCGGTCGTCTCCCTCGGCGCCCGGCTGCCCTTCCTACCCTACGCCCGGCCCGGGGCCGGCACCGGCCCCGTGGAGGCGGCGTTCGGCCTCGCCGACGCGGTGCTGTTGGGGAACCACGGCGTCATCACGCTGGGCGTGGACGCCGAGACGGCGTTCTTGCGGATGGAGTTGGTGGAGCACCTCGCGAAGATCGCGCTCCTGGCACGACCGTTGGGGGGGACCCGTCCGCTGCCGGCTGAGGATGTCGAGGCGCTCGTGGCGGCGCGCAAGAAGGCGGGAATCGGGCCCGGCGCCGCCGCTGTGGGCATCTCCGGCGTCGGATCAGCACCGGCGAACACGGACATCGAGGGCGTCGTGCGCGAGGCGCTTCGCCGGCTCGGCTAGGCGCGCCATGTCCGCCCGCGAAGCCGCCGCCCCCTCCCCTCCCCGCCAATCCCGACTCACCGAAGCTTTCCGCGTGCTCGGTCACGCTCGCACCGCGATCCGCATGGTCTACGGCCTCGATCGAGCACTGCTGATCACGCTTGTGGTCGGTCAGGCGCTCGACGCCGCGAGCGTCGTCAGCATCGCCTGGGTCGGAAAACACCTCATCGACGCGATCGTGCACCCCCCACTCGCCGGCACCCTCCTGGCGCGGGCCACCCCCGCGCTTGCCTGGGTCGCCCTCGAATTCGGGCTCATCGGCGCTCGGGCGCTCGTGTCACAATCCAATAGTTACGCCCAGCTCGTACTTAGGTCCAAGCTTGGTTTACACGTGAACCTGCTCATCCTCGACAAGGCTGCCCGCGTCGCCTATGCCCGCTTCGAAGACCCCGTCTTCATGAACTCCATGACGGTTGCGAGGCGCGAGGCCAGCGCCCGACCGCTCGACCTGGTGACCCAGGCGCTCGCCCTCGCCAAAACGACCCTCACCCTGGCCGGTTTCGCCGCCCTCCTCTGGTCGCTCGGGGCCTGGGCCATTGTAATCCTCGTCCTGACGGCCGTCCCACTCTTCTGGGCCGAGGCGCGCTTCGCGAACGAGTCCTTCCTGCTCCAGCGGGCGCGTTCGCTGCGGTATCGCCGCAGCTTCTACCTTGAGAGCGTGCTGACCACCGAGAGCACGGTCAAAGAAGTGAAGCTCTTTCAGCTGGCGGGCTGGCTTCGCGACAAATATCGCGACATTCTGGCATCCTTCCACATGGAGGAGACCAGCCTCGCGAGGCGTCGCTCCTTCGCGTCGTTCTTCCTCGGTTTACTCGGCAGTCTGGCGCTCTACGGCACCTATGGTTGGATCGTCGCACAAACGGTCGCGGGCACCATCACCCTTGGCGCCATGACCCTGTACATGGGGGTTTTCCGGCAAGGTCAAGAAACGCTCCGCGCGGCGCTGTCGGCGATCTCGAAGGCGTGGGAAGACGACCTCTACATGACCAACCTGGACGAGTTCTTGGCCGTGCCGGAGGAGGAGCCCGACGCCGCCGAACCCCTCGACGCTGCGGTTCCCGACGACCACGCGCCGTCGTTATCCCTGGAAAACGTCAGCTTTCGATACCCCGGTGGCACAAGAGACGCGCTCACGGACATCACCCTGCATGTGGCTCCGGGAGAGACCATCGCGCTCGTGGGCAAGAACGGCGCCGGCAAAACGACGCTGATCAAGCTCCTCGTGGGGTTGTTCCGGCCAAGCTCGGGGACGATTCGTGTCGACGACGTCGATGTCTCCGGGCTGTCGATGAGCGCCCTTCGTCGCCGCGTCGGCGTCATCTTTCAGGATTTTGCCCGCCTTCAGTTGTCGATGCGCGACAACGTCGGCGTGGGCTGGCTCCCATCCCGCGATGACGACGAAGCCGTAGGGACCGCCATTTTCGACGGCGGGGCCACGGAGATCGTGGAGCGGCTGCCGAACGGGCTGGAAACGCCGCTCGGACGTGCCTTCGGCGGCGACGACCTCTCCGGTGGTCAGTGGCAACGGGTGGCGCTCGCTCGGGCGTTCATGCGCAAGAGCCGCATCTTGGTGCTCGACGAGCCCACCGCCGCGATGGACGCGGAAGGAGAACATGAGATCTTCCAGCGTTTTCGCGACCTCAAAAGGGATCGCACCGCCATCCTCATCACCCACCGGTTTGGCACCGTTCGCATGGCCGACCGCATCGTCGTGATCGACGGCGGCCGAATCGTGGAAGAGGGCACCCACGACGCACTCATGGCGTTGGGGGGCCTGTATGCGCGGATGTTCTCGTTGCAGGCGGAGGGCCTGCGAGGGGCGGGCTAGGCCCTTCGGGTTAGCACCGCGACCATGGGAATCCGCGACCGCCTTCGACTCCTCGTGCGCCCGCCGCGTGTCGAGCCGGCTCGCGCCGAGGCGATCGCTCCGGCCACCTCCCCTGTCGCTGCCCCCGTCCGGCCGCCTCGCGCGACGAGCATCGTCCCGGTCGCGGCCACGCTGCTGGACTCCGCCGCCGGCAGCTCTCCGTCCACGTGGCCCGCGCTCACCGGTCGTGTGGTCGTCACCGGTGGTCCCTGGGCCGCCGCCGTCGCGGAGCGCATCGCGAGCTACGGGCGCGCCGAAGTCATGTGGCTCGAGGAATCGCGGGCATGAACAGCATGACCGGGTTCGGCCGTGGCGAAGCGTCCGATGGCGCCACCGCGGTAGTGGTCGAGATCAAAAGCGTGAACAACCGCTTCCGGGACGTCCAGGTCCGGGTGCCGCGGGAGTACAACGTCTGGGAAGCACGCGTCACCAACGTGGTCAAGGATGCCGTGAGCCGCGGCCGCCTTGAGGTCAGCGTGCGCCGGATCTGTTCGGAAGGGGCCACACGCGTCACCGCCGATCTCAAGCTGGTCGAACAGTACCGCCTCGCGATCGCCGAGGTCGCCCATCGGCTTCAGCGTGACACCACCGAAGTGCCCTTGAGCTTCGTTCTAGGCCAGCCCGGCGTGCTCGTCACCACCGACAACGACGCCGACGCGCTCGGTGAGTGGGACCTCGTGGAGTTGGCCGTGCAGAGTGCGCTCGCCGATCTGGCGACGATGCGCACCGCGGAGGGAGTAGCGCTGGCAAGGGACCTCGACCGTCACCTGGCCGAGCTCCGCCGGCATTGCGCCGAGATCGAAGCGGCAGTTTCGGGCATCGTGGCCAGGCTCCATGCACGGGTGCTGGACCGGGTCAGCCGGCTGCTCGGAGAACGTGTGGACGCGGGCCGGGTCGCCCAGGAGGCCGCACTTCTAGCCGACAAGGCCGATGTTTCGGAAGAGCTCGCCAGGCTCTCCTCCCACGCGGACCAGTTCGAACAAGCCCTACGCGCCGACGAGCCCGTGGGCCGGAAGCTGGACTTCGTCCTGCAGGAAATGCACCGGGAGGTCAACACTCTGGGTAGCAAAGCCACCGACACGCCCGTGTCAGCGCGGGTGGTCGATCTCAAGAGCGTGCTCGAGCGGATGCGCGAGCAGGTCGCCAACGTGGAGTGAACGTGGGGGAATCGGAAGGCCAACACGCGCGCTGGACAGCCCCCGACTTCGGGGCGCTGTTCGTCGTAAGTGGGCCCAGTGGCACCGGGAAGACGACCCTGCTGCGGGAAGCGTTCCGGGTGATTCCGGGACTCGAATTCAGCGTTTCAGCCACCACGCGTGACCCGCGCGTCAACGAACGTGACGGCGTCGACTACCACTATATCTCTCACGATGAATTCCGCCGTCTTCTCGACGCTGGCGCGCTCCTGGAGCACGCCCAAGTCTACGGGAATTTCTACGGCAGCCCGCGCGCGCCTGTCGAAAAGGCCATCGCTGAGGGTCGGAGCATCGTCCTGGACATCGACGTTGTCGGCGCTCACCAGGTCCGCAGCGCTTACCCCGACGCCGTTTCAATCTTCATCCTCCCCCCCAGCCTTGCGGCGATCGAGGCGCGTCTGAGGGCGCGCGGGATGGATGACGAACGCATCGTCCGGCGCCGGATCGGGGAGGCCGACGAACAACTGGCCCATGCAGGCGAGTACGACTACCTCATCATGAACGACGATTTGGCGTCGGCTCACGCCCAATTCCAGGCCGTGATCGTCGCGGAGCTGCACCGGCGCGCGCGTCGGGCGAGTTGGTTGGCGGCCGCGCGCAGCTGAGCGAAGTCTTGACATCGCGCCCAAAGCGAGCACACTGGATTGAGGGATCGTTCAGTGGACATCGGCAAAGAAGGAGGGGTGACGATCGAGCGCGTGCTCGCCACGGTTCAGGGCTATGCCCCTGGCGCCGACACGCAGCTTTTGACCGACGCCTACCTGTACGCGGCCTTCCACCACCGGGGACAGGTCCGGAAAAACGGCGAGGACTACCTGGTCCACCCCATCAACGTGGCCTGGATTCTGACCGAGCTACGCATGGACGTCGACACCATCGCGGTGGGCCTGCTCCACGACACCGTCGAGGACACCCAGGCGACCGTCGAGGAGATTCGCGAACGCTTTGGCGCTAGCGTTGCGGAGATGGTCGAGGGCGTCACCAAGCTGAGCAAGCTGGCCTACCGCGGCAAACTCGAAGAGCAAGCGGAGAACTTCCGGAAGCTGGTGCTGGCCTTCGGCAAGGACATCCGGGTCATCATCGTGAAGTGCGCCGACCGGCTGCACAACATGCGCACCCTTCAGTTTCAGCGCCCAGACAAGCGGCAGCGCATCGCCCAGGAGACGCTCGACATCTACGCCCCGCTCACGCATCGGCTGGGCTTGGAGTTGATGAAGCGCGAGCTGGAGGATCTGTCGTTTCGGTACCTCCACGTGGAGGCCTATGAGCAGCTCGCCGATGCCATCCAACTCGACGCCGAAGCGCGGGACTCCTACGTCGAGGTGACCCGCTCCCTCATCGAGGAGACGCTGCGGGCGCGGGGGATGGCGTGCCGCGTCACCGGACGCGTGAAGCACGTCTACAGCATCTGGAAGAAGCTCCAGCGTACGGGCAAGGACCTCAGCGAGCTCTACGATCTGCTCGCCTTCAGGGTGATCGTATCCGAACGTGACGCCTGTTACGTCGCCTTGGGCTTCATGCACGCATCCTTCCTTCCTGTCGCGACACGAATGAAGGACTACATCGCGATGCCCAAGCAGAATGGGTATCAATCCCTGCATACGACCGTGATCGGGCCGGATGGGCGGGAGGTCGAGATCCAGTTCCGGACCGAGGCGATGGACCGGGTCGCGGACACCGGAATCGCCGCGCACTGGCGCTACAAGAATGGCCGCCTCAGCGTCTCCAACGGCGAACTGGCAGAGCTCGCGCGACTACGCGGCTTCATCGAGATGGCACGCGACATCGAGGACCCGGCGGACTTCCTCGACGCGGCTCGCTCGGATCTGTCGGCCACGATCCACGTTTTCACGCCCCGAAAGGACGTGATCCTGTTGCCAGAGGGCTCGAGCGCCCTGGACTTCGCGTACCACGTTCACACCGAGGTGGGGAACCGGGCCGCTGGAGTCAAGGTCAACGGCAGGCTCGTCCCATTCCGGACCTTGGTCAAGACCGGCGACACCGTCGAGGTGATGACCAAAGCCGACGCGCATCCGTCGCGAGACTGGCTCGAATGGGCGCACAGCCACCGCGCGCAGGAAAAGATTCGGAAGCGGCTTCGCGAGTCCCTCGCGGACAAAGCCGTCGCCTTGGGCCGCGAGATCCTCGACGGCGCGCTTCGGCGCGCAGGCTCCAGCCTCAAGCGGGTCGCCGGCGACAAGGATGCGGCCGCCCGGCTTGAGGAAGCTGGGTTTGCCGACATGGACGAGTTGGCCGAAAGGGTGTTCGCCGGTGGGGTCAGCCAGACCGAAGCGGTGAGGATCCTCGCGCCCCCGCCGGACGTCCCACTGCCTCAACCCTCCGCATTGCAAGCGCTGATTCAGCGGGTCCGCAAGCAGTCGGAGAATGCCATCGTCGTGTCTGGTGAGACGGACATACTCGTTGACTACGCTCGATGTTGCCGGCCCATGAAGGGCGAGCCGATCCTTGGCTACATCACCCGCGGCCGCGGACTCTCGGTGCACAAGTCAGCATGCCCGAGCGTGAAGGGGCTCGACGCCGAACGATTCGTCCAGGTGAGCTGGGACGCCCAGTCCAAAACGCTGCACCAGGGCCTCCTGCACCTGGTGCTCGAGGACCGCCCTGGCATGCTGGCCGCGATCACCGGCGTATGCAGCACCGCGAAAATCAACTTGTGGAAGGCCGATGTCCGGCAGGACGAGGACCACCGCGCCATCTGCGACCTCGGGATCACCGTCTACGACATCGGCGAACTCGACGGGCTCGTCAAGAAGCTCCGCAGCGTGCGGGGCGTCGTGGCCGTGGAGCGCGCCGCCAGCTGAGCCTCAGCGGTGGCCGCCCGGAAAGTGTACGTCGTCCGCAGCTTCCGCCCGCGTGTTGGTGCGCAGGTAGGCCGCACCCTCCACCTCGATCCGCTCGATCGCCGGGCCGCGCGACCGATGATGCCCGTGGCCCGAGCAGGGAATCAGGGAGTGGCCGCCGGCGAGCCAGGCCAGCGCCGTCTCGCGGTCAATGGTGCGGTCGGCCAGACCCACCATCGCAACCACCAGCGAACGAACCTTGCCACCGTCCAGCGCCGCGCTCTTGACTTCGATGTCGGCCATGCGAGCCTCCGTGCGGGCCGCCTATGCACCCACGCCACCGGATGCCAGCGCTGGTCGCGTTTCGTCGGCGCAGCGGCAGACCGCGGTCAGGCCCGATAGGCAGCGCCGATGTTCGTGTGGTTTTTTCTGGCGTGCGCCACGACGGCCGCCGGGACGAAGCGGCCGCCGCAGCCGCGCGTACCGAGCTTGCAGTCGCCCAATTACGTACATGTGGAGACCCGCCCGCGGGATGGGGTGGTGGCCAAGGTCTGGCCCAATCCGGTCGATGAATCTCTGGCGGGCGCGGCAGGAGCCGTGGCGATCGAGCTGTCGGAGCGGCGGACGGTCGACGCGCAGGCCTTGCGGTGGCGAGCGATTCTCGCGGGCTACCCCTGGGTGATCGGCGAGGCCCGTTTTGCCACGACGGCGTTCGACGCGGCGCCGGCCGACCTTGTGGCCAGCGCCACGGCCAAGCTGGGACACGACATCGGCCTGGTCCGCGCCCGCGGGCGGGAAAGCGACCACTGGGTGCTCCTCGTCGGGGAGCGCCGCGCAACCCTCCCGTCGATTCCGAGGGAGCCGGCGCTGGGCCAGGAACTTTCGCTCCCCGGCCTCGATGTGGCCGCCATCGCCCCGAGCGGCGAGCCGGTTGCCGGGGTCGGCGCGCTCGTCCTGGACCATTCCGGAGAGTGGCTCGTCCAACTCCGCGACAAAATCGGTGTCGTCGCGACGTTTCCATTGTACGTCGGCGCGCGAACGCCGCAGACGCCGCCGTTTTCGGGGGCACTGGGCGCCGAAGAGGCCGGCGACCTGGACGAGGAGCTGCTCTTGCGGATGGACGCGCTGGATCGTTGGTACCAACGCCCCGCCGCCGAGCGAGACCCCGCGTTGGACGCGGCGGCACGCGCCCGCCTACGCGCGTTCCTTTCGGGCCAGAAGTTGCCCCCGGCTCAAACCCAGCTCGCGGCGGCCGGCTTCTTTGGGGGCACCTCCGGTGAGTGTCGGGCTCGCACCGTCGTGGACTGCCTGGACGGCATCTGGTGGTCCCTCAGCGGTCACGACGCGCTCGCCGGCAACTGGGGCACCATCGGCTTGGCCGTGCAGACCACCAGCGACGGCGTGGCGGTCGCGGTCGCGGTCGCGGACCGCTCGGCTATCTAGCGCCGAGGCGACCTACCTCGTGGTGATCTCGACGGCGTTGAGCACCACGTCGACGTCGGGCCGGTCGTTGCGGGCGGCGGGCACGCGGGCGATCTTCTTGACGAGGTCCAGCTCCTCACAATCTCCGAAGATGGTGTGCTTGCCATTGAGGTGGGTCGGCATGTTCTCGGTGATGAAGAACTGAGAGCCGTTGGTGTCGGGGCCGGCGTTGGCCATCGCCAGGATGGCGGTGTGATCAAACACGGTGAAGTCTCCGACTTCATCGGCGAACTCGTAGCCCGGACCTCCAGTGCCGTTCCCGAGTGGATCACCGCCCTGGATCATGAAGTCGGGGATGACCCGGTGGAAGATGGTGCCGCTGTACAGCGGCGCCTTGCTGACGGTTCCGGTGCGGGGGTGCGTCCACTCGCGCTCGCCACGCGCGAGTTGCACGAAATTGAGCACGGTTTCTGGCGCCTGTTGGTGCCGGAGCACACAGTGGATGTCGCCCATGCTGGTCTTGAACGTGGCGAGGAGCTTCTGGCCGGGGCTGAGCCCGAGCGCGCCGAGGCGCCCAGAGTTGGCCGCGTCCACCTTTTCGGCGGCAGCTCGGTCCGCACGAGCCTGGAGCGCGTCGTTGTCCTTCTCGAGCCTGGCATTGGCCCGCTCAAGATCGCCGACGCGCATCTTCAATTTGTCGTTTTCGTCAAGAGTGGCCTGGTCTTTGCACGCCAGGAGCGCGAGGAGGAGAAGCATCGGGCAGAAGCCTAACGCCGCCGCGCGACGATCTCCACGCGGCGAAGGACGACCGGGTCCACCGGACGATTCCCGTCACCGCGCGGGGCGGCCGCAATCTGCTCGATGACATCGAGGTCTCCGCACAAGCCGAGGCGGGTGTACCGCCCGTCGAGGTGGTGTGCTGGGCCCGCGGTGACGAAGAACTGGGAGCCGTTGGTGTTCGGGCCCCGGTTGGCGAGGCCGAGGATTCCGGCTCGGTCGAAGATCGCGTCCCCGGCGATTTCGTCGGGGTACGAGAAGCCCGGACCACCCGTGCCAGTGCCTCCGGGGTCACCGCCCTGAACCAAAAAGCCCGGCACCACGCGGTGAAAGAGCGTGCCGTTGTACAACGGGCGCATGACGCGAGCTCCGGACCGAGGGTCCACCCACGCCCGCACCCCACGGGCCAACTCAACGAAGGTCCTCACCGAGTACGGAGCAGCCTCGTGCGCAAGTTCGCAGCCGATTTTCCCCCGCGAGGTGTGCAGCGTGGCCACGAGGACCTCACCGGGCGCCACCAGCCCCAACGGCGGCGGCGCTTGGACGGCCGAAGCACCACCTCCGCCCTTGTCAATGGGAGGCGCGCGAACCTCCCGCAACCACACCGCCAAGGGCTCCGCGGCGTGCGCCCCGCTCAAGGGCACGAGGATTAGGAGGACGATGGTTCCGATGCAACGCACGATATGTCTGTCCAAGTATAGACACGTCAAGAGTGATCTGGCCAGCTTTGCTTTGCTCCGCGTTACACCTTGCCACGGAGTGGAGCCCCGATGCGCGTGCGAATCTTCCTCAGACAGCCGTTCTTCACGCTTCCGGGGTACATCCCCCGCGGGGCGCTGGTGGTCGAAGGCGTGCTCGAGGAAGAGAAGCCCCTGGGCTGGGTTGTCGCGGTCGATACCTGGCTCAACGAGACGGGGACCCGTCTGGAGGGTCCTGCCCAGCGGGTCATCATCCCGGGCGCCAAAGTCGATCACGTACTCCTGCTCGGCTAGGGTCAACCAGACTTGATGCTCATCGTCGTGATGCTCGGCTGTGAGGTCGAGGTGGCCGGACTCGTCAGCGAGCCTTCGGGCGCGCCTGTCGCCGGGGCGCAACTCACGGCAGACGGCTGCCGCGCCGTTTCCGCCGCCGACGGCACGTTCCGGACCCGATGCCCGCGCGCGCTCCACCACTTCGTCGTCTCCCACCCGGCGCACGCAGCGGAGCACCTCAGCGTCGATGCGACCGGAGCCCTTGCGCCCGCCGCCGCCGCCGTCAGCCTCGTTCCCTGGCCGACGGCCGTCGGGTTGTACCTGGAGCCAGCGTTGGAGCTCATCGCTGTCAGCCCGCTCCGCCGGACGGTCACGGCCACCGAGCAGCGTTTCTGCCTCCCCCCGGACGTGCCGCTGCCGACGACCACCCCCAACCCTTCGATCTTCGATGTGCACGGCTCCGACTGGCGCCTCCATGCATTGGACACCGAAGGCTGCGCGATCCGGCTCGCGACCAAGGATGGCTCCCGCTACTGGTCGCCAGTCAGCACCGCAATCGCCGTGCCCATCACCGAATTGAGCCCGGGCCACCAACATCTGCGACCGGAGTTGACCCCCGGCCGCTACGCCTTTGTCACGTGGTACGACGGCTTCCCCGTCCCGCTCGACCCGACTGCCGACACATGGGAGGCGTTCGCGTTCGAGGTCGCCGCTCCGATTCCCTGACTGCTACTCGACCGTCGAGAGGTCGCGGGTGATGCGGGTCGCGGTGTAATTGGCGTCGAGCGTGACGTAGCCGGCAACATCGGCGCCGAAGGTCCCCTCCAACTCGCCCGCCTCGGTCAGCGTACCCTCGGTCGCGACCGGCAGGCTGTAAAAGGAGAGGTCGATAGCGGCCTCGCCCGACAGGGCTCCCGCGTCGTTGTCGAGCGCGAAATCGTAGACAGTGTCGATGTCGTAGCCGAGGAGGCTCAACAGGCAGCCCGCATCGCCCGTTGCCGTTTCGCCCATGGCGTCCACGATCATGGTCAGCGCGCCGCTACACCCGACCGAAATCGGCGTGCCGCCGTAATCGACGTCCGCGGTGACCGACAGCGCGCCCACGTATACGCCGGCGTAGACACTCTGCTTGAGCACGCCACCCACGGTGTAGGCGAGGCGATCACCGTTGGGAAGCAGCGCTTCCGCGGTGATGGCGTGGATGCCGACGCCGAGCTGCCCGTCGATCGCCGCGGCGCCAGTGAGCGCCCAGTCGATGTCGACGTCGCTGCTCCAGGTGATTCCCGGGAAGTCGAGTACCGTGCCGTCCGAACCCATGACGACCGCCGTGAACGCGGACTCTTCCTCCATCGGCAGGAAGGCGCCGCTGAGCGGCGCCTCGATCACCAATCGCGCGTTGTCCCAGGTAGCGTCGAGCGCCTCGTCGGTACCTGCCGAGTCCGTGCCAACCCCAGCCTCCGCGCCGTCGACTACGAGGGTGTTGTCGTTGCAAGCCGCGAGAATGGCGAGGAGAAACATGCAGGCTCCGGAGGGGCGCCAGGATACCACGGGGCCCTTCGATCCGCCGCCAACAACGTGCTAAGCCCGGCCATGGACGAGATGATCGAGGTCGAGGGCCTGACCAAGACCTACGGTGGCTTCGGCGCACTCAAGGGCATTGGGTTCGGCATCCGACGCGGGGAGATTGTCGGCTTCCTCGGGCCCAACGGCGCGGGAAAGACCACGACGATGAAAATCCTGACGGGATTCGTCTCCCCCACTGCCGGCATCGCCCGGGTTCACGGTCTGGACTGCGTGTCCGACAGCCTCGCGGTTCGGGCCCGGATTGGCTACCTGCCGGAGTCCGCGCCGGTCTACGCCGACATGTTGGTGCGGGACTACCTTGACTTCATCGGCCGGGTCCGCGGCCTGGCCAGCGCCGAACGCGCCGCGGCTATCGAGCGCGTGGCGACCGAGTGCGACATCGCCGATCGGCTCGGTCAGCGCGTCGGCACGCTATCCAAGGGGTATCGGCAGCGCGTCGGGCTTGCGCAGGCCCTCCTGCACCAGCCGCCCATCCTGATCCTCGACGAACCGACCAGCGGCCTGGACCCGAACCAGATCCTCGCGATTCGCAACCTGATTCGGCGCATCGGCCAGTCGCGGACGGTCATCCTCAGCACGCACATCCTGCAGGAGGTGCAAGCCACCTGCGACCGCGTGTTGATCCTCAACCGGGGTGAGCTCGTCGCCGACGCGCCCATCAACGAGGTGCATGCCGCCGTAGCCGGTGGCGATCTGTACCGCGCCACCTTCATAGACGGCGCCGTCCGTCTTCCGGAGGCCGGTCTCCGCTCGCTGATCACGGCGATCCCCGGCGTTCACTCGGTGCGCCTACAGACGGCTGACGACCGCACCGTCTACCCCTATGAGGTCATGGCCAATCGCGATGTCCGCAGCGAACTGTTCGACATCGCCGCGAGCCACGGCCTACGCCTTGTAGAGCTCACGCGCGAACGGAGCTCGCTCGAAGAGGTGTTTCGCCGGCTTACGCTGGCGGATGCGCCGGCCGCGAACGCCGAGGAGCTGAGGGCTGCGCGCTGAGGGCTGAGCGCTCACCGCCGAGGGCTCACCGCTTGCCTAGTACCAATTTCCGACCGCACCGCTGCGCCCTCGTATCCACGTTCGCATCACCTCGATCGACGCGTCCAGGCCTCGCTCGTCGATGAAATTACGCGGGTCGTCTTCGACGTACGGTCGCGTGAGTGCGACCGCCTCGTCCATGAGCGCTTCAAGCCCGGCGGCGTCGATATCGGCAAGCACCTGGTCCGAAACCGCGGCGAAGTGTGCCCGGCAGGCCTCGTCCCGCTGACAGCCAGCGCCGAGAGGCGCCGCGGCGCGGCTCATGCGGCCCCCGTAGCTGGTGAAACAATAATCGAGTCCGGTGGGCACCATGTGGACCAGCCCGGTCCCGCCGTGGTCGACGTACACGCGGAAGTTGTTGGAGGCGAAGGCGTACCCGTCCCATTGTCCCGTCCAGGACTCGGCGATCTGGTAGCTCGCGTACGCATCCAGATCCACGACGGCGGCCAACGCCGGCTCGAGGTCCTCCGCCGCCAGCGCCGCGACCACAGCGTCCATATCGGACCAAGCTAAATCGACACCCGTCTCGAGCTGAAAGTTATGAGCCTCACCGGCGGTGAAGTCCGCGTGGTCCCAAGAATCAGGGTACTCGGGATACCCCCCCTCGTACAAATTGCCTTCTCGCGACCCGAAGTTGCGTTCGAGGTAGTCCTTATCCTGCGATTCGACGTTGGCGTAGAGCCCATAGTCGACGCCGTTGACCGTTACCCACGCGTAGCCAACGCGAGAAGTCGGTAGACCGGCCGCGCCGAAGGCAGCGTACGCCACGACCTCGTGCACCTGGGTCTCGTCGTGGGTCATGTTGTTGAGCGTGAGCTTCCCCTTGCCGTGGAAGCTCTGGTCCGGATCGTAACGGTTGAAGTCTATCTTGAAGGCCGCCTTTCCGGACAGATCGTAAAACGAGCCGGAGCCCTTGAGGCGAACGCCCACCAGGTCGAAGGTCTCGCCGTCGATCGTCGCGCCGCCCTCGACGTACTCCTGGGGCGCGCGTCCCAGCGCCCGCTTGCTCTCATCCGACAAGGTGATGTCGATCGTATGGACGCGGTCGAGCCCAAAGAGAAAGTCGTAGCCGTCGGGCGGCTCACCAGTGTCTTCGGTGTTTCCCGTGTCGGCTGTGTCGCCGGGAAGCTCATCAATCGGGTCTGTGCCCGTCGGATTCGGCCCGCCGCTCGGCCCGCCGGCGTCGCATCCCATGATGAGGAACAGCATGATCTCACCGTAGCCGAGTAGCGGGCAGACGTCGTGGTATAACCCCCCCCCGGGGTCGGACCTACCGCATGCATCACCGCTACAGCGCAGCGCTCATCGGGCTTTTGGCGCTGGGGGCGTGCAGCACCGCCGTCGACGACGATGTCGCCCCGGCCGCGGGACCTGCAAGGCTGGACACCCTCGTCGTGGGCGTCAAGATGGATCCCAACGACTTGTTGTCGCCGCTGTCGCAATCGGCATTCGACCTGAGCTTGATCGATCTGATCGGCGCCAAGCCGCTCAAGGCAGAATTCGACTGTGAGCTGAGATTCCTCCCCGACTATGCCAGCTCCTACTCGTGGAGCGAAGACGGGAAGAGCCTCACCCTTGAATTGCGAGAAGACCTCGCGTGGAGCGACGGCGCGCCGGTCGTCCCACGGGATCTCTCGCTGTTGGCCGAGCTCATTCGGGACCCCGCGGTCGGTAGCTTGCGAGCGGGAAACCTGGCCTTGCTGACGCCCGAATCACCCGTTCTCGTCGATCCACGTCACCTGCGCTACGACTTCACCGCCAAAGCGGACCGCACGTCGATGACCGCGAACACCACGCTTCTTCAGTTGGTCCCGAGCCACATTCTCGGGGACCCCTCGGTAGAGCGCGCGGCCATCCGCAGCCACAGCCTCAACACCACGTCGCCGTTGTCCTCGGGCCGCTGGGTGATGACAGCTTGGGAGAAGGGAAAGAGCGTGACCCTCGAGCCCAACTCGAAGTACCCCGGACCTCCTCCGGGGCTGGCGCGCGTGGTCTTCCGGATCATCCCCGAGTATGCGGCCCGATTGCTGGAGTTGCAGCAGGGTCGGATCGACCTGATGGAAGCGGTCCAGGTCGCCGATGCCGACGCGCTGGTGAAGGAGCACCCGGGGATCAAGCTGCACACGCGGGGGTATCGAGCCCAAGACTACGTCGGCTGGAACTCGATTGATCCGGCGGCTTGGAAGGCCGAACTCGAGGCCGGAAAGAAGCCCGACCCCGCAAAGATGCCTCCCCACCCACTCTTTGCCAATACCGATGTGCGCCGCGCCTTGTCGATGGCCGTGGACGTGAATCGGATCATCGCCGACGCGCTCACCTCCAAGGCGTCGGGAAAGGCGTACGCCGTCCGTTCGGTCAGCACGATTACGCCAGAGCTGTGCGCGACCCGGGAGAACGGGATCACGCCCCTCAACTACGACCCCGAGGGCGCGAGGGCGGAGCTGGCGCGCGCCGGCTGGACGGATACCAACGGCGACGGCGTGATCGACCGGGACGGGGTGCCCTTCCGCTTCACCGCGATCATGCCCCTTGGCAGCGCCCGCCACCTTCTCGTAAGCGCGATCCTGCAGGAACAGTGGAAGGCCATCGGCGTCGACGCGCAATTCGAGGCCATCGCCGGGGGCGCCATGGGCGAACGACTTCGTCGTCGCGACTTTGATGCCGCATTCACGGGGTGGTCGGCCGGCTTGTGGGTGGATCCGACCACCGTCCTCGGCCGGACCAGTGAGTCCAACTTCTTCAGCTACCAGAATCCGAAGGCCCAGGCGCTCATTGACGAGGGCGTACGCGAAACGAGCCCGGCGCGTGCAAACGAGATCTGGAACCAGTTCCAGCGCATCGTCTATGACGATCAACCGTACACCTTTCTCTATTGGCTGGACGAGATCGTGGCCGTGAACGGGCGCTTCGAGAACACCGACGTAGGCCTGATCTCGCCGTTCAACAAGCTGGAGCGCTGGACGGTCGCCCCCGACAAGGTGAAGTACAAGCAATAACCAAGTGAAAACCTGGCTCCTCCACAGACTTCTGCACGCAGCCTACCTGATGGTCGCGGTGGCCGTACTCACCTGGCTGCTGGTCGAGGCCCTCCCCGGCGACGCGTGTACGGTCGTGATCGATCCCGACGGCGATCAGGCTACCGTCGCGGCGATGCGCGCGGCGATGGGATGCGATGCCCCGGCCCCCGTGCGGTTTCTAATCGCGATGCGGAGCCTGGTCACGCTCGACCTGGGCATGTCGATCTCAAAGCACGTCCCGGTGTGGACGCTCCTGGTCGAGGCGCTGCCGGCCACGGTGGTGCTCGGGCTCAGCGGGCTCGTCATCGGTCACGCGATCGGGCTTCCGATGGGCGTGGCGCAGGCCGTTCGACACGGTCGGCCCTTCGACTTGGGCGTTTCGGTGGCGAGCCTTTCCGTAGCCTCGTTGCCGATTTTTGCGCTCGGTCTCGGCCTGTTGCACCTCGGGAGCGCCCTGTTCCCCAGCTGGCCCTTGACCGGGAGCCCCACCCCCTGGCTGGTGCCGACCGTCGCGGAGCGCGCCCAACACTTGATGTTGCCGGCGCTCACCCTCGGCCTGGCCAGCGCCGCCGGCGACGCCCGATTCATCCGCGGGGCAATGCTCGGCGCGCTACGCCAGGATTATGTCCGGACCGCTCGCGCCAAGGGACTCTCGGAGGCGCGGGTCGTGCTGGTACACGCACTCCGCAACGCCCTGCTCCCCACGATCGCGCTCGTGGGGTTGCAACTCCCCGGAGTCCTATCGGGCGCCGTCGTGTGCGAGTCGCTGTTTGCATGGCCGGGGCTGGGGCGGGTGCTTGTGGAGGCCGTTCAGTCGGGTGATGCCCCGGTCGTGCTCGGCGTTTTCTACTTCTTCGCGGCCCTGGTCGCGATCGGCGGGGCCCTCACTGAGCTGGGGGCAGCCTGGGCCGACCCCCGCATCCGCCTGTCCGAATGAGCGGAGCCGACCTCCATCACCGCGCCCGCGTCGTACTCGTGGGGCTGTTGCTGCTCCGCGCCGCGGTGGTCGGAGCCCCGCAACTGACCACCCTGTGGCAGCACGAGCGCGCCGGGACTCTGGTGTCGGTGGCGGCGTTCGTCATCGCCGCGGGCATCGCGGCCAGCGGACGCGGGGGGAGCCGCGCCGGGAGCACCGCCGCGCAATTGGGTGAGACCGTGGTCGTCCTCGCCGTGCTCACGACGCTTCTGGCGCCGCTGCTCACCTCCCATCCCCCTAGCCACGACCCCACGCCGCTCTCGGCCAGCCCGCGGTGGGGCCACTGGTTCGGCACCGATGGCGCTCGTCGAGACGTCTGGACGCTGACGTTGTACGGCGGCCGCGTTTCACTCGGGGTGAGCGTCCTCGCTGTCGTGATCGGGACGGCCCTGGGAACCAGCGTTGGCGTCGTCGCAGGATTCGCGAGGGGTTGGACCGAACGGGCGCTGATGGGGCTGACGGACCTCCTGTTGGCGCTGCCCCGCCTGGTGCTCTTGCTTGTGGCCATGGGCCTGGTCCAGGGCACCTCGGGCCGTCCGTTGGTCGTCGCCGTGGTGTTGGGGCTGACCGGGTGGATGGGAATCGCGCGCGTCGTCCGGACCCAGGTGCTCTCGATTCGGGAGTTGGACTACGTCACCGCCGCGCGGGCCTTGGGGGTCGGGGAGCCGGAGATCGTGCGGCGCCACTTGGTGCCTGCAGTCCTGCCCAGCGTCGCGATGTACGCAACCTTGGCTCTAGGTGGGACGATGCTCACCGAAGCGGCGCTGGCCTTCCTGGGCACCGGCGCGGGCGGGGGGAATCCGAGCTGGGGCGCTTTGGTCGCGTCTGGCGCCGCTACGGTGACCTCGGCGTGGTGGCCGATGGTCTTCCCCGCCCTCGCCATCGCGATCTCCGTCGTGGGCGCCAATCTTCTGGCATCTCGTCTGGAGCCCGCGTCGTGAACGTCCCCGCGCTCGACGTCCGAGGCCTTCGGGTCGCCTTCGGGGGCGGAATCGACCTGGTCTCAGGAGTGGACATCCGGGTCGAGCCCGGGCGCTTCGTCGCGCTGGTCGGGCCTTCGGGTTCGGGGAAGTCCACCGTCGCCCTCGCCTGCCTGCGGCTCTTGGACGAGCGCCTCGCGATGACGAGTTGGGATGCGCTGGCGATCGCCGGCCGAGAGCTCACGGCGCTGACACCTACGGAGCTGCGGCGCGTGCGCGGGCGCCTGGTCGGCAGCGTGTTCCAGGACCCACATGGCAGCCTGAACCCAGTTTTTTCCGCGCTGTTTCAAGTTGTGGAAGCGCTCAGGGTCCACCAACCGCTCTCTCAACGCGACGCCGAACGCCGAGCGCTGACCCTCCTGGACGAGCTGGGTGTGGACCGCGAGACTGCCGTCCGGCATCCTCACTAGCTCTCGGGCGGACAGAAACAGCGGGTGGGCCTGGCCATCGCCCTGGCAAACGACCCGCCGCTCCTCATCGCCGACGAGCCGACGAGCGCGTTGGACGTGGTCGTGCAAGCTCAGCTCCTCGATCTCCTCCGCGTGTGCCGGACTCGTCGCGATACGGCGATCTTGTTCGTCACCCATGACCTTGCCTTGGTCCGCGGCTTCGCAGATGAGGTCCTGGTCATGGACGCGGGGAGGATCGTCGAGCGTGGCCCCCCAGGGCAGCTGCTGGCCGCGCCGGTTCACCCGCGGACCCAGGCTCTGGTCGGCGCCCGACTCCCGGTGCGGCCGCCGCCCCCGAAACCCACCGAGCCGCCGCTTCTCGAGGTTCGCAACCTCTCGGTCGACCTCGCGGCCGGGACTCGTCATCGCATGCGGGTGCTTGCGGACATCAGCTTCGACGTCCACATCGGGCGCACGCTCGCGGTCGTGGGTGGCTCGGGGAGCGGGAAGACGTCGCTGGCGCGGGCGGTCCTCCGTCTGGTGGAGCCGACCACCGGCACGGGCCAGTTTGGCGGCATCGACGTGCGGGGTCTGGCCAAGGAGCCCCTCCGCGCGTGGCGTCGGCAAGCCCAGCTCATCTTTCAGGATCCAGGCGGCTCGCTGGACCCGCGCATGAGTGTGGCGGACTCGCTGAACGAGCCGATGGCCGCGCACGGCCTGGGTTCAAGCGAGTCGGACCGAGCCGAGCGCGTCGCCGCCCTGCTTGACGAGGTGGGTCTCGACGCCACTTTCTCCAATCGGCTGCCCCACACGCTCTCGGGCGGCCAGCGACAGCGCGTGGCGATCGCCCGGGCGCTGGCGCTCGACCCGCGACTGCTGATCTGCGACGAGGTGGTCTCGGCGTTGGATACCGAGTCTCGCACCCAGATCCTCACGCTGCTTCGGCAAGTACAAGCGCGCCGCGGCGTCGCCTACCTGTTCATCAGCCACGACCTCGGCGTGGTGCGCCACTTCGCCGATGACGTCGCGGTGCTGGAAGCCGGCCGCCTCGTGGAGCTTGGACCCACCGAAGCGGTGCTGGGAGCGCCCCGATCGAGCGCCGGGCGGGCTCTGGTCGCCGCCTCAACCCACTTGACATGATACCGTCGCGGCTCCCTCCCGAGGTACCCCAGCCCATGCCTGCGGCCAGCTTCAAGTCCGTTGCCGAAATGTTCCACCACCGCATCCGGTCCACCCCGGACGGGGACGCCTTCTACTACCGGAAGGGCACCGAGTGGATCACCATCTCGTGGAAACAGGTTGGCGTTCGCGCCCGAAACATCTCGTGCGGCTTGCACTCGCTCGGCCTGCTGGCCGAAGAACGGGTCGCGATTCAATCGAACACCCGCGTCGAGTGGATCCTTGCTGACATGGGGATTCTCTGCGCCGGCGGCGCCTGCACCACCATCTACCCCTCGTCGACCGAGGAGGAGATCGCCTACATCATCAAGGACTCCGACAGCCGCATGGTCGTCGCCGAGGACGACAAGCAGGTGAAGAAGCTGCAGTCGCGACGCGCCGACCTCCCCGGGTTGAAGTACGTGATCGTCATGGACGGCACCGCCTCGGCCGACGGCTGGGTGCTGACCCTGGACGAGCTTGAGACGCGCGGCGCCGAATGGGACAAGAACAACGCTGGAGAGTACGATCGCCTGGCCGAGGAGATCGGCTCCGAACGCCTCGCCACGCTCATCTACACCTCGGGCACCACCGGCAACCCCAAGGGCGTCATCCTCACCCACGATTGTTGGGTCTTCGAGGGCGAGGCCATCGACGCGGTGGGCATCCTGAGCCCGGCCGACAAACAGTACCTTTTCCTCCCGCTCGCCCACAGCTTCGGAAAGGTTCTGGAGTGCGCGCAGCTCCGCATCGGTTTCGCGAGCGCGATCGATGGGGACATCAACAGCCTCGTTGCCAATCTTGCCGTCCAGAAGCCCACCTTCATGGGTGCGGTGCCGCGGATCTTTGAGAAGGTCTACAACAAGATCGTCTCCGGCGCCAAGGAAAAGGGCGGGATCAAGCTGAAGCTCTTCACCTGGGCGGTGGGCGTCGGCAAGGAAGTGAGCGGCCTTCGCCAGGCCGGTCAGGAGCCAACCGGTTTCCTCGCGCTGAAGTACGCCATCGCCGACAAGCTGGTGTTCACCAAAATCCGCGCTGTTTTCGGTGGCAACATCCGCTTCTTCATCTCGGGTGCGGCTCCCCTCGCCCGCGAGATCGCCGAGTTCTTCCACGGCGCTGGCATCGTGATCGCAGAAGGCTACGGGCTCACCGAGTCCAGTGCCGGCAGCGTCATCAACCGCCCGGAGTCCTTCCGCTTCGGCACGGTGGGTACCGCGGTGCCCGGCGTGGAGATCAAGATCGCCGACGACGGCGAGATCCTGCTTCGCGGCCGTGGAATCATGCGCGGGTACTATAATCTCGCCCAACAGACCGCCGAAACGCTCACCGCCGACGGCTGGCTGCTCACCGGTGACATC
This sequence comes from Deltaproteobacteria bacterium, assembly GCA_947490345.1. Classification (GTDB taxonomy): domain Bacteria; phylum Myxococcota_A; class UBA796; order UBA796; family SXON01; genus SXON01. Next base: position 45,392 of record CANLGL010000016.1, read on the forward strand.
GGCCACCTCGAAGAAGGCGGTTTCCTCAAGATCACCGACCGTAAGAAGGACCTCATCAAGACGTCAGGCGGAAAGTACGTCGCGCCTCAGGAACTCGAGGGCAAGCTCAAGACCCGGAGCACGCTCATCTCGCAGGTGATCGTCCACGGGAACAACCGCAACTTCTGTACCGCGCTGATCACGATCACCCCCGAGGGTGCGCCGGGCTGGGCCAAGATGAACGGGCTCGACACCACGAACTACGATGAAATCATCAAACATCCGAAGGTAAAAGCGGAACTCGACGAGGTTTTCGCCACGTACAACAAAGAGCTGCCCAGCTACTCGACCATCAAGCGCTACGCGATCCTGCCGAAGGACCTGACCCAGGAGGACGGCGACCTGACGCCGTCGCTGAAGGTCAAGCGAAAGGCCGTCGAGGCCAAGTACAAGGCGCTTTTGGACAGCTTCTACGAGGGTCAGCTCGCCTAAGATGTCCTCGTCCCGGCTTCCCGGCTTCTTCCGCTTACCACCTGCCGAGCGCGCGGTAGCGGCCCTGGCGGGGGCGGGTCTGGGCCCCGAGCTTGCTGCCAACTGGACAGCCGCTGCGGGGCTCAGCCTCCCCGTCGCCGACGCGATGATCGAGAACGTGGTCGGCCTGTTCACGCTCCCCAACGCGATCGCGGTGAACCTGCTCCTCAACGGTGCCGATCGCCTGGTCCCGATGGTTGTCGAAGAGCCGAGTGTCGTGGCCGCCGTCAGCAACATGGCCCGGCTGACTCGGTTGGCTGGTGGGGTCACCGCCAGCTGCGACGATGCGGTCATGATCGGCCAGGTGCAGCTTATTGACTGTCCAGCAGGGGCTGCCGAACGGGTTCGCGATGCGCTGCCCCATCTGAGCGAACTGGCGGCGGCAGTGCATCCCCAGTTGGCCGGCTACGGCGGCGGGCTTCGGGGTATGGAGGTGCGCGAGCTCATCTACGACGAGCCCGGTGAAGTGCCCGAGGCGATGGTGGTCCTCCATTTCCACCTGGACTGCGTCGATGCCATGGGCGCGAACATGGTCAACACGGTGGCCGAGCGCCTGGCTCCCGTTCTTGCCGAGTTGACCGGAGGTCGGGTCGGGTTGCGCATCCTGTCCAACCTCGCGGACCAGCGGCTCGCCACCGCGACGGTGCGCCTGCCGGTGGCACTGTTGGCCGACGGCGGCACCGATGGCGCCGACGTTGCAGCGGGGATCGCCTCGGCCTGGCGCTTTGCCTGGGCCGACCCGTACCGAGCCGCGACGCACAACAAGGGGATCATGAACGGGGTGGACGCGGTGGCCCTGGCGACGGGGAACGACTGGCGAGCGATCGAAGCCGGCGCCCACGCGTACGCGGCGCGCGACGGTCGCTATCGCCCGCTGTCATCGTGGAAGCTACGAGACGGCAGCCTGGTCGGGACGCTGTCGTTGCCCATGCAGGTGGGCACCGTCTCCGGCGCCATCCGCGTACACCCGACGGTCCGCGCCAACCTCGCGGTGGCGGGCGTGACCGGCGCGCGCGACCTGTCCATGCTCATCGCCGCGGTGGGCCTCATCCAAAACCTGGGTGCGCTACGCGCGCTCGCGACGCACGGCATCCAGCACGGGCACATGAGGATGCATGCGCGCTCGTTGGCGATGGCTGCCGGCGCGGGCCCGGACGAGCTAGAAGGCGTGGTGATGGAACTCGTGCGCGCCCGTGAATTCACCGTCGAGCGAGCGCGGACCGCGCTCATCGCGATCCGCTCGTGAGCACCGAGTCCGACGACAAGTCGGCGGTTCGGCCGCGCTCCCGGCTGTTCAGTCGGCCGGTGGGGCTGGCGGTGCCGCTGTCTCCCTTGGGCGGCGCGCCCGTGGCGGTGGCCGTGCGCACCGAGCCTCCGGCGGAGGAGGCAGCGCCCCCCCCGGCCCCCGAATCCGTCGCTGACCCTGCCACCCCGATGGCGACTCAAAATCAGCTCTTCAGCGGCTTCGAAGAGCCAACGCTGCTGATGCCAGCGGTGGAGGAGGAGCCGACGATTAACGAGTGGGGCATCGCGCCGGAGGAGCCGGTCGCTGAGCTGGACGCCGTCGCCTTCGAAGAGGTGCCTGAGCTCGCGCTGCCTCGTGTGGTCCCCGTGCGCAGGCCGCTTTTGACCGGTCGATTCGGCGGTGCGAATCCGCCGGGCGCGATCACCGCGAGTCCGATACCGACCCTCGAACCCCCTCCAGTGATCGCCACGGCCACCGCGGTCGGCGATGCCGGCCCAATCGTGGTCATGGCGTCAGCGCCCGGCAAGATCATCCTCGTCGGCGAGCACGCCGTCGTGTACGGGCACCGGGCGATCGCGGCAGCCGTGGACCTGTGCACCACGGTGACCCTACGCCGCCGACCAGGACCGACCACCGTCGAAGACACGCTGATCGAAGATCCGCGGCTCGCCGAGGCGCTCGCGACGGTGGTCCCCCCGATGGGTTTCGGCATCACCATCCGGAGCACCCTGCCCGTCGGCTGCGGAATGGGCTCGTCAGCCGCGCTCGCCGTCGCCGCGGTGCGGGCGGTCGCGCGGATGGAGGGCAGGGAAGCGTCGCCGCGAGAGTGCGTCGAGCGCGGCTTCGACATGGAGCGCATCTTCCACGGCACCCCCTCGGGCCTCGACCACACGGTCAGCGCCAGCGGCGGCGCCCTCCTGTATCGCCGCGGCGAGCCCGCCGAAGAGCTCGTCGTCGGCAAGACGCTGCGCCTGGTGGTCGCCAACACGGGCGCGAGGAGCAACACGGCCGACATGGTGGAGCGCGTGCGCCAGCGCAATCCCGTCGACCAGATCACCCGCATCGGTGCGCTGGTGGAGATGACGGCGGTGCGCATCGCGAAAGGCAAGCCCATCGGCGAATTCCTCAAGGATGCCCACCGGATGCTGCGCCTGATGGGCGTCAGCACCGGCCGGCTCGACGATCTCTGCCGCGCCATGGAGGCGGCGGGCGCGCAGGGGGCCAAGCTTGCTGGCGCCGGTGGCGGCGGGATCGCCATCGCCCTGGTCGACGAAAAGACCGAGGACGCCGTCCGCCGCGCCGCGGAGCCCCTGGCGCCTGGGGGCGTGTTCACCACCACGATCGCGGCGACGCAGGGATAGCAGCGACCGTGCCCGTCGCCACCGCCGTCGCCCACCCGAACATCGCGCTCTGCAAGTACTGGGGCAAACGCGACCGCGCGCTGAACCTGCCCTCGGTGGGCAGCCTGTCGCTGACGCTGGCGCCGTTTTCGACGACGACCACCGTCGAATGGGGTGCCGACTTCGACGAGCTCGTCCTCAACGGGCGCACGGGCACCGCCGCCGAAGCGAGCAAGGTCTTCGGGCTTCTGGACCTCATCGACAGCTGGCGGCCGCGGGTTCGGGTGCTGACCGAGAACGACTTCCCGACCGCAGCCGGCCTCGCGTCCAGCTCGTCAGGGTTCGCGGCGCTGGCGCTGGCGGCCACCACGGCGGCCGGGCAGAAACGCTCGGCGGAGGAGCTCTCCACATTGGCCCGGCGTGGCTCTGGAAGCGCGGCGCGGTCGATCTTTGGGGGGTGGTCGGAGTGGAAGCTGGGCGAGCGCGAGGACGGGCTGGACAGCTACGCGTTCGAGATCGCTCCCCAGGACCATTGGGACGTCCGAATGATCGTCGCCATCTTCGACGCCGGCCCAAAGTCGATTTCAAGTCGCGATGGGATGCTGCACACCCAGCAGACGTCGCCCTACTACCCAGCGTGGGTGCAGAGCGCGCCCCGGGACCTCGCCGAGGCGCGATCCGCGATCCGGAACCGCGACCTGGCGGCGTTGGGAACGGTGATGGAGCGCTCCGCCCTCCGCATGCACGCGTGCATGATGGCGGCCGACCCGGCCGTGCTGTACTGGAAGAGCGGGTCACTGTGGGCACAGGAGACCGTGCGCATGCTCCGCGACCAGGGGATTCCCTGCGCGTGGACGATGGACGCAGGACCGAACGTCAAGGTGCTGGTCCCAGCAGCCCATGCCGGCGTCGTCGCCGCGCGCCTGGCTCGGGTGGCCGAGCAGGTCCACGTGCTCGAGCCGGGCGGCCCGGCGCGCATCGTCGGGTAGGCAGCGCGTGACGCCCGCGCGCTACGGCACGGTCCTCGCACCCGGGAAGCTGGTGCTAGTGGGAGAGTACGCCGTGCTCGACGGGGGGGCGGCCGTGGTTGCGGCCATCGACCGGGGGATTCGCTGTGTGGTCGGCGAGGGCGATAGCATCACGACGCCGGGCGACGATCGTTTCGTCCGCGCCGCGCTCGCGGGGGCGCCGGCCGCTGCGTATTCATTCTCGGACGCGCGACCGGTGCCGGGGCTGGCGACGAAAGCGGGCTTCGGCGGGAGCGCCGCCGCCACGGTCGCTGCAGTCGTGGCGCGGGGGGGGGCGATGGCAGACGCGCTCGCGGTTCACCGGGCGGTCCAGGGGGGCGGCAGCGGAATCGACGTGCGAGCGTCGTGGATGGGGGGTGTTCGAACCGAGGGCGGCGTGGCGGTCCGCGCGCCCGCGCTGATCGCGATCTGGTCGGGACGCTCGGCCAGCACTGGGCCGCGGGTGGAGCGCTACCGGGCGTGGGCGGACGACGGGGCTCGCGCCCGATTCCTGAGTCGCTCCGCGGGCGCAGTGGCGGCCTTCGACAGGGATCCCGTTGCGGCCATCCGGGAGGCCTACGCCAACCTGTGCGAAATGGCGGCCGCGGCTGGGCTCGACTACGACCTGCCGACGTTCCGGCGCATCGCTGCCCTCGCGGATGCGCACGGGGGAGCGGCCAAGCCGAGCGGCGCGGGGGGGGGTGACGTGGCGGTGGGGGTGTTTCCTGATGCCGAGGCGGCCGCCGGGTTCGGGGGGGCTTGCGAGGCGGAGGGGTTTGTGGCGATCGAGGTCGGTGTCGCGACGGCGGCGGGGTGGGTGTAGGTGGGGTCGGCGGACGGACAAGGGGCCGGGGCCGCGCCACGATGCCCGGGCGCAACGCGATTGCCCGGGGCAGCGGCAGAGGTGCAGGGTGGAGCCGAGAGTCCCTGAAAAGCAGGTGGGCGCGTGCTCACAGCGGCGGCCGGCTACTCCCGTAGCCCCGGGGTGGGCGGGGTTCGAGTCCGAGGAACGGCAAGCGCAGGCCGGCGACCTCCCGCTCGACCATTCCGGCCCGCGCGTCGTCGAACGTCACGCCGTCAATCGCGGTGAGGATTCAGCGTCGGGGCGCTCACGTGGGCGGCCGGATCAACTTGCCGGGCATCGTGAGGCGGAGGGGTTTGTGGCGATCGAGGTCGGTGTCGCGACGGCGGCGGGGTGGGTGTAGCGAGGATTGACGACCGCGTCCGTAATCACTATTCTAGTCCAATCGAGCTGACCATGAAGACCGTTTCGGTGTCGGATCTGAAGGCACGGCTGTCGGAACATCTCCGGCACGTCGCGGCCGGCGAGGACGTCGTGGTGACGGACCGCGGGGCACCCATCGCACGACTGACGGCCATCGAGCCCGATCATGTCCACGGTCTCGCCCGGCTCGCTGCCGAAGGGAAGGTCCGACTCCCGAGCGGCCCGCTCCCGGCGGGCTTCTGGTCCCGGGGGCGCATCGCCGACCCCATCGGCTCGCTGCGCGCCGCGATCATCGACGAGCGCGAGGACGGGCGGTGATCTTCTGGGACAGCTCCGCGATCGTGCCCCTCCTCGTGGCGGAGCCGTGCTCGCGGGACGCGGCCGCGTTGGCGAAGACGGTGCCGGGCATGATCGTGTGGTGGGCCACGCCGGTGGAGGTGCTGTCGTCGCTCTCCCGCCGTGAGCGCGAGGCGGGCCCGGGCACCGCCGAGGCCGCGCGAGTGCTGCTCCGAGAACTCTCCCAGGCCTGGGCTGAGGTGCTGCCGAGCGAGGAGGCACGGACCGGGGCCGCGCGCCTGCTCCGCACTCACCCGTTGCGCGCGGCAGACGCGCTCCAGCTCGCGGCGGCGTTGACCTGGGCCGAGCGCCGCCCGGACGGGCATCGTTTCGCGACCTTGGACACCCGCCTGGCGGAAGCCGCCCGACGGGAGGGCTTCGAGATCATGCTGTCTGGGTGAGGCGCTGGGAAGCAGGTGGCGCCCTGCTCACAGAGGCGGTGCTGGTCGATGACGCCGAACGACGCATCGGTTTCGACGCCACCAGCTTCGACCACCTTGACCTCACCGGCGACGGCGTCGACGAACCCCTCCTCATCACCGACGGCGCCGACATCGGCATCATGGACGGGGCGAGCGTGTTTCCGTCGTCCGGCCAGCTAGTCGTACACCCGCGCACAATCTGAAGGCGGGTCGGAGTACAGGTCACCACAACTCTCGGACTGCATCTTTTCGAGACAGTCCCGAGCCTCGTCCTCGTCGAAGTCGCTCCCACCGTCGATCGCATCGATCAGGTCTTCCTGATCGTCCGTGCACTCCTCCATGTCGGTGTCGTACTCCTCCTCAAAGTAGGCGAGCAGGCACTCCTGAAGCCGCGCACAGGCGATCGACGCGTACTGCTTGGGAAAGGTGTCTTCGTCCACGACCAGAAAACAACCCAAGAGGGAGACTAGGGCAAGCATCGGACACCTCTGCCGCGAGGCTAACCCGCACGCCCAGACCCCGGGTTAGCTCCCCCCGATGCCGGCCCCGCACGACATCTCCGCCCGCAAGGCCGACCACCTCGCGTTGTGCACCGACGGCGACGTTGGCTTCGTCGGCAAGACCGCGCTGTGGGACGAGCTCGACTTCGTTCACGACGCTCTCCCCGAGCTGGCGGTAGCCGAGCTCGACCTGGGGGTCGACTGGCTGGGCAAGCGGCTGGCCGCGCCCTTGGTGATCGCCGCGATGACCGGCGGCACCGAACGCGCGGAGGCGGTCAACCGCGACCTCGCATCGGCCGCGCAGGCGCACGGCCTCGGCTTCTGTTTCGGCTCCCAACGGCCGCTGCTCAGCCGCGGCATCGAGGTCGGCTACCGCGTCCGCGACGTCGCTCCTACCGCGCTGATCGTGGGAAACATCGGCGTCGTCCAAGCGGGTTCGGTCACGACTGAACGCTTGCGGGAGTTGGTGCAGTTCTCGCGCGCCGACGCGCTCGCCATCCACCTGAACCCCGGCCAGGAGATGGCCCAACCGGAAGGCGATCGTGACTTTCGAGGCGGCCTCGACACCATTCGGCGCGTCGTCGCCGAGCTGGGGCTTCCGGTCCTGGTCAAGGAGACCGGCTGTGGTCTCTCGCGACAGGTGGGGGAGCGACTCGTCGCCGCTGGGGTGCGCTGGCTCGACACGGGAGGTGCCGGTGGCACGTCCTGGATCGCGGTGGAGATGCACCGTGCGGACGCTGACTCGCGAGCCCCAGCCGAACGGTTCCGCGACTGGGGCATCCCCACCGCCGCCAGTGTGGCCGGGCTCGCCAGCCTCCCGGTGGCCGTGTGTGCGACCGGCGGCGTGGCCAATGGCTTGGACGCGGCCAAGGCGTTGGCGCTCGGGGCAGCGTGCGTCGGCGTGGCCCGGCCCCTGCTGCAGGCGCAGGCGCAGGGGGCGACCGCCCTCGATCACGCGATCGTGACGCTGCTGGCGGAGTTGAAAATGGCCATGGTGCTGGTGGGCGCCAAGAACGTCGCGGCGCTGCGCGCGGTGCCGCTCATCGCGGGACCAACCCTGCTGCGATGGGCGCCGGCCCTGGCCGAACGACGCGGGTGATGCATCGGCCACGGGCCGGAGCCGGCGCCCCGAAATAAGCGCGCCACCATGCGACCCACCCTGCCTGTGACCGTCTTCCTTCTGAGCTGCGCGCCCAAGGCCGCCCCCCCTGTGGAGGCTCCCCCGGCCCCGCCCGCGCCGCCGCCCGCCTGGTCCACGGACCTGCTCAGCTCCATGGACGGAAGCGTCGACCCCTGCGACGACTTCTACCAGTACGCCTGCGGGACCTGGCTGAAGGAGACGCCGCTCCCGGCCGACAAGCCCGCCTGGGGCCGGAGCTTCTCGACGATCCGCGAGAAGAACCTCGCCACCTTGCGCACCATCGTCGAGTCGTCCGCGGCCAATCCTGCCGCCAAGGACGCCGACTGGCAGAAGATGGGGGACACCTACAAGACCTGCATGGACGAACCCGCGGTCGAGGCCGCAGGCGTGGCGCCGCTGAAGCCTTGGCTCGGCGAGATCGACAAGATCAAGGACGTGAAGGGCTTTATGCGCACCAGCGGGAAGCTCTCGGCTTCCGGCGTGCGCTCCGTCGTGGACGCGTGGGTCGAAGGCGACTTCAAGGACCCCAGTCGCAACACGCTGTACCTGGGCGAGGGCGGCCTCTCCCTTCCTGACAAAGACTACTACGTCCCCACGGACGACAAGGGCAAGGCCACGCTTGCCGCGTTCGAGGCCCACATTGCCCGGAGTCTGGTGCTGGCCGGTACCCCAGAGCCCCAGGCCAAGGCCGATGCCACCGCCGTGCTCGCCTTTGAAACCAAGCTGGCGGATGCGTGGACGCCGAAGGCTGAGCTGCGCGATCCGGTCAAGAGCTACAACCGAGTCGATCGGGCGGGCCTGGTGAAGCTCACCCCCAAGCTTGACTGGATCGGGTGGCTCGACGGCGCCGGGGCTGGGAAGGCCCAGGAGATCTCGGTCGACGCGCCCGCAACGTTCCAGAAGTTTCAGACCGTCATCATGGGCACGCCCATCGCCCACCTGCGGGCGTGGCTGCGCTTCCAAGCCATCCATGCGATGGCGCCAAGCCTGAACAAGGCGGTGTTCGACGAGGACTTCGGATTCTTCCAGGCGGCGCTCCTCGGCCGCAAGCAGCCCGAGGACCGCTGGAAGCGTTGCCTGGGCACGGTCAATACGGTCGTCGGCGAGGTGGCGGGTCGCTACTACGTCGAAGCCGCCTTCCCCGGAGAGAGTAAGGCCGTCGCAAGCGGAATGCTCGACGACATCCAGAAGGCCTTCGTGACGGGACTCCCCAACCTGGCGTGGATGGACGACCAGACCCGCGAACGTGCGCGGGAGAAGTCGGCGAAGATGAGCAAGAAGATCGGCTACCCTGATGCGTGGCGCGACTATTCTGGCCTCACGATCGCGCCGGCGGGATTCGCCGGGAACGTCGTGGCGGGGACCGAGTTCGAGCACAAGCGGAACATGGCCAAGCTCGGCAAGCCCGTCGATCGGGGCGAGTGGTACATGACGCCTCAGGCCGTCAACGCCTATTACAACCCCCTGAACAACGAGTTTGCCTACCCCGCGGGCATTCTCCAGGCGCCGTTCTTCGACCGCACCTTCCCCAGCGCACGAAACTACGGCGCCATCGGCGCGGTGATGGGACACGAGCTGAGCCACGGCTTCGATGACCAGGGCCGCAAGTTCGACGGCGACGGCAAGCTCTCCGAGTGGTGGGCGCCCGAGGTCAGCGCCCGCTTCGAGACCCAGGCCGCCTGCGTCAAAGCACAGTTCGACAACTTCGCCATTGCCGACGGCACCCACGTCAAGGGCGACCTGACACTCGGGGAAAACATCGGCGATCTGGGCGGCGTCCGGACCGCCTACCGGGCGTTTCGGAGCACCAGCGGTGCCGCCGAGCCCTCCGGCATCGCCGGGATGACGATGGATCAGGTCTTCTTCGTGGCCTACGCCCAGAACTGGTGCACGGTGAGCTCGCCCGAGTACGAAAAGATGATCGTCGCGAGCAATCCCCACAGCCCCAATCAATTCCGGGTGACGGGCCCCCTCCAGAACCTGCCCGAGTTCCACACGACGTTCAACTGCCAGGCCGGCGCGAAGATGCGACCCGCCAACGCGTGCGAGGTCTGGTAGCGGGGCTCAACCGCTCCGGCGCCGCCGGAGCGTCAGCACGGCGAACAGCACCACCAGCGCCGTGGGCCCACTCGCGCCCGACGCGGCACATCCGCAGTCGCCGCTGCTGGTGACGGAGCCGTCGTCGGTGTCGGGGGTCGGACAGTCGACCCACAACGCCGGATCCATGTCGTCGCAATCGAAGGCCAGGACGTAGCCGTCGAGGTCCTGATCGTCGTCGTTGCCATCGCAGTTCTGGTCGACCCCGTCGTACCAGACCTCCGCCTGACCGGTCCAGACGCCCACGTCCGCGTCGTCGCAGTCGCGGCCACCCGCCGCAGTCGCGTACTCGCCGTCGCCATCCACATCGGCGAGATCGCCGCCCGTGCAGTCCTGATCGACGCCATCGTAAGGGACGTCCGTGGCGCCTGGGAGCACGCCAGGACGCAGATCATCACAGTCCGCCCCGCCGCACGCCTCGGCCATCGCGCCGTCCGCATCGCCGTCGCAACAGGCCTCGGCCGCGACATCCTGGAAGTTGTCGACCGCGTCCGCAACGTTGCCGTCCACGGCGACCACGACGCGGAAGGCCATCGCTTCGCCTACGCCCAGGGCCTCCGGCGCCGTCCATCGAAACGCCATCGCGTCGTCGCCGCTCGCTCCCGCGGGATCGACCAATCCGACGTCGACGTCCGAGGTGCCCTGCCACGCGCTGTAGAAGCCCAACGCCAGCGCATCGGGCGTGCAAGCGCCGAAACCGAACGCGACGCCGCTGTCGGGCCCCAGCGCCTGCACCCAGTCCTCGACGCCGTCCCCGTCAAGGTCCTCGACCGAGTTCAGCGTGTTGTAGTTTCCCGAAAAGGCGGTGTCTTGGTCCGGGTCCACCGCAAACAGGATCCGCAGGTCCTCGACCGGCGCGAACGAGAGGTTGCTCACCGAATACGTGACCACCAACGCGAGCTCTGCCTCATCGAAGCTCTCGCTGCGCACGATCTCCAACTCGCCAGTCCGGTAGGTCCACGCCATCGCGAGGGCGGTGCCCGACGACCGGTCCTCGCTTCCTTGAACGATCAGGTTGTTCCCCACCGAAGAGCCCACGGCAAAGCTCTGGGACTCGCCATCCGAAACGTATCCGATACTGCTGACCTGGTAGACGTCGCCCGCGTAGAAAAGCTCCACCGCAGTGCCGTCGAGCGTGGCCTTGAGGCCCACCCCGGTGGCGCTGTCGCTCCAAGCGCCGGTGCTCCCGTAGTGCAACTCAAGCAGGTCACCGACGAGGGAGGAGGCCGAGGCGAGCGAGACCGCGAGGATGAACATCGGCCGAGTGTCGCACATCTTGGTGCGGATCCTCAATTCCACGAGGGCCCGGCCGATGCGCGGCGGTGCTGTTGCTGTTCGCCATCGCCTGTGCTCCGAACGTGGCCACGCTGGGAATCTGCAGCCCGGTTGGGAGCTTCCTCTTGCCCCAACCGGATCACGTCGTCATGGACGCCGAGCACAACATCGAGGTCGCGGTCGCCTGCGCTGAGAGCGAGGTTGTGGCCGCAAACTGGGCCCGAGCGGACGGGTTGGCCGAGGGCGAGCTGATCCTGACTTGCGCGTCGACAGACGAGCTCCTTCACTGCACCGGCGAATTGCCGACCGACACCCTTTTTGCGTGCTCCGGCGAGGCGGCGTGGTCGATCTTGCATTTGGTGACCAGTGACGACGCCGACTCCGGGACCAGTGGCGGGGATGAGCTGGACGAGGTGGGCATCCCCTTCGCGGTCACGACGGACTGAGGACGCGGAGGCGCCTGCGCAATAGGCGTCCTCGTGAGAACGCTGCTCGTCGGTGACATACACGGCTGCGCGACGGCCCTTGAGGCCATCGTTGCCCTCGCGAAGCCCGATCGCCTGGTGCTGCTCGGCGACCTCTTCACCAAGGGCCCGGATCCATTGGGGGTCTGGGAGCGCATCGTCGACTGGAAGCCCGAGGCGGTGCTCGGCAACCACGACGCGAAGATGTTGCGCGTATGGGGCAGCGAGGCCCAGGGACGCGCCGAAGAGACCTGCCGCAAGCTGCCCGACGAGGCCCGGGGCTGGCTGGCGACCCTGCCCACGGTGATCGAAGGGACGCACCAGGGGGTCGGCTGGATCGCCGTACACGGGGGCCTGGATCCAGTTCTGGGCGCAGAAGGCACTGAATCGTCGCGACGCTACCTGATGCGGCGCTGGCCCAACGACGCTGACCTACAGAACCCCTTCTGGTGGCAGCTCTGGTCGCGACCGGAGCACGTCTTCTACGGACACGACGCCTTCCGGGGCCTGCAAGCGCACCCGCGGACGACGGGGCTGGACACCGGCTGTTGTTACGGAAACGCCCTGACCGCGTACCTGCTGGAGGAGCGGAAGCTCTTCCAGGTGCGCCCTGACGGCACGCCGATCCACCCGATCGAGCTGTTCTGGATGGACGGGAGCACCGCCGAGCGGACCACGATCACCTTCGCGCGGTCACCCTCTTGATCAGCGCCAGAACGGTGTCCTTGGCGCTGATGAGCACGTTCTGCCGGATGATCGAGTTCGGCACCGGCAGGTCGACTTCCGTGCGGATGCGATAGGCGACCTCCGTCCCGCCGCCCACATGGGGCAAGAGCGACCATTCCGCCTCGTAGCGGGTGATGGTGTCGCTTTGGAGCAGCTGGTAACGGTATCCCGTGACCGTAGGGCAACGCTGTGTGGTGTAGCGCAGAGGGTCCCACGCCCCCTTCACGGTCACCCCGAGCGTGACGCACTTTCCGGTCGCGATGGTGTGGACGGCGAGCACCTCGGGCGGGAGCGCGGCGGCCGCCTCGGGGTCGAAGAGCGCCGCTCGCACCGCGAGCTCGCCGTCGGGGACCACCACGAAGACGCGAGCCATCCCGTCCGCATCGAAGCTTCCTACGGGGGTTTGCGCGAGTACGGAGGCGACCAGGACGAGCACGGGCGCCTCTTGCCGGAGGTGTAGCCGCTGCGTACCGACCCCGTCAACGCGCTTGTGCGTAATTCTTTACGCACCTGCGTTCGGGATATCGGTGCCCGCGATGCGCGTGCTGCACCTGTTCCGGCCGACCCTCCCGTCGTCCCGCGCCCAGGCGGTACAGGTCGTGCTCACCTGCCATGCGTTGGCGTCCCGCGGCCACGAGGTCTGGCTGTTCGCGAATCCGATGGGCGGCGACACAGGCGGCGCCGAGGCCGCCCTGGCGGGCCTGGGCCTGGACGCCCTGCCGGCGTTCCACCTGGAGCTGGCCCCGACTGCCTGGAACCCCGCGGCGAGCCTGTGGTTCCGCTGGCGTGTGGGCCGCTGGTGCGACGCGGCCACCCGCGAGTCCGTGGTGTACGCCCGCGAGCTCCGCTACCTGGGCCTGGTTGGCGAGCGACCGCGCGTTGTGTACGAGGCGCACTGCCATGAACGGCAGCGGGCGGAGGAGGACGGCGGCGAAGCGGGGGTGACCGAGGCGTGGGAGCGGGCAATGCTGGCGCGGGCGGGCGCGTTGGTGACCAACAGCGGCGGCACGTTGGCGGCGCTGCAGGCTGCGTATGGCGCGGCGCTGCCTACATCGCAGCAGGTCTGCCACAACGCGACCAGCCCCGACCGCGTCGTGACACACGCCCCGGCCTCGCGACCGCTCCTGGTCTTCGCCGGCTCGCCGCGAGCCTACAAGGGAGTGTCCGTGCTCATCGAGGCGATGGCCGAGCTCCCCGGAGTGGATCTGGAGTTCGTGGGCGAGGCGCCTGCGGGTCCGCTTCCCTCGAACGTGACCGCCACCGGTCCCCTCCCCTACGCCGAGGTGCCCCATCGCTTGGCGCGCGCCCACGCCCTGATGCTGCCCTTGGAGGACAACAGCTTCGGCCGGCAGTTCACCTCGCCGCTGAAGTTGTGGGACTACCTCGCCACGGGGCTCCCGATCATCGCCGCCGACCTGCCAACCGTCCGAGAAATCGCTGGCGAACGCCCGTTCTACTACCTTCCCGGCGACTCCTCGGCGCTGCGGGGCGCCATCGGTCACGCCCTCGCCGCCGCCCCCCGCCAACCCTACCTTCGCACGTGGGCCGATCGCGCCGAAGAGCTCGAGTCAGTCTTGGCCGGGGTGATTGCCCGGCCACGGGGCAGATCGTGATTCTGTACGTGGTCCGCTACCACCCCGCCCTCACCGAGACCTTCGTCCGCGACGAGGTTCGGGCGCTCCACGCCGCGGGCGTGCCCGTCGAGCTGGCCGCGTTCGACCCCCGCGACGCTGTTCCCATCGAGCCGATCGGCGCCCCCGTGCACATGCAGCCGCATCGGTGGGGGTGGCTCCGGGCCCTGCCCCAAATGGTCGCCGAATGGTTGAGGCAGCCCGGGGTGGTGTCCCCCCGCGTACTCTGGCTGGCCAGCCTGCTCCGTCGGTCGCGACGTGCACATGTTCATTTCGCCGGGGAAGCGGCCGAGTGGACCCGACAGGCCTGCCGGCGGACACGGGTGCCGTACGGCGTGACGGTCCACGCGGTCGACATCTACAAGCCCCGTCCCGGGCTCGCCGCCGTCTTGGGTGACGCCGTGGTCGTGGTGGCGATGACCGAGTGGAACCAGCGGTTGCTCGCCGACAAGTGGGGTATCTCCGCGCGGCTGGTTCGCTTTGGCGTGGACGCGACGGGCGCCGTCGAGGCCCAGCCGGCACGGTCGAGGACCATCCTGAGCGTCGGGCGCAACGTCCCCAAGAAGGGGCTCGACCTGGTGGTCGGACTAGCGCGTGCCCTGGGCTCCCAAGCGGAGGTCCACATCATCTCGGACCTCGATCCATCGCCCCCAGCCCAGGTGATCCCCCTCTGCGGCCACGCCGAGGTGCGGAGAATCATCGCCACCGCGGGACTGTTCGTCCTCCCCTGTCGGCGAGCTGCGGACGGAGACATGGACGGGCTGCCGGTCGTACTGGTCGAGGCGATGGCCGCGGGCGTGCCGGTGGTCACGACCTCGATTTCCGGCATGCCGGAGCTGGTCGACGCCGAGGTGGGGTGGGTGGTTCCACCCGACGATCCCGACGCGCTCCTGGCGGCAGTGAGGGAGGCGCTCGCGAATCCCGAGGAGCGCAGACGTCGAGGCGCTGCTGGACGGCGCCGCGTGCTGGAGCGCGGCTACACCGTGCCACGGCTGGTGGCGGCGATGCGGGAGGTCCTCGGGGTATGATAGCGGATGGCCGCTCTTGCCCTGGTCGCGCTTCTCGCCTGCCGCGGCTGCGGGGACACCGACCCGACCAGCTCGTGCCCGCTCGCCGACAGCGGCGGCCCGCTGGACGCGGACGGCGACGGTCGGCTCGACGCTGCCTTCGCCGAGGGTGACCGCTGCGATGGGGTCGACCGCGACCGCTTCCGGGAAGGAGTCGTCGTGTGCGAGGGAACATTGGCGCGATGCTCGGACGACAACACCGAAGAGCTGGGAAGCTGGACACCGGCCTTCCCTTGGCCAATGAGGTTGAGTTCGCCCTGCGGTGGGGCGGTCGCTTGGCCTTGGTGGGTGGCGCGCTGCTCAGCGACGACCTCGGCGCCGTGCTGCTCGATCTACGCGACTACTTCCGGCGGGAGGCGGTGGTGATCATGGTCACCGCCAACGCGTCGCGGTGGGCGACCGGCGACGGCGCGTGGGGGACGGAGCTCGGCAATCTGGAGGTCGCCCGCGATGACGGTGGGACCGAGGCCCTGACCTTCTTGGAGTCGACCCGGAACCGCGAGTGGCTCGGCGATATGGAGTCGGCGGGTTTGATCGTCTACGATCCAGGCGCGGACGTGCTCGCGGGGACGACCTCCGCGCCGGACGACACCCGCACGCAGGTCGCAGCCGGCGTGCGAAACACCTTCCAACGGGCCCACGCCGACTACTGGTGCGAGGCCTTCGACGCGAACCTCGACGACCCGGGCTCCGACCTCTCGGTTTTGAGCAAGACCTGCCAGTTGCCGTCCGACCCGCACTCCGAGGCCGCGTGCACGGCGTGCGAGGAGCTGGCGGTCCGCTTCCTGCGCGATGGCAGCTCGGTGGACGACTACGACACCGGCGACGAGCCGGTCTGCGCCGCGTTCGCCCGCGAGGCCAACTTCATCTACCGCGACTTTGGGAGCACCGCCGCCACGCGGCGCGCCGACGTGGCGAAGCGCCTCTGCCAGGGCGGGAAGGTGTGGGTCGCCACCGATTCGGCGGTGTACCAGGTCAACGCCAATGTCGCGATGGGGAGCGCCATCGACGGCGCCACCGAGATCGCGGTCACCGCGACGCCCCCGCTCGCGGGCACGGCCCTCGGGGCGTTCTTCTATTTCAGCGGCGCCGACGGCCAGCTCTGGCAGGTGCACCCCGCCACCTTCGACGAGACCTTCGGCGTCGGCGACTGCAACGGCCCGCTGGGCATGGACGTGGACGCCAAGGACAGGGTGCTCTACGTCGCCTGCAACACCGACAACACCGTGGCCTCCTTCGACCTCACGCGGTCGCCGCCGACGTTCATCGAGGCGATCTCGCTGCCCAGCCTTGCCGGCTTCCCGGAAGCGCCGACCGACGTCGCGGTGCATCCGGACGGCGGGCTCATCGCCGTCTCGACCGAGTACCCCTACGGCAGCCGCGATGGCGTCACGCTCATCGAAGTGTCACACGGCGCGTTCGGGACCGCGAACCACGTCGCCATCAGCGGGCGCTACAAGTTCGCAGCCTCGCCCGGGGTGGACTTCTCGTCGATCGTGCGGCTGTGGGTGTCGAACTTCTCCTACCTGGAGTGCCCGGGCGGCTCGTCCGCGAGCTGCACCGGCACCAGCGGCGACTACTGGGTGAACAGTGTCGGCTTCACCAACGTGAGCGACGCGGTCATCGACACCCAGTTCACCGTGGACGACCGGACCAGCGCCGTTCAGCGCCTGTGGGACGACCGAGCGATCATCTCCGGGTTCACGACGATGAACGCCTATGTGGTCGACGCCACCAACTACTCGGGGCCGACGGCCGAGGTGTACTTCGGCGAGGATCGTCCCGACAGCTTCGCGGCGGTCCAGGACTCCAAGCGGATCTTCGTCGGCTACTCGGTCCAGGGCGTCGCCTGCGGCCTGGGCTTGATCGACGCGTCGGACGCGGAGCCGATGTTGTGGACCTACGAGGGCACCGACACCTCCCTGGTGAGCTGTCCGCGGGTCGTCGTTCCGGTGCCGTGAGGGCGGGCGCGGGGCCTCGCGCCTTATCCGGAGGGGGGTACGGCCGGAGGGAACGCCGCGCTAGGGGGGAACCGCGAAGCGGTGCCCCCCCCTCAGATCAAGTGCGGCCCCTGCCTCGCTGCAAGCACGGCAGGGACCGGGCCCCAGGCGATCTCCGACCATGCCGTGTTACGATGGTTATGGGTGCGCCAGGCCGAAAGGGGCTCGCCTCGGAGCCCGCACAACGTCGACGACATCACCAGCTGGTGGGTCACCACCACCACCCGCGCGCCGGGCTCGCTCGCCGCCGCGATCCGCTCCAGCGCCCCACGGGCCCGATGCTGGACTTCGTCCAGCGTCTCCCCCCCCGGAAGGCGAACCCCACCGGGCTCCCTCGCCCAGTCGACCAGGAGCGTGCCGAATCGCTCGCGAAGCCCCCCTTCGTCGAGGCCGTCGAGCTCGCCCTGATCCATCTCGGTCAGGTCGGGGTCGATCTGCAGGCTGAGGTGGGGCCGATTTACCAGGATCGCCGCCGCCGTCTGGCGGGCCCGTTGTAGCGGGCTGGACCAGATCGCGTCGATGTGGCCCAGCACCGGACCGACCGTTTCGGCCTGGGTCAGCCCCAGTTCGTCCAGGGGGAGATCGGTGCGCCCCAGCACGCGCCGCTCCGCATTCCAGCGGGTCTGGCCATGACGCACGAGCAGCAGTAGTGGAGGAGACATGCGGCCAGCGGTCGCACGCGATATCCGCGCTGCCTCCCCAGGGCACTCGTGAGCAACAAGAAAGGATTCGACCCGCTGTCCAGCCTGTTCGACCTGCCCGACGCGGCTCCCGCACGGGCTCCGGGGCCCCCCGCGCGCGGCGACGACCTGCCCGAGCCCCCTCACGTGAAGGCCACTCCACCGACGGTGCCCGCTGGCCCGGATCCGGCGCAGCTTGCCAAGATGCTCGCGCGCGCGGCCGCGGCGAAAGCAGCGGCCAGCCGGCCCGCAGCGGCGCCCGTGCCGGTGAAACCCCCGGCAAAGACAGCGAGGCCGCCGGCCCCGGAGGCAGCGCCGACCGCGCCCGCATCCCGACTGATGGCGGCGCCCCCTCCGCGCAAGTCGCTCAGCGCCGCGGACGCCATGCGCCTTGCGAACGAGGACGAAGCCAAGGCGAAGGCGGCTCCCCCCCCGCCCGCCGCCACTCCGAGCGCCCCGCCCGCAGCCGTCGCGACCGCCGTCCAAGTCGCGCCCGCGCCCGCGCCCGCGGCGGGGGCCTACGACCCGACCGACGTCATCGCCGGCATCATCCAGGACTGCCTGCCTCAGGTTGGCGCCGTCTACATCGCCAAGGCCATCGTGCTTGACGACCGTGGCGTGTTGACTGCGCTGTGGCGCGCCCACCGTGCGCGTTTCCTCAGCACCGGGGACCTTGCCGGCGCCACCTCGGTCAACGCCGTGCTGCGGTCGGTCGCCAGCGTGGGGCCGGGACAGCTCGCTGTCGCCCACGCCGTCACCGACGAGTCTGATTGGCTGGTTTGGGTCGACCTGTCGTCGAGCTCGCTCATCGCAGCGTTCAAGGACGCAAGGGCCTGGTTCGCGAACTAGGCGTCGCTCCGACCGGACTCGTCCCGCAAGACGGCCAACTCAGCGGCGTTGTAACGGTTGACCTCGTTGCAGAAGTGGCAGACCACTTCAGCCCCGTCCTGCTCCGCGATCATCGCGGTGATCTCGTCCGCACCGAGGCTGCGGATCATTCCGCTGACCTTGTCGCGACTGCAACCGCACAAGAACGTGAGCGCGGCATCGCCCAGGTGATCGATCGCGCCGCCGACCAGAAGGCCCAGCGCCAACTCGTCCACCACACGCTTGGTGTCCGCGTCCATCCCCGCCACCAGCGCAACGAATTCGTCTTTGGGAAAGTGAGGTAGCCGCTCGACGAAGATGCCGTCCGCGTACTCGACCAGCCCGTCAGCGTCGAGATCCACCGCGAGGCGTACGTGGGCGTCGGTCTGCTGGGACTCGCGCAGGAAGCGCTGGAGCGCCGCCTCGATCGACTCGCCCTCGATCTTGGCGATGCCGCGGTACAACTCGCGCGCGCCGAGGGACTTGGCCACCGAGATGAACCCGAACAGCTCGACCTGGTCCCGCACGTCGGGCGGGCGGAACCGCCCGCGCACAGTGCCGTCGCCGTTGATCTCGAAGACCCCCGCGCACGCCGGTGAGCTGATCTGCAAATCGAGCGTCAGCCGTTCCTCCCCCTTGATGTGCGCGCTGAGCAGCGACGCCGCCACCAGCCCCTCAGCGGCCCGCTTCCGCGCACCACGACCGAGATCATGTCGCGATGCAAGCTCTTCGGCCTGCCCCGGAAGCGACACGGCGAGGACGCGAACGCCGCCCTGTCGGGCGGTGGCCACGGTCAGCTTTCCGTTGGGGTAGCTCGTCATGGCCGGCGGGTATCAAGAAACGGGGGGAAGGGGCACCCGCCCCTTCCCCTACCGCGCCATTCCCTTCGGCCGCCGGCAAGCCGTCGGCCTGCGGCGCCCGGCGGGTAAATAACCCGCCGGGACGTGGCGCTCTCCCCATCCCCGCAGCCGCAGAACGGGACGGCGTTTCATGGCGCTGGGAGCCGGCGCGTCGCGGCGGCATGGGTGACTAATCCGATTCCGCCCGTTGGCCGCCCAACCGTTTGCGAAAGTACTGCACCGCGATGCGCGGCTCGAACCCGAGCGCAACGTGGGCCTTCAGGCTGCTCTCGTTCCCCAGATCGACGTCGGAGCCCAGCTCAACGAACCCTTTCGCGCGCGCCCACGCCTCCACGGCGGCGATGAGCGCTCGGCCGACCCCGGCGCCTCGCAGATCGGGCGCAACCCACCACCCTTCGATGTACGGGACCGGTCGGGAGTCGCAGCCCTCAGCCCACGCTCGCACCTCGTAGGACACAAAGCCGCCGAGGTCGCCACCCGCGCGCTCCCAAACCAGCACCTGCTCGTCACCGTAGTCGCCATCGAAGTCGGCCCAGAGCGCCAACATCATCGCCTTCACGGCGTCGATCTCGTCGTCTCGCATCGGGCGCACGGGCATGACGGCGAGCGTAGCGCCGCGCGCGCGCCTCGTCGAAGCGGACCCATTCCGGTTAGCAGCGCCGCCAATCTGGAGCACCCCATGGCCCTCACCCGCGACATCGTCATCCTCTCCGCCTGCCGCACCGCCTTCGGAACCCAGGGGGGCACGCTCAAGGACATCGGCGCGAACGATCTTGCGGTACCGACCGCCAAGGCGGCGATCGAGCGGGCCGGGCTCAACGTGGACGACATCGACCATGTGATCTACGGCAACGTGCTGCAGACCAGCAACGACGCCATCTACGGCGCTCGCCACATCGCCCTCAAGGCGGGGCTCCCGATCGAGACGCCCGCCTACGTCGTGCAGCGCCTGTGCGGAAGCGGCTTTCAGGCTGTCATCAGCGCCGCGATGGAAATCCTCTCAGGGCAGGCCAACGCGGTCCTCTGCGGAGGCACGGAGGCGATGAGCATGGCTCCGCACGTGATCCATGGGCTCCGCGACGGAGCGGCCAAGTTCGGGCGGCCGCCGGTGATGAAGGACCTGCTCTGGGAGTGCCTCACCGACACGGTTTCCGGGCTCGCCATGGCCCAGACCGCGGAGAAGCTCGGCGAGCAATACGGGCTGACGCGGGAGCAGGTGGACGAGGTGGCCGTCGCCAGTCAGGTTCGTTGGGCCGCCGCCAACGCCGAAGGGAAGTTCAAGGACGAGATCGTGCCCTTTGTCATCAAAGGCCGCAAGGGCGACATCGAGTTCTCCGTCGATGAGCACCCCCGAGCCACCGACATGGCCACCCTCGGAAAGCTTCCCGCCTACTTCAAGAAAGACGGCCTCATCAGCGCCGGCAACGCCTCCGGCATCTGCGACGGCGCCGCCTCGCTCGTGGTCGCAGACGCAGCGTGGGCCTCGAAGCGTGGGCTCACCCCGATCGCTCGGCTGGTCGGTTGGGGCGTCTGCGGATGCGATCCCACCATCATGGGCATCGGCCCCGCCCCCGCCGCGCGCAACGCCTTCAAGCAAACTGGGCTTTCACTGGGTGACATGGCGCTGTGCGAGGTCAACGAAGCCTTCGCGCCGCAGTACCTTGCCGTCGAACGTGAGCTCGGCCTCGATCGCAGCATCACCAACGTCAACGGCGGCGCCATCGCGCTGGGTCACCCCCTCGCCGCGTCGGGCGCCCGCATCACCGGCACCCTCATCCACGAGCTGCGCCGGCGCGGCCAGAAGTACGGTCTCGGTAGCGCGTGTATCGGCGGCGGCCAGGGCATCGCAGTGATCGTCGAGGCGTACTGAGCTCAGGCGGTCCACGCCGCAAGCCAGTTGGCGAACCCGTCGGCAACTCGGCCGACGCGCTCCCCGTCGATCTGCACCTGCCGAAACGGCACGAACGCCTCGGTGAGCAGGTCGCGGCGGACCTCCACACAGACCACCCGACCCGGCCACGCCATCACATGCGCATGGCCCGTCGTGACCGGGTGGAGCGGGTAGGTGGCGCCCTCCGCGAGCGGGTAGCCCTGCATCGCCAACGCCTTCCGGAGTCCGTCCACGACGGTATTGGGTAGGTGGCGCGTGCCCTCCGGATCGCGAAAGATGAGGTCGACCTCCGGACGCAGCGGCCAGGTCTCGACCCGGTCCGGCTGGTACGCCGCCCGCAGCGCAAAGACGATGTCGGGGCTGACCTCGACGTCCACCGTGCGCGGCGCGTAGGTATGGAGCAGGAGCGCACGACCCCCACTCGCGCACACCTCGCTGATGAGCGCGCTGGCAACGGCCTGATAGGCGGTGTAGCGCTTGACGAGGAACGCGTGATCCACGGGCGCGGTGACCCAGGGCGGCACCCCGGGCGTGACCCCACCGGCACGGTAGGCGTCGAGGCTGGCGCCGAGGACCCGATTACAGTCGATGAAGGTGCGCGGAATGCGGCACCGCACGATCACCACACGCCCGACCACCCCCCGGGCACAGAGCCGCTCGCCAAGCGCGACGGCAAGCTCGGCAGCGCCGCTGTCGGTGTTGACGTGGAAGAACTCGATGAGGTCGGCGGGGAGCGGACTCGACAGCCGGGCCGCCACAGCGTGATACTCCCAGTCGCCGACGGCACCGTGGGGAATCTCGATGACCAGGTCCGTGGCGCCCGGAAGCGGAGCGTCGGTGCGCAGCTCAAGGACGTCGACGACGTCGGGGACGGAGGTGTTCATCGCGGCAACGTCGCGCGGCCGGAGGGAAGGGGCAAGCTCACCGCCGTGCCTCCAGCGCCTCCCACCGTGCCCATGCCGCCGCCAGCTCATCGGTCAGCTCCGCCAGCCGACGACTGTTGGCGGCGCCCTCTCCAGTCTTCCACGCGGCAGCGTCAGCCAGGGAATCCTGCAGCGCGAGGCGCTGCGTCTCCATCGCGTCCAGCCGCTCCGGAAGCGCCGCTAGCTCTTGCTGCTCCTTAAACGACAGCCGGACTACTGGGCCGCGGGCCGGGGTGGCACGCGCCGCCGCCGCCTTCGCCTCGGCCACTTTCGCGGCCTCCGCGGCCTTCTCCTCCGCGGCCAAGGCCGAAAGCCATTGCTGGCGGCTGGCGTAGCGCACCAATCGGCCGTCCCCGTGAAACGCCAGAACGCTGGTGCAGACGCGGTCGAGGAAGGCGCGATCATGCGTCACGATGATCGACGCGCCGTCGAAGCCCATCAACGCCTCCTCCAGCACGGCGAGGGTCATCAAATCGAGGTCGTTGGTGGGCTCGTCGAGGAGCAGGAGGTTCTTCCCCTGAAGCATCAACTTGGCCAACAACAGCCGCGCGCGCTCACCACCTGAGAGCCCCGCAACACGTTGCTCGAGCATCTCGCGCGGAAAGAGGAAGCGGCGCAGGAACCCGACGACGTGGACCGTCTCGTCCCCGACCACCACCTGGTCATTCCCGGAGCCGGCCGCCTCGAAGACCGTGTCGGTGGGGTTGAGCCCGGTGCGTGCCTGATCAAGCACGGCAATCTTGAGTCGCGACGCGCGTGCGATCGTGCCCGCGTCCGGAGCCAAGGTGCCCGCGATCATCGAGAGGAGCGTGGACTTGCCGACGCCATTGGGGCCGACGATTCCCAACCGCTCGCCCGGGCCGAGGTCGAGGTCGAGGTCCCAGATCAGCCGTCGCCCGCCGAAGGACTTGCGCAGCCCACGGATGTCCAGGAAGGTCTTGCCGAACTTCGCCCCGCTGACGAATTTCAGTTTGAAGGCCTCTTGGCGCCTCGGACCCTCGATGGCCTGCAAGGCGTCGAGCCGTGTGAGCCGGGCCTTCTGCTTTTTGGTCTGCGCCGCCGGCGACCGCGACGCCCACGCCGCCTCTCGCTTGATCATGGAGAGCCGCTCTTCCTCCATGCGACCAAGACGGACCTGACGCTCGGCCCGCTCGATCAGGTAGTCGGCGTAGCTACCTTCGTAGCTGACGAGCTGGCCCGCTTCTACCTCTACGATGCGCGTGGCCGCTGACTCCAAGAGATAGCGATCGTGGGTGACCAGGACGACCGCACCCCCGAAACTCTGGAGAAAACCCTCCAACCAAGCGACGGCTTCGGCATCAAGATGGTTGGTCGGCTCGTCCAGGAGCAAGAGCTCTGGAGACGAAAGCAGCGCCCGCGCCAGCGCCACACGACGAAGCTCCCCTCCCGAAAGCGGGGCGACATCGGCATCCGGGGGGGGCGCACGCAACCGGGTGAGCACCGCCGCCACCTGATGCGAGAGGTCCCAACCCACGAGGTCGAGCCGCCCCTGGAGCGCGGCGGAGGCCACCTCGTCCTCGGCGTTGACCGCATCTTCCCACTGCGTGAGCAGCTCGGCGTGCCAGGCCAGCGCCTCGCGGGCCGCCGCACCCACGGTGCCCGCGGGCAGCGTCGGATTCTGGCCCAGATAGCCAACGGAACCGGCGTGCGTGACCGTGCCGTGATCGGCCTCTTCCTTGCCGGCCAGAATCGCCAGCAGCGTCGACTTGCCGCAGCCGTTGGCGCCGACGAGGCCGACACACTCTCCAGGTTCCAAGACGAGATCTGCGCCGCGGAGAATCTGTCGATCACCCCACCCCTTCTCAATACCCGCCGCGACGATCCGCACCTGTGCCCCCGGAGGCGCGGCGACGCTATCATGCAACAGGGGGAAGGGGCACACGCCCCTTCCCCTACCGTCGCGACGAGCCGTGCCCGCCATGTACACGCCGCCCCGCGCATTCGTGTTGAGAATGCAAAAAACGAAAATGCCGGGATCGCAGCGGTCGCAGAAGGGTACTGTAGAAGCGAGGACCATCCCGGTTCTCCACCCGGCCAGGGGCGCCGGGAAGGGGGTTTCATGCGCGTGCTGTTGCTCGTGATTGGGGGGGTTGCGTGTGCGCCAGTCGATGTGACCATCGACCAGGACGGCCTGGAGACCGAGCCGGCCGATGAGCGCGGAGAGCTCTTCGTGGAGTTGCCTGGGGACGAGGAGGACGCCGAACCGATGATCGACCCAGGCTTCGAGGTCCCGCGAGGTGGGCAGGGAGGCCCCACCCTCCTCGCCGACAGCGTCGCGGACTTCTCTGAGGAGCAGGGCGAAGACGGTTGGTCCTACGGGTACCTGGAGCCGGCCGGAGCAAACACCTTCGTCCCGATGGGCGCGTATGTGGACGGCGGCGCCGACCCCGGCTGGTACGCCGCGCTGGGCGGCACCTACTGGACGATGGCAGACGCCGACACGATGCACCCCAACGGCACGATCACCACCGGGGGCCGCCACGCTGTCGAACAATGGGCCGTGCGCCGGTGGGACAGCGACGTCTCGGGCGAGGTGCGCATGACCGGACACTTCGCGAAGCTGTCAGTCGACGGCACCTCAAACGGGGTTGCCGCCTACATCTTCATCGACGGCGTCATGAGTTGGGCGTGGTACCTCGAAGGCTGGGACGACGCCGGCATCGACTTCGACAAGGTCCTGACCGTCGGCGAAGGGTCGCATGTCGACTTCGTCATCGACCCATGGGAGGGCGACGATCGTTCCGATCGCAGCGTGTTCACCGCCCAGGTGTGGAGCCTCTAGGTATTAGTAGAAGCTGGCGCCCGGCCCCTCGTTGGGCCGGCCGTCGATCGACTCAAGGACCGCGATCGCAGCGGCCGCAGCGCACTTGATCTCTTCTTCCCCGCCGCCGAGGTACAGCCGGCCGAACGCGCCGAACGAGACCACTTCGAGAATGTCGACGTGCGCCGCTTTCTCAGCCTCATTTGCGGCGATCAGCGCGTAGCCGGCGGGGTGGCACTCCAAGACGTAGAGCGTACGGCCCTCGTCCAGGAAGTTGCCGTGGCGCATGCGGTTGGTGAGTTGGGCGTGGTAGCCATGGACACCGGTGATGGTCTGCGCGCTGACCAGCCGAGGACGCAGGCGGTCAGTCTCCTTGAGGCCCAGCGTCTCCAGCACCGCCTGGCCCGCGGCCCGGATCTGTCCCTGGTCGTCGTGCTGGAGCTGAAGACAGCCGAACTGACGCTCCACGATCTGCATGCCCGGCGTGCAGGAGGTGCGCTTGAGCGCGATATCGGTCACGACGTTGATGTCCATGCCCGGCGCCACCTCGAAGAACACCGCCGCCTGCCGTTCGAGCGGCATGTACCCGCGGCTGACCGTCGCCAGGAACGAGGCCGTCTGCGACTGGAGGACGTCGATGTAGGTGAAGCAGCGAAGCTCGATAGCCATGGTGCCTCGTTATCGCACCACCAGGGAAAGCGCCCCCGACGGACAGGCGGGGATGCAAGCCGGCAGATGGCCCAGCGGTGCGCAGCCGTCGCACTTCTGGGCGATATCGAGCCGACTGACACGGCGAATGGCGCCGTAGTCGCAGGCGGCGATGCACTGTCCGCAACCGGTGCACCGATCGGCGACGAGATCGACACGGCCGTTGGGAAAGACGACAAGCGCATGATGCGGACACACCGCCACGCAGGGCCGCTCAGCGCAGTGAACACAGACCTCCAGCTTCGGCACGCCCGCCCAGGCGCGCACGCGGAGGCGCCGTTGCTCCAAGACAATTGGGTCCTCCGGTACCAGGTCGACCAGATTGAAGCGGGCCGAGACGCAGGCGACTTCGCAGAGCCCACACGGGATGCAGCGTGCCGGATCGAGGGTGGGGAAGCGTCCTGGTTCCACCGGCACAAGCTACTCCCCGTCGACCCTGCCGGCACCCCAACGGCCAACGTGCTAGCATAGCGGTAGTGAGATTCCCGCGATGATGTCGGTTGTCCTCCTTCTGGTCGGCTGTGATGCAGACTGTGACGATCCCGCCCGGATCAACGGCACCTATGCCGCGTTTCACGCCATGTTCAACGCCACCGGCGAAGGCTCCGATGGCGTGACCGGCGACACCGGCGACACCGGCGACACCGGCGACACCGACACCACCGCGAAGGCCGGTCCTGCGGTCGTGGAGGGCTACGACGACCTGTCCTACGCCTTGTTCGCCAACGGCTGGTCGCAGTGGGCGCTCACGTGGGCCGAATCCACCGGTAGCCTGAAGGTCGCCGCGGCGGACGCCCGCGAGCGCATGGGGGACCCGGCCCTGGTAGACGGGCAGACCTTCACGTGGTCCGGCCAGCTCACGCAGGATGGCACCAACTGCAACGCCTTTGACCTCGTGATGCGCGGCATCTACACGACGTCCTCGGGCACCACGCACGACTTCGACTACACCTCGAGCCTGACCTGGCAGGGCGAGGCCTTGTCGGGCACGTTCACCTACGCCGACACCTTCTCCGGTGCAGGCGGGACCTCCGGCTCGATCACCGCGGCCACGGGCGAGGTCTCGCTCGTCGGGCAGCCAAGCGGCCAATTCGACACCGGGTTCTGAACCCGCGGCGCGACGATCTCGGTTAGTGACCCATGCCGCGAACCGCAGCTCCCAAGGCCATAAACCGGCATTCGCGGCATGGGTCACGCCCAGGTGGGGGAGAGTCGCCCGCCGGGCGGGTTATTCAACCCGCCCGCCGCCGCAGGCCGGAAAGCGCAGCTTGGAGGCCGGAGGGTAGGCGACGGTAGGGGGAGGACGCGGCGAGCTCATGCCTGATCGCAACCGGGAATTTCTGTGTTCTGTCGGGGGTTCCTTGGTGATTCCCGAGCGACTCCGCATGCAGTCTACAGCACGCACCTGGGCCTTGGCCGAATTCGACTCTTCTCGTCTTGGCGACAGCCGGCTGGTCCGGCGGGCGATTACGGTGGGTGCGGCGCTCGCGTGCCAACCGTCTGGAGTCATTTCCCGCGCGGTGAAGGATCCTGCTGAGCGCGAAGCGGCGTACCAGTTCCTGGAGAACACCCGAGTGACCGCGACGCCCATTGCGAAGTCGGTGTTCTCCGCGACGGCGGCGCGCGCCCGCGCGCTTCCCTTCGTGTTCGTAGCCGTCGACGCGTCCAGCCTGGCCATCGGCGACGAGGAGGGTGACCGCGGCACCGGGCCCATCGGCACGAAGGACCGAGGCGGTCGGGGCTTCCTCATGATGAGCGCCCTTGCGGTGGCGTCGGACGGCACCCCGCTTGGACTTTGTGCGCAGGAGTGGTGGACGCGGGGCGAGGAGACGGTGACCCCTGCCGGGAAGGACCGTAGGAAGGTCGCTGGGAAGGAGACGAAACACTGGCTGGCCGCGGTGAGGAAAACCCGGAGCGCGCTGAAGGGGACGAACTGCCGTCCGTGGTTCCAACTCGACCGCGGGGGCGACGCGTGGCCCGTCTTGCTCGACGCCGTGGACTCGAAGTCATGGCTCACGGTGCGGGCCTGCCACAGTCGGCGGCTCCGCCGCCAGCGAGGCGGCGAGCAAGAATACCTCTGGCCGACTGTCGACGCGGCGGCTCCACTCGGACGGTACTCGGTGGCCGTCGCTGCCGGGCCGGGCCGGGAGGCCCGCACGGCGGTGATGGTCGTGCGCGCCTGTGAGGTGACGCTTGATATCCAGAAGCTCCCGCAGAAGGCCCATGTTCCCGTGCGGGTGTGGGCGGTGCATGCGAGCGAGGCTGAGGCGTCTGCGGGCGCCGCTACGCCGCTCCAGTGGAGGCTCCTGACCACCCACCCCGCCACCACGTTCGTGGACGCCTGCACGGTACTGTTCGGGTACACCCAGCGGTGGCGCGTCGAGGAGTTCCACAAAGCGCTCAAGACCGGAGCGTGCAACATCGAGGACACGCAGCTCCGCAGCGGCCGCGGCATCCTCGTCCTGGCGACGCTGCTCTCTGCGGTCGCCACCCGGCTGCTCCGCATGACGTATCTGAGCCGTCGCCAACCCGATCTCCCGGCCTCCGTGGAGTTCTCGCTCCCCGAACTCCACGCCGCTGCTGCCCTGACCGGCCGGAGGAAACCCCGCTCCGCCGAGGCCATCCCGCTCGCGACTGCCGTGCTGTGGGTGGCCGAAGCGGGCGGATACACCGGCGGCGGGCCCAGCCGCCCTCCCGGGCTCATCGTGCTCGCGCGGGGCTTGTCGCGCGTCCTCCTCGTCGTGGCCTCCAGGGAACCCCCCAAGAAAGATCGGCGAAGGTCCAACATTCCGCGAAGGGGCCAAGCATGAGGCGGCGAGCGTCTTCCGCCGTTTCTTGATAGCCCCGGCCGCGCATGTACAACCTGCTCATCGCCAGCGGCGCGGCCGTCCTTGCTTTCGGAATCGGCTTCTTCGCCGACGGCTGGGTGGCGGGCGTCGTGCCGGCCGTCATCGCGCTGGCCGCCGTCTGGTTCATCCTCGCACGGCGTACGGGGAAGAAGGTCGAGGCGATCGCGATGGGTGCGATGGCTCAGCTGCAGGCTGGCAACATGGCTGGTGCGCGGGAGCTGCTCCGGAGCGCGCTTCCGCTCGGGCGATGGCAAGTTCTCGTCGAGGCCCAGATTCACGCTCAGCTCGGCGCGGTCGACTATCTGGAGGGCTGCTCGATGCTGATGCAGCGCCAGATCACGGCAAGCAAGACCAAGTTCACCGACGCCAAGGCAGAGCTGGAGCAGTCCTGGAGCCGAGATTGGCGTTCACGCACCCTGCTCTCCTGCGTCTACCACCGGGAAAACAACACGGATCAGGCGGTCGCCGTCCTCGCGAAGGCACAGTCCGTGGGA
This sequence comes from Deltaproteobacteria bacterium, assembly GCA_947490345.1. Lineage (GTDB taxonomy): Bacteria > Myxococcota_A > UBA796 > UBA796 > SXON01 > SXON01. The sequence goes on from CANLGL010000016.1 coordinate 74,433, forward strand.
TCGAGCGAAGCAATGTTCTGGGCTGTGTGGGCCTACATCCTCAATGAAGCCAAACGCCGCGACGAGGCCCTGAAGGTGGTCGGGCGCGGACTGACCTCGCTGCCCAAGCAGGCGGGGCTGGTGGCCATCCAAGAGGCCCTGAGCAACAGGAAGCGCCCTGACTTCAAGGTTTTCGGCGAGGCCTGGTACCAGTTCTTCCCGGAGCACATTCCCCAGGAGGTGCTGATCGAGCAGGCGCGCGCGGCCGGAAAGCTGCCCCAGGCGGCCAATCGTAGCCCCAAGACCTGGCCTCAGCCGCGGCGCTAGTCCCTACTCCGGATGCCCGTCCAGGCTCCTCGGCACGACCAGGCGCAGGGCGTGGCGGACCACCTCGACCCTGAACCGCTCGGCGCGCATCCACTCCTCACCATCAATCTGCGACTCCACCGGCTGGGCCAGGGGGCGGGGAAGCAAACGAATATCGAAGTTCGCCGCGCGGAGGGCGGGAGTCAGCTGCACACCCACGGCCTCGAAGTGTTCGGCGTTCAGTGGCACTTCTTGATGATCCATCACCCCCCGCGCCAGCATCTCGTCACGCCCTCGGAAGGGAACCAACTCCATCTCCCCGTCCTCGGGACTTGCCGTCGGATCCAGCACCCAGGCCCCTGCGTAGATTCTCGTGTTCTTCACGATCAGGTCGGTGACGCCTTCGTAGAAGACAGGGCCGGCCGCGGTGGTCACTTCCGCCTCGAAGGGCTGCTCCTGCACCGCCGCGAGCGCGAACGCGCGCAGGATCGCGCCGGCATAGACAGCCTGATCGCGGTAAAGCTCACGTAGGATGGGGACGCCGGCGACGAGGCGGCGGTCTTCGTTGCGCATTCGCAGGACCAGGGCCGAGAACCCCCAACCCGCGCTGTCGAAGAACCAATCGGCCCCCAGCGGCTGGTCAAAGGTGTCGAAGGCGAAGATGCGACCCCCGTCCAACGGCACGGTGTGACCGTCCGCGATCACTTGCACGTTCCGCGCGAGGTCGTCCTCGCCGCTTTCGAGCCCGAAGGACTTGCCCTGGTCGTTGGCCGTGCCCGTGGGCAACATCGCCATCGGCACTGCGGCGCCTGCCTGCAAGAGCCCCTTGGCCACCTCGGCGAAGGTGCCGTCGCCGCCCATCGCGATGACGGCGCTGTACCGTCCGGTGGCGACTGCGGCGGCCGTCTCCGTCACCGTGCGCCCCTCCGGTTGCGTCGCGAGGAAATCGTGCGGGACCGAGGCCGCCCAAAGCAGATGCCGAGCTTCGTCGATCCTTCCAGCGGCGCGCCCAGACTGCGCGGTGGGGTTGCCGACGAGCAGGTGCATGCCAAGATGTAACCACGGGCTCCGGTCTGGGCTGGCCACACATGCTGCGGCATGGGTGACGCCCAGGTGGGGGGGTTTCTGGATAGCTCGTGTCCTTGGGATCCTTCCGCCATCTCGACCGGCTCGCGCCCTCGGTCGCCGAAGTATGGGCGGTAGGCGCGATGGTCGCCTACCCCTTCGTGTGCCTGGCCGGCGCGCGTTTCTGGCTCTTGACTCAGCTCGAACAGGTGCGGTGGCCCGATGACGCCATCCTGGTGCACCTTGCGGAGGCTGAGTTCTGGGGACTGTTCGCGGCGCTGATCCTCGTACTTTCCCGGGTCCCAGGCAAGCACACCCGCTTCATCGTACGGGTCGCAGGCCACACCGTCGCCGTGGTGATTCTCGTCGCTTCGCTCTTGGATCTCCTCTTCTTCGCCATCACCGGCGGCAGAGCGGACCTCGACAGCGTCGAGTACGCGGTGGCCGAGTTGAGCCGGGTATGGCCCGTGGTGGGGAGTGAGGTCACCGGGCGCCACTGGTTTGCGTTGGCCGGGATTTGCGTCATGAGCTTCGTTCCGCTGTGCTGGACCCCCGCGAGCAGCGACCGCCGATGGTGGACGCGCCTCGCGCTTCTCGCCCTGTACCCGGCCGTGCTCAACGTCAGCTACGGACGACTGACGACGAGCCGCGAAGTTCGCCCGCTGCAGAAGACGCTCACCGTCGCGCTTTTCCGCGAGGCGCTCAACCGCCGCGACGACGTTCTCGTTGCGCCCGATCCCGCCGACCTCGCGCCGCTGCGTATCGCGAGTCCCACGCGCCCCCACAACGTAGTGCTCGTGCTCCTGGAGAGCGTCGGCGCCCGACACACCAGCGTGCACGACGCCTCGGTCAAAACCACGCCCAACCTCTCCCGCCTCGCCGCCGAAGGACTCAAGGTCGAGTCGATGTACGCCGTGATTCCGCACACCACCAAGGCGCTGGTCAGTACGCTTTGCGGAGACTGGCCGGAACCTGTCGGCGACGCGGACGAGGCGCGCCCCGGTGGCCTCCCCGACCGATGCTTGCCGGCGCTCCTTGCCAAACAAGGCTTTCGCACCGCATTTTTTCAGACCGCGCGTGGCGACTTCGAAGACCGGCTGGACCTCGCGCACGAGATGGGGTTCGAGCGCTTCCGGGCGCAGGAGAGCCTCGCCCAACGCACCTGGGAGCGCAACAACTACCTGGGCATCGATGACCGGGCGATGCTGGCCCCGGGGTTGGAGTGGTCCGCCGACGAGAGAGACCGACCGTTCTTCGCCACCTATCTGACGCTGACCTCCCACCACGACTACGCCCTGCCTTCTCACTGGACGCTCCTCGACTTTCCGGGCATTGGTGGCCGACTCGAGCGGTACCGAAACGCCATCCGCTATGTCGACGACTTCGTGGGCCGGCTGGTTCGCGGGTACGAGGAGCGGGGCTTGGCGGACGACACCGTCTTCGTCATCCTCGGCGACCACGGCGAAGGCTTCGGCGAGCACGGCCGTTCCCAACACGATCTGACGATCTACGAGGAGGGGCTCCACGTTCCTGCCATCATCTGGTCGCCGGGTGTCCTTGCCGGCCGAACCGGCGTCATCACCGGGAACCGCCAGCAAATTGATGTGTTGCCCACGGTACTGGAGTTGGTGGGGGCGTCATCGATCGGGCGCCCGCCTCGGGGGTCCTCCTTGTTGGCCCCCGCCCCAAAGGGCCGAACCCTGTTCCATGCGTGTTGGCGCTCCCATCGGTGCATCGCCAGCCGCACCGGCTCCGACAAGTTCATCGACCACTACGGCGACCAGCCCGACCAACGCTTCGAGCTCGACAGCGACCCGCTGGAAGACGAGCCGGTCGCGCTCCATCCGGACGAGAGCACCTCACGACGGGCCGCCCTGCGAGCGTGGTACGGGGCGGTGCGCGGACGTTACGCCGAGCGCCGCCGCGTCTGGTCGGAGACCATCCAACGCCCCGACCAGAGCCCCGCCCTTGCCCGCTGGGGTTCCGTCTCCTTGCTTGGTTGTGAGGTCGAACAGACCGCGGTGACCCCGGGTGAGCCGGTTTGGGTGGGCTGCCAGTGGCGGGCGGAGCGCACGATCACCGAACCGCTGACTCTGGTGGCGCAGCTCGACCGGGCCGGTGTGATCGCCGAGGAACGGTCGGCCCCGCACCACGGGCTCCTGAGCATGTGGGACTGGCGTCCGGGTTGGAGCATCGACGAGTGGATCAAGGTGACCGTACCCCCCACCGCTGCCGTCGGCACCGCGATCGTTTCTCTGGGTTGGTCCCGACTGACCGGCGCCGTCGTCGCGACCGAAGACCGTCGAGAACGGGTGGACGTCGGCACCGTGGAGGTGCTCGCGCGGAGAAAAACGAACGCGGCCGGGGTCGACGGCATTCGCCTGAGGCACCCGCCCGTTCACGACCCCAGCTTCGATCTACCGCCGTTGAGATGAGTTGGTCACCCATGCCGCGTGCCGCGGCTCCCAGAGCCATGAAACAGTCGAGCGGCATGGGGGACGCCCGAGAGAGAGGGAGAGCGCCACGCACGGCGCGTTATCAACGCGACGTGCGCCGCAGGCCGGAAACCGCAGGTTGGAGGCCGGAGGGGATGGCGCGGTAGGGGGAGAGGGCGACGAGCCCTTTCCCCCCGTTACGTGTTAGCCTAGAGCACTCCGAGGCTGCCATGCTCCTGCTGCTCGCCCACGCCGCGCTCGCCGTCGACGCCGAAACCTACGACCCCGCGGGGTCCACCCTGGACGGCAAGGGCGGCCTCCAGGTCGAATCGCCGACCATTGGCGCACCCGGCGCCTACTACGGTGGCCTGCAGTTGGTCTATGCCCACAATCCGATCGTCTCCAACACGGTCGACGGCCCGGTCGCGTACGTGAGCGACCAGTTCGGCCTGCGTCTTGGCGGCGGCTACACCATCGGTAGCATCGTGCGCCTCGACCTCGATGTGCCGATGTTCCCAGTGGTCGCCGCCCCGGGTGAAGACTTCGAGGGCTTCGCCTTCGGCGACATCCGCATCGGCGGACTGCTCCCGGTGATCCGGGCCGACAGCTCGCCGGTGGCGGTCGGATTCAAGCCTTTTCTGTCGCTGCCCACCGGCAGCGCCGAGGGGCACGTGTCCCTCGGCGGGTTTGCGGCCGGCGTCACCGCTGCGGTCGAGGCAAAGCTTGGCGACGCGCTCGTGGTGGATGCAAATCTCGGCACGACGCTTGCGCCCTCGACCATCCTGGGGCCGTTCGACTTCGGGAGCACGCTCGGCTTCGGACTCGGTGGCGCCTACCTCCTGAGCGAACAGCTTCGCATCGGCGCCGAGCTCAACGGGGATATCGGGCTCGCGGGCGGCGTGGGCACCTACCGGAAGAACCCGGTTGAGCTTGATGTGTACGGAACGTACGCGCACGACTCCGGGGTCATCGGGACTCTTGCCCTCGGCACCGGCGTGGTCGCCGGCGTGGGCGCCCCAGATTTCCGCCTGGTGGCCGCAGTCGGCTACCACAGGGGCGCGCCCCCGGACAAGGACAAGGACGGCATCGAGGACAAGCTCGACACCTGCAAGGACCGCCCTGAGGACATCGACAACCACAAGGACAGCGACGGCTGCCCCGACCCCGACAACGATGGCGACGGAGTGTTGGACGCCGCCGACCGCTGCCCGGATCAGGCCGAGGACACCGACGGCTTCGACGACCGCGACGGCTGCCCCGACCCCGACAACGACAAAGACGGCGTGACCGACGGCGAAGATAGCTGCCCAAGCGATCCTGGCACGGCCGCCACCGAGGGCTGCCCGGATCGCGACAAGGACAGCGTCGCCGACCGCGATGACGCCTGCCCGGGGGAGGCCGGCCCCGCCCAAAGCGGTGGCTGCCCCGATCAGGACGGCGATCTTGTCGGGGACAGCAAGGACCGCTGCCCGACCGAGCCCCGCGACCCTCGCGAGGATCCCGCGCGGTCCGACGGTTGCCCCAAGCGCGTCGTGGTGACCGCCGAGCGCATCGAGATGAACGAAAGCGTCTTCTTCGACACCGCCAAGACCACCATCAAGTCGGCCAGCTACCCCCTTCTCGATGAAGTTGCCAAGGTGATCCTCGCCAACTCGCAGATCAAGCTCATCGAGGTCGGCGGCCACACCGACAGCGACGGGGACGACAACAAGAACCTCAAGCTGTCCCAGGGAAGGGCAGAAGCGGTGGTCGCGTACATCGTCGGGCGCGGCGTCGACCGCAACCGGCTGGTCGCCATGGGCTACGGAGAGCAGAAGCCGATGGACACCAACCAGACCACGGCCGGCAAGGCCAAGAATCGCCGGGTTGAGCTGGTGATCAAATAGCGATCGGCGGCTCGGCGCCGTACGGGCGATACAGCGGGTCGCCGACCCAGACCATCATCCAGTAGGACACGACCGTGCTCTCGACGGCCGCTTCGCCGAAGTTGGCCCCCTGCAGCAGGTAGTAGAAGAACTGGTCGTACTCCGGCATCCCGGCGACGTAGGGCTCGTTCACGGCGCCGAAGGTGGCGGTGATCCCGTCCAAAAGCGCCGAGCCTGACCACGTGCCCGAGTTGCGGATGTCGCACGCGGAGCACGAATCGAGGTGGGCGCCAATCGCGCCGGTGGTCCAAGTGAAACAGTCATTGTAGTTGTAATAGCTGTACCAACCTGCGTAGTACAGGGCGTCGGGGCACTCTAGAGGCGCGGGGTCAGTGCCGAACTCGGCATTGTTGCCATCCCACACAACGTCGTAGAGGCCGACATCCTCGAAGACCTCGCGGGTGCCCCACATATTCCATTCTCCCCACTCGTAGCTGCCGAAGCCCGCGTCCGTGGCAGGGGGCACGTCGCCGCGATTGCCGTCGACGTAGACGATTCCATCCAGCGTGCCTGCGGCGATGGCGTCTTCAGCAGCGCGCGTTCGTTCGACCAGGGCGATGGCATCGTCCGCGCTGGCGCCGTCGATGCGGGAGACGATCCAGAAGTCCTCACGCTGGCGCAGGCGGCCGACCGCTTTGTAGTCGCCGTAGATGCCGGTGGTGCTGTCGCCGCTGATGTAGACCGGATTGTACTCGACGGCGGACAGCGCCACGCTTGCGGGGCCGCCAAACAACAGCGCGTCCAGACTCACCGTCACCGGTGTCCCGTACGCCAGATCGCCAATCCGATCGGCCACCTTGTAGGGAACGCCCCACACCGGGACGATGTACTGGGTGTGCGGCTGCACACACGCGAAGACGGCATCGACGAAGGCGGGGTAATCCGCGCCGGCCAGCGTCGCGTCTGCCGTCGTCGCCACCGGGCAGAGCGCTGAGTCGGGAACCGCGCGGAAGTCGGCGTAGACGTTGGCTACCGCTTCCGACCCGACGACATCGGGGTTGTAGACGATCACCACGCGCTGGGCTTCGGGCCAGTTCAGCGAAACCGGCAGCTCGACCGTCTCGCCGCACCCAGTTGCCCTGACGATGACGTCCTCGGCCTGGTTGACCGCGAGGGTGACCGGAATGACCCACGTTCCTTCCGCGTCGATGGGGCCCACATCGTCGCCACCGCTCTCCGCTGTCCAGACGATCTCTCCGGGATCGCCGGCCGCATCGACCGCAAAGCTGACGGTTCGGCCAGGAATCAGCTCGCCGACGACCGAGATGCCGGTAGGCACGGCGCAAGCCGGCCCAGAGTCCGAGTCCGCCGTGTCGGCAGCGGTGTCGGCAGCGGTGTCGGCAGCGGTGTCGCCGGCGGTGTCAGCCGCCGGGTCGGCCGCACAAGCGAGCAAGAGAATGAGCAAGGGACGAGAGCGCATTTCAGCCTCCGAGGTAGGCCTCGCGGATGGACGGATCGGCGAGCAGCTCGGCGGCAGGAGCGCACTTCTGGATGACGCCGGTCTCGAGGACGTAGCCGGTGTGGGCGATCGACAACGCCAGATGGGCGTTTTGCTCGACCAGAAGAACCGTGGTTCCACCCTCATTGATTGCGCGGATCGTGGCAAAGATGCCCGCCACCACCACCGGAGCGAGGCCGAGGGAGGGCTCGTCGAGGAGCAGCAGCTTGGGCCGCGCCATCATGGCCCGGGCCATCGCCAACATCTGCTGCTCGCCGCCGGAGAGCGTACCGGCCCGCTGCGCCAGCCGCTCCTTGAGCCGAGGCCACAGCGACAGCACGTGGTCGAAGTCCGCTTTGATCGCGGCGGTATCCTTGCGCGTGTAGGCCCCGAGCTGGAGATTCTCGAGCACAGTCAGATTGGGAAAGACCTGCCGCCCCTCGGGTGACTGGCTGATGCCCTTGCGCACGACCAGGTGCGCCTCCATCCCAGCGATCTCGTCCCCCACCAAGCGAATGCTCCCCGAACGCGGCTGCAAGAGCCCGCTGATCGTGCGCAGCAGCGTGGTCTTGCCGGCGCCATTGGCGCCCAGAAGGGTCGTGATCTGACCTTCAACCACGGAAAGCGTCACATTCTGAAGCGCGTGGATCTGCCCGTAGTAGACATTGAGCTCCTTGATGTCGAGGCGAGCGCTCACGCGGGGACCTCGGCCCCAAGATAAGCCTCGATGACGACCGGGTCGTTCCGGATCTCCGCCGGTGTTCCCTCCGCGATACGCGCGCCGTGGTCTAGAACGGCGATGCGTTCACAGATTCCCATCACGACGGGCATGTGGTGCTCGATCAGCAGAATGGTCACGGCGAAGGTGTCCCGGGTCCAGCGGATGAGGTGCATGAGCTCGTGGGCCTCGGACGGGTTCATTCCCGCGGCAGGCTCGTCCAGGAGGAGCAGGCGCGGCCGTGTCGCGAGCGCCCTGGCGATTTCCAAGCGGCGGCGGAGCCCGTACGGCAGTTCGTCCGCGCCGAGGTGGGCGACGTGGCCCAAGCCGAAGGTGGCCAGGAGCTCCATCGCGGCCGCGGTGGCCTCGGTTTCTTCACGGGCGTAGCGGGGACCGCGAAAAACCGCCTCGAGCAGGGTCGCGTGCTGATGCCGAAACATCGCCACCGTGACGTTCTCGAGCACCGACAGCCCCCCGAAGAGCCGGATGTTCTGAAAGGTCCGGGCGATCCCGGCCCGGGCGACGGCCACCGGGCCCTTCCCTATGATCGACGCCCCGGAGAGGCGGATGTCGCCTTCGGACGGCGAATATATCCCCGTAATGAGGTTGAACACCGTGGTCTTGCCAGCACCGTTGGGGCCGATCAACCCGTACAGCGCGCCCTGGGCGACCTTCAGTTCCAGGTCTTGCACGGCCCGCAGTCCTCCGAAACGGATGCCAGCCTTGTCCAACTCCAGGAGCATTCCGCGGACGTATCATGCGGCCCAGGCGGTTCATCGTCCTGGGAGGCGGCGTCGCAACGGGGTAGCTGCCTACCATGCGCAGGCTGCTGTACGTGGGAGCCGCCGCGCTATTTATTGTCGCGATATATTTTCTATTCAGCGCGCTGTACGTTCGTTCCTACCGCGCCGGAAGCGTACCGCGGGTTCCCGTCGGCCGCGACGGGGTCATCTTCATCGTGACGGACAACGTCCGCGCCGATCGGACGTCGCTGTGCGGCTACGCGCGGCCCACCACGCCGGCCCTCAAGGCGCTGGCAGCGGCGCCAGGAGCGGTCTCGACCTGCCGCGCGTACGCACCGGGGAGCTGGACCCTGCCGAGCCATGCCAGCTACTTCACGGGCCTCGCCGCCGTGCAGCACCTCGCTCACGAGTACGGGGGTGCCGTGAAGGACGCGTCGGGGACCCGCATCATCACCCGCACGCTCAAGAAGGAAGAGGTCACGCTCGCCGAGCGCTTCCGCGAGCGTGGTTACCAGACTGCCTTGGTCGCGGCGAATCCGGTCGTGGGTGCCGCAACGGGTCTGTCCCAGGGCTTCTGGTACGGACGCGCGGCCAAGAAGTTCGGCGAGCTCGATGCGCCCGAGCTGGTGGATGAGTTGAAACGGGTCCTGCGCGAAGACCTCAACCCGATGGGCGGCCCGCTGTTTCTGACCGTGAACCTCGCCGACGCCCACCGCCCGTGGAAAGCGATTCCGGCCGACCATGACTGGCTTCCGAGGCGTAAAAAGCTCCAATACGACAACGAGAACGACGGCGAGCGCTGGAAGATGTTCTTGGAGGGCCGGATGTCCGAGCCCGAGCGGGCAAGTTTCCTCCGCCACCTGACCGACGTCTACGACTACGGGATTGAACGGGCCGACGGGGGGGTCGCCGCGGTACTCGAGACCGTCCGCGCCGCGGGGTGGTGTCGCGACGAGTGCCGCATCGTGGTCACCTCGGACCACGGTGAGTTCTTGGGCGAACACCACCTGATCGACCACGGCTTCTACACCTGGGAAGAGAACGCCAACGTGTATGTGGTCGCGCAAGGGGTCGAGGTCACCTCCCTGCCAGAGCCCTTTCCCGGGCTCGCGATTCATGATCTGGTGCTCGACGGGCGCCTGCCGGACCCGCTCCCGCGCGTGGAGGCTTGGGCCTGGCCACACGTCCGCCGCGCCATTCACAGCAGCGGCAAGGCCTTCGGCTCGATGTCCGTCGCGCGTTGGACCGGGCTCATCAAAGAAATGTGGTTGGACGGTACGTACTACCGCTTCGACTTGGCGAAGGACCCCCACGAACTCGGCGAGGCAGGGGGCACCCCGGAAGCAGGCTTCACCGACCTGAAAACGCTGCTGGAGCTCCAGAGCACGCGGGCGGGAGCCGACGAGGCGCGCATGATGGAGGCCCTCGAGGCGGCCGGCTACATCGAGTAACAGTCGGCGAACTAGGCCGGGCTCGGCCGAAGCCGTCGCCACGCTCCCATCAGGACGTCTCCCAGCTCTCGCCCGCCCAAAAAGCCTTTGGGTCGGGTGATCATCATGCCGATGAGCACCAACGAGTAGATGACCATGCGGTACTGCGACAGGCGCCCGAGGAACTCCGGAGGAGCGTCGAGCAACCCGGCCGAGACCAGAGGCGCGCAGGCCTTGATGAGCCAGCCGCCCAACACGCGCAGGAACTCGGGCAAGGCCGTCAGGACGACGGCGGCCAGGATCGGGCCGCTGAGGCTCGCCGTACCGCCCAAGACCACCATCGCCAACAGCTCGATGCTCCGGTCGAACTCGAACTGCTTGGGGAAGATGCTGGAGTTGTAAAAGCCGAGCAGCGCGCCGGCTGCTCCCGCCCAGAACGCGCCCACCACGAACGCGGTGACCTTGACGCGGGTGGTATCCACCCCGAGCGACCGGGTGGCGATCTCGTTGTCGCGCACCGCCGCGAACGCCCGGCCATGAGAGCTCTTCAGCAAATTGCGCATGAAGACCACGGCCAGGAGGACCCAGGTGAACGTCCAACCAAAACTGGTCGCGACGGGGACGCCAGTGAGGCCGAGGGCACCACCTAGAAAGGGGGTGTTCTGCACGATGACGATGATGATCTGATTGAACCCGAGCGTGACCACGGCGAGGTAGTCCCCCGACAGGCGCAGGCTCGGCACGCCCACCACCAGCCCGGCCACCGACGCGATCAACCCGCCGAGGGGCACCGCCAGCACCGGCGGAATGTTCAGGTGCAGCGAGAGGCTCGCGGCCCCGTAGGCGCCAAGCGCCATAAAACCGGCGTGACCCAACGAGAACTGGCCGGTGAAGCCGAGCACGAGCGCCAAACCGGTGACGGCGATGACGTTGAACCCGATCCGTAGGAGCACGTTGGTGAGGTACGCGTCCGTCCACGGGATCACGAAGTGGTCGATACCCCACACCGCGGCGATGCCGAAGGCGACCAGCGCGTACCCGGCTACCGGCGACTTCACACCTTCTCCGGGACGAACTTTCCGAACAGCCCCGCAGGACGCACCAGGAGGATCACGATGAGCAAGAGAAATGCCACCGCGTCACGCCAAGTGCTGGAGACGTAGCCGCTGACCATCGTCTCGCACAGGCCGAGCAGGATCGCCCCCGCTACCGCGCCGGGAATGCTCCCGATGCCGCCGAGCACCGCCGCCACGAAGGCCTTCAGGCCCGGCATGATGCCCATTGCCGGATCGACCCGGGGGTTGTCGAGCACCCACAACATCGACGCCGCCCCAGCCAGGATGGAGCCCAACGCGAAAGTGAAGGCGATGATGCGATCGACCGGAATCCCCATCAGCGCCGCCGCGTCCCGGCTGGCCGACACCGCCCGCATCGCCCGCCCCACCTGCGTACGCTCCACGACGTGGTGGAGCGCGATCATCAGGACGATGGTGACACTGAAGACCAGCACGTTGTTGGTGCTCACCGACACCCCCGCAATCACCCAGGTCGTACGGGGAAGCAGCTCCGGGAAGGGAACGTTGGTCCCCCAGACCAGCAGGGCGCCGTTCTGTAAAAGCAGCGACATCCCGATGGCGGTGATCAGCATGTTCAGGCGGCCGGATTTCCGCAACGGCCGGTACGCGAGGCGCTCGATGGCCACCCCGAGGGCCGCGGTTGCCAACATCGTCGCGACCGCCACGAAGATCACCCCAGCGACCGAGGGCGCATCGGCGACACCGCTGTACTTGGCGATCAAGAGCGCGAAGAAGCCTCCCATCATGAACACTTCGCTGTGGGCGAAGTTGATCATCTGGAGCGTGCCGTACACCATGGTGTAGCCGAGGGCGATGAGCGCGTAGATCGCGCCGAGCGAGAGCCCGTTGACGAGTTGCTGGACGAAGAGGGTCACGGAGCCGGTGTCGGTGCCGCCGCGCCTTCGACCGGCGGGGCCAACGCGGCGTCGACCGGCTGCGTACTGTCAACCGGGACCTCGGGCGCCGGGACCGCACCGATCGGGTCAATCTTGGAGACGAACTTGGGGCCGTCCTTGGTCACCTGCACGACAACCGCGGACTTGGTCGCGTTCCGGTTCTCGTCGATCGTGGTGTTGCCGGTGACGCCCGGGTAGTCCTTGACCACGGCCAACCGGTCCCTGAGCGCGGCGCGAGCGGCCTTGCGGGAGCCTTCGGTCGCCGGAACGGTGCTCCGATCCGCGAAAGCGTCGAGCATCTTGGGGTCTTTGGCCACGTCTTCCATCGACATGTAGAGGATCTTCGCGGCGTCGTAGCCGAGCGCGGCGAGGCCGTCGGGCTTCTTGTGGTACTTCGCCTCGTACTTGGTGATGAAGTCCTGAACGGCCGGCGCGGGGTCATCCACCGAGTAGTGGTTGGTGTAGTAGGCTCCGATGATCGCATCTTTGCCATTCTGAACCAGGGTTTCGCTGTCCCAGCCATCCCCGCCGAGGAACACGCCCTGGTACCCGAGCTCCCGCGCCTGCACCGCGATGCGCGCCACCTCGGTGTAGTAGCCCGTCAAGATCATCGCATCGGGCTGAGCGGCAATCAGTTTGCTCAACAGCGCCTTGAACTCGAAGTCGCCTTCGCTGTAGGCTTCGTCACCGACAATCTCGCCACCCATCGCGACGAAGTGCTTGGTGAAAACGTCCGCGAGACCAACGCTATAGTCGTTCTTGACGTCGCGCAGGATCGCCGCTTTGCGCACGCCCTTGTCCCCGTAGGCGAACTTCGCGATCGCCTCGCCCTGGAAGGGGTCGATGAAGCAGACGCGGAAGATGTAGTCACCTACCATCGTCACTTTTTCGCTGGTCGAGGATGGGGAGATCATCGGCACCGACGCCCGCTGCAACAGCGGCGCGGCTGCAAGGCTACGCGAGCTGGAGACCTCGCCAAGCACCGCCACGGGGTGGTCGCTGCTGAGGAGCTTGTTGACGGCGGTCGTCGCTTCTTCCGGCTTGGACTGGTCGTCCTCGACCACGACGCGAATCTTCACGCCGCCGATGCCGCCCTTGGCGTTCTGCTCCTCGGTCGCGATGTCAATTCCGTCACGGGTCGACAGCCCAAAGGTAGCCGCCGTCCCCGACAACGAGCCGTATTCCCCGATGACGATCTCCTTCGGTTGGTCAGCACCGCCGCCACCAGTACACGCGGCCAGCAAGGAGAGAGCGAGAATGCGAATCGTGGGCAAGGGTAGGCTCCGGAAGAAGGCGCGATTGTAGCGATCGGCGGCGATTCGTCAAGCCCGCACGTCGACGCGGCCGGGCGGCCGAGGACATCCCCCGGCCGCCGACCTGAGGCTCAGAAGGGGATCTCGTCCTCGGAAGCGCCATCGCCGGACGACAGCGCCACCTCCTCCGACACCTCCTCCTCCACCGGAAGCGCCGCGCCAACCGCGACCTCGGGTGCGACCTCCGTCGCGACGACGCTCGTCTGCCGCCGCTTCTGGGAGATCCACAGCACCCGCTCCACATAGAGGTTCACCTCGTAGTGGGCCTGCCCATCCTTGTCGGTCCAGCGGTTGGGGCGCACCACGCTCTCCACGGCGATCATGTCGCCCTTGTGCGCGTTGCGGAGAAGGGACTCCGCCGTCTTGCCGAACGCCGTGAGGCGGTGCCAGTCGGGGGTGTCGACCCAGTTCTCCCCGTCCTTGCGCGCGTGGGGCGTCGCGAGGCTAAGACGCACCAGCGTGGTGCCTCCGGGGGTGGTACGGGGTTCGGGATCGCGGCCGAGATGGCCAATGAAGTACGCTTTGTTGAGACCGTTCATGATTTGCTCCTGGCCATCCTGGATGGATGCGCCGCGCCGGTCCTGGCAACCCACGTGCCAACGGGCGAACCGGCACTTTTGACGCACCTGCCGACCGACGTCCGTCAGTGTCCGGCGACGTCCGTCACCGTCAGGGCGTCAAGCCGAGGCGCGCGCTACATGGCCCCCGATGCGCGGCTTGATCGTCGTCGAGGGGCTGATCGGGGTCGGCAAGACCACGTTGTGCCGGATCATGGAGCGCGAGTGGGGCGCCCGGCTCGTGCTGGAGCCAGCCGAAGACAACCCCTTCCTCGCCGAGTTTTACGCCGATCCCCGACGGTTCGCGTTCCCAGCGCAGATGTTCTACCTGGCCAACCGGTACGCCCAACAGCTCCAGGCCCGACAGACCTCGCTCTTCCACCCGCTGACGGTCTGCGACTACCTCATGGCGAAAGACGGCATCTTCGCCGAAATGACGCTGACCGGGCACGAACTCACCCTGTACCGCCGCTTTGCCGAGCTCCTGGATGAGGAGCCGCTGCGTCCGGATTTCGTCGTCTTCCTGGACTCGGACACCGAGGTCATCCGCGACCGAATCGCCAAGCGTGCCATCGCCGCCGAGCAGGTGATCCCTGCCGATTACCTGGACTCTTTGCGCGAGCGCTACTACCGTCTATGGGACCGCTGGACGCTGTGCCCGATCCACGTCATCCGCACCGACGAGCTGGACTACGTCGGCAGTGAGGACGCACGCGCGCACATGCTGGCCCTCGTTGCGGGCTGGCTTGAACACAAGCCGCTGCCGGGGTCGCCGCCGCCCTACCGCAGCTCCGCTCAACGTTCCTTGTTCGGGGGCTGACGGTGCCGGCGGGGCAGGCTGATCTGCACCGGCATCTGGACGGCTCCCTTCGCCCGGGGACGGCAGTCGCGCTCGCGGCTCAAGCCGGGGTCACCGTGCCCGCCGAGCTTCGTTTCCATCCCGGCATGGGCCTGGACGCCGCGCTGGAGCGCTTCGCGTTCACCATCGCCGTTCTGCAGGACCAGACCAGCGTTCAGCGAGTCGCTGCCGAGATCGCGGAGGATGCCGCACGTGATGGGGTAACGACGCTCGAGGTGCGCTTCGCGCCGCAGTTCCACCGCGGCGCGACCATGGATCGCATCGTGGATGCCGCCCTCGACGGGCTGGGCGGCCGGGCAAGCCTCATTCTCTGCGGGCTGTACGGCGACCCGCCCGAGCTCCTGGAAGCGCTGGTGGATCTGGCGAAAGCTCGCCCGCGCGTGGTGGGCATTGACCTCGCCGGCGGGCCACTGCCCACGCATCGATGGCAACTCGCCGACTATGGTCCTGCGTTTTTACGCGCTGGTAGGCACGGGATCGGCCGCACCGTCCACGCCGGCGAGGGTCGCCCCCCCGAAGAAATCGCCACCGCGATCCTGTCGCTGGGCGCCCAACGCATCGGCCACGGAACGAGCCTACTTCAGGATCCCCGGGTGATCGACCTGGTCCTCGCGCGCGAGGTGACCATTGAAGCGTGCCCGACAAGCAACGTCCACACCGGCGTCATCGCCTCGGTACCCGAACATCCCCTCCCCCAGTGGTTGGCGCTCGGCATCCGCGCCTGCGTGAACACCGACAACACCTTGTTCTCCGACGTGACCGCGAGCGAGGAGCTGCGGCGCGTGGCCGCGATCCCTGGCATGGGACCCGAAGCCTGCGAGCGAGTGATCGCCTACGGACACGCCGCCCGCTTCGTCCGCTGACGACGGCGGAACCCGGTCGCTACCCCCGGTGCTTGGCCAGGATCCGCGCGACCTCGGCCGGACGCCCCTTGATTTTCAGGTGGATGCCGTCCCCCTCGTGCCGCTCTTCCACCACGCGCGTGTGGGCGTGCACGTCGCCCAAGAGCCCGGCGTTTTCCCAGGGCAAGAAGAGCTCAGCCTCGGCCAGAGCACCGTCGAAGGTGCGAAGGATGTGTTCCCGCAGCCGCGCGACGTCGCCACGGTCCTTCGCGGAGAGCTGGAGTGCGGTCGGAAACTCAGCCCGCAGGATCTCCCGCCCCTCGGGGTCGACCCGATCGATCTTGTTGAGCACCAACTGCGCAGGCACCTCGTCGGCGCCGATCTCCCCCAGAACCTCCTGCGTGACCGCCAGCTGTTGTCGGAACGTAGGGTCGCTGGCATCGACCACCAAAAGCAGCAGCGACGCCTCCAGCGCCTCGTCCAGGGTGCTGCGGAAGCTGGCGACGAGGTCATGGGGCAGCTTCTTGATGAAGCCGACCGTGTCGGACACCAGAACCCGCGGCACCGATTCCGGATGCAGCGCACGAACCGTGGTGTCGAGCGTCGCGAAGAGCTTGTCCGCGACGAGCACATCACTGCCGGTCAGCGCGCGCATCAGCGAGCTCTTACCGGCGTTGGTGTAGCCCACCAGGGCAACCCGAAGCTGGTCCGTCCGCCGCGCCCGCCGGGTAGTCTGCTCGGACTCGATCGCGGCCAGCTCGCCGCGGAGCTGAGCGACGCGATCACGGACCTTGCGCCGATCGAGCTCCAGCGCGCTCTCTCCCGCGCCCTTGCCGCCGATCCCGCCGCGTTGGCGGTCGCCCCCGCCCGTCGCTCGCATGCGTGGGACGAGGTAGTTGAGCCGGGCGATCTCGACCTGAAGGCGTGCCTCGCGGCTTTGCGCGTGGCGATGGAAGATTTCCACGATCACGCCGGTCCGGTCCAGCACCTCGATGCCGGTGGCGCGCCCCAGGTTCCGGGCCTGACTGGGTGACAGCTCGTGATCGACCACCACCAGGTCAGCGCGACGCGACTCCCTGGGCGCCGATTCCACCTCCTCGTCCTCCTCTGCAATCGCGTCGGGAGCCGGCCCATCGTCGATCTCGGCCTCCCATTTTTCACGCGCCTTGGTCACGACGCGGCGCGGCGGCCCCATCGGAACCACCCCTCGGCCGCCGGACCAGCTGGCGAGCTCCACGAGCTTGCCCTCCCCCAGCACGCTGCTGGGGGCAAGGCGATCGCGCCGCTGGGTGACCTCGCCGACCACGTCGTAACCAAGGGTATGCACGAGCCTGCCCAACTCGGCCATCGACGCCTCGTGCTCCGCCGCGTCCATGCCCGGGAGCTGCACGCCCACCAGCACCGCCCGTTCCCGCTCTGCCACGCCCACTCCCGCCGATCGGCTCGGCGCGCCCCCATAGCCCGCCGGTTATGCCCACGGCCTCGCTCGGAACCCCGTGGCCCGCCTCACCGCTCCCGAACTCCTGAAAATGAAGGCAGCCGGCGAGAAGATCGCCATGGTCACCGCGTACGACTTCAGCATGGCCCGGCTCATGGACCGGGGCGGCGCCGACATGGTGCTGGTGGGCGACTCCCTCGGCATGGTGTTCCAAGGGGAATCCGACACTTTGCGGGTGACACTTGAAGAGATGGCCTACCACGGCCGGTGTGTGGCCCGGGCGCTCGAGCGCGCCCACCTGACCATCGACATGCCGTTCATGAGCTACCAGCTCAGCCCAACCCAGGCGCTCCAGAACGCGGGGCGGCTGGTGCAGGAAGGTAGGGCGCAGGCGGTGAAATTGGAGGGAGGGGTGCGCACAGCGCCGGCCATCCGCGCGTGTGTGGAGGCCGGAATTCCCGTGGTCGGGCACGTGGGCCTGACCCCGCAGTCGGTCCATGCCTTCGGCGGGTTCAAGATCCAGGGGCGTGACGACGACGCCGCCCGACGGATCCGCGACGACGCGCTGGCCGTACAGGACGCGGGCGCCTTCTGCATCGTCCTGGAGATGATTCCCGCAGCTCTCGCCGCGGAGCTCACGTCGCTTCTGACGATTCCCACGATCGGAATCGGCGCGGGGAGCGGTTGCGACGGGCAGGTGCTGGTGTGCAACGATCTATTAGGCATGGACGAGCGCTTCAAGCCCCGTTTCGTCAAGCGGTTCGCTGAGCTCGCCCAGACCGTCGCGGCCGCCGGAAGCGCCTACGTGGCCGAGGTGAAGGCGGGTACCTTCCCGGCGGCAGAGCACGGCTTCGACAACAGCGGGCGCGTCTACGGCGGCGGCAAGTAGGCCACGGGGGAAGGGGCAAGGCCCCTTCCCCCGCTGCATGATAGGCGCGCGGGGCATGGACGTCATCCGCTCGGTGGACACGATGCAGGCGCTCGCACTTGGATGGCGGGCGCGGGGCAAGAAGGTCGGATTCGTGCCGACCATGGGCTACCTCCACCAGGGCCACACCACGCTGATCGAGCTGATGCGGCAACGCTGCGAGCTGCTAATCGTGAGCATCTACGTCAATCCGCTCCAGTTCGGACCGAGCGAGGATCTGTCCCGGTATCCGCGGGATCCCAAAGGCGATGCGGCGAAGTGCCGAGCCGCCGGCTGTGATGTCCTGTTCATGCCGGACAATCTCTACCCTTCCGATTTCCGCACCAAAGTGCACGTCGATGGAGTGACCACCCGATGGGAGGGCGCCGAGCGCCCGAGTCACTTTGAAGGTGTCGCGACTGTTGTTTGTCGACTTTTCGGACTCGTGCAGCCCACAGCGGCGATGTTCGGGGAAAAGGACTTCCAGCAGTTCACGGTGCTCAAGTCGATGGCACGGGACCTCGCCATGGGCATCGAGATCATCCCGGGCCCCCTGGTCCGCGACCACGATGGCCTCGCGCTCAGCTCACGCAATGTGTACCTCTCGCCCGAAGACCGACGCCGGGCGCTGACGCTCCACCAGGCGCTATACGCGCTTCGCGACAGCCGCTCTCAGAGCGCTGCGGAGCGCATTGCGGCAGGCCGCGCGATCCTCGATTGCGACAGCCTCGACTACCTCGCCATCGTCGATCCCGAGACGCTCGAGCCCGTCGAGTTGGTCGACCGGCCGCTCCGGGCCATCGCCACCGCTCGGTACGGCCGCACCCGCCTCCTCGACAACGTGGCCATCGCGCCATGAGCGACAAGCCGTGGGATCTGCTGGTCCTCGTGGTGGTGCTCGTCACCAACCGTACGCTGGTGAAGTGGTTCCCCTACGCGCTGGTCTATTGGTCCTTTCAGCTGGTATTGGTCGCGACTGCGATCTGGTTCGGCGTCCATGGCGTTGACGGGCTGGATCGCGTGCCCGTGGCGCGCTTCGTGGTGACCGGCCTGCTCATCTTCCACCTCGTCCAGAATGTGGTCATCCGCCGCGGCGGGAAGAAGCTCTGAACCGATGATGATCTCCGTCCTGCTGGCCGCGTTCGCGCTGGCCGACGACCCCACGACAGCGCCTGTCGCGACACCAGTGCCGCCCGTGGTTGTCGCCCCCCCCGCGCCCGTCACCCCTCCGGCCGATCCGAGGGCCCTCCGGCTGGCCGGGTTTGTCGAAGCCCAGGGCGTCAGCTTCACGCCGAAGCTCGACTTCAAGGCGATCGAGAAGCGGTTTCGTGTCGCCGACAGTGACGGCATGCTGACCGTCGACGAGACCGCTCGGCGCGTGGGCGACGTCGACGTGCGGGCCAAACGGAAGAAACAGGCCACGGTGGGCGCGATTGTGGCGAGCTTCGGACTCGCGCTCGGGGCGACCATGCTGGCGCTCCATTCGGTAGAGGAGATCGGCGACGACCCGGTCTATTCTCCGCTGACTGCCATCACGGGGGTGGCGGGTGCCGTCACGGGAATCAGCGCCCTGGGCTCGGTGCTCCAGGCGAACGAGCGCCCCTGGCTCTACTGGACGGCCGAGAGCCTTGCCCCCAAACTCGACGCCTGGAACCTGGCGAACGTCGGCGCGTCCGCGGCTCCCGCCATGCCGCCGGTCATCGTCCCCGTCGTACCGGCGACCCCGGCCGCGCCGACCACGATCCTGGCGCCTTTTGAGCCGAAGCCCGACCCGAACGACCCGTTTTGACGGGGGTTATGCGGAGACCGACGCGATGACGTCGAGGATCTCTTGCTCTTCGAGCAGGCGGCTCGTGGCCTTGGCGCGGGTGCGAATCGCCGCGATGAGCGCGTCGCTGGTGGGATAGCCGCGGTGGCGCAGCCAATAGACGATGTTGCTGTCGCCCGCCATGTGGCCGATTTCGATGACCTGATGCCGGCCGAACCATCCAGCGGGGACGCCGCTGTAGACCCGGTCCGCCAGCCAGTCCGCGCCCTTGTTCAACGCTTTGATCACGGCCGCCGCGTGCACGCCGGTGCCCGTCCGGAACGCGTCTTTTCCGAACACCGGGTAGCTGACCGGGATCGGCACCTGGCACGCTTCGGACGTGAGGTCGACCAGCTCACCGAGCGCGG
>CANLGL010000017.1 GCA_947490345.1 Deltaproteobacteria bacterium
CACACCGTCACCGCCTTGACCTTCTGGACCAGGATGGCGGGGACGAAGCCGGTCACGGTCGCAACCGCGTCCGCACTGGTGCAGCTCGCCAACGACAGGCTCCGCCCGCCCACGAGCTGTCCACACTGGGTGTGCGACACCGCGAAGCTGAGGTCAGCCTGGCCGAGGGCGCTCCCACTCGACAACGAGTAGGCGACCCCGAAGCGCACGAAGAACTTGGTGCTGGTGCTGTCCGCAACCGAGATGACCCCAGTGCAGCGCTCGCCGTCCCCCACCAACAACTGATCGAGCGTAGTCGGCGCTTCGGGCTGCTCCGTTCGCACCAGCGCCGTCTGCATCGCCAGCCGCACCTGGAAGTTGCCACTCACGGCGTGCGAACGCAGCACCGCTTTGACATTGTCGAGACCGATCGCCGGCATCCACCCGAACCAATGATAGGTGGGATCGGTGGTGGTGGTGGAAAGGTGAACTTGAGACTCGGGAGAAGTCTGGCCGCAGGACATTGAGTGCCTCCAATGAGTGGCACTTCTGACAATATACGACGACGACGACGGCAAGAGTCATGCCAAAATAAAAACAAAGTTTGATAGTTATGAGTTTTTGTGTCTCTTGCGTTTTTCAAGCCGATGTGGTGTCGCGAGCGATGTAGTACGGTGCGAAGAAAGACGACAATCGGGCGTTCGGCCCTGCCCCCGCTCTTGACTTGGCAATACGCGACCGATCGGCGCCCGAAGCGTGAGGGTGAACCATCAGTGAACCCCCCACACGCGGGGTTGAACCCGGGGTGACATTGGCGGACCCGAGGTTCTCATGTCTGTCCGCCGCAAGGTCCCCGACGCCGAAACCGCCCGCGCCTGGCTGGATGCAGCCGCGCGCTCGGGCCTCGCCCGCGCGGCGTGGTGCGCGGCGACGGGCGTCGACGCGCGTTCGCTGCAGTGTTGGCGGCTCGCGCTGGACCGTCGAGCGGCGCGCTCCGCGAGTCCGTTCGGCGAGTGGGTCCCCCGGTCCGACTCGCCGGCGTCGGCCCGCCCGGCTCACGCGCCGCTGCGCGTGCACGTCGGGGACGCGATCGTAGAGGTCCCATGGGGTTTCATGCTGAATCGCTGGTGGACGTGGTACGGGTGCTGCGACCGACCTCCGATCCGCGCTCGCCGCCCTGGCGGCCCTTCGAGCCGCGCGCGCGGATTCCGAGGCTGCGCTTCACGCCCGGATCGCGGAGTTGACCGCGGCGGTGGCCAAGTTGACGGAGATCGTCGCGCGCCTGGTGGCGACACCGAACCGCCTTCCGCCGCGCCGCCTCGGGGCCGTGGTGGAGTCGCCTCGAACTCAGAACGCGTATTCGCGGCTATCGCACAGGCGCAGGTCGCAGAGGTGGTCGCTGCGCACCCGAAGCCGAGCCGCTTATGGAGCTATCCACGGGACGCCGCCCCTGGCTATGAAGCAGCTAAGACTGACGGCGTGGCGGATCATCGTTGTAATGTCCTCGGATCGTAGAAGTGCAGGTGGATGGTGGGCGGATTCGTGCCTGAATCAAGGAACCGATAGTCCCTACCCGTCAAGCCCGCCCCCCCAGCCGCAATCGCAGCGCATCCAACCGGTTCTGCACCTCTTCGGTGCTCATGTCGGCGTAGCGCGGCGGCAACATCGAACGCGCGCTGGCCTCGAAGACCGCGAGCAGCTCCATGTACTCCAGCATGCGGGTGTCTCGACTGGGTACGACGTCGGTGACGGCCCGATCGAGGTCGGCGGGGGTGATCTCCGCGCGCTCGTCCCAAGCTGCGAAGTTCGCGGCCGCAAGCACCACCGCTTCGAGCTCGGCGGCGCTGTAGCCGCGCGTCCGGTCCGCGAAGGCATCCCAGTCCACCTTCTTCTTGAAGGTGAGCTTGGCCCGCCGGCCGATGGCCTGCGCGATGTCGGTACGCTCCGGTTCGGTCTCCGGGAAGAAGAATGGGATCTTCAGGTCGAAGCGACCCGGCCGCTTCAGATCAGTGTCGAGCTTGTCCGGGCGGTTGGTCATCATCAGGATGAGCACCCGGCCGCGGTGGCTGGTGTCGGACATGAACTCCTTGAGCCGCGCAATCACCCGTGACGATGTTCCGCCGTCGCCCTCCCCTCCCGAAGACAAGCTGCGATCGGCCTCGTCGATGATGAGCAAGCAATATCCGAGGCCGTCCACCACCCGCAGGATGCGCTCGAGGTTGCCTTCGGTGCTGCCCACCCACTTCTCGCGGAAGTTCTTGAACTTCAGGCAGGTCAGGCCGCTCGACGCCGCGAACGCCTCGGCAACGAAGGTCTTGCCGGTGCCCATCGGCCCGACGAAGATGGCCCCCATCGGCACCGCGCTCTTCCGGCCCGCCTTGATCGACTCGGAGACCCTCATCAGCGTTTGTTTGACGCCCTCGTTGCCGCCCACGTCGTCAAAACTGTGGTGCGGATCGACGAACTCCACCAACCCGTGACACTCCTGTTCGATGATCGCCTTCTTTCGCCGGCTCACCGTCCGGAAGCTGATCGCCTCCTTGGACTGCCGGGCGGCCCGCAGGATCCCGCGGATCTGCGTGAGCGAGAGCCCCGCGGTGAGCTTGGCGAGCTGCTCGTCGGTGAGCTCGCACGGGACGTCGCGCCGGTCCTGGACCCGCAGGTAGGCGGCACGCGTCGCCTCGTCGGGTAGGGGCACCTCGATGGCCGCGAGATTCCCGCTGGCCACCAGCCGTCGGGACACGTCGGCCAACTGCTCGGTCACGAGCACCACGACGCTGTTCCCGCCCTGCAGACCGGGGTCGGCGCCCAGGCGCATCAGCGTGACGAGGTTGGCCTTTTCGCCGTCACCCATGAACGCGAGGTCACCATTGGGCGCGATGGTCTCGATGTAGTCGATGATCACGGCCGCGTTGTGCGCTTCGGTGGTGACCAGGTCCTCGATGAGCGGCAGCACCGCGCCCGGGCTCTGCGGCAGCTCGCCCACGGCGTCGCGACCAGCGAGCGTGCGAACGTTGTTCACTGCGCGGATGAAGCCGGCCTTGTGCCGAGGGGTCGGGAACTCCAGCCCCTCGGCCAGGTTGTAATAGGCGACCACGTCCTTGGTCCGCGTGAAGGTGCGTTCGAGAAAGACGCGGAGTGACACGTAGCGGGTACCGTCGGCTTCGACCCACGGCTGCACGTCGCGAGCGTTCCCGTGAAGCAAGAACACGCAGGCTTCCCCCGCGAGGTAGCGCTGACGTAGGTCGTCCGCCCAGGTCGGGAGCGGCGGGGCAGGGTTCATCGGGCGTCCGGGATGGCCTGTCCTACCGCGCGTGAAGCAGGAGGTCGACCATGCCGTCGGCGGAGGCGGCGAGTGTCCTCCCCAGGGAAGGACCTTCTCCCGGCCTGGCGACGCCGGCCTCGCCGACTTCGAGCACCACGCCCGCCTGCACCGGCCCGGCGACCCGAACCCGGACGACGCCGGCGATCGCGACGACCACGCCGCCCTCCCCGAGCTCAACCGCGCTCTGCGCCACGACCACCCCGAGCGGGACGTCACCGGCGCCCGCACGCCGAGCAAAGGGGCCCTTCTTCCGAATCCCGTACGCCGCGACATCGCCGGGGGCCAGTCCCTCCCCCGGAAGTCTCACGGCCAACGCTCGCGTCACGGCCGACGCCCGCCCCGCTCGCAGCGAAGCCGTCGCGCTCACGGAGCCGCCCTCCCGGTTCCCAACGACGAGATCGCCCCCGCCCTCGGCGTTGACCAGGAGCGGTCCCGGACGCCGGCTTGCCCCCGCCATCCGACCCTCGATGTCCTTGACCACCAGCCCGCCGCTGGCCACGTGCAAGCCCCGCAGCGCGGTCACCGGGACCGGGAGCACCGACACCGCCGCCGGCTCCACCGGACGCGCCGGTTGCCCCTGCCGCTCCAACGCGATCGCGAGGGCCTCCACCCGAAGTTGGAGCGCGACCGCCCGCACCTCCCCCAGACTCACCCTGGCAGCGAGCGTCTTTTCGTCCTCGAGCAGGCGCATCGGCCCGCCGTGGCCGGCCTCCAGCGCCTCGATGCGCTCGAGGATGTCGATGAGATCGCCGTCCTGCCCAACGATGTCGTCCAGCTCGTCTTCCAACCGCATCACGCGCCCGGACTCCGCATCGTCGAGTCGGGTGAGACGGGCGTCGCCGTCGCGCAGGCGGAGCCCGACGTCAGCCAGAACGCCCCCGCCCTGCTCGATGAGACGGAGCCGCCGATGCAGCTTGATCACGCGGACGCGAGCCTCGCCGTCGATTCCGTCGCCAACGAGAACCGGACGGGGAGCCGGGGGGGCCGTCGGAAGGAGCGCCAACCGAGCCTCAAGCGCGGCGACCTGGCGGCCCAAGCGCAGGACCTCTCCCGTCAGCGCCGAGCGCTCACCCACCTCCACCATCACCCCGTCACGCTCAACGTGGACGCCGACCCACCGCGGCTCGGCAAAGGTGTTGATGTCAAAGGATTCGACGCCGCCCAACAGCACAGAGTATCCACCTCCAACACCAAGTTTTACGCCTCGATGAAGCTCTTCCCAGACGTGCGGCGACCCCTCAGGTTGGAGGTGGAGCCGGAAGCGCAGATCGATGCGCCCCGCCGCGACCTCGCGTTGGTCGGTTCGGCACAAACGTCCGTGAAACTCGATCACCTGCCCCAAGCAGCCTCCGCGGCCGACCCGAACGTCGAGGATAGCCGAAGGCGCACCAAGCGCGTTCCGCGCGGAGACGCTGCCGGCGAGTTCCCGTCGTGTACCCCTGCGATCTCGTCGCGGTGGCGATCAGGAGGCACGTCGGTCGACGGCGGCGCGAACCGAGCCTACCAGGGAGTCGGTTCATCGGCAGCGAGGCCGCTTCGAACCCGTTCACCGACGCTGCGTAGCGCCGGGTGCAAGATCTGGTCGTCGTGCCAGAACGGCACGACCTCGCGCACCCGCGCATGCAGCGCCAGGATCTGCGGCCCCACCTCCGCCGGCGGCCCGTCGACCCGAACGCCGTCCACCACGCGCATGCCGCGGAGACGCCAGTCGAGGCCCTGAGCCGCGACCAAGGCCTCGATCCCGATGATGTCCGCGAGGCATTCCAAGACGCGTAAGGTGAGCCGCGCCGCGATTGGGCCCATGCTGACGTGATCCTCATGGTGTTGCACCGTGGGGATGCTGTCGACGCTGGCCGGATGGGAGAGCCCCTTGCATTCGCTCGCCAGCGACGCCGCCGTGTATTGGGCGAGCATGAAGCCGCTGTTGAGACCGGTGCCCTCCACAAGGAAGCTCGGGAGGTCTTGGGTGAGCGAGGATGCGGTGAGTCGGAAGGTGCGACGTTCGCTCTGGGTCGCGACCTGGGTGAGCGCGATCCGTAGGGTGTCCATGGCCAACGCCACCGGCGCGCCGTGAAAGTTGCCCCCCTCTACAACCCCCTCGCCTTCGAACCACAGGGGGTTGTCGCAAGCGCCGTTCAGCTCGGCCGTCACCGTGCCCGAAACCCAATCCAGGCAATCGAGCGCGGTGCCCAGCACTGCCGGTGCCGCGCGCAGCGAGAATGCGTCCGGCGCCCCCACCGCCGCCCCAGGCGCCCCGAGTCGCTCGCGAAGGCGCGCCGCGACGGCGACCCCACCTCGATGCCCGCGGGCAGACAGCAGCGCGTTGGACAGACAGCGGGCGTCGGCCCGCGATACGGCAAAGGTCATCGCGCAGGCGTCCACCGCAGCGTCGAGCAGTCGGCGCGCGCGGTGGACCGAGATCGCCGCCAGCGCGCTGGTGAGCGTCGCCCCGTTGATGACCGCGAGGGCCTCCTTGGGGGTGGGCGAAAACGGCGCCAGCGGCGAGGGGCCCACCGTCCCATCGGGAAGCTGCGCGGGGCCGCCCAACCCGAAGAGCACCCTGGCCACATGGGCGAGCGGCGCCAGGTCGCCGGCGGCGCCAACCGAGCCCTGACTCGGCACCACCGGGACGACGCCGGTGTTGAGCATCGTACACATCGCATCAACCAGGGTCGGACGAACCGCCGAGTGACCGCTGGCCAGAACGTTGGCCCGACACGCGAGCAACGCGCGAACCTGGCCGCTGGGCAGCGCGTCGCCAACGCCGGCGCAATGGTCGAGCACGAATCTTCGAACGCTCTCCTCCCCCACCGCGACCGCGGTGCCCAGGAGCACCCTGCGCTTCTGGTCGAGCACGCTCGGAACCGCCGGGTAGCCGAGGGCGGACCGCTCCATCGCCGGCCGCGCACGGTCGGCGAGCCGAACCGCCGCCCCACTCGCGATGGCGGCCACAAGAGCCGTGGTCAGGCTCTGCCCGTCGAGCTCGATCGTCGGCATCAAGCGAAGTCCCCCGCCGCGATTCGGCCGGCGATGCGCTCGATCGCCTCTCCCGGCACCTCGGCCCGCGCGACGAGCGCCTCGACCAGGGGCAGCGCCGCCTGCGCCCCGACCCCGAGTCGCACTCCGGGTGCCTCCTCCAGGCGCATCCGCAGCGCCCGCGACGCGCAGAGAAGCTCGATGGCGACGACGCGACGGCTGTTCTGCACCACCTCCCAGAAGCGCCAGGCAGCGGTGGTGGACATCGCCACGTGGTCCTCCTGGTCCTCGCAGGTCGGAATGCTGTCGACGCTCATCGGCCACGCCAGCGCCTTGTTCTCGGACACCAGGGCCGCCGCCGTCGTTTGCGGGACCAACATGCCCAGATCCGGACGGTCCCGCCCGGCAAGCCCCGGGGGAAGCCGCGAGCTCAGCGAGCCTGTGGTCAGGCGGTACAGTCGCCGTTCGCTCAAAGACGCCAGCTCGGCGACCCCAATCTTCATCGCGTCCGCCGGGATGCCCACCGGCTCACCGTGGAACAAACCAGCCGAAAACGCATGGTTCTCCACAAGCTCGTCCATCAGCATGACGGGGTTGTCGGTGACGCTGTTGAGCTCGATCTCTACCGCTCGACGCCCATAGGCCAGCACGTCGCGAGTCGCCCCGAGAACGATGGGCGTGCAGCGCAAGGAGTAGGCGTCCTGCACCTTCTCAGGCATCGAATCCAGGAGCGAACTGCCGGCCAGGAGCGCCCGAAGATGAGCGGCGCTGGCAATCGCGCCGGGGTGGGGCCGCAGCGCGTGCACCGCGGGATGAAAGGCGCGGCTGACGCCTCTCAGCGCCTCGATGCTCATGGCCGCCGCCCGCTCTGCGCTGCGCACCAGCACGTCAGCGTCGGCAACGGCCAGCGCGGTGATCGCCGTCGTGAGCTGCGCGCCATTGGTCATGGCCAGCCCATCCTTGGCCTCGGGGACAAGCGTCGCGAGCCCCGCCGCCGCCATGGCAGCGGCGCCCGTCATCCTCGCTCCAGCGAACGAGGCCTCGCCCCCCTCGCCGAAGACCACGAGCGCGAGGTGGGAGAGCGGGGCAAGGTCGCCGGACGATCCGCAACTGCCCTGCCGGGGCACCAGCGGCACGACACCCCTCGCCAGCATCGCGCACAACGTCTCAACGAGGAGGGGGCGACACCCAGACGCGCCACGCGCCAGCGCGTTCGCGCGCAGGAGCATCATCGCCCGGACAATGTCCTCCGGGCACGCCGCCCCAACGCCGGCCGCGTGGGACCTGATGAGGTTGCGCGACAACAAGCTGGTGTCCGCCGCCGCGATCCGCACCCGCGCCAGGGACCCGAAGCCCGTGTTGATGCCGTAGACGGGTTCGTCGCCATGTAGAGTTGCTTGTACCCACGCGTACGAACGCAGCATCTCCGATCGTCCGGCCTCGGAAAGGGCCACGGCGCCTGCCCGCCGGGAGACGGCCACCAACTCGGTCAGCCCGAGAGCCCGCCCGTCCAAGTAGATCATGGAATCTCCGTCCAGACCGAGGTGGGCCCCGCCAGGAGCAGGCCGTCCTCGCCCACGGTGAACCACGCCCGAAACCCCGCGCGCTCAGCCTGACCATGAACCAGGATGTCCCAAACCCCATCCCCGTCGCGATCGACCGGCGCCGTCAACACCGGAACTGCGCAACTGGCCTCGGCCCCCGCCAAAGGCATCGTCGAGAGGGTCCCCTCGGCCTCAGCGTCGAGCACCGCGATGGCCGCTTTGCAGTCACCTGGAGCACTCACGGGCGCCCGTCCCCCTCCCGCGACGGGGATTCCATGCGAACCAACTGTCGCGACAGCGACGTATACCGGGGGGGCCAGCTTCCGGCGCATCTTCACCACGCTCCGCATGGCCACGCCGGCGCCCCGCGCCGGATCAATCTCGCGCGTCTTCTGGCTGCCGAGCACCTCGCGAAGCCGAAAGCCTGCCCGTTCAACCAGCGCGGCCGGGACGGGCCCGCCCTTTTCGACGGCCGGCAACTCGCGATCCACGATCCACAGCGGCCCAGCCTCCCCCAAAAACGAGGTGCCGTCGGGACCGGGCGTGGGAACCCGGGTGACCGTACCAGCCGGTCCCCAAAGCATGACCGGCGCCGTGAACGCACCGCGCGCGACCGCGTTCTGCCCCGAGCGGTAGACCCCGCCGTCCGGCGGGGACGGTGGGCAGGCGAGGAGGAGGGCCAGCAGCACGCCGCCGCCTTATCCGCGTTTGCATGTCCATCGACCCAAGCTCCTCCCAACTCCTCGTGGTCGACTTCCAGGAGCGGCTGTTCGCGGCGATGCCCGAGGCACCACGCGCCAGCGCTTCCAAAGCCGGCGACAACCTGATTTTCACCGCGCGAGAGTTGGGCGTCCCGGTCACGTTCACCGAGCAATACCCCCAAGGACTGGGGCCCACGCTACCGGAGTTCGGCGCCAGCGACCCGTTCGTGAAGTTGGCGTTCGCCGCCACGGACGAGCCCGGGTTCGACGACCGCCTCCCCGCTCGGCGCCACGTCGTCGTATTCGGGATGGAGACGCACATCTGCGTCGCGCACACCGTCGCCGGCCTACGCGCACGCGGCTTGGCCGTCACCGTCGCCTACGACGCCTGTCTGTCACGACGCGCGGCCGACGCCGACGCCGGCCTGGCGTGGATGCGCGGCGAGGGCGCGCTGATCTTGCCCAGCGAAACGGTGCTGTTCGGCTGGCTGGGCCGGGCCGAGGGACCGCTCTTCAAAGCGGTGAGCCGACGAATCCGCTGAACGGCCAAAAAAAGAAATGCCGAGCCTCCCGACACGCAGGCGTCTGAAGGGGGACAAACCCGCGCGAGAGGGACGTCTCGGCGCGCAATGGCTATCCCACCACTGCCTTATCCGCCGCACTCCGCGGTCGCGTTTTCGAGGCGCTTCTCTTCGTCGAGGCCGGTTTCGGCGCCCCATACGTCTTCGCCGATCTTGTTGATCTCGAAGCCGCCGTTCATCAGCCAAACCGAACCGGAGCTGTCGTTGCTGTAGAACATCACCTGGAAGTCGCCGACCAACGGCGCATCCAGCGTGCCGGGCTCCAGCGCGTCGATCTCATCCCGCGTGGCCTTCAGCCGAACCCAACCAGGGTTGATCGACGACCAGTTGTCGAAGCCCTCGGCATTGGCGCCATCCCCCGCGGCGGTCGTACGCCAGGAGTTGTCTTCGATCTTGACGGTGAAGGGGAGGTCGTCCCGCGACAAGCCCGCGTAGTTGGCCAGCTCGTCCTGCGCCGGTGTGTACGCGACGTCATCGTTGTCAACCCCGCCGTTGTTGAAGTTGTCCTTCAACAACTGGACGAAGTCCGGGTAGTCGCGGGTGTTGCAGGAGTCGCCATCTTTGCCGCAGTTGAGCTCGGGGTATTGCTCGCTGCCGTAGCCGCCGTTGACGCCATAGCCAGAGACGGTATTGCCGTCGTCATCGACCCCGACCCACAGCGGGGCCTGGCCAGACGTCGAGTAGTCCGCGTAATCGCTGGTGTACTGATAGGCGTCTTCGTCGCCGAATCGCGAGAATGACGCACCCGCCAACCACGTACGGTCGAAGTACCAATAATCCCCGGTGTTGCTCGGGTTGACCTGGGTCGCGCCTGCGTTGAGCATGTACACCGAGTACCCGGCATCCTCCTCGTACGAAGAAGACCAGCCATCGATCCAGTTCCCATCGTCGAAGAGGTTCCGCTCGGTGGAAACTCCGTCGATGTCGACGCACTCGGTGGGCTGGAAGGCGGGCTTGATGACCCAGCCGAAGCGCACGTCACCGAACTTGGTGTCCATGTGAAGGGTCAACTGCAGGTCGCCTTCGGAGGTGATGAGCGCCTCTTCCCGCCAGGTGACCACGTCGCCGTGGTTGAGGTAGAAGGCCTTGTCGTCGAAGAAGTTGAGGTAACGCGCCTGCTGTACGGTGCAGTCGTCGTGGGTGAACATGTCCCCGTCGGGATCATTGTCGGGGTCGTCGTCGTGCGCTTCGACGCAGCAGAAGTCCTCGTATTGCGTCTCCCAGCCGGGCACCAACGCATCACGGATGCGGATTTCGTTCCGGACCACCACATCTTCCCCATCAATCTTTTCGACGGCGCCATAGGGCGCCGAGGCGAA
The DNA here is from genome assembly GCA_947490345.1 of Deltaproteobacteria bacterium. GTDB lineage: Bacteria > Myxococcota_A > UBA796 > UBA796 > SXON01 > SXON01. The sequence continues at coordinate 10,426 of CANLGL010000017.1, forward strand.
GCTGCGACAATCGAAGGGAGTCAAGTCGTAGGCTTTCTGAAATTCCTCCTCGGCCGCGGTCTTCTCGGCCCAGCAGGCGTCACTGTACACCTGTTTGGCGTCGATATCGTCGGCGAGGGGATCGTTCTGGTCGTATTCGCATTGGACCGACGTCTCGTCACGACGAAGCCGCTGGATATTGCTGGACGTGCCCGCGGCAAAGTACATCGCATACGTTCCCTTGAACGTAGCGTCGTGGGGGTCACAGCCGCCCAACAAGGCGAGCACGAGGGGAAGGGACATCTTCGACTCCGACCCCCTCCTATAGGCCGCCAGGGGGCGGTTCGTCAAGCGCGGCGGCTGATCGAAGCGCCGATCCCGCCTACGTGTTCCGGGTGCCGCCACACGAAGCCGAGCTCCTTTTCGAGCCGGTCCACGCGCAACCGCACGCTCGCGGTGAACAGGCGCAGGTTGTCGTTGGTGAATCGAGGCTTTCGACCCATGCCCGCCATCACCCGCTCGTTCTGCTCGGCGATCGCCACCTGGATGGCGCTGGGGATCCAGGTGGACCAGAAGCGGACGGGCTTGCCGCCGCCGGCAGCGGTCACTGCGGCGTAGAACTCCGCCAGCGTCGGGGTTCCGGGGGAGCTCACGTTCCAGAGGCCGGGGGAGCCCGACGCGGCGATGGCCATGAGCGCGGCCACACAGTCATCGACGTGAATCACGGGCACACGATTCCGCCCTTCGCCGGGGAGCCAGGCGCGGCCGGCCCGGATGCGGTCCTCCTGCATGAAGCGGAGGCCTGGACCGTACGCCGCGGCAATTCGCGCAACGTGCAGCCGGAGGCCCGTTGCGGCGGCCACGTCCCCCAAGAGCCCCTCGGCCGCGAGCTTGGCCCGACCGTACTCGGTCTGGGGCGCCGGCGGGTGCTCCTCGCCGACCCAAAGCCCGCTCCGGTCCCCGTAGACGGCGCAAGTCGACGCGAAGGTGAACGAGCGCAGCCGTTCCGCGTACTTTCCCGCGATGGCGGCGAGCGCTTCGGTGCCGACGCGATTGAGCCGATCCGCGTCCACCTTCCCGGCGCCGCGAAGGCCTCCCGCGAGGTGCCACACATGGTCGGCCTCGGCCACCCCACGCTCGATCACCGCTGCTTCCTCGAGGTGCCCGGTCAACAGCCGCGCGCCATCCGCCGCCACCGCTTGTGCCTGCGCCGGATCGCGAACGAGCACGGTCACGTCGTGACCTGCTGCTGCAAGCGCACGCACGAGCGGGCGCCCGATCTGCCCGGTCCCGCCTGTCACGAAGGAGCGCTCGGCCATCGACCTCAGGGCGCGCCGGCCGCGAGGCCAGCGGCGTACCAGATGGCGCCCTCGTCTCCCAGCCAGAAGCCGTCGGGAACGCCGTCGCCGCTGAGGTCGCCGACAAACCCCCGCCCGCGCGAGGCCCGTGACATGTACCCGAGCATGGGCACGCCGACACCGCCGCCCAACCCCCGCCAGCTCGCCAGCACGCCCTCAACCTGTACCAGGATGTCGGTGACCCCGTCCCCGTCGGCGTCGCCTACGGACACCGCCCCCCCGAGCCCGAGGGTGCTTTCCGCGCCGCCGATGCGCACCGTGGTGTCAACCCCATCAGACCAGACCAGATCATCAAGGCCGTCGCCGTCGAAGTCACCGGCCGCCACGGTGCACGTGCCCTCGCACCCCAGGAGGCCGTCCACGCCGTCACCGTCGGTGTCGGCCGCGACGATGTCACCGACGGGCCCGACGCCGACGTCCGCCACCACGGACCCGTCTCCCACGACCCAGATGCGGTCTCCCGCGGCGTCGACGGCCACGGCCTGCGCCCCGGCGAAGTCCCCGCACGCAAGCAGAATCCCCGGGGCCACCACATCGGCACCCGCGCTGGTCAACTGGCCCGATGCGTCGACGGTGAGGTGCCGCACCAGCGTGGAAAGCGGGCCGTCCACCAACAGCCATACGTCGCGACCACACACCGCAAGATCAAGCGGCTCCTCGCCCGGGAGGAAGGACAGCGCGCGGGCGGCGTCCAAGTCCTCTTGGTTTGCGCCCGCGATCGGGGACCCCACAAAAGCCTGAACCTGGGCGCTGCCATTGTCCAGGAGTGCCACCATGTCGACGATCCCGTCGTCATTGAGGTCACCCATCCACGGCTCGCCAACCAGCATGATGTCGAAGACGCCGTCGAATGAGCGGGCAATGGACCACGCCGTCTCGTCCGCCTCGGTCTCGGGATCGTCCGCGACCCGCTCAGCCACCAGTCCGATGGCCGCCTCGCGGGACAAGACCAGATCGGGCACGAAGTCCCCCGAAAAGTCGGGCGCATCTATGCTTGCTGCGTAGGGCAGCCCCGAGATCGTCTCCAGCACAAATGTCCCGACCGCTGCCGACCAATGGGCCCGGGCGAGGAGGGCTGGGGTGGACATCAGCACCTCGACAGAGCCGTCGCCATCGGCGTCAACCACCGTCGCGGCGAGGCCGCCGAGGGGCTCCATAGTGCTGGAAATCTGGAAGAGCGTCCCGATGGTGTCGTCCTTCATCAGCATGACCGCCGAGTAGCCGCTGCCATCGGCCAGCGGCCCGCTGATGAGCACGTCGTCGCGACGATCCCCATCCACGTCGAAGCCGCCGCGGACATCGGCCCCGGCGCCGATGCCGACGCTCGAGTCCATCGCGGACGAGGCAAGCCACCCGTCCCCCTGCCACTCGTAGCGCCGGGTGGCCCCGTCACCCGTCAACAGCGAAACCTCCGCGACGCCGTCCTCATCGAGGTCCTCGACCGACGCTCCATGGACGCCATGGTCGACGTCGAGCAAGGCGCTCACCGCCCAGCCGCCCTGACCGTCCCCGGGCATCCAGAGCACCGATGCGGAGCTGGCGTCGCCCACCACCAGCACCACGTCAATGACGGCGTCCCCATCGGCGGCCTGGACCACCGCGGCCCGGACCGACCCCGCAGTCGGACGCCACCCCCCCGCGAAGGCCAGCCCACCCTCCGGGCGGCCGCGCAAAAGCACCACTTCGTCGTCACTGTACGCCACCAGATCGTCCACGCCGTCGTCATCCAGGCGGGCCGTGCGGACGGACTTCACCGCCGACGCCAAATCGAGCACGCGGACGGGCGCACCGCCATCGAACGACGCCCACCACAATTCGTGATCGCGGGTGGTGACGACGCCGCCCCCGGCGTGCGCAACGGGGCTATCCACCCCTCCGGAGAACCACGCGGGGAAGCCCCGGCTGGCGTCGGCTCGGGCCGTGACGAAGGCGCTGCCGTCGGCAGCAAAGGCCCCGGCAGTGGCGCCGACATCGAAGCGCCCCGGACTCGACGCTACCAGCTGGGCCGAGGCCCATCCGAACGCGTCGGGCGTGGCCGTCATCGCTGAGAGGGTTCCGGACGAACTGAGGGCCAACTCTTCCCCTGCCACCGCCGCGCCGACCTCGTTGATGGTCAAGATCGGCACCAACGCCGTGCCGACTCCGGACCCTTGACCGACCCAAAGCCCCGCCGGCGCCTCGGACATCGCGTCCACCCGGACGGGAAGCAGATCCTCCGGGTTGCACCCATCGCAACCGGCGAGGACCAGGATCGGCAGCAGCGACGCGCTCCGCATCAGTTGTTGGTCCAGAATACCCGGGCGTAATCGTAGCCCGCGGACGGCGTGCTGACCTGATCGGCGCGGCCACCCACGTCGATGCGGAAGACCCCGCGCGACGCCGAGTAGATCAGGAAGGATTCGGCGCCAGGGTCGTAGGCGCAGTCGGACACGTCGTCGAAGTCGTCGTCGTGGTAGGCGACGGGCCGGGCATCCCCGCCGATGATCTTGTTGATCGAGTAGACAGCGCCCGCCGGCGAGCAGGCGAACGGCGCCTCTTCGGGCCCCACGAAGACGTTGGTGGCCCGGGTGAGGCTGGTGTCGTAGTCCTCCTTGACCAGCGCGACGTTTCCGTCGCTGTCCACGGTCCACAAGTCGGGGCCGCCCGCGCTGGGGTCGACAAAATAGGCCCGCTTCTCTCCGCCGCCGACGTACCGGATCTCCGCAAGGCTGCCGGATTCAAGCACCACGGTGATCTCGGTGAGATCGGCGGAGATCGTCTCCAGCCCACCCTGGTAGGCGACGAGGAGGTGCCGACCCAGCCGCGTGGTGTCGTACTTTTCGCTCTCGGCTCCAGCGTCGGCGACGACCGTGGTGCTGCCATCGGCGTCGAGCTTGTACAGCCCGCCCACACCCACCAAGAGCCCGCTCCCATTCCAAGGCTCGTAGTAGGGCGCGCCGGCCAGCTCGACCGGGACCGACCACTCGGCCGCCACCTCACTGGTCACCGGATCGAAGACGCGGACAATCCCCTTGCCGCCGCCGCTCATCGACGTCACCCACCCGACGGTCGGGTCGCCGACGGGTCCGGTGTCGGTGTCGCCGGTGTCGTCGGTGTCGTCCGTGTCGTCGGTGTCGTCGGTATCGGTGTCGGGATCAGCGCAGGGCATGTCGCTGGTGCAATCGACCTGCACGTCCTCAAAGACATGGCAACCGGCGGCGAGGAGCAACAGGACACTCAGCGACGACAAACGACTCTCCGGCGAACTCCGCGCCACCATAGCAGGGGCGCCGCGATCATGGCACCCCCTCCGGCGCTGCAAGCTCCCTCCCGCTCTGGGTCGAGCGACCAGAGCCGCACTTTCCCCGAGCCCAGGGCCGCGTCCGGTGGCTGTCCCGCCGTGGCCGCATCGAGGGCGCTGCCCGCGAGACGATCGGCCACTTCCCTGGGTGTGGCCTCGGGGTCGGCACTCATCGCCACGGCCACTGCGGCAGCCACCGCCGGCGTCGACGCGCTGGTCCCGTAGAAACCAATCGTCCCGAATATGCGGGAGCTCAGGCCATCGGGACCGGCGATGTCGGGCTTGAAGAAGCCGGCGTGGGTGGGGCCGTAGGAGCTGAACGACTCGGCGTCGTTGTGGGCGTAGCCCGACGCGCGGACGGCTCCGACGGAGAACGCGCTGATGCTCGCCGCGGGGTCGGCGAGCCCGCCGGGCGCGGTGAAGTAGAGATGAGCGCCCCTGCCGGCAACGGACAGCGCCACGCCGCCGACGCCGCGGCGCCGATGAATGCGGAGCCAGTACCAGTCCTCTGCTTCCGCGCGGATCGATATGCGCTCCAGTGGCGCGCAGTGATCGGCGTCCGCGTCCTGGTTCTCGTCGGCGCGGCCGACAATCTCCCCGTCCCGATTCACCGCCACGACATCGAAGTCGTTGCGGCCACAGTCCCCGTACTCATCCCACGACACAAACGCGGTCGCAGCCCCCGCGTTGGCGTAGATCGGCAGGTACGAGCCGCCCCAGGGGAAGTCCATCCAATCATCGTGGTCGACGTCATCCCATGGGCCAACCCAGTGCTCCTGGGCGTAGTTGCCGGCGCTGGTGACCAGGAGCGTCCCCCCTTCCGCGAGGTGCCCCGCCGCGTCCGCAAGCGCGCCAGTCCCGTCGTAGAACGAGTTGTTGAAGAAGGACATCGACATGCTCACCACGTCCACTTCGTTGCGCAGCGCCCACTCGACCGCGTTCTCAAAGCTCGTCGGGCCGTTCACCCGCACCAGATGAAGTTCAGCCTCCGGGGCCAGATCGGCGATGACCTCGGCGCACGCAACGCCGTGTGCGCCCTCTTCGTAGCTGAACCGCGGCCGGAGCGTATCCATGGGAACGTCGCAACTTCGCGTTAGCTCGCAGTCGTGGCTCTCCACCGAACCGAGCTCTTCGGAGAGCACGGCCGCGTTGAACCACTGCACGTCGAAGACCGCGACAACAACGCCTCCGCCGCGGAAACCGGAGTCGGCCCAGGGCGCCATCGCCATCGCCTCGACCGCTTCTTCGGCAAAGTAGCCGTCGACCACCGGCGGCTCCTCGATGCGCCAGGGCGTGCCGGGTGGCGGGGGTTCGAGGAGCACGCTCCCCGTCGTGCTCCCCGAGATGGCGCCGGGCCAGTCGGGCACGTCCACGCGGACCCTATCGACGATGCCTACCTCAGGAAGTTCGACGTCTGCCATCGATCAGCGCCAGGACCGGCCCATGAGCTCGGTCGACGCCACGACGTGGCCCTTCAGCGCCCCGCGAAGCTCGATGAGACCGGCCGCCTCGCCGAGGGGCAGTAGGGTATCCAAGGCATAGAGCCGGGTGAAAACCCGATGCGTGCCGTGGCCCGGCGGCGGGCAGGGCCCGCTGTAGCCGACCTTGCCGAAGTCGTTGGTTCCTTGGACCATACCGGGGGCACCGACTCGCTGGCCCTCGGCGAGCGAGCGGACCGTGGTCGGGAGATTCCACACCAGCCAGTGCGACCAGGTCCGCCCAGACGCGTCGGGGTCGTCCGTCACCAGCGCGAGGGACACCGCGGTTTCGGGGGGCGCGGTCCACGACAACGGCGGCGACACGTCATCGCCGCTGCAAGTGTGGCGCGCGGGGATGACCGCGCCGGGCAGCCAGGCGCTCGAGGTCAGCTCGAAGACGAGCGGCAACATCTGCACGGCCTAGCACGACCGTGACATTCCCGGGACAAAGGGCGTGTACATCCTCATCCGTGTTCCGCATCGCGCACCTGTCGGACCTTCACCTCATCGAGGAGGGCGTGCGCTCTCGCCGAGGGGTCAGCAGGATCCAGCTCGAATACCTCTCACTTTTGAAGAAAATCGATCCGGTGGCGCGTCGAGAACGGGCGCAGCGCGCCCTGGCCGCCGCCGTCGCCGCCAACGCCGACCACGTGGTGATCACCGGCGATCTGACCGAGGACGGGAGCCCCGACCAGTTCGACATCCTCCGCCAACTCCTGGACGAGAGCGGGCTGCGGCCCGAGCAGCTCACCGTGCTCTCAGGAAATCACGACGCTCACGGCATGGCCTGGAGTGAGGCCCTGGCGGGCCCGCTCGATCGATGGACCGCCCATGCCACCCCGGGTGCGGTCATCCCGCTCGGTGACGCCCGGATGGTGCACGTGCACACGTCGGTCATCCAGCCGTTCTGGATGAGCGGCGGTACCGCTCCCTCCGACCAGTTGGAGGAGGTGGTCAAGCAGGCGAGCCGCAGCGACCGGTTGGTGATCCTGGCGCAGCATCACCCTCCTTTCCGGCTGTACAACAACTGGGTCCACGGCCTGACCAACGTCGCCGCCGTTCGCGAGCTGATGCTGGCGCACGAGAACGTCTCGCTGGTGTATGGGCACATGCACATCGAACGCGACGTCGAACTGGTGGCGGGCGAGGGTCCGCGTGCCTTTGCGCCGTGCGGCGTCGTCACCGGCGATCGGCCCGTCCGCGTCTACACGATCGAGGGCAAGCGCCTGGTCCCGACTACCCCCGCGGCGGTGGGACGCGCCGCACGTCGAGGGACGGGAATGCCAGACGAAGCGCGGACTCAGCAGGAGCCCAGCCCTCCCCCGCCAGCAGAGCCAGGGTAGCGACGCCGGCGAGCTCGAGGGTGTGCGCGACCGCTCGCAGCTCGATCGGGTGCGCGGACAGGCGAAGCGCCACGTGGACAGGCTGCCGGAGCGCGCGGATACGCAGCAGCGCCGCCACCGGAACGGCCGGACCCGACAGCTCCAGCGCGAGGTGGGTGAAATCGAGGGTCTCGTCGCCAGCGTCGACGCGATCGGTCCACAACCAGCGCGTCGGCATCACGCTTTCCGCGACGTCCGGTGCGAGCGCCCCGACTCCGAACCGGCGTGTCGTGCTCTGGAGGCGGGGAGGCTCCTGCGGCTGCGACCACGGCTCTACGAGCAACTCCGGGGGGGCGAGCCCTTCGTCAAGGGCGTCGTCCCACGCCCGCCCCACCACCCCGGGGCAGGCGGGGCGGAGGGCACAGCTCACACAAGGCGGGCCGAAATTGCCAAGTGGCGACAGGAAAATCGGTCGGGAACGAGCAGGCACATCCGGAGTGTAGGTCACACAGGCCGGGAGCTCGAGCGCGGTTGCGGTCGCGGTCACCCGCACAACATAGCGGGTATACTGGGCGCCATGGGCGATCCTGCGGCGAAACTGGCGACGTGGGAGGCGGTCTGGAGCGCCGACGTAGCCGGCCTCGCCGTAGAGGTGCTTGGGGGTGTCGTCGTCGAAAAGGCGGCTCCTGGCCCTGAACATTCGATGGTTCAGTCGGGGGTGAACTTCGAGATCGTGGGGCCCTTCGCGCGCCGCGGCGGGCCACGGGCCCCCGGCGGTTGGTGGATCGGCACCGAGATGGACATCGAACTCGCCGCCAACGATGTCGTCCGGCCCGACATCGCCGGGTGGCGGCGCGAGCGAGTTCCCGAGCTTCCCAAGACCTTTCCCTGCCGGACCGTGCCCGATTGGGTGTGCGAGGTGCTCTCCCCAAGCACTGCAGCTCGCGACAGAGGACCGAAAGCGACGCTGTACTACGGCGCGGGCGTGGCGTGGTTCTGGGTGGTCGATCCCGCCAACCGGGTGGTCGAGGTGCTTCGCCGTGGCGAGCGGGCGTGGGAGGTGGCGGCGACGTCTGGCGGGGGCATGGCTCGATTGCCGCCGTTCGAGGCTGCGGAGATCTTTGTCGGACGCTTCTTCGGCGAAGATCCACCGGAAGACTAAAGGGCCCATGCGTAGACCAGGCCTCGCGTTGAAGCTCAGCGTCCTCCTGATGCTCGGCGTCGTCGGCGCGATGCTCGTCGACTACAGCCTCACCTCGGGCTCACCGCTCGACCGGGCGCGCGTGCTGGTCTTTGTGGCGTTGTCGCTGGGGATGGCGCTGGCCGCCGCCGTGGTGGTGGACGTCCTGGTGATTCGCCCGCTGGTGCGCTTGTCGACCCAGGCCCGGCGGATGCAGGCGCTCGACTACGCCGAACCCTTCGCCCCCACCGGCATGGACGAACCCCACGAGCTCGGCCTCGCCCTTGAACACCTCCGTCAGCGCGTCGTCGCCGAGCGGGAAGAGCTGCGCCGCCTCAACGCCGAGCTCGAGGCGCGGGTCGAGGAGCGGTCGGCCGCGCTCGCCGAAGCGCAGCGGGAGCTCCTCGCCCGGGAGCGGCTGGTGTCGGTTGGGCGGCTCGCCGCGGGCGTGGCCCACGAGGTGAACAACCCTGCCGGCGTCATCCTCGGCCGGGTCGGACTCATCCTCGACGACCCTTCGGCGCTTCCGGCCGAGGTCATCGACGATCTCCGCGTCGTGGCCCGCCAGGCCGAGCGCATCCGGGAGATCACCGGCGCCTTGCTCCGTCTGGGACGCCCAAGCCGCGGGGAGCGAGGCGCCGTGGACCTCGCGGCGGTGGCCCGAAGCGCCGCCGACCTGGCGCGGCACGAGGCGCAGCTCAAGGGGGTGGCCCTGAGGGTGGAGGGCGCAGCTCGGCCGTTGACCGGCGACGCCGCCGCGTTGGAGCAGGTCGTCTACAACCTCGTTCGCAACGCCGTCCAGGCGTCGCCCGAGGGGGCCGCAGTGACGCTCACGGTCTCGGCGCGACAGGTCGTCGTGGAGGACCAGGGCACGGGGCTGACTCCCGAGGTCATAGAGCATCTCTTCGAGCCCTTCTTCACTACCAAAGCGCTTGGGGAGGGCACGGGCCTGGGCCTCGCCGTCGCGCACGGGATCGTCCGCGACCACGGCGGGACGCTGGTCGCAGAGGCACGACCCGGCGGCGGGGCGCGCTTCGTCGTGCGGCTGGGATAGCAGTCCCGATGCTCCTCGTCTTTGCCCTCGCATGCTCCTCCGCCCCGTTGCTTCCCGCCGCCCAAGCCAACTCGTGCGGCAGCATCAGCAACAGCGACCTCCGCTACTACTGCCAGTCCAGTTGCGGCAGCATCAGCAACAGCGACATGCGCTACTACTGCGACGGCAGCTACGGCAGCATCAGCAACAGCGACCTCCGCTACTACGGCCAGGGTAGCTGCGGCAGCATCAGCAACAGCGACATGCGCTACTACTGCCAGGGCAGCTACGGCAGCATCAGCAACAGCGACCTCCGCTACTACGGCCAGGGCAGCTGCGGCAGCATCGGCAACAGCGACATGCGCTACCTGTGCGAGTCCGGTCGTAAGTGGCCTGGACCGTTCTGACATGCAACGGGGGAAGACGCTCGCCGCGTCCTCCCCCTACCGTCGCCTACCCTCCAGCCTCCAAGCTGCGCTTTCCGGCCTGCGGCGCCGGTCGGGTTGGATAACCCGCCCGCCGGGCGACTCTCCCCCACCTGGGCGTCACCCATGCCGCTGGGCTTTTCATGCAGCTGGGAGCCGCAACCGGCGGCATGGGCGACTAAGCCATCCGCATGGCGCGCATCCTCGTCGTCGACGACGAACCCGATCTGCTGGAAACCGTGCGTCGGATCCTGGTCCGGAGCGGCCACGAGGTCCTGACCGTTCCGAGCGGCGCGGAGGGGTTGCACATCGTGGAGCGAGGCGGCCTCGATCTGGTGCTCACCGACCTGATGATGCCCGGCGTCGACGGGCTGGCGGTGCTGGCAGGCGCGGCGGCGCGGGATCCGCTGACGCCGGTGGTGATGATGACGGCGTACGCCACCGTCGAGACCGCAGTCGCGGCGTTGCGGGCAGGGGCCTGGGACTACCTCGCCAAGCCTTTCGGCCCGGACGCGCTCCGCGTCGTCGTCGATCGGGCCCTCGGCCACCGGGCCCTGGGCACCGAGAATCGTCGTCTTCGCGCCGCGCTGGTCGGGCCGCCGCTGTTGGGCTCCAGCGCCGCGCTGACCACGGTCATCGAGACCATCGAGCGCGTCGCGCCCACCGACCTCGGCGTCCTCATCACCGGGGAGTCCGGCACCGGGAAGGAGGTCGTCGCGCGGGCGCTGCACTCGTCCAGCCGGCGCGCGTCCCGCTCCTTTGTCCCGGTGGACTGCGGCGCGATCCCGCCCAACCTCGTGGAGAGCGAGCTCTTCGGCCACGAACGGGGCGCGTTCACCGGTGCGGAGTCGGAGCGGCGGGGGCTCGTCGAGGAGGCGGACGGCGGGACCTTCTTCCTGGATGAGATCGGCGACCTGGACGCGACGGCGCAGACGCGGCTTCTGCGCCTTCTCCAAGAAGGGGAGTTCCGCCGCGTCGGCAGCAACCGACTCCGCAAGGTCGATCTGCGCGTGGTCGCCGCCACCAACCGACCCCTGGAGGACGCCGTCGCCGCGGGGCGGTTCCGTGCCGACCTGTTCCACCGCCTCAACGTCGTGCGCATCCACCTGCCACCGCTGCGGGAGCGGCCGGCCGACGTCCCCGTGCTCGCCCGCCACTTCGTGGCTCGGTTCCGCGCTGAGGGCGGGCGCGCGCCGCTCGCGGTGGGTGAGAGTTTGTTGGCGCGTTTCGCCGCGCACAACTGGCCAGGAAACGTCCGCGAGCTGGCCAACGTGTGTCGTTACCTCGCCGGACTGGCGCTGGGCCCGGAGGCGCTCGTCACGGACCTACCGCCAGGGTTCGGTGCTGGCGCCGATCGTGTCGCGACAGCTGGCACTGCGGACCCCGCGCCGGCGGGTGTTCGACACGATCTCCCCTACGCCGAGGCCAAGCGCCTGTGGCTCGATCCCTTCGACGAGGCCTACTTCCACGGGCTCCTTGCCGCCCACGACGGCAACATCTCGGCGGCGGCGCGGGCGGCGGACATCGATCGCAAGACGGTGCAGCGGTTTTTGAAGCGGGAGTAGGCAGGTCTGTCGGCAGCCGCCAGCGCGGCTCGTGGTACGCTCGACGCGGAACGGGAGCCGTCGTGCGCCGAGGATACACGCTCATCGAGCTCTCGTTCGTCCTCGCCATCCTCGCTGCGCTGACGGCCGCCACGGTGCCGACGTACGAGCTGATCATGCGCCGCGCCCGCGCCGCGGAGCCACGCGGCGTCGTACAGGCCATCGCCCACGCCGAGCTGCGCCATTTCCGCGATCGCGGCGGCTACCTGGCATGCGAGGCGACCGGCGACCTCCCCACCACCCCCGTGCCCTTCCCCAACGCGGTGCCATGCTGGCGCGAGCTGGGTGTCCAGATGACCGGCGACGTCCGGTACCGGTACGAGGTGCGCCTGGATGGCGACAGCTATGTGGTGACCGCGGAAGGAGACCTCGACCAGGACGGAGTCATCGCGCGCTTCACGCTCAGCGGTCGCGACCTGGCGCTCTCCATCGAAGACGAGCTCGAGTGAGCCTGGAACAAGAATCGCTGCTGTTGTTGCAGGTCGCGAGCCTGCGACGCACGGGCATGGACCACCACCGCGCCGTGGAGCTTGCGAGCGCGGGGCTCCCCGACGGTCCGCTACGGAAGAACGTGCAGGCCATCGGTCGCGACCTGGCCGCGGGGACGGTACCCGCAGCGGGAACGAGTCCCACGATCCGGGCGCTCGCCAACGCGGCAGCGTCAGTGGAAGCCGTCCAGCTTGCGGCGATGGCGGTGGAGGCGCGGCTGGAATCACAGGCGGCGGTGCGGCTCACCCGTTGGTTCGTCGGGCTGGCCGGCGCGGGGCCGTTGGTGGTGATCGGGTCGGCTTCCGGCATACGGATTGCGCTGGAGCAGGTGCTACCGCAGTCCGGCGCGGCTTTGGCCGGCCTCCTCGCCTTTCCGCTGGCGCTGGGGTGGCTCGCGCTGGTGTGGAGGTTCGCGGCGCGGGTCGCGCCCGGTTCGGGGCGGTTCGTCGCCGCGGCAGCGCTGCTGTCCGGTTCGGAGCCCGATGCGGCGGCGCGCGGCCTCGACGACCGCTCGCGGTCGTATCTGGAGCTGCGCCGGTCCAAGGTGGGGGCAGCCGCTGGTACCGAGCTCGCGTCGGAGCTGGTCGCCGACGGTCGGCGGCGGGTGGAGCTCTTCGTTACGATCGCGCCTTTGGCTGCCGCAGCACTGCTTTTACCGGCGGCTTGGTTCGTCGTCGGGATGGCCTTGGGTTTGGGGGACCTTTTCGAGGTGACCGGGTGAGGCGCCCACGCCTCCAGGCGCTGTCGGCCGGCCACGCCCTCGCGGAGGGGAGCGCGCTGGGCGCGGCGCTCCGCGAGGTCCGCCGCGCCGACGCCGCCGCGCTCGCAGAAGCAGGGGACCTCGCCGGCGCGCTGCGGCGAATCGGGCTGGAGGCCCAGTTGGTGCGACTCGCGACGGCCTGGCCAGCGGGGCTGCTGCCCGCATTGCGTCGGCTGCGGACGCTCCCCTCGCCGTTCTTGTTCTACGCGGCCTTCGCACAACTCGTTGGATACCTGGGCCTGATTCTTTGTGCGCAGGCGCTGATCGTCGCGCTGCTCAACACCAAGGTGCTTCCCCCAATGGCCGAGATGGCCGAGATGGCCGAGATGCAGGCGCCGGACAACACGGCCCCGGCGGGGACCGCCGACCTGACGTGGTGGCTCGCGGGTGGGGTGATTGGCGTGCCGGTGCTGTCGGGATTGGTCCTCGCGTCGGCGTCGCCGCGGGTCCCCGGATGGGGCCGTCAGAGACAGCGTGCCCGCGAGGCGGCGCTGGCCGCGGCGCTCGTCGAAGCGGGCGCTCCATCCGAGGTCTTCGCCACCTTTGTCCGTGGCTTCGACGTTCTCCGCTCGCCGCCGAACACCCTTGCCGAGCTGGACCTCGCCCAGCGGCACTCCGCCGGGGCGGCGCGGGGGAATCACGCGGCGTTCCTGGCGGTGGCGCGACTGGGCGGTCTCGGCCTGCTCGCCGCGTTCGCCGCGGCCATCCTCGTCGACGTGTACCAGCGCATCGCGAACGTCCCGGTGGCGTTGTGAGCGAACTCCGCGCGAGGGCGATGGCCGCCGAAGCGGGCGTCGGAGGCGATGCCGAAACCGAGCTGGCGTTGGCCCAGCTGGCCGGCGAGCTCGCCGTGGCGGACCAGACTCTACGGGGGGCGGCGGCGTATCCGTTGGTTCTGGCGCTCACCGTGCTCGGCTGCGGGAGCATCGTCGTGACCGTCGGCCTCCCCGCGCTGACCCTCCTTCCGGGCGGCCATGCCGCGCCGACCTGGCCCGTCGCCGCCGCGCTGGGCGGCGCGGTCGTCCTGCTCGTCCTTCTCGCGGCCGCGGTGGCTCAGAGGCTCCCGGTTCCCGGCCTGGCGCTGGGGCGGCAGCGGTTGGACGGGTTCGCGCTCGTCTCGGCCACCCGAACGCTGGTGGCTGGCGGGGCTGAGCTCCCGAGGGCTCTGCGTGCTTCGGCCGGTTGGTGCACCAATCCCGTTGTCGCCGAGCAGCTCGCCCGGGCGCTGGAGGCCGGGGGCAGCACCGGAACTGCGGCCCCACTCCTGAGTCCCTTCGAGACGGCCCTGCTCTTGTCGGGCGCTCGCGAGGGCGTGGCCGGTCCTACCCTGCACGCCCTGGCGGACGCTCGCTCGCTCGCCCTTCCCCGCGATCTGCACCGCGCCGTGGCTCGCGTTGAGCTGACCGGCCTGGTGCTTGCGGGCGCGGCGCTGGCGGTCCTCGGCGGCGCGTGGATGTGGGCTTCGACGTCGGCGGTGGCGCTGTGAGCCCCCGCGAAGGAGCGGAGCTGGCGACCGGGTGGTTTCGTCGTGAGTCGGTGCCGTGGGACGACGTTCTTGCCCTGGTGGGCGGGCGCGTAGAGTTGACGTCGGGGCGCAGCCTGGCTCTCCCCCCACCTTTGCGTCCTGAGGCCGCGCGTGCCTTGGCCGCACCGTCCCCCTCCGGGGCCGTCGCCACCGATGTTTCAGCGTGGTTGACGTACATCGCCGGTGCGTGGTCGCCCGTGCGCGCCAGCCGTGCACTGCTCGCGTTGGCGACGGCCGCCGCCGCCTCGGATCTTCACCTCGAGGCCGGCGAGTCGGCCTACGCGATCCGTCTCCGCCAGACCGGCGAGTTGGCCGAGGTTGCGACGGTCGACCGGGCCACGGGTGCCCGTCTCATCGCCGCGCTCAAGCACCTCGCCGGGTGCATGCCGTACCGCTGCGATCTCGTCCAGGAGGGCACGATCGCGCGGGAAGGGGTGGCCGCAGATGTGCGGGCGTCGTTCATGCCGACGGCGTTGGGCGAGCGTGCCGCGCTACGGCTTTTCGGGAAGCTCTTGTCGCTGGACGACTTGGGGTTGGGGGCGGGCGCGAAGTCGTCACTGGAGACAGCGCTCCAGGCGCCATCAGGGCTGGTCCTGGTGGCCGGCCCGTCCGGCGGCGGGAAGACAACCACGCTTTACGCCGCGCTGGCGTGGCTCGCGGCGCGACGCGGGGGCGCGCACCTCAGCTTGGAGGACCCAGTCGAGCAGCGCCTACGGCTCGCGGGCATCGCCGTCGACCAGGTGGAGCTGCGCCCCGAGCGCGGCCTGACCGCGGAGGTGGCGCTGGTCGGGGCCTTGCGTCAGGACATCGACGTGCTCGCAGTCGGCGAGATTCGCACCGCCGCGGAGGCAGCGCTGGCTTTGCAGGCTGCGCACACCGGACGCCTCGTGCTCGCGGGCCTGCACGCCGGCTCCGCGCCCGAGGCGTTGCAGCGGATGGCGGACCTCGGGGCCGATCCGCGCGTGCTGGCCGCCACGTGGCGCGCGGTGCTCTTTCAGCGGTTGATCACCGTCTCGTGCCGGGAGTGCGCGGGGCTGAGTTGTCCCTGTGGGGGCGTCGGTCGCCGCCGGGTGCCCGAAGCGGTGGTCCTGACGCCAGCGGGGGCACCGTGAGCCGGCGTGCCTTCTCCCTCGTCGAGCTGATGATCGCCATCGCCATCCTCGGGATCACCGCCGCGCTTGCTGGCGGGGTTGGCCGCAACAGTCGACTCGATGCGTTGGCCGAGCTGCAACGAGAGCGGGCGCAGCTGCTCCTCGAGTACCACGCGCACTGCCGCGTTGGGGGAGTCGCCCCCGACGACGCGGTCGTGTCTCGGCTGACGAGAGCGCTCCCGGCCGCGACGTTGATCGCCGTCGAGGAGGCCCCGACCGTGACGCTCGCGGTGCAGTGGAACGGCCCGCGCGCCCGCCCCGAGACCCGACGCCTCACCGTCTTCGCGGGGACTCGATGAGCCGGCGCGCGTTCAGCCTGGTGGAGCTCGTGATCGTGCTCTCGATCCTCGCCGTGGTCGTCCCCCTGATCTGGCGGCTGGTGTCGCAAGGGGAAGACCAACGGGCCCTGGCGTTGGACCATCTCGAGACGGCCGACGAGGTGCGGACGGTCGCAGCGCAGGTCGGCCTCGACACGCGGGCGGGCGAACGCATCGGCGGCCCCCTCGCATTTCGCATCGATGGATGCGACGTCAGCTACGTCGTCGATGCTACCGTGCTGCGGCGAGATGCGCCGACGTGCGGAGGCAGCCGCGCGCTTGCCCGCGGGGTGGAGTCGCTCACCCGTGTGCCGAGCGGGGTCGATGTCGTCTTCGCCTTCGCGCTCCGACCCAACCGCATTGACCGACAGACCGTGTTCATTCCGGTGCCCGAATGAGGGGGCGTCGCGGCCAGGCGTTGCAGTTCCTCGTCGTCGTCTTGGCGATGTTGTTGGTGAGCGGGGTCCTCATCTCCCGGCGAGCCAGCATCGACCATCTCGATCGCGACGCGGCGCGGGTCCGGACGCAGGCGCTCTGGCTGGCGCGGAGCGCGCTGGACACCGGCGTCTCCGGCAGCCGGGACGTGGAGACGCCGGTGGGGACCGCGCACGTGGAGGTGACGGGTGCGGGCGCGGGGCGCACGGTCACGGTCACGTTGCGGGGAACCGTCGCTGATGTGCAGGAGATGCCGTATCGGGAGCGGTACACGCCGGCTGCGTCGGCATTGTGAACGAAAGCGCGGGCGGCGAAGCGGCCGTGGTGGCAGGAACGGGAGTGTGTTCTTACTCTGGTTTGGTGCCCGATCTCGTCTACAGCCAGGGAGTGGTTGCGCGCGGGTCTACCGACCCGGTACTGCTCGTCGATAGCGAAGGGCACGCTTGGATAACAAAACTGCAACCAGCGCCGATGCTCGATCACGTCGCGGAGCTCGTCGTCGCCCACCTCGCAGCGGCGGTCGGCATCGCGACGCCCCCGTTCGCGATCGGAACGGTCGACCGGGTCCTTGCCGAGGCCCTGATACGCGGCGAGCTGCGCGAGGCCCGGCTGGGGCGGACGCTCCAGACCCGGGGGCTCACCCTTTTCGCGTCCCGATGGTTGAGCGGCGCGCACGATGTCACCAGCCCGCCCATCGGTGCCGACGACTTCCTGTCCCAGGTGCTCTGCTTGGACCTGTTGGTGGCCAACCCTGACCGCAGGCACGACCACCCCAATCTCCTACGGAGCGGCGTCCGCTTGCTGGCAATGGACCACGCCCAAGCCCTGCCCTGGTGCCGCGGTCAGGCCGTCAGTCAAGGGCTCGTCGCGCAACACGTCGCGACCTCGTTGGGCCTGCGGCCCGCGACCTTGTTCATCACGGAAGATCAGATCAAGGCCGCGGTCGAGGCCGTCCCCGCCGATTGGTGGCCACGACCGGACGCCCGCGACGCGACGCTCGACGCCCTCGTTGAACGAGCCACCGTGCTTAGCCAAGGAGGCATCCCATGACCCGACGTCCCTTCCACTACGCACCCATCCGCGCCTGCGTGCGCGGCCCCCTGAGTGACTCTCGCACGATCGCAGTTCTTTGCGTGCCACTCGACGGAGACCCGGTGCTCGCTAGGGTGGTGCTGCCCGACGTCCCCGACCGCCTCGCGCTGACCCAGGCGTGCACACAACTTTACGCCGACGCCGTCGACGCCGCCGCCGCCGCACGCCGCACCGAGACACCCCGGGCGCTCATTGACTGGTGGGTCTCCCGAGCGGCGTGCACCGCCGACAGTGTGTACTTGGCCATGCCGATGTCCGGCTCCGGAGGCGACCCCCAGGCCG
The DNA here is from genome assembly GCA_947490345.1 of Deltaproteobacteria bacterium. Lineage (GTDB taxonomy): Bacteria > Myxococcota_A > UBA796 > UBA796 > SXON01 > SXON01. The sequence continues at coordinate 28,136 of CANLGL010000017.1, forward strand.
AGGCCGAAGCGATCCTCGCCCTACGAACGGCGTGATCCCTCGCCCTCACATCGCCGCCCGGACGGCCTTGCGCAGCTCGGGTATCAACTCAGCCGAGAACCACGGGTTCTTGATGAACCAACGTTGATTTCGCGGGCTCGGGTGAGGCAAGGGAAAAGTGTCGGGGCCGTGGTCTCGCCACGCCGCGACCGTTTCTGTCAACGTGGAACGAGCCTGATCGCCGAGATGCCAGGACTGCGCGTAGTGCCCGATGAGTAGGCGAACCCGGAGCCCTGGCAACAACGGAAACAATCGCGGGTGCCAGGTTTCGCGACACTCGGGGCGCGGCGGTAGATCGCCGGAGGCGCCGCGCCCGGGGTAACAGAAGCCCATTGGCACGATCGCGAAGCGCGACGCATCGTAGAACTCAGCCGGTGTCACACTGAGCCACTCCCGCAAACGGCGGCCGCTCGCGTCGTCCCAGGGAACGCCGGAAGCGTGAACCTTGGTGCCGGGGGCCTGACCGGCGAGCAGGATCGACGCCCGCGGGTCCGCGACGAGCACCGGGCGCGCACCCAGGGGCAGGGACGGCTCGCATAGACGACAGGCCCGAATCTCTGTCAGCAAGCTGCTGAGCAATCCATCGGCTGCAGCTCGCATCGCTCGGGCGTAGCGGGCGCCGCTCCGGGCGTCAAACGTCCGGGAGGCGCCGGGACGACCCGCGCCGGCGGATCCTGCACCCACCACCCGCCACCGCCGCTCCCCCGCCCGCCAGTCCTCCGAGAGCCGCATGCAGCCCGCCGCCGCGGGATCGTCGGCGCCCGCCCGCGGTGCCGCGCGGGGTGGACGGTTCGGTGACGTGCCGGGTGACGGTGTGGGTCGGGCCCGGCCGGAGCGAGTCTTCGAGCGCAGCGCCGGGACGACCCACGCCGGCAGGACCCTGCACCCACCCTCCGTCCACCCCGCTCCGACCACCTCAACCGCGCCGACGGCCCCGCAGAGGGCACCGCGTCCCGCGCGGCGACCCCTACAACGCTCCCCGCAACCGCTCCAACTCCACCAACGCAATCAGCCAATCGGTGCGGGCTTTCTCGGCGTCCGCGCGCGCCTGGTCGACGTCCTTCTGCGCGGTGATCAGGTCCCGCTGGAGGCTGCGCCCCTCGACGAGGCGCGCTTTTTCGGCGCCGAAGGTCTCTTCGGCGAGGCGCTGGTTGAGCTCCGCCAACTCAAGGAGCTGTTTGGCACCATCGAGGGTGCGCAGCTGGGCGCGCGCCGCGGTCTCCACGGTGGCTTCGGCCTGGGCGAGTGACAACTTCGCGCGGGCGAGGGCGGCGTCGGACTGAGCGAGGCTGCCGCGGTCGGCCCGATTCAACAGGGGCATGGTCAAGGTGGCCCCCAGGCTCCACTGTGGCAACTTCGCGTCGCCGATCTCGGCGAGGCTGCCCGAGAAGGTCGGGTCGTACCCGCGGAGGGCCACGCCTCCGTTGGCGTCCAGCTGAGGAAGCAGGCCATGGCGCGCGTCCTGCACCTCCTGCTTGCGAGTGTCAACTTCGAGCCGGGCCAGGCGCAAGGACGGGTTTCCCTGAACAACGGAGTCCAGGACCGCGCGGTAGTGAAGGGGCAGCTCCGGCGGGGGGGTCGGGCGGCTGGTCAGGGTGACCGAGGCGTCGAGTGACACGCCGACGAGCACCGCGAGCTGGTCCTCCGCGGCCTCGGCGGCGGCTTCGGCGTCGAGCGTGGCGCGCTCGGCCTGGGCCAGCGCCGCGGCGATGCGGGTGGCCTCGACCTGGGCGAGCTTGCCGGCACCCACCAGCGCCCGGGTGATGCGAGCCTGCTCGGCGGTGGCCGCGCGCGACTGGGCGGCGATCTCGACGAGGCGGCGGGCGGTGTGGAGGCCCCAGTAGCGGCGCGCGGCCTCGGCCACGGCGTCCTGACGAGCGATCTCCAGGGCAAGCTCCGCAGACGACACCGCGCCCTGGGCGGCGTGCACCCCGCGCAGATTCCAGGCGAGGCGATGGCCCTGCAACAGGCTCTGCGACAGGCCCAGCGTCAGTTTGCTGCCCCACGCGGGCTCGCCGAACTCGGCATCGAACTGTTCGATGGTGAAGGTGGAGTCGGACTGGTCGGCGTCGAAGTCCACTGACAGGCCGGTGCCGGTCGCGAAGGCCTGGCTCAGCCCAGCGTTCATGGTGTAGCCGGTGGTGTCGCTGGTGTAGGCGCCGAACTGAGCCTGGCCTTCGTCGGTCGAGGCGAAGGTGGTTCCGCCCAGGCTGAACATCGGCTCGAAGGGTGCACGCGCGGTGAGGAGGGCGCCGACGGCGGCGGCGTGGTCAGTGCGGGCCAGGGCGACGCCAGAGGCGGACTCCGAGGCCCGAGCCAAGGCGTCGTCATAGCTCAACGAGAAAACCAGGATCATGATGCCTCTTTTTTGGGCCAGGCGAACGCGAGCCAGCGACGCCCACTTTCCCGCAGGTCGTCGAGGAAGGCGTACAGGAAGGGGACGAAGAACAGGGTGAGCACGGTCGCCGCGGTCATTCCGAAGGCCACCACTCGCCCAAGCGGAGCGTACGGAATCCCAACAAAGGTCTCGGTGCCGACCGCCATCGGGAGTATTCCGACAATCGCGGTGAGCGCGGTCATCAGGATCGGGCGGAGGCGTTGGCGAACCGCCTCGACCAGTGCTTCTTCACGGTCCATGTGGCGGCGCAGCTCAGTGACGCGATCGATGAGGACGATGCCGTTGTTCACCACGATGCCCATGAGGATGATCATGCCGATGCCGCCCATCGCATCGAAGGGGGTGTCGGTAAGGTACAGCCCCCAATAGACGCCGAAGCTCGCCATGGGGATGGTCATGATGACCGTGAGCGGGAGCAGGAAACTCTCGAAGAGCACGCCCATGATCAGGAACACGAACACGACACTCAATAGGAACGCAGAGTTGCGGGCCTCGTCGCTCTCCAACTGTTCTTGCCACTCGTCGCCACGCTCCGGTCCGTAGCCCGACGGCCACTCCATCTGGGCCAGCTCGCCCATCGCCTGGGCGTAGACCGCTTCTTTGCTGGCACCGTCTTCGAGCTCCATCTGGATGCCCAGCTGCGTCTTGCGATCCTGCCTCCGAATCGACCCCCAGCTTGACCCCGGCTCAGGGGTGACCAGCGCACGGAGCGCGACGCCACCGGTGCGATTGCCGATCTGGAAGTCGAGCAGACGGTCGACGCTGACGCGGTCATCGTCAGCGAAACGCGTGAACATCCGCACTTCGCGCTCCCCCACAATCCAGGGCGACAATGGCGCACCACGCATCGCAAAGGACACCACCCGACCGATCGTCGAGGCGCTGACGCCATACCGGGCCGCCGCGGCACGATCGACGCGCAGCCGAATCTCCTCCTCCCCGCCTTCGTCAGCGCCGTCCTCGACATTGAGCACGCCAGGAATTCCCCGCAGGCGGCGACTGGCCTCTTTCCCGATCGCGGCGAGGGTCTCACTGTCTTCGCCGACCAGCGCCACGCCGATGCTCTTGGATTGGCCTTCGGTGTCTCCCCAGCCGATCTGCGCCGAAACCCCGGGGAGGTCGGGCAGCTTCTTCTTCGCGTCCGCGAGCACCTCCTCGCGCGGCATCACCTCCTCTTTGTCACTGTCTAGGTAGATCGAAAGGTTTCCACGCGTGCTGTCGGAGCTCAGCCGCGATCGATAGGTGCGCACGCCCCACTCATCACGATTGTCCTCCGCCAGCTTCTCGAAGGCCTCCACCACGCGGAGCCGCTCGTAGTAGGTGTAGGCGCGGGGCACCTCGAAGCGGACGCTGAAGTCGTCGATGTTGCCCTCAGCTTCGTCCTCACACGAGACCGCCTGCACCGGCACCACGACCGTCAACATGATGCCCGCCACGACCGCGACAAAGCTGTCCATCGGGTGGCGCAACACCCTCCGCAACAGCGCCACCACCGAGTCCGAGAGCCACACCATCCACCGCGCGTCGGCGACGATCCTCCCCGAGCTCAACCACACCGTGGACAGCGGCGTGAACACCAGCGTGATGAGCAGGCTGGCCACGTGAACCCACACCACCGGCATTCCCAGCGCGCCGAGGAAGAAGCTGAAGTCCGCGTCCCCGCTCATCAGGATGACCGGCAAAAACACAATCGAGCTGGTGGCCGTACACAACACCACTGGCAACAACACTTCCGCCGTGCCATCGATCGCCGCGGAGACGGCCTCCTGGCCGAGTTGTCTTCGTCGGAAGATGGCCTCCACCACGACCACCGCGTTGTCGATCGCGATGCCCACCGCGATCATCAGGCCAAGCATCGACAGCAGGTTGAGCGAGGTGCCCCCGAAGTACATGACGATGACGGTCAAGAGCAACGAGGAAGGGATGGTCGACGCGATGAGCGCGGTGATGCGCCACTCGCGGAGGAACAGGCCGAGCACGATGACCGCCAGCACACCGCCTTCGAGCGCGGCCCGGTACAGCGCCATCAGGCTCTTCTGGATCAGCTCGCCCTGATCGAAGAAGGAGTGGAAGTGGAAACCCTTGAGGCGGGGGTCTGCGGCCAGCTCGGCGAAGGCTTCTTGTGTGGCGGCGCAAACCTCCACGGTATTGGCCGTGGACTCCTTGTTGATGGCGAGCGCTGCGGCCTCGCGACCCTCGATCCGGTTGATGCTCGTGGTCGACGCGGGCGCGTACCGAACCTCGGCAACGTCGGTCAGCACGAGCCCGTTGCCGACCGGCCAGCGGCGAATCTCGTCGAGCCCTTCGTAGCGGGCGAGCGAACGTACATAGCGGACCTCCCCCCGGTCCTCGACCCGACCGGCCGCCAGCTGGATGTTGTCCCCGCCGAGGCCGGTGACCACGGCCATCAGGTCCACGTGATGCGCCATCAGCCGCTCGCGGTCGAAGTCGATCCACACCACCGGTTCGTCCACGCCCCACAGATCGACGCGCCCCACGCCCTCGATGCGCTCAAGCCGCTTCTGGATGATGCGGGTGGTCAGGAAATGCAGGTCTTCGAGGCTGATGTTCTCGGGCGCGGAGATGCCCGCCCAGACCACGGGCTCGTCGCTGGGGTCAAAACGCCAGATCCAGACCTTCTCCACGTCGTCGGGGAGGTCGGCCATCGCCCGCTCGACGCGGTCGCCCACGGCGTTGTAGGCCTCGTCCATGTCGACGTCGCCGTGGAACTCGAGCGAGAGGTTGGCCCCGTCACTCCGCGCGCGCGAGTCGAGCGACTTCAGCCCAGCGACGGTGCTGATCTGCTCTTCCAGCGGGCGCAGGACCCTCGATTCGGTCTCGATCGGGGTGCTGTCCTCGTAGTTGACCCACAACCACAGTTGGGGCGAGATCCACCCCGACGGCATCATCTGGACGGGGATGCGCATCCAGGCCAACAGTCCGATGACCATCACCACGGAAAACAGCGTCAACACCGTGACCGGCCGGCTCACCGAGAAGCGGGGAATCCAGTCTTTCACGCGGGGGGCCTCGGCGCGAACCTCTAATCGGCGGCGCGAGGCGTGCGGCGCCGAACGCAGGGGGTTTACGATCGCTTACGTCGGCGGTAAGAAGGCCAGCAGAGCGTGGCTCGATGGGGTACGGCGCAGCATGTGTCGCGCGATCGCCCTCGCTCTATTCGTGGCCTGCACCGCCGAGCCCGGCAGCCCCGCCGCTGACCCGGAAACCCATGTGCTCGTGGTCGGCGCGGGGATGGCGGGCCTCACCGTGGCTCGCGTTCTAGCGGATGCGGGCGTAGAGGTGACCGTGCTGGAAGCGCGGGGGCGCCTGGGCGGACGCACGTTGACCGACACCGTCGGCGGGGCCGTTGTCGACGTGGGCGCCGCCTGGTACCACGGCATCACCGACAACCCCGCGGCGGCCTTCGCGGAGGCCAACGGCCTGGCGTGGGTGCCGGACCGCATTCCTTACACGACGCTCTATGACGAGGCGACCGACACCAGGCTCGGAGATGCCGCATGGAAGACCCTCGACGGCCACCAAGAGGGCTTCATCGAGGCGCTCCCAGCTCTCCAGGCCGATCTGGGCCCCGAGGCGTCGCTGGCGGACGGGATCGACGCCTGGGTCAGCGACGAGGACCTGGCCGGGCAAGAGGCGCGTCTGGCCCGGTTCGCGACCGCTCAATGGCTCGGAGACCTCGAATACGCCTCGCCGATCACTGAGCAATCTCTCGACGCCGTGTGGGCGGAAAAGAGTCTGCGCGGGGGCGATCAGTTCCCGGTCGGGGGCTACGGCCGAGTGGTCGACGCGCTCGCGGAGGGGCTCGACGTGCGGCTGGACCACCCGGTGAGCGAGATCGCAGTCAGCGCCGACGGGGTCCACCTGACCGCGGGCGGCGACGCCTTCGACGGGACACACGTCGTGGTGACGGTGCCGGTGGGCGTGCTGCGCTCCGGCGCCATCACCTTCTCCCCGCCGCTCTCCGAATCCCGCCGGGACGCCCTCGATCGGCTGGACATGGGCAACCTGGAGAAGGTCGTGTTGGTGTGGGACGAGGCGTGGTGGGACGGCTCGACCTCCTTCGTTTCGGCCGAGGGCGACGGCCGGTTTCCGGAGTTCCTGGATCTCCGCGAGGTGGCCGGCGCCAACATGCTGGTTGGCCTCTACGGTGGCAACTTCGCCCGGACGGTGCAACGAGAGTGGAGCGACGAAGACATCGTCGCCGGCGCGCTCGCAGCATTGCAAGCGGCCTGGGGCACCGCGATTCCGGCACCGAAAGCGTCGAGCGTGACGCACTGGACCACCGACCCGTTCGCCGGCGGCTCCTACGCCAGTCTGCCGGTGGGCGCGTCGCGAGACGACCTCGTGACGCTGTCGGAGCCTGAAGGCGACCGGCTGCTCTTCGCCGGGGAGGCGACGGAGCCCGACTACTACGGAAACGTCCACGCCGCGGTCATGACCGGACTTCGTGAGGCGGCGAGGCTTGGGGTGACGAACCCGAGCACGGCGGGCTTTGAGGCGGAGTGATCGGGCTGGGGAAGCCAGCCTACTCCGGTTAGCTCTCCCTCCACCCACCCAGGCCCGCATGTACCCCCTCCTCCTGTTCCTTTTGACGGCCTGCTTTGTGCCCGATGACAACGACTCCACCGACGCCGACGCCGACGCCGACACCGACAGCGACAGCGACAGCGACAGCGACAGCGACACCGACGCCGACACCGACACCGACACCGACACCGACACCGACACCGACACCGACACCGGGTGCGCCACGGTCACCGCCGGCGACGACTGGGCCTGGTCGGGCGAGTGCCCGCGGATGAGGACCCCGGTGGTGATCGCCGTGGAGGCCTGCGCCCTGACACTGGACTACGAGGCGGTCGGCGGCATGACCATGGGCATGCCCTACGCGGCCACCATCGGCGGCGACGCCGTAAGCTTCGACGACGGCGACTCCGTGCCGGGCTGCGTCGGCACCGTGCAGACCGCGGACAAGATCACCGGCTCCTGCGCGGACGGCTGCACGTACACGCTGAAGCGCTAGGCCTCCCCCTCCGTCAAGCGCACCGCCAATCGATAAATCACCGGCACCACGACGAGTGTCAGGAACGTCGAGCTGGCCAGGCCGAAGATGATGGTGATCGCCAGCGGCCGCTGCATCTCCTGACCCTCGCCGAAGCCCAGTGCCAGGGGCACGAGCCCCAACACCGAGTTGAGCGCGGTGATGAGGATCGGCCGCAGCCGCAGCGCCGCCGCCTCGCGGATGGCATCGTCCAGGGGGCGGCCTTCCTTCCGTAGTCGCGCAATGGCGTCCACGAGCACGATCGCGTTGGCGACAACCACCCCTGCGAGCACGATGAGACCAATGAAGACGACGACGCTGACCGGGATGCCCGTGAGCCACAATCCGGCCGAGACCCCGACCAGCGCCAGCGGCACCGAGAAGAGGATCACCAGCGGATCGCGGAGCGACTCAAAGGTGCTGGCCATGATCACGTAGACCAGGAAGACCGCCAAGACCAAGGCCAGCGCCAGCGACCGGAGCGAGGTTTCGAGCTCCCGATTCTGCCCCGCTACTTCCAACTCGACACCAGCGGGCAGCCCCGCTCCTCGAAGTGCGGTCTCCGCCGCCGCCGCCGCACCCGCCAGATCGAAGCCAACCACGTCCGCCGACAGCACCACCGCCCGCCGCTGGTCGATGCGACGCACCTCGGAGGGGCCCTCGCCCTCCTCCACCTTGGCGACCGTGTCCAGGCGCACCTCGGGGGACAGGGCCGGGTTCACGTTGATGGCGCCCAGCGCGTCGACGCTGTTGCGGTCGCGCTCCTGGAGCCGCACCAGCAGATCGATGCGACGCTCGCCCTCGGCGATGCGGGTGGGTCGCTCGCCCTGGATCTTGGCTCGAACGGCACGCGCGACGTCGCCCACGCCGATGCCCAGGGCGGCGAGCCGCTGGCGGTCGTAGCGGACGCGGACCTCGGGGTAGCCGGCGGTCATCGAGGAGTGCACCTCCCGCAGCTCCGGCACACCGCTGAGAGCCGCCAGTCCCAGCTCGGAGGCGGCCCGCAGCGTGGTCAGCTCGGGGTCGTAGAGCACCACCTCGACCGGGGTGTGGAAGCTGAAGAGCGCCGGACGCGCGAAGCGGGAGCGCATCCTGGGGAAGGCGAGAAGCTCGGTGCGGATGGCGGCCACCGCGGCGTCCTCTCGCGCTTCGAGGTCGCCGCCAGGGGCGAGCTCCACCAGCACGCGCGCCGTGTTTTCCCCCTCGTCGGGCTTGGCGTCCGCGCGCCGCTCGGTGCCGACGACGGCGTAGATCGCGTCGACCCCATCGAGCTGACCGAGCCGCGCCTCCAACTGTTGCACCAGCGCATCGGTGCGCGCGAGCGGGGTGCCCACGGGCATGGCCAACTCGACCGTGAAACGCCCCTGGTGCACGTCGGGAATGAGCTGGGCGCCCACGTCCGCGAAGGCGATCGCCGCCGCGAGCGTGCCCGCGATGGCGACGACGAGCACCCGGGTCGGGCGATTGAGCCAACGGTCGAGCAGGCGAGCGAAGGCCCCCTCGGCGACGGCGTACTGGTCCAAGAACCGATCGGCGAGCCACACCGTTCCCCGATTCAGGGTGCCGAGCACCACGAAGAGTACGCGTAGCCCCACCCGGGCCGCCCAGCCCGCGAGCACGGCGAACGTCACGGCGACGGAAGCGAGGATGCCGTGGGCGACGAAGCGCACCAGAGCCCACGGCCAACGCCAGAAAGCGCGGCGTTGGCGCAGCGTCGCCCAGGCGTCGCGGGGCGTGCTTTCGGCAATGTCCCGAGCCCGTGCGGGGGGAGCGGCGATCGTCAACTGCCGCGCGGCGAGCATCGGGATCACGATGAGCGCGACTCCGAGTGACGCGAGCAGCGAAAAGACCACGGTCAACGCGAGGTCACCAAAAATCTGCCCGGCGACCCCCTCGACGAAGACGATCGGGAAGAACACCGCGATCGCCGTGAGCACCGAAGCGAAAACGGCAGTGGCCACCTCGGCCGTACCCGCTATCGCCGCTTCCTTTCTACTCTTTCCGGCGTCGATGTGATTCTGTACCGACTCCAGCACCACCGTGCCCGAGTCGATCACCATGCTGACGCCGAGCGCCAGCCCACCGAGCGACATCAGGTTGAGACTCAAGTCGCCCACGTACATGACGCCGAAGGTGGCGAAAAGACAGATGGGGATGGCCGTGGAGATGATCGCGGTGGTGAGCCAGTCGCGGAGGAAGACGAAGGTGACCAGGATGGCGAGCAGCCCGCCGAGGATGCCGTCGCTGGTGAGGTTGTCGAGCGCACCTTCGACGAAGTGGGCCTGGTCGTCCAACACCCGCGCGTCCATGCCCTCGGGCAACAGGCGTCCCTCGCCTTCGACACTCAGCGCCGCTTTCACCTGCCGAGCGACCTGCACGAGGTTGGCGTCGGCCTCCTTGTAGACCTCGATCTCCACCGACTCCACACCATCGAGGCGCGCCACCACCTCACGATCGGCGTGACCCTCTGAAACATCGGCCACATCGCCAATGCGGACGCGCGTGCCGTCGGGACGCACGACCTGTAGCTCACGCACATCCTCGATCGAACGGAACTCGTTCAGCGTGCGGATGAGGTACTCGTTTTCCCCCTCGCGCACGAGCCCGCCGGCGACGTTCACGTTCTCGGCGCTCAGGGTCGCGCGCACCTGATCCAGGCTGACGCCGCGCGCCACCAGCCAGTCCTCACGCGGCTCCACCAGCACCAGCCGCTCCAAGCCCCCACGCACGCTCACCGCCGCCACGCCGTCAAGCGCCTCCAACCGGCGCTTCACCTCCTTCTCCGCCACCTCGCGCTGCTGAAGTTGCGAGCCGCCGCCGGTCAGCGCCACCCGGAGGATCGGCTGGAGCGAGGGGTCGTAGCGCAGGATCAGCGGCCGCTCGATGCCGTCGGGAAGCCAGGTCGTTTGCAGGCGCTCGCGCACGTCTTGCATCGCCCCGCCCATCGGGGTGTCCCAGTCGAACTCCAAGACCACGTCGGAGAGGCCGGCGCGGCTGCGCGACTCGATGGAGACGACGCCCTCCACGGTGGAGAGCGCCTCTTCAACCGGCCGGCTGACCTGCGACTCGACCTCTTCCGGTGCGGCACCGTCGTACGCGGTCCGCACGGTGAGCGTCGGGTACGAGATGTCCGGCATCAGGTCCAGCGGCAGTTGCCCGAAGGACACCCAGCCGAAGACGAAGACCGCCACCGTCACCATCAGCACGGTGACCGGGTGCTCGACGACCCAACGGTAAAAGGCCATGGGGGCTAGCCTGAGGCCGGGCGTAGAGGCAGCGTGACCGTCATGGTGTTGGGCCGATCGTAGCTCGCTCCGGGCCGCCTCGGGGGGCCAGCAACGCGAGAGAGAGCGCCTCGTTCACGGCGGCAGCGCCGGCGCCGTCGATCCTGGCGAGAGCGAGGCCGTGGATCATGGAGGCCAGGTAGCAGGCCCGCTCGGGGTTTCCGCGGGGGTGCCCAACGCGGCGTGTGCGCAGACGCACCGCGTTCTCCAGGGTGCGGCGCGGGGATGGTACGGTGAGCATGCCGTGGATGCCACGGATTCCGATGCCCGGGTTGTGCCAGCCTTCGCCGGAGAACAGGCGGTAGAGGTTCGCGTGTGCGCCAGCGAACGCCACCCATCGGCCCGCGATGTCGGGCACCGGGGTCCTGCCTCCGGGAGTCAGCCCCACGGCCGCCTGAAGCTTTTCGAGCACCGACTCCGCCACAGCGGCCCGCATGCCCGCGAGGTTTCCGAACTGTCGTACCAGGGAGGTGGCGGTGACGCCGAGGTCCCGCGCGAGGCCGCGGAGGCTGAGCGCGCAGGGGCCATGGAGGGCGACGATCTGCCGACCGCGCGCGAGCGCCGAGGACCGCAGGTTGCCGTGGTGGTACCGAAGTTTGCGGTACCAGAGGTCGGCGCGGGAGGGAGTGGGGAGTAGGGTGGTGTCCATCGCCCTATAGTAACATCGCTAACATGTCGTTGCAAGCGCCCTGCGGTCAGTCCGCCGCGCCAGCCGTCCTGCGCTGCCGGCGGCAAGAGCGGCCGCCTCGACCGAGCAGTCAAGACGCCGATAATCGGCGAGCGCTCTAGCCCGCCGCCGGCGGCGTGACCGGAGCCTCTGCGGCCTCCTTCTTCTCGACCAATGGGTCGGTGGGGAGCCGCACCCGTGCATCGTCGCGAAGGGACTGGTTGCCCACGGTAACGACTATGTCGCCCGCCACCAGGCCGCTGGTCAGCTCAGTGATCGTGCCATCGTCAAAGCCGAGCTGCACCTGGACCTTGTGGGCGCGCCGCCACACGCCCGGAATCTCGGGATCCTTCTCTTCTTCCTCCTCGCCGCCGAAGAGCCCTGCGAACCAGCCCTCGTCGGCCTCTCCGTCACCCTCACCCTTCTTCTCCTCGTCGGTCTCCGGCGGGGGACCCTCCAGGAGCTGGTACACGTAGGAGCGACCCTCTTCCCAGACAACGCCGCGGCGGGGGATGGTGACGACGCCGTCGTGGCGTGCGACCTCGATCGCCACGGTGACGTACTGGCCGGGGCGGAGGGTGGCCTGGCCGGGGTCCATCGCGACGGTCACGCGCACGGTGCCGGTGGCCGTGTCGACGATCGGCGCGACGCGGACCACCTTTCCGGTGGCCGCCACGGCGTCGTCGTATGCGCTGACGATGCGCGCCGGCTGGTCGACCGCGACGCGCGCGAGGTCACGCTCCGGCAGGGAGACGACCACCCGCAGCCGGTCCAGGTCCACCACGGTGAACGCCGGGGCGCCCCCGGCGATCTCCCCGAAGTGAACATTGCGTGCGGCGAGGACGCCGTCGATCGGGCTCTCCAGCCGGGTGAAGCCGCGAGTGGCGCTGGCCTCCTGATGAGCGGTCCGCGCCGCCCCCAGCGCGCGCTGGGCGCCTTCGTACTCGGCCCGGCTGAGGGCCCCCTGGTCGAAGAGCCGCTGCGCCGCCGCTGCGTCGGCTTCGGTGCGTTCCAACTCGGCGCTGGCGCGCTCGTAGGCGGCATCGAGCTGGGGCGACGCAATGATCGCCAAGAGCTGCCCACGGGTGACCCGGTCGCCCTCCTCCACGTAGATTCCAGTGACGACGCCGGTCGCCTCCGGAACCAAGACCGCCAGCGCCTCGCTCTCGACCGCGGCGCTGGCCAGGACGTGATCCCCGACCGCGCCCAACGCTGCCGGCTGTACGTCCACCAGAATCCGGGGGTCGACGACGGGCTCCTCTTCCTCGTCCCCGTCGCCCTTGCCGCCACCCCCTCCGACCGAGCACGCCAGCAAGAGGGACACGAACAGTGCGGAAGGGTGCATGGGCCGTGCATGCTAATCGCGGCAGGCCCCCATCGGGGACGCTCGCTGACGATCCCTTACATCCCCGTCTCCAGGACCCACGCTACGATCGGAGTCCGTGCTGACGATGATCGTAGTGCTCGCATTCCTGCCGCTGGCCATTGCCGCCCCCGATCCCTCCTGGGTGAGCGCGCGGGACGCGCTCGTGCGCGATGCGGGAGACTCCAAGCTGCGAGGCTGGGAAACCAGCGACGATTGGCGGCAGCGGGTGCTGGCCATGGACGTGCGGGCGTGGCAGTCCGACCGGGCGGCGGCGATGCTCGCATGGTCGGCGGCGCCGGCGGCCTTCCGTGGTGCGCTCTTGCGGTTCGGAGATCCGAGCCTGCAGACGCCGGCCGCAGCCGGTCCGCTCTTGGCGCGCCTGGCGTGGGGGGGCGACGGCGAGCCCGTCCGCGTCGCGCTCGCGGAGGCGATCGTGCACACCGGCGGCGACTGGGCCGGCGCGGTGGTCCTGATGCTCCCCGACGAACCGAGCGCCGCCGTCCGCAAGGTGCTGGTCGAGGACGGCCGGGTGGCGCCGCCCCCCTTCGCCGCCGCGCTTGTCGCCGCCGGCTTCGCCGACGAGGCCGACAGCGTTCGGGCCGCGGCCGCCCGCACGGCGCCGTGGGTCACCCCGGTGAGCGCGGTGGGACCGCTGTTGTTGGCGGCGCTCGCCGACGCCGCTGCCGAGGTCCGCAGCGAGGCGGCGCGGTCAGTCGGGCTGCTCGACGTCGAGGGCGCGTGGCGGCCACTCGTCTCGCTCCTGGCCGATTCGGACGCACGAGTGCGCCTGCAAGCGCTCAAGGCGCTGCAACGGCTCGACTCGGTCAACGCCGCGGCGCTCCCCCAACTGGAGAGCCTGCGCAACGACAGCGACGGCCGCGTACAGCGCGCGGCGGCGGGGGAGTGAGGCCCTACCGATACTGCGCGGTCAACTCCACACTTTCGATCTGGGCATGATCGCCGGCCGCACGGACACGCGCCACCTGCACGCGACCGTCCATGACCGCCATCACCACCAGGGCTTCCGGGCCCAGGACGGAGCCCGGCGAGACCACAATCTCCGAACCGTCGGGCAGGCCCAGGACCGCCCGCGGCGGCTGCGCCTGCGCCATGGTGCTGACCAGCCGCACCGGAAATTGCGCGGAGACTGCCACACCGGACGATGCCGACGACACCGGCGGCAGCGAGGCCGCCGGTCCGGAGCCTACCGCCGCATCGACGGGGTCGAGCATGTCGGCTCCCTCCACCTTCGATTCGACATCGCCGGCCAACTCCTCGCTGCTGATCCGGAACGGCTCCGGCTCCGCGAAGCGTGGATCGGCAGCTCCTGTCGCGACCACGTGCTGGGCGGGGGCCGCCACGGATGCAGGCGAGAACACACTTCCAGAGGTTGGCATCGACTCGCACGCGCCCAGGAGTAGCCAGAACATACTGGTCATGTAATCTATTGCGGGTGTGATAGAGGCTGAGCATGCCGGGGATCGGGCGGGACATCACCGTCAACACCAGCGAGGCGCCCACCGTCGAGGTGACGCTGATGCCGCCGAACTCGCCGTTTGCAGCGACGATCGGGCGGATCGCGCTCGAGCTCGGCGCCGTCCTCGTGCGTCCGGATTGCGTGATGTCCCCCGAGATCGCGGTGCGGATCGTCGTCGTCGATCTCACGCGCATCACGACGCCAGCCCGCTTGAACAACCGGTGCATCGTCATCTCGGACGATGCGGGCTTCACGGCGTGGGACGTGATCCCCCCCGACGAGGTCTCGGCGCGGCTGCCACGTGCCCTTCGCAACCTCGTGGACATCGAGATCCTCCGCACGCGCGCCGAGGGTGAGCGGGAGACGATCGCGGTGCTCAACCAGATCGGGTACGCGCTGTCCGCCATCACCGATCGCACCCGCCTTCTGGACGAGCTGCTCACCCACAGCCGCCGGGCGTTGCGCGCCGACGGCGCCAGCATCTACCTCATCGACGAAAGTGCGGCGGGTTCAGATGCGACGCTTGGCGGGGCGCGTGTCGGGCGAACCATCCGTTTCTCAGCCGCCCAGAACGACACCGTGCCCTTCTTCCCGCCGCGCGCCGTCCTCCCGGTGGACGACTCCAGCCTGGTCGGCTTTGTCGCCAACCGCGCCTTGCCGATGAACATCCCCGACATTCGGGCGCTCCCCAAGGAGGTGCCGTACCGCCCCTCCGGCGCATTCGACCGCGCCACCGGCTACCAGACCCGCTCGGTCATGCTGGTGCCGCTGATGGACCGCGACGGGCGCGTCATCGGCGTCCTGCTCTTCGTCAATCACAAGCCAGTGTCGGGCATCCCGCTGGCGACCTTCGATCGGGTCAGCGCGTTCTCCGACCGACACCTCGCCCTGGCCCGGTCGGTTGCCTCACAAGCCGCCGTGGCGCTCGAGAACTACCGGCTCTATCGGGAAATCACCACCCTGTTCGACGGCTTCGTCGAGGCGTCGGTCACGGCGATCGAGGCGCGGGATCCCTCCACGGGGGGGCATTCGCATCGTGTGGCGCAGTTGACCGAATTGCTCGCGCGCGACGTCAGCGACAGCACCGAAAAGTCCTTCGCCCATGTGCGCTTCACCGCGCGCGAGCTGACCGAGCTGCATTACGCCGCCATGCTGCACGACTTCGGTAAGGTCGGCGTGCGCGAAGAAGTGCTGCTCAAAGCGGCGCGCCTGTACCCTTGGGAGCTGGCCCAGATCGAACAACGGTTCCGCGTCGCGTCGCTGCAAGCGCAGCTCGAAGCGATCAAGGAGCACTCGCCTCCGGACATGCTTCCGGGCCGCCTTTCGCAGCTCCAAGAGGACCTCACGCTGGTGCGGAGGCTCAATCGCCTCGGCCGCGTCGGCGATCCCGAAGGGGTGGCGATCCGAGCGGTGGCCGAGCGATGGCGCTTGAGCGACGCCGAGCCGGTGCTCCACGCGCGTGAGGTGCGGCGGCTGTGCATTCCACACGGCACGCTCGACCCGGAAGAGCGGCTGGAGATCGAGCGGCACGTCGAGCACACCTACCGCTTCCTGCGCGTCATTCCCTGGACACGCGAGCTTCGCAACGTGCCGACGCTCGCCTATGCCCATCATGAAAAACTTGATGGCACCGGCTACCCCCGGCGGCTCCGCGGCGAGGCAATCCCGTACGGCGCCCGGCTGATGACCATTGCGGACATCTTCGACGCGTTGACGGCCGGTGATCGTCCGTACAAGGGCGCGATGTCGCCCGAGAAGGCGATCACCATCCTCCGCACGGAAGCCAGCGCTGGCAAGGTGATGTCCGAGGCGGTCGAACTGCTCAACACGCGGCGTTTGTGGACGCAGATCGTGGAGCCGGGGAGCTGATGCCGATCCCAGGGTCGGAATTCAGACGTTGCGTCGGTACTCGCCGCCCACTTCGTACAGGGTGTGGCTGATCTGACCGAGCGAGGCGACGCGCACGGTGCGCATCAGCTCCGCGAAGAGGTTGCCCCCGTCGAGCGCGACCTCGGTCAACCGGGCGAGCGCCGCCGGAGCGTCGGCAGCATGTTTCTGTTGGAAGGCGGCTACGGCATCGATCTGCGCTTGCTTCTCGCCCGTGCTGCTGCGGCGTAGCTCGATGGTCGGCGGCTCCCACGCGTCGCCGAGCGTGGTGGGATCCTGGAAGGTATTGATGCCGACGATCGGCAGGGTGCCATCGTGCTTCTGTTCTTCGTAGAACAGGGACTCTTCCTGAATCTTGCCCCGCTGATATTGCGTCTCCATCGCGCCGAGGACTCCGCCGCGGCTGTCGATGCGCTCAAACTCAGCCAGCACGGCCTCCTCGACAAGGTCGGTGAGCTCGTCGACGATGAAGCTGCCCTGGAGCGGGTTCTCATTGCGCGCCCAGCCCAGCTCCTTGTTGATGATCAGCTGAATCGCCATTGCACGGCGCACGGACTCCTCTGTCGGCGTGGTGACAGCCTCGTCGTAGGCGTTGGTGTGCAGCGAGTTGCAGTTGTCAAACAACGCCAGAAGCGCCTGGAGGCTGGTGCGGATGTCGTTGAACTGGATTTCGCGGGCGTGCAGGGACCGGCCGCTGGTCTGGATGTGGTACTTCAGCTTCTGGCTGCGTTCGTCGGCGCCGTAGCGTTCCTTCATCGCGACCGACCAGATGCGCCGCGCCACCCGGCCGATGACCGTGTACTCGGGATCGAGGCCATTGCTGAAGAAGAAGCTGAGGTTCGGCGCGAAGTCGTCGATCTTCATCCCGCGCGCGAGGTAGTACTCGACGAAGGTGAAGCCGTTCGAAAGGGTGAACGCCAACTGGCTGATGGGGTTGGCCCCGGCCTCGGCGATGTGGTAGCCCGAGATGCTGACACTATAGTAGTTACGAACGTCGTTTTCGACGAAGTAGCTCTGGATGTCGCCCATCATCCGCAGCGCGAACTCGGTAGAGAAGATGCAGGTGTTCTGGGCCTGATCCTCCTTGAGGATGTCGGCCTGGACCGTCCCGCGCACCGTTCGGAGCACGTGGGCGCAAATCGCGGCGTTCTCCGGGCCATCCGGACTGCGGCCATGCGTAATGGCGAAGGCGGCGACCTGTTGGTCGATGGCGGTGTTCATGTACATGGCGAGCAGGATCGGCGCCGGCCCGTTGATGGTCATGCTGACACTGGTGTTCGCGGCACACAGGTCGAAACCGCCGTACAATATCTTCATGTCGTCGAGGGTGGGCACGCTGACGCCGGACTCCCCGATCTTGCCGTAGATATCAGGGCGAACGGCAGGGTCCTCGCCGTACAGGGTGACGCTGTCAAACGCAGTGGAGAGCCGATTCGCGGCCTCGCCCTGACACAGGTAGTGGAAGCGGGCGTTCGTCTTTGCCGGCCCCCCCTCGCCCGCGAACATGCGCTTGGGGTCCTCGTTGGTCCGCTTCAGGGGGAAAACCCCAGCGGTGTAAGGGAAGAAGCCCGGAAAGTTCTCGAGCATCGACCACTGCACGATGTCGCCGTCATCGGCAAATCGTGGTGTAGCGATGCGTGGCACCTTGAGCCCGCTGAGGGAGAGGCTGACCAGCGGCTGCGTGATGTCCTTGCCGCGCACCTGGTAGGTGTAGGTCTCCTGCCGGTAGCGCTGTACCAGCGGGGCGTAGGCAGTCAATGCGGCGTCGGCGTCGGCGTCGAGCGTGATGGCGTCGCGCTTTTGCAGCAGGGTGGACAGCAGTTCGGGCGCCTCGACGACGGCGCGGATGAGCGCCTGGCGGCGCCGGGCGCGGCTGGCGTTGTCTTCCGCCCGCCGACGGTAGCCGCGGCAGGTGTCGGTGATCTCGCCGAGGTACCGCTGGCGATCGGGCGGGACGATGCGCCGGCGCGGCGGGCTGGCGCGGGTGCCGGGGTCGGGAACGTGGCTCGGGTAGGCGCGGCCGGTGTGCTCGGCGACCAGGCCCAGGAGCGCAAGGTACGCGGCGTTGACGCCGGGGTCGTTGAACTGGGAGGCGATGGTCCCGAAGACGGGCAACGCTTCATCGGGAGTGGCGAAGAGCTCGCCGTTGCGTTTGACCTGCTTGCGTACGTCCCGCAGCGCATCCTCGCCGCCACGTCGCTCGAACTTGTTGACCACGACCAGGTCCGCGTGGTCGAGCATGTCGATCTTTTCGAGCTGGCTCGGCGCGCCGAACTCCGGCGTCATCACGTACACGGCGATGTCGGCCAGCTCGACGATGCCAGCGTCGGATTGACCGATGCCGCTGGTTTCAACGAAGATGACATCGACGCCCGAGGCACGACAGATTTCCACGGCTTCGGCAGTCGCCGCACTCAGCTCACCCTTTTCGCCACGCGTCGCCAGCGAGCGCATGAAGACGCCCTCGCCGTGGATTGCGTTCATCCGGATCCGGTCTCCAAGCAAGGCGCCGCCGCTCTTCTTGCGGGTGGGATCGATGCTGAGGACAGCAAGGCGGTGGGCGGGGAAGTCCCTCCGGTAGCGCCGCACCAGCTCATCGCAAAAGCTCGACTTTCCAGCGCCACCCGTACCGGTGATGCCGATCACCGGCGCCGGGTTCTGGAGCGCGAGCGCGGCGATCTGCGTCGCCGTGTCCCCGGGCAAGCGGTCGTTTTCAGCCAGCGAAATGGCGCGCGCGATGCTGCCGGCGCGCCCGCTTTGGAGTCCCGCCAGGACCTCATTCCCCACGCCCGGATCGAAATCGGCGCGGCGCATCAGGTCCTCGATCATCCCCACCAGGCCCATGCGGCGGCCATCCTCGGGGCTGTAGATCCGCTCTACGCCATACGCGTGGAGCTCACGAATCTCCTCGGGGACGATGACGCCGCCGCCGCCGCCGAAGACCTTGATGTGTCCCGCGCCGAGCTCGCGAAACAGATCCACCATGTAGCGGAAGTACTCGTTGTGCCCGCCCTGGTAGGAGCTGACCGCCACCGCCTGGGCGTCCTCCATGATGGCGGCGTCGACAATCTCGCGGACCGAACGATTGTGCCCGAGGTGGATGACCTCGGCGCCAAGCCCCTGCAAGATGCGCCGCATCACGTTGATCGAGGCATCGTGGCCATCGAATAGCGATGCCGCGGTCACGATGCGGACCGGGTTCACTGGATGGAAACGTTCGCTCACCACGGCTACGCGGGCGGCTCTTCGCCGGTGTCGGGGATCATCGGCGGCGGCTGGCACGCCGCCATCGAATAGATTGTGCTGCCGATGTCGACGGCAGTGCCCGAGACACCGGTGGTCATGTCGTAGGGAAGGACCGACGTTCCCTCGCCCGACCACAGGTTCGGCGGACCGACCGCGAGCAGGTCGCCGCTGGTGGCGGTGGTGATGGTGCCGATCGAGGTGCCGTCCGCGATGTAGTGGTCGACGGTCACGATGCCGCCGGCCTTGGTGGCGATCCAGATCGTGCCATCATTCCCGCCGCTGGTCATGCCCACGAAGGTGGCGCCGCTGAGGTCGAGCACGACACCGCCGCTGGCGAGGGTGCTGGTGTCGAAGATTTCGAGGGTGGCGCCCGTGCCGCCGTGCGGCTCCAGCGCCATGAGCACCCCAAGCGGCGTCCCGACGCTGTCCCGACCGGCGTTGCCGCCGGTGACGACCCCGCTGCTGGAGAGCGAGCCGGTTCCGGTGAGGTCGAGCACAGCGACGCCGCTGGCTTCGTACGCCCCGGAGGTGCGATTCACCCGGGCCAGGACCGCGGACACGCCCGCGGACCCGGTCAGGAAGCCCATCACGTCAGGCTTGCCATCCGCGTCGGCCACGGACGAGAGGTCGACGCTACCCGCCGCCGCTCCGGCCTCGTCGAAGGCCACGATCGACGCGCTTCCGGTGCCGCCGAACCAGAGGTTCGGCGACTGATAGAAGACCGCCTGGGGCGCGAACCCGGAGTCCAGCGCCAGGGTCTGGGCTACGGCCTTTTCCCGGGGGTTGATGCCGATCGCAGCGTCACTCATGACCCACGCGTACTTCCCGGCGCAGCCGAGGGTCGCCGTCGGCGACGCCGTGACCCCGGTGACCACGCTCGCAACCCCCGTGGTGGGGTCGATCAGGTGAACCTCCGCACCACCCGCGCCGTCATCTGCCAGCACCAGGACGACGGGGGGACCGAAGTACCCGCTCTCCGGGATTGGCGGGTTGTCCGCAGTGTCCCCGGTTTCGGTCCCGGTGTCGGTGCCCGTGTCCGTGCCAGTGTCGGAGGTGTCGGCGGTGTCGGCGGTGTCGGCAGCGGTGTCAGCCGTGTCCTTTCCGGAGGTGTCCGTTGATTCGCCGTCACAGGCAAGGACGAGCAGTAGGGGTAGAATCAAGAGCTTGGTGCAGGGCATGTCGGTCTCCAGCGGGCAGGACGCTAACCTGGATCTCGACCTGTCCGCAGTTCGATCCGTCAAGGATGTGCTGGGACTGTCGCAGGCTGGCTCAGGGCCGCCATTCGGGGTAAGCCCGCGGCCCGGGAGGGTGGATGGTCCAGAGCCGTCCGGACTGGCTCAAAGTCAAGATGCCTGGCGGCGACCGGTACAACCGGATCAAGGCCCGTGCTCGTGAATTGCGCCTGCACACCGTCTGCGAAGAAGCCCGCTGCCCGAACGTGGGTGAGTGCTGGGGCGGGGGCACCGCCACGTTCATGGTGCTTGGGGACACCTGTACCCGCGGCTGCCGCTTCTGCGCGGTGATGACCGCGCGCAATCCCGCGCCGCCCGACGCGGCCGAGCCGGCGAATCTGGCCGATGCCATCGCAGAGATGGAGCTCGACTTCGTGGTGGTGACCAGCGTCAACCGAGACGACCTGCCGGATCAGGGCGCGGGCCACTTCGCGGCGTGCATCACGGCCTCACGGGCGCGCAGCCCACGGACGTTGGTCGAGGTCTTGATCCCCGATCTGCGCGGTGACACCGCGCTCTTGGACGTGATCCTCGCTGCGCGCCCTGACGTCCTGGCCCACAACGTCGAGACGGTTCCCCGCCTCCAGGCGCCGGTGCGCGACCCACGCGCCAGCTGGGCGCAGTCGCTCAGCATCCTGGCCCACGCCAAGACGCGCGGCGCCCTCACCAAGACGTCGATCCAGATCGGCCACGGCGAGTCCGAGGCCGAAGTGCTCGCCGCCATGAAGGAGCTCCGCGCCATCGACGTGGACTTCCTCACCCTCGGCCAGTATCTGAGGCCCACGCCCTCCCACCTCGCGGTCACCGAGTTCGTCACGCCCGAGGTCTTCGCCCGCTACGAGGCGGCGGGGCTCGCTCAGGGCTTCCGGTATGTCGCGAGTGGCCCCCTCGTTCGATCCTCCTACAAGGCCGGTGAATACTTCATGCGCGACTTCATCCGGGCGCGCTCCGCCGCGCCGCAAGGCGAGGCATGACGCTCGGGCGCGAGGCGCTACGGGCGGCTTTGTCCACCCACGCCGGGACCCCAGCGGGCATCCTCATCGGCGAAGGCGTGGGCGTTGTCGGCTTGTGTGCCGGCTTGGGAGGAAACCAGCTCCGGACTCCGTTGTCCGAGGCCGGCTCGGTGGGGGTCGCGCTCGGACTGGCGCTGGCTGGGCGGGCGCCGGTCGTCGAGCTCATTGATCTTGCGGGCGTCAACCGCGCGGCAGAGGCACTCGCCGAGGCGGCCGACCTGGCGCGACGGAGTGGGGGAGCGTTCCGAGCCCCCATCGTGGTGGTCGCCACGCTGCCCGACGGGGGGGTGATTCCGACCCTTCCCGAGGGAGTCTCCCTGGCGGTCGCGGGCGTGCCCGAAGACGCGGCTGGCTTACTGACCGCAGCACTGGCAGGTGGGGGGCCGGTGGTCCTGCTGCTCGCGGAAGCCGCTTTGGACGAGCGCGGGGAGGGCCCGGTCGAACCGCTCGGCGTGCCGATGGTCCGCCGCGCTGGAGCAGGCAGCACCGTGCTGGCCGAGGGGGCGGGCGTCAGTCTGGCGCTCGCGGTCGCGACCGACGCCGAGGTCATCGACCTGCGCGGTTGCCGAGACCCTGCCCGACTCGGAGCGCTCTTCGGCCGGACCGGCCGCGTGGTGCTTTTCGGCCATGGAATCGAGCCCCTGGTGGCCGCGCTGGGCGAGTCCTTCTGGCGCCTCGAAACCCGACCCGTCTTCGTCCCCGTCACCGCGGGCGCCGACGCGCTGCGGGCGGCGCTCACCGACTCGTTCTCCCCGTGAGGAAGCCCTGATGTACGTTTTCGAGCTGCCGGAGATCGGCGAAGGTGTCGTCGAGGGCGAAATCGTGAGCTGGAAGATCGCCGCCGGAGAGATGGTGGCTGTCGATCAGCCGATCTGCGAGATCATGACCGACAAGGCGACGGTGGAGATCAGCTCGCCGAAGTCCGGTCGCGTGGTGAAGTTGCATGGCGTCCCCGGTGATGTCGTCAAGGTCCACAGCGCGCTCATGCAGCTCGATCTGGCCGGCGGCGGCGCGGCCGTAGCGCCCGTCGTCACCGCTGCGCCTGCGCCGGAGCCCACGCCCGCCGCGAAAGCGCCTCCTGCGCCGCCCGCCGCCGCCAAAACCGCGGCCGCCCCGCCGGCGGGCATCCACCCTGCCGTGGCCGCCCGCATGCCGCCGCCCCCCCGCCCCGCGGGCGAAAAAGCTCTCGCCAGCCCCGCGGTCCGCCACGAAGCCAGCTCCCGCGGCGTCGACGTCGACCTGGTACCCGGCTCCGGAAAGGGCGGCCGCGTCACCCGCGACGACCTCGCCAGCTTCAACCAAGCCGCGTTGCCGAAGGCGCCGGCCGCGCTCGTCGCGCCCGCCCTGACCCAAGGCGACCAGCGGGTCCGGATCATCGGCCTCCGCCGCAAGATCAGCGAAAAGATGGTGCACGCCTGGCAGACCGCGCCCCACTTCACCTATGTCGACGAGCTGGACGCCAGCCGGCTGGTCGACCTGCGCAAGTCCCTGGCCCCCCTGGCCGAAGCGCGCGGGGTCAAGCTCAGCTACCTGCCCTTCGTCATGAAGGCGCTGGTACAGGTCTTTCGGGAGTTCCCAACGCTAAACGCAGTGATGGACGAGGCGAATTTCGACCTCATCGTCCGCGGCAACGTCAACATCGGCATCGCTACCGATACCCCGGCCGGCCTGTTCGTCCCGGTCATCAAAGACGTCCAGGCAAAGTCGCTCTTGCAGCTCGCGGCGGAGATCGCCGATGTCACCCAGCGCACGCGCGAGGGGAAGGCCAAACTCGACGAGCTCAGCGGTGGCACCTTCACCATCACGTCGGTTGGGAACATCGGCGGGCGCTTCGCCACCCCGATCCTCAATACTCCCGAGGTCGCCATCTTGGGGCTCAACCAGATCCACGACCGTCCGGTCGCGGTTGACGGTCAGGTTGTGATCCGGCCGATGATGTACCTGTCGCCAAGCTTCGACCATCGGGTGATCGACGGGGCGGTCGCCGCCCGCGCCGTCAGCGCGCTCAAGGCGATTCTCGAGAATCCGGCGCGACTCTTCGCGGACATGCTGTGAACGGCGACAGCCCCACCAGCTTCCGCACCTGGTGTGAGGCACAGCCTGCGGCCTCCGGCGTACTCGGCGTGGCGGCGTTGGTGGAGGGTGCCGTCGCGGCGGTCCCGAAGCGAGCCTGGCTGTTTCCGGGGCGTCGTGAGCGAGGCGCGGCGATCCTCCGCGGAGCCGATGCAGAGCGGATCGCAGCGGCGCGGCCCTACAAGGTCGTCCCCCCGGGTGACTCCCCGTCGGTGCGGGCGCTGACGGCGGTTGGGGTTGCGATCGCCGGGGAACCGGCGGTCTGCTTCCTCGGCACCGGCTCGATGAGCTACGGCAACGTGGCGGAGGCCATGAACCTCGCCGCGCTGCACAAGGCGCCGGTCGTGTTCGTCGTCTCGTGGTACGCCGAAGCGGGTCCATTCGCGGCACAGTTGGCGGTCTCGCCCGCCGTTTTTGCCGCGAGCCTGGGACTGGCCACGGCCACCTGCGACGGCGCCAACGCCGAGAGCGTGCGCGCCGCTCTCAAGCAGGTAGGCGCCGGTCCTGCGGTGGTGGTCGCGACGATGCCGCATGGGTGAGGACCGGTGGGAGGTCTTCGACGCCGAGCTGCCGCTGGTTGGACTCCGGTATGGTCCCCAGCGGACGCGCATGGCGCTGGTCGGCCTCGGCCGGGGTGACCTGTTGGTGATGAGCCCAGGCGGCGGCCTGTCGGAGGCCGACTGGGCGCGGGTGGCAGAGTTCGGCGTGCCGCGTTGGGTCCTGGCCCCGAACCACTTTCACAGCGCCGGCATCGCCGCCTGGAAGGAGCGGTACCCCACCGCGCGCGTCGTCGCCCACCCCACGGCAATCCCTCGGCTGAAAACGAAGGTGCCCGGCGTCGAATTCGAGGACGTTTCGCTTCTGGCCGCGGCCCTGCCTCCCTCGGTCAGGTTGATGCACCCGCCAACCACCAAACAAGGCGAGACCTGGCTCTCGATGCGTGTAGCTGACGGGTGCGCGTGGTTCGTCACCGACGGCATCGTCAACGAGACCAAGCTGCCCGGCGTCGTGGGTGGCCTGATGTGGCTCATCGGCTTCCGCGCGCGGCTGATGGTGAACCCGCTGTTCAAACGGCTTTTTCTTGGGGACCTTCACGCGTACCAGTCGTGGGTGCTCGCGGGGCTGGATCGGGACGCGCCGCGCCTGTTCATTCCCTCCCACGGCGCGGTCATCCAAGGCGGCGAAACGACGGCGCGATTGCGGGCGGCGGTCGAGGCCGGGTAGTGACCCATGCTGCGTTCCGCGACTCCCACAGCCGACGCGATCTGCGCTATCCTCTCTTTGAGGCTCCATCGTGTCACCCCCGAGCCAAGAGACCCTGCTTCTCTTCGTCGCGGTGCTGCTGGCGCTGTGGTTGTTGACGCGATCGGAACAGCGGCGCGCCACGGTCCCGCATCGTCGTATGCCGATGACCGAGGACGAGCTGGGTCGGGTCTTGTTCGAGATCGGCCGGGCCGAGGACCTCGACGCCTTCCGCCATCTGTACCTCAGCGGCGCCGACGCCCGGCGTGTCCTGGGATGGCAGGCGGCGTCCTATCTTGGAAACAGAAATAAAGAATGGTTGCAGGATGAGTTTTTGGAAATATCAGTTCGGATCGGCTCGTCCAGCCACTACGAGGCGCTCCGCGTGGACCCCCGCGGACGCGCCTTCCTTCGGGTGCGGACGGAGGCCGCCGGTTCGTATGAGATCCCGGTGGGCGTGGCACTGAGGGTGGGTCGCATCTGGCGCCTCCGCGATCCGGTGGGCGACTGGAGTCCGCACCGTCGGGTCGGCGCTACCCCGACCGCTCCGCCGGCCTGAAGGCGCCAAAGGGACCCATGGATCTCACACCCCCGCTACCCGTGCGCCGTACGGAGCGACTGGTGCTACGCCCCTTCCAGGAGCGCGACCGCGCCCCGTTCGCAGCGATGCACGCCGACCCGGAGGTCATGGCCCACCTGCCCGGCGTTTTGAGTGAGGTCGAGTCGATGGAGCTCTTCGAGGAGTGGCGGGTCCAGGCGGCACGCCAGGGCTTCGGCGTGTGGGCGGTCGAGGAGCGGGCCACCAAGGCGTTTGTTGGCTGCGTCGGGCTGGCCCCAGTGCGCTTCGACGCCGCCTTCACCCCGGCCGTAGAGGTGCTCTGGCGCTTCGCCCATTCCGCGTGGGGGCGGGGCTACGCCACGGAGTCCGCGAGGGACGCGCTCGACGTCGCCTTCAGCCGACTCGGGTTCCCGCGGGTCGTCTCGTTCACCACCCGGGCGAACACCCGCTCGTGGCGACTAATGGAGCGCCTGGGAATGCGTCGCGCGGGGGAGTTCGCCCATCCGCGGCTGGCCGCAGACGATCGGCTGAGCGCGCACGTGCTCTACGTCATCGACGCGCCGGTGGCGCCGGCCGCACCGGATCCGCCTGTCGCGCCTCCGACCGCCCCCGAGATGGCGCCTGCTTCGGCGGCTACGGCCCCCCCCGGGCCGCCGCGCCGCCAGGTCTGGCTCGACGGCGATGGCTGCCCGCGTGCGGTGAAGGACATCGTCTGGCGTGCGGTACAGCGCGGCCCCATTTCCTGCACAATCGTGGCCAACCGAGCCCTCGCGGTGCCTCGCCACACCCACATCCGCTCCGTTGTCGTGCAGCATGGCCTCGATGTGGCCGACGAGTGGCTCGTTGCCAACGCCAAGCCCGGCGAGCTCGTGGTCACCAGCGACGTCCCGCTGGCCGCGGAGCTCGTTGGCAAGGGCGTGCACGTGGTGAGCCCGCGCGGCGAACGGTTCACGCCGTCGAACATCGGCGAGAAGCTCAGCGTGCGAGACTTCTTCACCGAGGCCCGCGCCGCCGGCATGATCGAGGGGGGCGGTCCCGGCGAGTTTGGCGAGCGGGCCAAACAGGGGTTCGCCAACGCACTCGACCGATGGATTGCCCACGGGGTGTGAGGACCAGGACCTACCCCTCCCACCACTCCCGCGGCAAGACCACCTCGGCCTCCACCTCGGGCTCGTCAATCGGCCAGATGTCGCCCCACAGCGACTGCCCCCCGTCCATCGTCAGCACCTGCCCGGTGACAAACGCCGCCGCCGGCGACAACAAGAACGCGATGCCTGAAGCGATCTCCTCGGCCGTCGCGAATCGCTTGAGCGGAACCCGGCGTTGGAAGTCCTGGAGGTCGACCACCCCCTCCGGGTAGTTCCGGAAGCCCGAGCTGGCGACGAGGCCCGGCGCCACGCAATTGACGCGCACCCCGCGCCCCGCCCACTCCACCGCCAGCGTTCGCGAAAGCGCCTCGACGCCCGCCCGCGCGGCGACGCTGTGGGCCATCCCCGGAAACCCGCGCCGGGACAACATCGTGACGTTGCAGATGGCGCCGCCGTGTTCCAACATCCACGCCTTGGCGACGGCCTGGGTCACTCCCCATTGCCCAGTGAGGTTGGTGGCGACCACCGCGTCCCAACCCCGCGGCGTGATCGCCTCGGCCGGCGAGAAGAACTGGCCGCCGCCGTTGTTCACCAGCAGATCGATGCGGCCGAAGCGGGTGAGGGTGGCGGCGACAAGGGCGTCAATCGCGCCGCGATCGCGAACATCGCACACCACGCCCAGCACCTCCCGGCCCAACTCTGCGGAGAGCCCCTTGGCCGCCGGGGCGATGTTGCTGTCCTTCCGCGAGGCGATGGCCACCTGCGCGCCCATGCGGCCAAGCTGGCGCGCAGTCGCGACCCCGATACCGGTGCCGCCGCCGGTGACCAGCGCCACTTTGCCGATGAACACGTCGTCGCGGAGCACCGAAGCCGCCGCAATCGCCGCCGCCCCGCGCCCCGCCAGGGGGTCCTTCGCGTCAGCCACGGACCGCGGCCGCGAGCTCAGCCAGCGGAACCGCGCGCTGCTGGCTGTCGCGCAGATCCTTCAGCGCCACCACGCCCGCGGCGACCTCGTCGGGACCGAGCACGACCGCGAACGGGATCCCCCGCCCCGCCGCGTACTTGAACTGTTTGCCGAGGGCGCCCGGCTCCCCCAACCAGCACTCCGCCTCCACCCCGGCAGCGCGCAGGGCGGTGGCCACTTCCAGCGAGGCGCCATCGAGCTCGTGGGCGAAGCGCGTGACCAGCACCCGCGTCCGGGTGACCGCGCCGGGGAGCATGCCGCGCTCCTCCATGACCACGAGGAGCCGCTCCAAGCCCAGGGAGATGCCCACGGCGGGCACGCTCCGACCACTGAACATGCCGACTAGTCCGTCGTAGCGGCCGCCGCCCGAGACCGAGCCGACGCCGCCGTCGGTGATCACCGCCTCGAAAACGGGGCCGGTGTAGTAACCGAGGCCGCGGGCCAAGGTGGCATCGAAAGCCACGTTCTGGGCGCCCATCGCCGCCGCGTGCGCCAGCACCTGCCGCAGCTCGGCGGCCGGCGCGGCAGCCGCCTCGCCCACTGCCGCCTCGACCGCGGCGAGGTCGCCGGGAGCAGCGAGGATTTCCCAGAGCCGGGCGACTACGGCGTCGTCGAAGCCGCGGGCGATCAGCTCATTGCTCACGCCTTCGATGCCGATCTTGTCGAGCTTGTCGACCGCGACAAGCACTTCACCCTCGCGATCGGCCGCGCCCGCCGCGGCGACGATGGCGCTGAGCAGTTTGCGGTGGTTGAGCTTCAGTTCGAAGCCTGTGAACCCCAGCGCCCGCAGCGCGTCGCTGGCCACCGCGAGGCACTCGGCATCGGCCACGCGCGAGTTGATGCCGACGATGTCGGCGTCGCACTGGTAGAACTCGCGGAAGCGCCCCTTCTGAGGACGGTCCGCGCGCCACACCGGCTGAACCTGGTACCGCTTGAACGGCATGGGCAACGCCGCGTTCTGCGCGATCACCCGGGCCAGTGGCACGGTGAGGTCGTACCGCAACGCGAGGTCCGCCTTGCCTTGCTGCCCGCCCTCGCCGCGCTCGAGGATTCGGAAGATGAGCTTCTCCCCTTCGTCGCCGTACTTTCCCGTCAGGGTCTCGACGCGTTCAAACGCGGGTGTCTCCAGCGGCTCGAACCCGTAGCGGGCGAAAACCTCGCGGATGACGCCGATGACGTGCAAGCGGGCGTGCATCTGCGCGGGCAAAAGGTCTCGGGTGCCGCGGGCGTTCTGGACGGTGGAGATTGGACTTCCGGGGAAGTCCAATCCCTATCCCGTGCAGGGGGGAACGCCGGCCGACTCTCCCCTCCCGCCCAGCCACAGAGCGCCCAACAGGCGTCGCGACGGCATGGGTGACTCAGTCGCCGCCCTCGTCCGGCGCGGGCCGCACACCGCGCTCGTCGCGGACGAAGCTCGCGCTCGGGCTCGGGTCGGCCGGCAGGATTGGCAACTGCACGTGCCCGTGCGCGGCACGCTCGTCGCTCGCGGATGGGTGAACATCGGCCTTCGGCCGCGCCCGCGCTTCCGGCGGCGTCGGCGCCGCGGCGGCGTAGGCGGGTGCGGCAGCCACTGCCGTAGCCTCCGCCGGCCGTCGGCCGCCAAAGTAGATGATCTGCTTCCACGAGCGGCTGATCTCATCCCCGAAGACCAGGACGATGTCCCCCGGGGCTGCCCGACCCAAGGCATGGTTGATGGCATCCACCTCGGACTCGAAACGCACGATCTGCTCGCTGCCGACGCCATTGCGGAGCAGCTCGCCCTCCAGCATCCCAGTGATCTCGCCCTCGGCACGGCCGCGCCGGTCGTCGTCGGCCTTGCAGACGAAAACGTCAAAGCTTGAGGCGATTCGACGTGCGATTCCGAGCACATCCTCGTTCCGACGATCGCCCGGGGCACTCGCCACGACGATGCGTTTTCCCCCGGGACGCAACCCGTTGTCGGCGGCGAGCCGGTCCACCAGAGTGCACATCGCGTCGATGGCAGCCGGGTTGTGGCCGTAGTCAAGAATGACCTTGAAGCCGAGCTGGTCGTAGACGTTCCCACGCCCAGGCGCCTGGAAAAACGTCGTGTCGAAGGTGCGCAGCCCCTGCCGGATGTCCTCCAGGCGCACGCCCATCGACCACGCCATCGCCGCCGAAAACATGGCGTTCTGGACGTTGTGCAGCGCCTTGCCATCGAGCGTGGCGGGGATCAGGTGCGTCCACAACAGCGGCATGTGGGCGCCGTTGTCGTAGATCGCGATCATCTGGCCGTTGAGACCGGCTTCGAGCGCCACCGCCCGCCCGCCCGCGCGGATGTGTTCTCGCACCAGAGCGCTGTCCGCCCGCATCGTCACCCAACAGATCGTCCTGGCGACTGAGGTCTCCGCCATCTGGAGGCAGTGGGGATCATCCGCATTCAACACGATCGTGTCGCGAGCGACCTCGATGGGGATGCGCTTGACTTCAGCGAGCTGCTCAAGCGTGTGCACGCCACCGAGTCCCAAGTGGTCGGCCGCAACGTTGAGGCAGCAGGCGACGTCGGGATGGCGGTACCCCAACCCGGCGCGGAGCAGGCCGCCGCGCGCGGTCTCCAAGACCGCGACCGTGACGTGCGGATCGGTGAGCACCATTCGCGACGCGACCGGGCCGGTCATGTCGCCGGACACCGTCAGGCGACCGTCGATGTACACGCCATCCGTCGTCGTCATCCCTACCGTTTCCCCGCGGAGCTTGTGGATGTGGGCCAGCATCCGGGTCGTGGTTGTCTTGCCGTTGGTGCCCGTCACCGCGGCGATCGGGATGCGGCTCTTGCTGCCCATGGGAAAGAGCATGTCGAGCACCTTGCCCGCCACGTCGCGACTCTTGCCCTCACTCGGGTAGACGTGCATTCGGAAGCCGGGCGCCGCGTTGACCTCGCAGATCCCGCCGCCCACGTCCTTCCAACTCCTTGAAATGTCGGGAGAAAGAAAATCCACCCCGCAAACGTCGAGGCCAACCGCAGCCGCGGCGCGAATGGCCATCTCGCGGTTGTCGGGGTGGCATACATCAGTCTGATCGATGGCGGTTCCACCGGTCGAGAGATTCGCGGTGCTGCGCAGGTAAAACACCTCGTCCAGCGTGAGTACGGTCGCGACACCATACCCAGCCTTCTCCAGCAGGCGGGCGGCCTGCGGGTCAAGGTCGATCCGCGTCAGCTCCTTTTCGTGACCGATGCCCCGCCGCGGGTCGCGGTTGATCTGCTGAACGAGCGCCGTGATGTCGGCCTTCCCGTCGCCGACCACGTGACCGGGCACTCGTTTGGAGACCGCGACAAGCTCGCCGTTGACCACCAGCATCCGGTGGTCAAACCCCCGGATAAAGCTCTCTACCAGCACCGTGTTCGAGTGCTCGAACGCGCCGACGAAGGCGACGCGTACCGCCTCCGCGGTCGTCAGTCCAATCGACACACCGCGGCCGTGATTGGCGTCGAGCGGCTTGACCACAACCGGGTACCCGATGCTGACCGCCGCCTCGACCGCCTCCTCCACCTCGGTCACCTGCTCCTGCTTCGGCACCGGCAGCCCTAGATCACCCAGGATTCGATTGGTGAGCTCCTTGTCGCCGGCGATGTCGACCGCGATGTGCCGCGTGTCGCTGGTGATCGTCGCTTGAATCCGTTTCTGCCGGTGACCGTGGCCGAATTGCACCAGCGAACCCGAACTCAGGCGCACCCAAGGAATGTCACGCGCCTCGGCAGCGCGCACCAAGGATGCGGTGCTCGGACCGAAAGCACGGGTTTCCGCGCCGCGAATCAGGGCGTGCAACTCGGTGACGAAGTCGAAGAGGGGGTCGGGCTCCGCGTCCCCTCGAAGCGACTGGGGCAAAAGCGCATGCAACAGGCGCAGCGCAAGTTGCCCAGCCCGCTCTCCAACCCAGGCATCCTCGTACTCGTAGACCATGGTGTACTGGCCTACGACACCGTTCCCGCGGGTCTTTCCGAAGCTGACGCGCGCGCCGGCGAGGTTCTGCAATTCGATGGCCACATGCTCCATCACATGCCCCATCCACGTGCCCCCATCCTCGCGCAGCCGACGTACGAACCCCCCGGCTTCCCCGAACGAGCAGCCGTGTTCGTGCAGGGAGGGCACCGCCGAAAGCAGCCGCTCAACGAAGCCCGGGATGGCGCCCGATGGCGCATCTTCCAGAGGACCAAGCTCCAAGGTCATGCGAATGACCTTGAAGTTCGCGTACAGGTTGGGTCCGACGTAGACGCGCTGGTCGAGTACCTTCACGAAAGCCCCTGAGGAGCCTCAGTTAACAATGTAGGTGTAGTCGACGCGGGTGGTGCCGCCAGGGCAGCCGACCACGGCAGGGGCGCTCTGGACGCCGTCCACCTTGAACTCCCAGCCGACCTGGTCGTACTGGGTGCCGGCATGGGTCTGCTTGACACGCGGCCAGCGGAAGCTGCTGTCGTAGCACCAGGTTTCGAGGTGCCGGACCTTCCCGTTTACGTTGGCGGTCGGACGCACGAACACGTCGGCGTTCCCGGTGCTCGGCGACCCCGAGACCGTCTGGTGCGACTTGACATGGTAGACGCCGGGCGTCAGGCTCAAGATCGGGTTTGGGTTGACCGCCGCGGTCCACGGTCCCGCACCCTGAACGGCCGGGCAAGTCGAGCCGTTTGTGCAGAGCGCCACGTCGAAGGTCTTCATGGTGCTGCCGGCGAGCCAGCCCGGCGTACCAGCAGCGCAACTCTGGCTGCCGACGCTGTCTTTCACCGGGAGAACAATACCGAGAGGTTGTTGCCCGTGGAGTCGCGACCGAGGATGACGTATTCGCCCTCGTGGAACTCAGCGTGGGCGGCGTGGGCGAGAAAGAGAAGAGTTAGCATGGGGAGGCTCCTTGGTGGGGGATGCTATCATCCCATCGGGCGCTTCATGCCTTCGGGAGCCGCGGAACGCGGCCTAGGTGACTACCAGGGCGGGCGGCCGGCGAGCATCCGCGCGCATTCGTCAGGCGAAAGCACTTCCAGGCGTGTCGATCCCGGCACGTTCGGTTCTGGCGGGCCGACGCGGTCGCCCCACAAGCCGCGAGTCTCCGGGCGGGCGAAGGCCATCAGCGCGCAGATCTGCAGGCGGTGGCGCGGGTGGGCCGCGCCCAGGGCTGCGGCGATGGATGCCGGAGCGACGTCAGTGGCGCCAAGGGCGAGCCTGAATGCCTGACCGAACGCCAGAAGATCCTCGCGATGGGCGTTCCCGCGCGCCGCCTCGTCTGCCCACGCCAAGGCCGCGGAGTCCCCCAACCGCCAGGCCTGCGCCGCGCCCGTCAGGCAGAGACTCCCGTGCCGGTTGTCGCAGGCCACAGCACGCGACGCTCTGCCAAAACGTCCGAGCCAAGCTCCACGTGGTGGCCAGCGCGGTACCGGGCCACGACGCCGTAGGTGAAGCCGAGCGCCTCCGCCCTGGGCAGCCGAAGACTCCGCCCCACCTCCTCCAACTCCGCGGCGGCCCGAGCCGCTCCGGCAAAGTCAAAGCTGTCCAGGAGCGCCGCGGCGAGGTTCCCCAACGCAAGCGCCCGGGCGGGTGGCGCTGTCGATGTCGCGACTGCATTACGATGATGGCCGGCGGCTTCACTGTAGCGCCCACCCTCGTAGGCGCGCTGCCCGCGCCAGGTTTCGACGCGACTTCGCGCGGCAGGCGCCAACAGGGCGTCATCTGCCTCGTCGATCACGGCGTCCGGATCGCCGAGGCCGAGTCGGATGGCGCCGCGCACCAGCAGCGCGCGCCGCCAGACCTCGAGCTCGTCGGCGGCGAAGGGGAGGCAGCTCCGGGCAGCGGCAGCCGCTCCGCCGAGGTCGCCTTCCAGCGCGACGATGTGGGCGTGCACCAACTCGAGCGCGTGGGTCGACGTCGGGTTTGGCAGGCGCGCCAGCGCGCCTGCCGTCGATGCCAGGGTGCGCGCCGTCCCATCGGTGAGCGCGGCGCGCACCACCAGGGACACTCCCGCCTCTACCAGGTTGGCGGAATCCTCGTCTCGCGCGCGGCTCAGCACCGGCAGCATCCCGGCGACCGCGCGCGCCGCCCTCCCTGCATCGAGCAGCCTCACCCCCCGCGCCGTGGCGCAGGCCAACGCCTCGGCTACGTCACCGGCCGACAGGAGCTGATGCAACCGCGCCGCGCTGCCCTCGGGAAACACCGCCGCCAGGCGACGGTGCGCATCGACCACCCTCTCCTCTGGCCAGGCGTACAGCTCCGCCGGAGACACTCGGGCGCGCCACCGGCCCTCCCGGTCAAGCGCCGCCACCCCCGCTTTGGCGAGCTCGGCCAGGCCAACGTCGGCCTCCCACGCCGGCACGCCCATCGCCGCCGCGAGGATCTCCGCGGTGGCGCTGTCCGCCAAGACCACCCACGCCAGAAGCTCCTCGCCACCCGGGTCCGACAGGCGGCGTGACTCGGTCGGGGTCTGGTCGCCCAAGAGGCGTCCGCCCTCCAACTGATCGATCGCGTCCCGATCCAGGAAGAAGTGGTCGCCCTGGCGGGTTGCAAGGCCCGCCAGCATCCATGCATCGAGCTCGGCAGCGACCTGAACCGCGCTCCCGCCGGTGCGGCGCAGCAGGATGTTCGAAGCGTCCTCCGGCACGTGCAAGAAGCGGTCGAAGCCCCCGAACTAGGTCCGCAGCGCCTCCGCAGAAAACGGCGACAACCGGATCGACGCGGTTGCGTCCCCGATCACGATCAGACGCCCACAGTCCCCAAGTCGCTCGACGACCTTGCGCGACCAAGGATCCAACTGCTCTTTGCCGTCCAATACGAGGGTTGCACCGCCCCCGAGCCGCGCGCGCAGGCTGTCTTCGACACCCGTTGGCCCGGCCGCCATCACCGAGTCGGGTACCAGAGCGCGGAGAGAGCTCAGGGGCCGAACCCCGGCGCGGGTAACCAGGGCACTCCGGCCCGCCGCAAGGAGCCGTAACGCCAGTTCATTCGCGAACCGCGTCCGACCGACCCCGGGCTCGGCAGCGACGTGGACGTCCCGGCCCGCCAACGCCTCCGCGACGACCAATTCCAGCGCGTCGTGAACCGCGAGCAGCGGCAGGGGCTCCCGGACCTCAGGCGCCCCGCCCTCGTCCAGCAGTGCCCGCCGCGTGTCGGCTGCGCTGCCCGGCCGCTCCCCAGGCATCGGCGCCAGCAGCGCCTGGATCACGCGGGCGACGCCCGCCGGCACCTCAGGAGCGGTCTCAGACAAGGGCGGCACCACCATCGTGTGCGCCGTGGTGAGTCGACTCGCCATCGAGACCGCGTCCATCGGCGCGCTGCCAGCGAGCGCGTCGTAGAGCATCACCCCCAGCGCAAAGAGGTCCGCCCGGGGGTCAACGCGACGGCCGAGGAACTGTTCAGGCGCGAGGTAGCGGGGGGTGCCGATGAGCGCACCATCCCTGGTGACCGAACTGTCCCCCGGCGTCCCTCGCGCGAGCCCGAAGTCGAGGAGTACGACCCGCCCAGCGCGGTCGACCAGCACGTTGGCCGGCTTCAGATCGCGGTGGATGATGCCGGTCGCGTGCACGTTGGCCAGGACTTCCAGCAAGCGGAGCGTCGGCTCGCGCAGCTCAGTCCAACTCATCCGCGCGTCCGTGCCAGGGAACGGCGTCCCGTCCAAGAGCTCCATCACGATGTAGGGTTCCCCGAGGTGCTCCCCCACGTCGATCAGTTGGACGACGCCGGGGATGCGGAGCATCTGAAGCGCTGCGATCTCCCGACGAACGCGGGCACGATGGGCGCTGGACGTCGTGCGTACGAGCTTGAGCGCAGCCTCGCCCCCGCGGAGGCGGTCGATCACCCGCCAGACACGGCCACCCCCACCGGTTCCGATGAGCTCAACGGGCTCCCAACGGCCATCGATCACCTGCTCACTCACCGCGGACTACCTCCGCTCCGCGACTTATCCAGAAACGGGGGAAGACGCTCGCCGCGTCCTCCCCCTACCGTCGCCTACCCTCCGGCCTCCAAGCTATGCTTTCCGGCCTGCGGCGGCGGGCGGGTTGGATACCCCGCCCGCCGGGCGACTCTCCCCCACCTGGGCGTCACCCATGCCGCTCGGGCGTTTCATGCCTTTGGGCGTCGCGGAACGCGGCATGGGTGACCATCCCGCCGCGATAGGAGCGGACGGTGACCGAACCCCTCCGACGTGAACTCGCCTCGCCGGTCGGCCCGCTCCTCGCGGTATTGGATGACGATGGCGCGCTTGTAGCGCTCGGCCGCGCGCGGGTGGAGGTGCACGGTCGCCCACGCCCGCATCCGACCTTCGAGCTGTTGGCGTCGGAGTTGCAGCGGTACTGGGCCGGGGAGCCGGTGCGCTTCACGGTGCCAGTGAACCCCCCCGGCTCGCCGTTCCAGCAGCGTGTGTGGGCCGCGCTTCGCCAGACGGAGTGGGGGAGGACGCTCACCTACAGCGAGCTCGCGGCGCGGGTGGCGAGCAATCCGCGCGCCGTCGGGCAGGCCAACGGCGCCAATCCCGTGGCCATCGTCATCCCGTGCCATCGGGTCATCGGAAAGGACGGCAGCCTCGTGGGCTATGCCGGCGGGCTGGACATGAAGCGGGCGCTCTTGCGCTTGGAGCGGTGCTTGTTGCTATGAGGGCGCCGCCAACGTCATCGCCCGCTCGATCATGCTGTCGAACTCCAGCGCCACCGCGTCGGGAACCTGTCGCTCGGCCAGCTCGGCGCTGAGCGCGACCGTGACGTCGTAGGTCGACAAAAGCGCGCGGCAACACGGGCACATGCCCGCGTGAAACAGGAGCGCTGCCCTTGCCCCGAGCGGGAGCTCGCCGGCCCGGTACGCGCCCAACCGTTCCGCCAAATCCTTGCAGGTCATCGCGCCCCCTTCAGCTCGATGGCGAGCCACTCGCGGAGCTGCAGTCGTGTCCGATGCAGTCGCGTTTTCACGTTGGCAACGTGCAGCCCGGTGAGCACCCCGATCTCCTGCATGGAGAGCTGCTCCACGTCGGCCAGCGCCCACAACTCCCGCGCATCGTCGGGGAGTCGCTGGGTGAGCGCGACGAGTCGCTGCGCCATGCGCCCCCGCTCGAGCGCGTCGTCAGCTCGCGGCCAGCGGGTGTGCTGCTCCAGTCGATGACCACTGTCGTCGTACCAGGCATCGATGTCGTCCATGGCCTCGGCCGGCTTTCTCCGTCGGCTGCGTAGACGCATTCGGGCGTGATTGAGCGCGATCTGCCCCAGCCACGCGCCGAGGGCGGTGTCGTCCTGGAGCTGCTCGATGCTGCGCCACGCGCTGGTGAGGGTGTCCTGGAGGATGTCCAGGGCCTCCTGCCGCTCGCGCGTCACCGACCATGCGATGCCGTAGAGCCGGTCCCGGTGGGTGTGGCACAGCTCGGTGAACGCGGCGCGATCGCGCGAGCGGAGGCGTTGCACCAGCGGGAGGCTCACCCTCGATCCGTAGCGCTGCGACACCGGCAAAGCCATGACCATGCTCCCGGGATGCCGCAAAGCAAAAAAAGTTCTGCTCTTGGCTTGTCAAGAGGACCGCAATCCTGTATCCAACGGGTTGCAGGCTCACCTCCATGCTGCGCTATGTCCGGATCACCGCTGCCGTCGTCGGCACCCTCGCGCTCCTCGGCGCGGTGGGGTGGCTGGCCGTCGGCTCGCCGTGGCTCCGCTACCAGCGCCTGGACGTCGTTGGCAACGATCGCGCCGACGTCGTGCAGCTCCGCCATCTGGCCCGCCTCCCCGAAGGCGAACCGCTGGTGCTGCTCGACCTGGAAAGCGCCGTCGCCGGCGTACAGCGGCACCCGTGGGTCCAAAGCGCCAGCGCGTCACGTCGCTTCCCGAACACCGTCGTCATCGAGGTCGTGGAGCGTACGCCCGTGGCGCTGGTACAACTCGCAGGTCTGTACCTCGTCGACGCGGAAGGCACGCTCTTTGCGCGGGCCGGCGAGGGCGATCTGGACCATCCGATCCTCTCGGGACTCGATCCGGCGCTGGCGTCGGGGCAGCCGGAGCTCTCACGGCGGCTGGTGCGCACTGGCCTTGATTGGCTGGCGGCGGCCCAGGCCCAAGGCGGCCTGGCGGAGGCCGACATCTCCGAGCTCCACTTCAACGTAAAGACCGGGTACACCCTCTATCTTCGCAACGGTGGCGAGGTCCTCCTCGGCTTCACCGGCAACGAACGCGTCGCCCGCCTCAGCATGCTCACGGCCCGCGGGCTGGACCTTCGGTCCCCCCACCGCGTAGACCTCGCCACCGACCGCGTCGCGGTCGTCACTCCCCTGTAGTTTCTCTCCGTCTCTCTCTCCCCGCTCTCCCTCCCCGGCATGCAGGCCGGACAAATCCCCGCAGAGGTTGCCATGATCGACATTGTTGAAAACGAACTCGTAGGCGCGCGCATCAAGGTGGTCGGTGTCGGTGGCGGCGGCGGCAACGCCGTCAACCACATGGTGCGGGCCGGGCTTCACGGCGTGGAGTTCATCGCGATGAACACCGACGCCCAGGACCTGAAGCGCTCCCTGGCCCCCCGCCGCTTCCAGCTCGGCGCCCAGCTGACCAAGGGCCTCGGCGCCGGCGCCGACCCTGAAGTGGGCCGTGAAGGCGCGCTCGAAGACCGGGACCGGATCGCCGAGCTCCTGGCCGGCGCCGACATGGTCTTCGTCACCGCCGGCATGGGCGGCGGCACCGGCACTGGCGCGGCCCCCGTCGTCTGCGAGGTCGCCCGCGAGCTCGGCGCCCTCACCGTCGCGGTCATCACCCGCCCCTTCGCCTTCGAGGGCCGTCGGCGCCGTCGCCAGGCCGAAGAGGGCATGGAAGCGATGATGCAGCACGTCGACACGCTCATCAGCATCCCCAACCAGCGCCTGCTCGCGATGAGCACCGAGCGCACCCTGATGACGGAAGCCTTCGGCATGGCGGACGACGTCCTGTTTCAGGCGGTCAAGGGCATCAGCGATCTCATCAATGACCAGGGTGTCATCAACGTCGACTTCGCCGACGTGCGCACCATCATGGCCAACAAGGGCCGCGCGCTCATGGGCGTTGGCAAGGGCTCCGGCCAGCACCGCGCCGTCGATGCCGCCCAGCGCGCGATCAGCTCCCCGCTGCTCGACGATCTCAGTATTTCAGGGGCAACCAGCGTGCTTTTGAACTTCACCGGCGGGCCGAGCCTGTCGCTCTACGAAGTCAACGAAGCGGCCCAGATGGTCGCCGAAGAGACCGCCGAGGACGAAAACGTCATCTTCGGCCTCGTCATCGATGAGACCATGGGCGACGAGGTCCGCGTCACTGTCGTCGCGACCGGATTCCAGGAAGCCCGTCAGCGCGGCGCCCCCCCGGTGCCGGCCGAAGTGCGCATCGCCAAGGCCGTCAACGCCAACACCTCGCCCTCGCGCGGCGGCGGACGCGGCATGAGCAGCGGCTTTGACACCCTGCGCAGCGAAGACTACGACATCCCGACGTTCTTCCGCGGTCGGGACTAGATCTCCTCACACCCCAGCGTCTCGACGTAGTAGACGACGTCCGACCCCCACGTGACGCAGGTGCCGTCGTCGTTCCCGACCATGTAGGTGAGGGTCGCCTCGAACTCCTCCGACAGCAGGGTGGTCTCGTTGGCGGTCACGTCGTCCGGCCGCCTCACGACCTCCAGACTCAAGCCGCGGTTCCCGACCTCGTCGTGGCAGATCTGCCACGACCCGTGGCCCTGGAAGCAGTCCTCGCCGCGCCACCCTTCGCCACCCAGTTCGACCATCCCGAAGGTGCTGCTTCCGGACGCGTTGTCGATCGCCAGCTCGAGGGTGTCCCCGGTGTCCCCGCTCCACGTCACGTCGTAGCTGGGGTCCGAGTCGGCGTCTGAATCGCTGTCGGAATCGGAATCGGAATCAGAGTCGGCGTCGGCGTCGCCGAAGTCGCCACAGGACACCTGAGCCGCACAGTCGGTGTCGTCACAATCGGAGAGGCCGTCCCCGTCGTTGTCGAGGGCATCGGCGCATTCGGCAGCGGTGGCGCCCTCGGTGCCACCAAACAGCCCCGCACAGCCGAAGAGAAGGGCAATGCTCGCGAATAGACTCAGACGCATCGGAACTCCAAATTCGCGGACCGGCTATCTCCGAAGGTGGCCGAGAGCAACACCCCATCACCGCGCCCCCATGGCCGCTCAGCCCCCTTCCAAAAACCCCGACATGCCTTCGGATACGTTCCCCGCCGCATCGATCACCCAGAGCTCGACGGTGTAGTCGTTGCTGGTGATGACGTCGGGAATCTCGATGATCAGCCTCGGAGCGGTCCAGCAGGCGCCGCTGACGTCCGCGCAGGCGCGAATGGGGTATTCGAACCCGACCGGCTGGCCAGCCCCAGTGGCCACGTCGAATTTCGCCACACCGTCGACGAGATCGCCCTCGACGTCCGACACCGTCGCGTCGGCGTACATCTGGAACTCCCCGGGCGAGAGCTCGTCCCAGACGACCACGAGCGCGTCGATGACGGGGGCTTCGCCCAGGCCGGCGGCGGTGTCAGCCGTGTCGTCGGTGCCCTCGGCAGTGGCAGTGTCCGTATCGGCACCCGTACACGCGAAAAGGAGGATCAGCACGGTCGGAGTGTACCTCGCGCAGAGAAGATGTACGCCCTACGAGTCGGATGGGCGTGTGGATCGGGCAGGTTAATACCAGAGACTACTAAGGTTCTCATGTCCCCTCTTCGCGCTCTTCTGATCGGCCTCCTCGGCCTGCCCCTCTTGGCCTGCTCCGGCTTCTCCGAAGGCTTCAAGCAGGGCTTCGACAAGTCCTTCCGGCAGAGCTTCGTGGACTCCTGCGCCGCGGAGCGCACACCTGAGGTCACTCCCGAACAGATGACGGCCATGTGCGAATGCGGGGCGGACGGCCTGCTCAAGGAGTACTCCGCCACCGAGCTGATGAAGCTCTCGACCGAGAACCCCGAGATCATCGGTCAGAAGGCCGAGCCCATCATGACTGCGTGTGCGAAGAAGGTCATCCTTGGCGAGGGGGCCGAGGTAGCGCCGACCGACGGGCCCGCCGAGATGCCGGCCCGCGCTCCCGAGGTGGTGGAGCCCACGGCGCCCACGGCCCCGGCGCCGTAGTTCAGGACAGGACCGCCGCCAGCGCCCAGCCGACGGCACCGAGCGCAAAACCGGCGTGGAGCGCGCCTTCAGCGAGCCGCGCCCGACCACGCCGGGCTGCGGCGCGCACCGCCGTCCGTACCCGGGCAAGGGCGGCCGGTTCCATGGGGTGTGG
Source organism: Deltaproteobacteria bacterium (assembly GCA_947490345.1). Taxonomy (GTDB): domain Bacteria; phylum Myxococcota_A; class UBA796; order UBA796; family SXON01; genus SXON01. The sequence continues at coordinate 68,939 of CANLGL010000017.1, forward strand.
CGGCAAGGATTCAGGGGTCATGCGAGGGCCTCCTCGAGGGTGCGGCGGGCGCGGGCGAGTCGCTGTCGAGTGGCGTCGGGGCTGAGCCCCAGGATCGCGGCGACGTCGATGGGATCGAGACCTTCGCCCACCACCAAGAGAAAGACCTCCCGCTGCGGCTCGGGCAGGGCTGAGACGGCGGCGGTCAGCCGCTTTTGGGCGCGCGCCACGTCGAGGTTGTCGGCCGGCGTGGGCGTGAGGGGCCGAGGCCCGCTCGCCAACTCCAGGAGGCGCGTCCCGTCCAGCCACGCCCAGCGGCGGTGGGAGCGCCACAGGTTTCGGGCGACGGTGAACACCCAGGCGCCCACCCGCGTGTCGTCGCGGAGGCGCGGCGCGTGCTGGACCAGGCGCACCAGCGTCTCCTGCACCAACTCCTCCGCGATCGACGCACTGGCGCCGAGTCGACGGAGGAAGGCGTTCAGGCGCGGAGCATATTCGGTCACGACGGCGTCCACGGTTTCGGCGTCCAGACGCCGGAGGGCACCCAGGTCGATGACGGGGTCGGACGCGCTCACGCCTGCCTCATGCCCCGCGCAACGAACGAGCGCGGCCCGCGTGACGAACAACGGTGTGGAATTCTTTTCTTGAGAATCTCCGTCACGGCGGACGCCCTGGTTGGTTGACCCGGTCGGAGGTTCTCGATGGTCTACTTCATGATGGGCGGCTTTCCGATGATGGTGATCCTGGTGTTCGGCCTTTTGGGGGTGGTCAACGCAGCGCGGTTTGCCTGGGCTCCGGGTCCGGGCCGCCTCGGCTACCTGCTTGCCCTGGGGGCAGGCGTGCTCTTCGCCGGAATTGGCGGGGTGGCCGTCGATCTGATCGCGGTGGCGGTCAATGTTCCCCAGCACCCAGAGTGGATTGCTGAGTCGGGCTTGGGGCTCTTGGTGCTCCAGGGAGTCGGGGAGGCGCTCACGCCGCTGGTCTTTTCGACGGGAATGCTGATGGCGCAGGCGCTCCTGATGGCCTTGGGGCTGCGTCGCCTCAGCGACTGAAGTACATTGGCCGGATGCAGACACCACATCTCGACGCCCAGTACGAACGCGAGGTTCAGGCGATCGCGACAGGGCTGGCCCGCGTGGGGGCGCGCGCCGAGCACATGGTCAGGGATGGTTCCCGGGCCTTGCTCGAGCGTGACCCCGCGTTGGCCCGCAACGTCATGCAGGTAGATCATGAACTTGACCGTGCTGAAGTCGAGCTTGACTACGAGTGTGTCACGCTGTTGGCCAGGCGCGCCCCAGTCGGGGAGGACCTTCGATTGGTGATGACCGCCCTCAAGAGCGTGGTCGACATGGAACGAATGGGCGACCTGGCCGGCCACGTCGCCGAGCGCTCGATCGAGCTCACGACCAGCGTCGGCATCGAGGTCCAGCCCGAGTGTGTGGAGATTGCGTCGGCGGTGGTGGCCAACGTCGAGCGGGTCATGCGCTCGCTGGGGAACAAAGATGGCGCCGAAGCGCGCGCGGTCATCACCGCAGACCACGCCATCGACACCCTTCACAACCAGCATTTGCGGCGGTTGATTCAGCTGGCGAAGGACCATCCGGACCAGCTCGAACGCACCCTCGCCTGGGCGAGTGTGTCGCGACATCTGGAGCGCATCTCCGATCACGCGTGCAACATCGCCGAAATGGTGGTGTTCCTTGCAGAAGGCGAGATGCTCCGCCACGGCGGACCGCGCGCCCAGACCTGACAGTTCGGCTGGTCCACGTGGTTTTGCGCACTCATCCTTTCGCACGCTGGTGCCGATCGGGTTGGTGTACCCCGAGCCCCCGATGTCCCGTCCACTCTCACACCCCCTTCGTCGCCGCGCGATCGGCATGCTCTACGTCGAGCTTGGCCTGATCACGCGGCCCCAACTCAACCAGGCGCTCGTGGAGTGCGCTCACCAGCGTGTACCGCTCCCGGACGCGCTGCGGCGCCTGGGCTACCTCGCTTGATGCTTGCCGGAGCCGGGAGCCGCGTATAGAAGGCGGCCCGCCGGCTTCGTAGCTCAGTTGGTTAGAGCACGCGGTTCATAACCGCGGTGTCGTAGGTTCAAGTCCCACCGAAGCCACCATCTTTTCGGGCGTTTCCAACAGCTCCGCAAGGCGCTGATGGAAGTGCCGCAGGCCGTCCTCCCACCTGGGAGCGTAGCGGCCCGGGCGCGCCAGCCGGCTGCGCGCGCCGCGCTGCACCCGCGCCACGATGGCGCCGTCCTCGCGCTCCACCTGCTCCAGCGCCCCACCCGCGCCCTGCTCCAACAAGGCCGGGTCGCGTACCCACCGGCGGTACCGGATGCGGGTGCGACCAGCGCCGAGTGGCTCGACGATGTTGACCGACAGCCCCCAGGGGTAGTGGTTGAGCATGGTGGTGCAGAAGAGGCCGACCCATGCCGCGGCAATCGCGCCGTCCGGGCCGTGGAGGCTCGGTCCGCCCTCGCGCGCCACCCCGAGCTGAAGGCTCGACCAGCCCGCCGGTTCCACGCGGTAGTCGCCGAGGTCCAACGCCGCGCTCAGGCCGGGGTGGACGAAGGGGACGTGGAGGCCTTCGAGGTAGTTCTCGACGTAGAGAAGGAAGTGCGCGTCGACCTCGAAGCTCGCCTCGCCGAGGGGGTCGGACAGCACCGGGAGCGCTGGCAACCACGCGAGGCGCTCCTCCGGAAACAGCGCTGTGAACGGCATTGCGGGGGCGATGGCCGCGAATACGAGCGGCCCGAGCGTCGCGATCGAGACCGGCCTCAGGTGGTCCGTCTCGCCCGGCCGTTCGAAGCCCGGCGCGGTCACACAGCGCCCGGCGCCGGTGAACCGGCGCCCGTGGTAGGGACACCGCGCCCCCTCGCCATGCGGCTCCAGGACGGCCGCCCGATGGGTGCACACCGCCGACCAGCCGCGCACCCCGCCGTCGATGCGACCGAGCAGAAGCGGCTCGTCGAGCACGCCGGGTAGCAGCGTGCGGGCCACCAGCGCCTCCTCGGGAAGCTCGTCGATCGAAGCGACGACGTGCCACGACCGCGCGAGCACGCGCTCCACGAGCTCGGACCAGCGGGCCTCGCCGTACAGCGACAGAGGGGGAAGCGTCATCCCAGCCAGCTCAGAGCGTCTTGGCTCGCGCCGGGGCGCGCTCGCCGTCGGTTGGCTCCGCCCGCAGACGTTTGAGCTCTTCGAGCTGCTTCTGGGCGCGGGCGACAGGATCCTCCGCGGGCACCACCGGCGTGGTTTCGACGGGCGCCGCCCCGTAACGCCGTCGCGCCCGGTCCAGCGCGCTCTCCGCCTCCAGATCACGGACCGCCTCGTCCGCGCCGCCGACCTTCCCGAAGAGCACCCGCTCCACGCCGTCGAGGGCGGCGTGCGCGGCGCTCTCCACGGCTCGCAACGCGCCCATCGCCGCGGCCTCCGCAGCGCGCTCGGCGACCTCGTCGGTCAGGCGGTCGGCTACGGTCGCGGCCGGGACTGGCTTGTCGTCGGGCATCGGCGAAGCATAGCCGGGGCGGGCGACGCGGTCATCCCCGGCGCGGCGCAGTGTGGTAGGCTCGCGACGGGGTGCGATGCCGATGCGATCCTACCTTTTCCTGCTGCTGAGCGTTGCGTGCGCCCCGCCAGGGCAGGGGCCCGGGAGCGACGACTCCGGCCGCGCGGACTCCTCGGGCGACAGCGACGACGGCGACGATACCGCCGATACCGCGGACGACACCGCGGCCGACACCGGCCCCTCCGATCGCGACGGCGACGGTTGGCGCGACGAAGAAGACTGCGAACCCGACCTCGCTGACGCCTACCCGGGTGCCTTCGAGACCTGCAACAAGCGCGACGACGACTGCGACGGCGAGGTGGACGACATCACCACCGGTGGTGAGGTGTCGGGGTACCTCGACGCGGACGGCGACGGCTGGGGCGATCAGTCGGGCGAGCGGCGGTACTACTGTTGGGCCTCGCAGGTCTCGGTGTCGACGCGATTCGGCGATTGCGACGACGCCGACCCCACGGTGAGCCCGGGCGCCGAAGAGCGCTGCGACGGGGTCGATCAGGACTGCGACGGCGCGGCCGACCCCACCACGTCCCGCTATGCGGACGCCGATGGCGACGGACACGGCGACGGCGCAGACGTGTCGACCGACTGCGCCGAGATCGACCGGGTGGACGACGCCGACGACTGCGACGACACCAGCGCCACCACCTATGCGGGCGCGACCGAGCGTTGCGATGGCGTCGACAACGATTGCGACGGCGAGATCGACGAAGGCAGCTGGTACGTAGACGGCGACGGCGACGGGTACGGGGCCGGCGAGGGTGTCTCCTCCTGCGACGCCTCGCTGGTGAGCGTAGCGGGCGATGACGATGACACGGACGCGGCGCGCGCGCCCGGGGCCGGCGAACTCTGCAACGGCGTCGACGACGACGGGGACGGGCGGGTGGACGAGGGGTGGACGTGCACGGTGTGCGAAGACGTCCCCGGTGGGTTCGACTGGGTTGTGCCAGACGATGTGCCCACGATCCAGGACGCCATCGACGCCGCCGCCACCGGCGAGCGCATCTGCGTGCGCGAGGGCTTGTACAACGAGGCGATCGACTTCTCCGGCAAGGACGTGTTGGTGTACGGCGAGGCCGGCCCCAGCGGCACCGTGGTCGACGCCACCGGCTGGGACGCGCCGGTGGTGACCTTCGACAGCGGCGAAGGGAGCGGCGCGGAGCTGGTGGGATTCACCCTGACCGGTGGGGCAGGGAAAGAACGCTTCGACATGTCTGTCACCGTGGACTACTGCTCAAGTGTGGGCGGCCCGCTGTACAAGCAGGTGCGTTGTGGGGGGGGGGTGTACGTCGACGGGGCGGACCCGATCCTCAGCGACCTCGTGATCGAGGCAGTGGCACTGGCCCCGCGCTCGGAGGTCAGCTTCTACGACGGCGTCGGCTGGGCGTACGTGGAGCGCCTGAGCGTCGGCGCCGGGATCTGCGCGCTGAACACCCGCCTGACCCTGGAGCGGGTGGACGTGCGGGGCGTCGAGGCCTACCACGGCGGCGCCGCCTACTTCGGCAGCGGGGCATGGGCGGAATGGTCGGAGAGCAGCTTCGTTGACACCGAGGCCCGCTCTGGCGGCGCCGTGTACCTGGAAGGCGGCCAGCTCTCGCTCACCAACGTGACGTCGTCACAGAGCAGCGCGCGTCAGGGTGCCTTCGCCTACGTGTACATGGGTAGCCTGGAGATGGTGAACGTCACCGCTCATGAGGGCGAGGCGGAGTCGTCGGTGGTGTCGGCCTACTACAGCGACATCACGCTGCGAAACGTGGTGATCGACTACGAATACGCGGGAACGGGCGTGGGGGTATACAACTACGGCGAGCTGCTCGACGTGAGCTACTCCCTCGTGTGGAGCTTGACGGCGAATCTGTTCGACCTTCGGAACTCGGGAGCGGAGGTGTCGGGCGATTCCCTGGTGGGCATGGTCAGCGAGGGGCCGACCTACCGCGACCTGGGCGCCAGCGATCAGGGCGGCGACGACGACCTCCGGCTTGACTCCGCCTCGGCGGGGGTGGACGTGGGCTCGCCCAGCGCGGCGTACCTCGACCCTGACGGCACGCGCAACGACATGGGCGCGTTCGGCGGGCCCGGCAGCGACTGGTGGTGACCGCCGGGAGGGTCGCGATCGCGGCGGCCCTCGTGATGTTTGCCACGCCGCTCGCGGCAGGCGGACTCCTCGGCTGGGAGTATGTCGATGGATACGGGACCCAGTGGTACTACCACCACGTAGCGGCGGCGTTGGCCGAAGGACGCTCGCCGATGACCGCGTCGGAGCTGTTTCATCCCTGGGGGAAGGACGTGCTCCGCAGCGCCGGCGGCAACCTGCTGGACGCGGCGCTGGCCGCCCCGCTGCGTTGGGCGCTCGGCGCCACCCTCGGCTACAACCTGTTCGTGGTTGGGCTCCAGGCAGGCGCGAGCGCACTGCTTTTCCGGTTCGCCCACGCCGTCACGCGCGACCGCGGCGCCGCCACGTTTGCGTGCCTCGTGTTCGCCACCGATGTCTGGGTGCTCCAGGAGCTTGCCCTGGGGCGCCCCACCCAGGCCTTGCTCCCGCTGATGGTTGGCTACTTCTACGCGCTCTGGGCGCTGCACCGGAGCCCTCGGGCACGCCACGCGGCAGCCGTGGGGCTCATGTTGGCCCTGCTTGGTTATCAGTATTGGTACTACGCGGCGTTCGCCGCGCTGAGCGGCGTCGGCTTCGGGGTGGGCTCGCTCCTGGCGCAGGGTCCACGCGTAGCGCGCCTACGTGCTTATGGGGGCGCTGCAGTGCTCGCGGCGGTGGTGGCGCTTCCCGGCGCGCTCCCGCTGGCATGGGCGGCGGCCGAGGGCACCGCGCCGGGGCTGCTCGACACGGCGCGGTGGTCGCTCGCCCGGACACCCCCGCTCACACGGGAGGGGGTGTACGTGAGCCTCGCCCACTGGCAGCCCGGACTGGGATGGCATGGCGCGCTCGCCGCCTACGAGATCAGTGAGGACTCCTTCCTGCGCACCCTGTGGCAGCCAGCCTGGGTGCCGGCGCTGGCGGTGGCGTCGGTGCTGGTCGTCCGGTCGCGCCTGCCCCGCGCGGGCGTGCTCGCGGCGATGGGGGCGGCCGCGTTGGTGGCGGTGGGCCCGGCGGTGGTGGCCTTCGGGTGGGTGGTGCCCAACGCGGCCTACATCGCGCTGGCCCGCGCGTGGCCCGTATGGCAGCGCCTCTGGTGGCCCGACCGCGCCTACGCGGTGCTTGCCGTGCTGGGCCCCGTCGGCCTCGCCGTGGGCTTCGCTCGCCTGCACCGTTGGCCGCGGCTTCGCTGGGCGCTGGCGCTCCTCGGAGTGGCGACGAACCTCGCGGTGCTCCGCGAAGCGGATCTGCTCCCGTTTCCGAGCTGGCACCCGCAGGTGGAGGCTGGCTACCGCTGTCTCGCCGCAGCCCGTGACGGTGCCGTAATTGAGCTGCCATGGTCGTGGTCGCAGCGGCACCTCGTGGCTCAGGCAGTACACCAGCGGCCCATCCTCGGCGGGATGAACGAGCGCGACCCGAGCTTCGCTCCCGCCGGGCTCCGCTTGCTCGCCGCACAGAACGCAGCCGTGGCCGACCTCACCACGCCCTTCGCCCGCATGGGCGGCGAACTTCTGCCTTGGGGCGCCGAAGAGCTCGCGCCGCTTTCGGCGCTCGGCTACCGCTGGATCGTTTTCCAGCTCGACGCGCTCGCGGAACCGATCCGAGGCGGAGATGGCCACGAACGCTCGCAGGCCCTCGATCGTTTCCTAGCCCTGCGCGACCGCCTGGGCGCGCCCGTGTACCAAGACGCCCGAATGGTGATCTGGGCGCCGTGGGGACATGGCTCGCCCTGCGCGGAGCGCACACCCGCGCCCGACACCCTCGCCCTGGGCCGCACCGAGACCTCGCTCGACCTCCAGACCGAGCATGCCATCCGGCTCACCGGAAGGCATCGCCTGGCCCCGCCGCCCTGACGGCCAGGGGGAGCCGGAGGAACTCCAGCGACGCGCCGTGCGCGTACCTCTGCAGCGGCCGTCATTCCACCGAGAGCGTCGCCCGTAGATCCGTTCGCCCCAAGCACTCGCCGCATCGTGACCCCGCTCAAAACAGCGCCAACTGGCTGCCACCGCCCGGGCGACGGAAGGTCGACGGCCCGACGCGCGCGGGCCACTCGCCGTAGCCCAGCTTGTCGCTCCACACATGAAACAGCCGCTCTGCCACGGCCCACTCGGGACCCTGGCCGCGCATGCGCTCGCCGAACGTCGCGTTGTTCAGGCGCCCGCCGCGAGCGCGACGGATGCGCGCCAGAACGCCCTCGGCTCGCCCCGGCAGCGCCGCGTGCAGACGCTCCTCGAACCACGGCGCCACCGAACCCGGAAGGCGCACCATGATCAGCCCGGCGCGCGTCGCGCCCGCATCGCGGGCAGCCTTGAGCACGGCCGGGATCTCGCGGTCGTTGAGCCCCGGAATTACGGGGGCGACGTTGACCCCGACCAGGATCCCGGCGTCGGACAAGCGCCGCATGGCGCGCAGGCGCCGGGCTGGGGTGGGGGCGCCCGGTTCGATGGCGCGCGCAAGCACCGGGTCGAAGTAGGGGATGGACACGGTGACGCGGACTGACGCCACGCGGTTGAGCTCGGTGAGCACATCGATATCTCGTTCGATAAGGTTGGACTTGGTGATCACGTGGACCGCGTTGCGGTATCGGGCGCAGACCTCGATGCAGGCGCGCGTCAAGGCGAGCCGGTATTCCAGCGACTGGTAGCAGTCGGTGTTGCCGGAGAAGAGGATCGACTCCCCGCACCACGAGGGCGCATCGAAGGCGGCCGCGAGCAGGGCGGCGGCGTTGCGCTTCACCAGGATGCGCGTGTCGAAGTCGGTGCCGGCGCCCCAGCCGAGGTACTCGTGGCTGGGCCTGGCGTAGCAGTAGATGCAAGCGTGTGAGCAGCCGCGGTAGGGGTTGAGCGACCACGTGAAGGGCAGGTCGGGGCTGTCGTTCCGGGCGAGGATGCTTTTGCTGTCGTCGTCGTAGACCCGGAGTCGGGCGGGCGGCACCCCTCCGTCAGGGTCCGCCTCCCACTCGACGTGGACCTCCTCGAAGCGCGACGGCGGGTTGGCGGTCGGGGTGAACATCTGTACAGCGTAACCCCGCTGACCCTTCGGGATATGCCGCCCGAGTGACCCGCTTCGTCGACGCCCAGGAGATCGAGCCGCCGGACCCGGCGCTACGGCCCCGCCGGTTGGACGAGTACGTCGGCCAGGAGCGCATCAAGGAGAACCTCCGTATCTACGTGCGGGCGGCCATTCAGCGGGGTGAGGCGCTCGATCACGTGCTGTTGAGCGGTCCCCCGGGGCTCGGCAAGACGTCGCTGGCCAACATCATCGCCGAAGAGCTTGGTGTCACGATGCGCACCGCGGCCGGCCCGACGCTTGAACGGGGCGGCGACCTGGCCGCAATCCTCACCAACCTCGGCCCCCGCGAGGTGCTGTTCATCGACGAGATCCACCGTCTGAACCGTGCGGTGGAGGAGATCCTGTATCCAGCGATGGAGGACTTCCACCTCGACATCGTCATGGGCTCGGGCCCCGGTGCGTCCAGCGTCCGCATTCCGTTGCAGCGCTTCACGCTCATCGGCGCCACCACCCGCTCGGGAATGCTGACCAGCCCGCTGCGCGCCCGTTTCGGCATCGCCGCGGTGCTCGACTTCTACACCCCGGAAGAGCTCAAGCGCATCGTGCTCCGGAGCGCCGAACGCATGAGCCTCAACATCGACGACGACGCCGCCACCGAGCTGTCCTGCCGCTCACGCGGCACTCCTCGCATCGCCAACCGGCTTTTGCGACGCCTCCGCGACTTCGCTCAGATCGAGTCGGAGGGTCAGATCACCATGGCCCTGACCCGACACGCGCTGGAGCGACTGGAGGTCGACCAACGTGGACTCGACGCGATGGACCGTCGCATCCTCCACAGCATCGCCTTCCGCTTCGACGGCGGTCCGGTCGGGCTCAGCAACCTCGCGGCCGCCATCGGGGAAGAGCAGGACACCATCGAGGAGGTGTACGAGCCCTTTCTCATCCGCGAGGGCCTCTTGCAACGCACCCCCCAGGGGCGGGTGCTGACCAGCGGCGGCGCGGCCGTGGTCGGGTTCAGCGGCAAGGGGCTCTTCGCACGATGACGGCGCTTTTCCTCATCGGCTGCGCCGGTGCCCACCCTGTCGACAGGCTCGACCTCCACTTCGGTCCACACGTGCTGCGCGTGCGGGTGGCCGACGCCCCCAAAGAGCGCGCCGCCGGGCTCATGGGGGTGACCAACCTGGCCCCGGACGAGGGGATGCTGTTCGCCTACCCTGAGGCGTCGCCGCGCTTTTTCTGGATGAAGGACACGCCGACGGCGCTGTCGATCGCCTATTGCGACGACAAGGGCGTCATCGTGACCATGGCGGACATGGAGCCCCTCGACACCACCCTGACCCCCTCGCACAAGCCCGCCATGTACGTGGTCGAGGCAAAAAAGGGCTGGTTTGTGGAGCACGGGGTCGCGGTCGGCGACCTCATCGTCGGCCTCCCCGGGCCCGCGCCGAAATGATCGAGCAGGGAACGGTCGCCTCGCCGGTAGAGGTCGCCGGGACAGCGCTGCGCAGCGGCGTGCGGAGCCGGGCGCGGCTGCGCCCCGGAAGGCCAGACAGCGGAGTGGTCTTCGTCGTCGACGGGATCGAAGTTCCAGCGACGATCGCGCATGTCGTCGACACGACGCTGGCCACCACCCTGGGCGGCCACGGTGTGCGCGTGGTGCTGGTGGAGCACCTGCTCGCCGCCACGCTGGCAGCCGGCATCGACAATCTGCGCGTTGAGCTCGATGGCGACGAGCTTCCCATCCTCGACGGGGGTGCACTCCACTGGCTGGGTGCGCTCGCGACTGCAGGACGTATGGCGCAACCGGTGCTCGCCCGGTGGTGGAGCGTCTCGCAGCCGGTGCGCATCGAGACCCCCGCGGCCTTCGCGATGCTCGAGCCCGCCGAATCCTTGACGCTGGACGTGGCGGTGCAGTTCTCCCACCCCCAGATCGGCGCCCAGCGTTGGTCAGGCGACCCGATCTCGCGCTTCGGCGCCGAGCTCGCCTGGGCCCGCACCTTCGGCTTCCACGCCGATGCCGAGCGTTTTCGCGCCGCGGGCATGGTGCGCGGCGTCAGCCTGGACAACACGTTGGTCTTCGACGACGTGGGCGTCCTCAATGCCGGCGGTCAGCGCGCCGTGGATGAGGTGGTCCGCCACAAGGCGCTCGATGCCCTCGGCGATTTGGCGCTCTTGCCCGGGCGGCCGCGGGTAAAGATGACCGCGTCGCGAGGTGGCCACGCCGTGCACCACGCGCTCTTGCGCGCGGCGGAGGCGGTTTTGGTGCGAGGCTAGCTCGGATCAGGTCGCCGCGCTCAAGCTTTCCCCCCGCTGACCGATGCGCGCCCATGCTGCTCCTCGTTTCGGTCGCCATCGCCGGGTCGTCCGCCAGCTCGTTTGCCACCGACGGCGGCGATTGGGTGGGAGGTTCCGTCGCGGGCGGCGTGTTGGTGCTGCAAGACACCGCGGGCGACCTGGACCTGGGCCAGGTCCTCACCTTCGAGCTCACCGCGCGTGCGCGCCTCGCGACCGGCGACCGATTCGAAGTGCAACTGTCCGACGACTGCGCCCTGAGCGTGGACTACACCGGGGCCCGGAGCATTGGCTTCGGCACGGGCGCGGTGCCCTTCGCCGCCGCCGAACTGGAGATGCTACCGGACTCCGGAGCGCTGTTGAGCCCGATGGCCGACGAGCTCGGGGGCATCCGTCACCCGGACGTCGTCGAGTTCGGCGGCCACTGGTGGATGTTCTACGGCGCCGCCGACGCCGCGGGTGCGCACTCGGTCCACGCCGCGACCTCGTCCGATCTGGCCACCTGGACTCGCGTGGAGGGCCTCTCGCTCCCGGGCGCGAGCGAGCCCACTGCCGTCGTCGAGGCGACGTCCCTGGTGCTCTACTACACCGACGGCGGCTCGATCTGGCGCACCGAATCCGACGACGGCCTGTCCTTCGACTTCCCCACCGTCGCGCTGGCGCCGGGGCCCGGCTTCGACGCCGCGGGGCTCGGCCACCCGTCGATGCTCTTCGATGGGGACGGGCTGTGGCGCCTCTGGTACGGAGTGCCGACCACCGGGGCCTCGGGCTCCGCCTCGAGCGCCGACGGGCTGACGTTCACCCGCGACGCCGAACTCTGGCCCGACGCCACCCGGCTCAGCGGACTCGACGTGACCGACGGGACCCTTGGCTTTGAGGCGGTCTACACCATGCTCGACAGCGTCGGATTCGCGTCGAGCCCCGATGACAGCACCTTCGCCGACGACTCCACGGACGTTCGGCCGGCGCTGGTGATGAACCAGGCGGCGTGGTCCGACGGCGGCTTCGGCACGGCGGCGCTGGTCCGGAACGGCGTCGATCTCAGCGTCTTCGTCGATGCGATGGACGACGGTGTCTCAGTGATCGGCCGTGTCGCGACACGGCCCGAGCCCGGCACCTGGGGCGCGCTCACGATGACCTGGGATGGCAGCGAGGTCCTCGCCTCGTGGAACGGCGGCCCGACACAGAGCTGCGCGCTCGGCGCGTTCGAGGGCATCTCGATCGTCGGGGTCGGCCGCGCGGAGATCGACGAGGTCCGCGTCGACTATTCGGCAGACGCCGGCGTCGATACTGCGGACACCGGCGGCACCGACACCGGCGACTCCGCCGACAGCGCGGACACTGCGGATACCGGCGACACCGCGGCCGACTCGGCCGATACGGGCGGCCCGGCCTACAACGCGGGCGAGTGGCTTGGCGAACCGGGTGGGTGCGGGTGTGAAAGCGGGGCGGGCGGCGGTGGCGTCGCGGGCTTGATGCTCGCCGGAGCGTTGGCGCAACGAAGGCGGCGGCGCGCCCCTTAGGACGGCGCCGATCGGTAGCGAGCAGCACGTCCGGCGAAACAAGTTGTCACCACCGGCCGCCGACAACCGTACGCTCGCGTATGACCCCGCTCTTTCTCGTCGGCAACGCGTTCGCCTGGCCGGCCTCCACCGACTGGGACACCGTCGAGCTCGGCGGCGCCCCGATCACCGACCCCTGTGGCGACGTGTCGGGGAATGAATGGTGGGACATCGTCGGATCCGGCAGCGATGCTGCCGCCTGGTGGGTCGAAGATGCGACGGACGTGTACTTTCGCCTCCGCTTGCACGACGATCCGACTAGTGGCGGCTCGTGGCGAAGCTTCGGATGGGGCGTGGCCTTCGAGACCAACTGGGAGCTCACCAGCTTCGAGTACATGCTTTTCGTGAACGGCAAGGACGACACCGTCACGCTTTACGAGAACACCACCCAAGAAGCCGACATTACGTCGGACTCCGCCGAGGCCGCGTTGGTGGCGTACTCCAGCACCACCAACGCCACGTACAGCGCAATCGGGGCCACGGTGTGCAGCAGCGGCAGCGACTACTACGTGGACTGGACGATCTCGCGGGCGGACCTCGCCGCGTACACCACCTTCTCTTCGATCACCGAGACGGGCCTGGTCTTCGGCACCTCCGCGAATGCCGCGACCTTCCAGAAGGACATCGCCGGATGGGACGGCAGCGCCGGCACGCCTACCCTCGCCGACGTGGTCTCCGACTCCGACTGGGATGGGGACGGGCTCGACGCGGAGGAGGAGGCCGCGCTCGGCACCGACCCCGGCGACTTCGACAGTGACGATGACGGCCTCGGCGATGGCGACGAGGTGGACGTGTACGGCACCGACCCGCTGCTCGATGACAGCGATGGCGACGGCCTTCTGGACGGCACCGAGGTCGGGCTCACCGACGCCGACCTCGACGCCGACACCGACACGTCGGCCGGCAGCTTCGTCGCCGACGAGGACCCGACCACCACCACCGACCCGACCCTGGCCGACACCGACGGCGGCGGGCTGGACGACGGTGCGGAAGACACCGATGGCGACGGCATGATCGACGCCGACGAGACCGACCCCAACGATCCCACCGACGACCTCGACGCGTTGGACTCCGATGGCGACGGCATCAGCAACGACACCGAAGATTGGAGCGCTGGCACCGACACTGACGGGGACGGCACCGCCGACTACCTCGACACCGACAGCGACGACGACGGTCTGCTCGACAGCGACGAGGGCACCGACGACGGCGACAGCGACGGCGTCGGCAACTGGCGGGACGACGACAGCGACGACGACGGCTTCTCCGACGAGGACGAGACCACCGAGGGCACCGACCCCTACGACCCGACCTCGTTCCCCGGAGGCGGCGACACCGCCGACACCGGCGGAGACACGGCCGACACCGGCGACACCGGCGACACCTCCGTTGTCGACACCTCCGACACCGGCGGCGACACCTCGGATACCGCTGACACTGGCGGCGACACCTCAGATACCGCTGACACCGGCGGCGACACCTCGGATACGGCTGACACTGGCAGCGACACCGCCGACACCAGCGACACGTCCGTTGTCGACACCTCGGATACCGGCGACACCGCCGACACCGCCGACACCGGCGGCGACACCTCTGATACGGCTGACACTGGCGGCGACACCGCCGATACCGCTGACACCGGCAGCGACACTTCCGACACCAGCGACACCTCCGTTGTCGACACCTCGGATAGTGGCGACACCGGCGACACCGGGGGAGACACCTCCGACACCGGGGGCGACACCAGCGACTCGGACACCAACGGGAATGGTGACGGGCTGGGCCAGGGAGGCGGGCCGAGCTGGTACGGCGGCGCGTGCGGCGGGTGCTCCGGATCACCGGTGGAAAGCGGTGCCGTCGGACTCGGCCTCGCGGCAGCGGCCCTGGTCGCCCGCCGCCGGAGCCGCACATGATCGCGCTCCTCGCCACGGCGGCCCTCGCCGCCGAAATTCCCCACCTCAACGCTCAGGTCTTCCACCTCAGCGTGGACGGGCGGGCCGGTTTCAGTCTCGACGATGGCATCATCGCGCCCGATCGCCAATTCGCAGGCCGCGTCCTCTTTCACTACGTGAATCGGCCGCTGGTGGCGGTGCACGCAGATGGTACTGAGGTCGTCGCCCTCTCCGACGTGGTCGCGCTGAACGTGCTGCCCAGCTACACACTCGGGCGGACGCGCCTCGGACTGGATGTCCCGATCTACCTGGGGACCTGGGGCTCCGATGTGGAAGGCGGGGCGCTCCTCGGCGACGTCGCCTTGGATCTGCGGGTTGCCGTCCTCGACCCGGACGCGGCGCCGATGGGCCTGTCCCCCACCGTTCGCCTGGCGCTCCCTGTGGCCGGTGACACCGCCCCCGTTGGAAGCGATGGCTTGGACGCCACCTTCGGGGTGGCCGCCTCGCGCGAGCAGGGCGAGTGGTTGTTCGCCGCAAACCTGGGCGTGCGCCTGCTGCCTGAAGTCGAACTGGAAAACGCGACGTGGGGGAGCCAGCTCGCAGTGCGCGCCGGCGCGAGCCGCACCCTGGGCGACAACGCGGGCGTCTCGTTGGAGCTCTCGTCGTTGTTCGGCTTCGCGGAGATGTTCGGCAACGCCGCCGGGTCACCCTCGGAGGCGATGCTGGGCGGCTGGTACCGCCTGCCCGCCAACGTGGTGCTCCGAGCAGGCGTAGGCACCGGGCTCACCCGTGGCATCGGCGCCCCGGACGCCCGGGTGCTCTTCGGCGCCGCCTACGAGCCCTCCCTGGCGCGAGATCGCGATCACGACGGGCTCCGCGATCGCGTCGACGCCTGCCCTGCAGACGCCGAAGACCTCGACGCGTATCGCGACGACGACGGCTGCCCCGAGCCGGACAACGACAACGACGGCGTGCTCGACCCGGCCGACGCCTGCCCGGTGGTCGCCGAAGACAAAGACGGCTGGGAGGACCTCGACGGCTGCATCGACCCCGTCACTGACGTGACCGTACGCGTGGTCGACGGCGCCGGAAAGCTCATCGAAGGCTCGACCGCCACCCTCGGTGAGTTCGTGAACCACGGTCCTGAGGGAACGACCGGCCTCGGCGCGGGCAGCTACTCCCTTACGGGCGAGGCCCCGATGTACATCCGCGGCGTCACCAGCGTGTTGGTGGTTGACGGCCCCCCGCAGACCTTCACCGTCACCCTGGCCCCCGAGCCAGCGCCCAAGCCTACCGCGAAGGTGCGCGTGGTCGTGACCCTCGAGAAGATCGAGTTCTGGGACAGCATCTACTTCGACACTGGCAAAACCACGATTCGATCCCAGAGCTTCAGCCTGCTCGATGAGGTCGGCAAGACGCTGCAAGCCCACCCCGAGGTCACGCTGGTCCGCGTCGAGGGGCACACCGACACGCGCGGGGACGCCAAGAAGAACCTGAAGCTCTCCCAGGGGCGTGCCGAAGCTGTCGTCAAGTACCTCACCAAAGCGGGCGTCGTCGCTGGCAGAATGCGCGCCGAAGGGCTCGGCGAAACGCGTCCAATCGATCCCGCAGAGAACGCCACCGCCTGGGACAAAAACCGCCGTGTCGAATTCATCATCGAGGCCCGTCGCCCATGAATCCAAGGTTGTCCGCGCTCCTCCTTGTCGGCTGCACCGACCAGGCGCTGGTGCGTTTCAACGCCGAACCGGAGGCCACGATCCTGGCCCCGGTCACCGGCGATGTCGTCATCGAGGGCCAGACCTTGGCCCTGCGCGGACAGGCCGCCGACGCAAACGACGGGGCCAAGGAGCTCGCTACCACCTGGTTCGCCGGGGACTAGGTGCTCTGCGAGAGCGCCCCGCCCGACGAAGAAGGGCTCACCGCCTGTAGTTGGGTGGCCGACACCTCCGGAGTGTCAATCCGCCTGGAGGTGCTGGACCCCGAAGGCGGCGCCGGCTCGGCCGCGGTGACTCTCGAAGTCACGCCAAACACCGCCCCTACCGCAAGTTTTGTCCTCCCCACCGAGGCCGGCCGCTACTACGACGGCAGCCTGGTCGAATTCGATGGGCTGGTGGCCGATGGTGAAGAGCCGGTCACCGCCCTGGTCGTGGCGGTCTCTTCTTCGGTGGATGGCGTGCTCGACCTCCCGGTCGCCGCCGAGTCCGATGGCCACGTGCGCGGCGCCTCGCTGCTGAGCCGCGGCGAGCACTTCGTCACCCTGACCGTGTCCGACAGCTACGGGAAGTCGTCGACTGACACCCTCATCCTCACCGTCGGCCCGCCCAACAACGCCCCGACCTGCCAGATCACCGCGCCCACCGAGGGAACGGTCGGCCGCCAGCACGACGAGCTGTTGCTCGAGGGCACCGCGGCCGACGTGGATATTTCCGCCGAACAGCTCACCGCCGCATGGTCTAGCGATCGCGACGGCCTCCTCGGTGCCGCCACGCCCACCTCGTCTGGAGAGATCTCGCTGGCGACGGCCGCGCTCTCACCGGGCACCCACGTCCTGACCTTGACCGTGACCGATGATGCCCGCGCCGAATGTGTGGACTCGGTCGCGTACACCGTTCTCGGCGCCCCCATCGTCACCATCGAAGGACCCACCGACGGCGACGTCCTGCTCGACTCCGCCGACGTGCAGTTCACCGGCTCCGCCACCGACTACGAGGACCTCGCCACCGACCTCGTCGTGGAGTGGACCAGCGACGTCGACGGTCCCTTGTTCGCCGACAGCCCCGACAGCGACGGGCTCACCGCGTGGTCCAGCGACGCGCTCACGCCCGGCGTGCACCTCCTGACGCTCGCCGCCACCGACACCGATGGCCAATGGAGCGCCACGTCGATCACCGTCACCGTGGATGCCGTCCCCACCGCCCCGGTCGTGACCCTGGGCCCGGCGGGGGCCCGCACCGCCGACGATCTCGACGTCGCGATCACCACGCCCTCCACCGACGCCGAAGGCGATCCCATCACCTACGACTACTCCTGGTTCGTCGATGGGGTGGCCTCCGCGGCCAGCACGTCATCGACGCTGCCCGCGTCAGCAACGTCCCGCGGGGAAACCTGGACGGTCGTGGTCACCCCTGACGACGGCTACGGCCCGGGCCCCACCGGTTCTGCGTCGTTGACCGTGGGGAATACCGCCCCCGAGATCAGCGCCGCGTCCGTCGACCCGGCAACCCCGGCCACCGACGAGGTGCTCTCGGTGCTCACGACCACTGCGGACGCCGATGGCGACACCGTCACCGCCGAGGTGAGCTGGTATGTCAACGGGACCAGGGTCAGCGGTCGCGCCATTCTGGACGGAGGCGTCGACTTCGCCAAGGACGACGAGGTCTACGCGGTGGTCACCCCGACGGACGGCACCGACTCCGGCACCCCGCTGCGCACCGCCACGGTGACCGTGGCCAACACGGCTCCTGGGGCGGCGACGGTGGTCATCGAGCCGGCGGACCCCGCCGAGGGCGTGGACGACCTGGTATGCACCGTCTCCGCTACCGACGCGGACGACGACGCCCTGACGTGGACCTTCGCCTGGACCGCGGACGGCGTCGCCCACTCGACATCGGATACCACCTACGAAGCAGGCGACACCGTGCTCGCAGACGCGACGACCGCCGGCGAAGTTTGGACATGCACCGCCACGCCTGACGACGGGACGGCCTCTGGCACCTCCGGCACCGACGACGCAACCGTGACCATTTGCAGCTACGGGCAGGCCGGCGCTTGCGCGGGTGTGAGCTGCGACGAGATCCTCACCGCCGGCTACTCCACAGGCGACGGGCTCTACTGGATCGACCCCGATGGTGCCGGCGCCATCGAGGTGCAGTGTGACATGACCACCGACGGCGGCGGCTGGACGCTCACCGCGGTGTCCAGCGACGACGGGAGCGACACCTGGACCTACGCACGGCGTCGCTACTGGGACCTGGACACCACCACCTTCGGGGCGTTGACCGACCTGACGCGGGACTTCAAGAGCGAGGCGCTCCACCGCAGTCCCGTGACTGACGTGATGCTGACCCATGCCCCCTCTGGCGTATGGGCCCGCTACGACGCCGTCGGCACCGGCGCGCTCGGTCTCGCCGACGAGATCGCCGGCTACGGCGACGAGACCTGCTGGCGAGATGACGACGGCTTCGCGATGACTGCGGGCGGCCTCACCGCCTCCGGCGACCTATGCAACACCGACCTGTACCTCAACGCCGCCGACAAAGACGGCGGGGGCTCCTGCTCCTGCCCCTCGTGCGACGAGGACGCCTTCGGGCCGACCTTCAGCGTCGACGCCGGTGACGGCTGCGGCCTGGACGATCCGGGAAGCTCGGGCAGCCTCGGTCCAGCCTCCGGCGACGCGGCCGAGAGCGACGCGCTGGGCTTCGGAAGCGCCCTTGGCTTGAACACCGGCGTGGCTGGCGCGGCGGAGAACTATGTCCGGGTTTACGTTCGGTGAAGTAGCCGCTCACGGCCGAGATTCGGCCGAGACCTGTTTGAGGAATCCGTCGAACGCCTGGAGCTCCCGCCCGACAGGCGCGGCCAGGGTTGCGAGGGTGGCCGCGACGTGCGTGACGCGCGCGGGGTCGAACGGGGCGCCGTAGCCGTGGCGGGAGAAGTGCCGAAATGCGCGCAGCTCGTGCAGCGCAGCGACCACGGACGCCGTGAAAACGGGCGGGCGCACGCCGTCGACATCCACCGCGGCCCCCGAAAGGAGGTCACGGTGCCACTCCGGACCGGCCGGCACGCCACCCTCCAGCTCCCGCGCCACGCGCTCGAGAATCGCTTCTATCGCCGTGTAGGCGTGGTGCAGCGCCCACGCGGCCACCGCCGTCTTGCCCTCGTCGGTGAGGGGTCCGAGCGCGGCGAGGCGTGTGGCGTGCACGGTGAACAGCGTGCGGTCGGCGCTGATCTGCCCCCGAAGGCGCTCGATTCGGGCGTTCACAGCTCCTTCCCCTCGCGCCCGACACGCTCCAGCAGCGAGGGCGACGCGAGCTCGATCTGCACGAGGTCCACTGCGCAGCCGAGCATCACCTCCATGGCCGCCGCCGCGGCATCCACGCGCATGCTGCTCAGGCCTTCCACGGCAAGGTCAGCGTCGCTGGACTCGTGCGGGGTCCCTGCCACCAACGAGCCAAACAGCCACACACGTCGAGCGCCGAACTCCGCGCGGAGGCGCTCCGCCGCCGCAGGTGCCCGCGCCACGATCGCAGCGGCTCGGGAGGACGCGACGGCAGCGATTCGTTCACGACACTCGGCCAGCGTGCGAGCCACAGCAAGCGGAGTGGTGGACGGCGCCGACATCCCCGAAGTGTAGCCTCACCCCGAAAATCGCACCACCGACAGCCTCAGCGCGACGCCGGCCGCCGGAGGCGGGCGGGAGCGGCGCCAGCCGCGGGGCCGCCGGAGGCGGGCGGGAGCGGCGCCAGCCGCGGGGCCGCCGGAGGCGGGCGGGAGCGGCGCCAGCCGCGGGGCCGCCGGAGGCGGGCGGGAGCGGCGCCAGCCGCGGGGCCGCCGGAGGCGGG
>CANLGL010000018.1 GCA_947490345.1 Deltaproteobacteria bacterium
AACGAGCACGAGGAATTCAGCAGGATATACATAGGTTTTGAGTCTCCCCCCTGGACCCCCCTCCTGGTGCCGAGGGTACCGTCCTCCAACCGAACCACCATCGTGATAGTGTTTTAAACGAAAGAATCATCAACAAACTGTCCACGAGATCGGATCACCTTCAGACATGCTCCCGCTGGCGGAAGCCGCCAAGCTGTGGGGGGGCTCTCTTAGGACAGCGGAACGCCGGCTCACGGGCAGGCGCACGCGCGATTCCAAGCGATTCGCTCGGTTGCGTGCGGAGGGCCGCATCGTACCAACAAACCCGAACTGGAAGAAGAATCAAAGGACAACTTGGTCGGTGAGGAGAGACAGCCTGGTGCAGGTGTTGGGCTCGCCGCCGCCTCCCCGCGCGGACCGGACGCTGGCGCAGCTTCCTCGCGCCGTTGACTCCGCCCTCGCTCGTAGTTGCGACGAGTTTCCCACTGCAGCGATCCCGCAACCGTCTCCGAGGGCCAGGGGCGGCGGCCGCGAACGGGGCTTCGTGCCAGGGCCGGTGGCGCTCCGGGTGATTGGATGCCCCTCGCCGGCCGACTACGAGCTTAGCGTTCTCGCTGAGGAACTTCGGGCAGCCGGACTCGGGCAAGTCGGTCGGCGCGTCGACGATGAATGAGGCGCGCGGATCGCGTCGACCCCGCTCGACATCCAGACTGCCGTGCCGTCCGCTGCATCCCGCCCGATGAGCACAGCGCGGCTCTGGACCTCAGGGCGCGCTCTCCGCCCGCTCCGATGCTGGGGCGCGTGCGGCCAAGCTCTCCGCTGATCCGGGGCGCGCGGCTGCGGACGAAGTTCCCTTGCGCTCCGAGGTGCGGCCGCTGAACGGAAGTAGCGTCGGCTTCGACCGCTCCCGTGTTCCGGGCTCGCAGGTCCGACGTAGAGTGATTGTAGCGCTGCTCCGACCCCGTCTTCCTCGTCGACCTCGCCCCACATCCACTCTGACGCGTTGCCCATCAGATCGAAAAACACGAGTCCCGTCCATCGGTAACTGGCGACGCGCGCAAGCACCCCGGCGCCGTCGTCGCACCCCGACCACCGCCCGAGCGGGTGCCGCGACCCCGGACGTCAAACGTGTTCGCGTTCCGATAGTCGGTTCGAAATCGTTCGCGGGTGCCGTCGTCGCGTCCGGCCGTGCTGACCGCGTTCGCCATGCCGGGTGGCAAGGGGCGCCCGACCACGAGCAGCGGGGTCAGGACACCGCCCAGCGCCCGGGAGCGCGGTCGATTCGTCATCCGGGACGCGATGCGCGCCCTGTCTGAGGCCGTGGGGGTCCTCGGGGCCGACGCTGGGCACCTCGGTGATGAGCATGGCGCTGGGATCCACGCTCACAGCACCGGTAGGCTCACGCCGCAAACGCCTCTGGCGCCCACCCCCGCGGGATCCGTACCACGCCTGTACCACGACGGGGACCGGGAACCACCGGTCTTCACCGGCCTCGGCCGTGAGTCGCCCCGGCGATACCCCACGAAACATGGGCCTTTCTTGATGTGGTGATCCCAAGGGGAATTGAACCCCTATTGGCGAGATGAAAACCCGCTGTCCTAACCTTTAGACGATGGGATCAAAGTACACTATTTACAAGGTGGTGGGTCGCGCGGGAATCGGACCCGCGACCCACGGATTAAAAGTCCGGTGCTCTACCAACTGAGCTAGCGACCCGCTGCGGCGCCGTTCTAATCGCGATCGGCCACCGAGTCAACGCAGCTTCCCGTCGATGCCCCCCTCCGGTCAACGAACCCGCGCCCCCTGGCCCCCCGCCGCCGCCACCAACCCACGAAACAGGCGGTCGCCGCGCAGCTCCGGATGCCCCTGCACCCCGACGCAGAACGCGGCGCCGGGCCGATACATCGCCTCGACGATGCCGTCCGGCGCGCGCGCCAGCACCAAAAACGCCCCCAACGAATCGACGGCCTGATGGTGCGTCGAGTTGGCGTCGGGATCGATCATCCCAAAAAGCTCCGCTGGGGCGCCCGCCTCGATCACCACCGGATGCCACGCCGTCGCGGGGTCGGTGGGCTGCTCGTGGCCGGGTATGTCCTGGTGAAGGGTGCCCCCCGACGCAACCGCCAGAATCTGCATGCCGCCGCAGATGCCCAGAGTCGGGAGCCCGCGTTCCATCGCCAGGCGTGCGAGCGCCAGTTCCAGGGTGGTCCGATCCTCGTTGGTGCCGTCGAGCCGCCCCTGGACGAGCTGCCCGTAGTGGTGCGGGTGGATGTCGAACGCGCCGCCGGTGATGACCAGTCCATCCACGCGTCGCAACAGCTCTGAGCCACCGTCGATGTCGCCGGGAGGCAACAAGACCACGATCGCGCCTGCATCGCGGAGCCGCCGAACCACCGCCTCGCCCACGTAGACCTCCGGCCGACCCGGCCGAACCCGCACGCTCTGCCCAACGGGGCCGACCGCCCGGTGGTCGCAGGTCACAGCGATGATCGGGCGCCGCATCCGGCTCATGCTAACCTCCGGCCCACATGCCCGAAATCACCAGCGCCATCGCCGGCGGCGGCAGCCGGCAGATTCACATCCGGCGGGCGCGGCTCACCATCGTCGCCGGCGAAGGTGCAGGTCGCTCCTACCAGGTTGACCGGGATCTCATCCGAATCGGCGCGCGCTCCGACAACGACGTCGTGCTCACCGACAGTACGGTATCGCGACAGCACGCGGAGATCGCCCGCGGGGCCGGTGGCACCATCCTCCGCGACCTCAACAGCACCAACGGAACGTTTGTCGGGCCGGTGCGGGTCCGGGAGGTCTACCTGGCGCCCGACACCCGGTTTCGGGTCGGCCACACCGAGATCGTCTTCGCGCCCGAAGACGAGGTCATCGAGATCGCGCCCTCACTCTCCGAGAACTTCGAGGCGCTGGTCGGCCGGGGCATCGCCATGCGCGAGGTGTTTGGCATCCTCGAGCGGGTCGCTCCCACCGACCTGACGGTGCTGGTGGCGGGCGAGACTGGCACGGGGAAGGAGTTGGTCAGCCGCGCGGTGCACGCACGGTCGCCGCGCGCTCGCGGGCCTTTCATCGTCTTCGACTGCGGGGCGGCGCCGGAATCGCTCCTGGAAAGCGAGCTCTTCGGCCACGAGAAGGGCTCGTTCACCGGCGCGATCCAGGCGCGGGAGGGGCTCTTCGAAGCCGCGCACGGGGGCACGATCTTCATCGATGAAATCGGCGAACTCCCACTGGAACTCCAGCCCAAGCTGCTGCGGGTGTTGGAGCAGCGTGAGGTGCGGCGGGTGGGCGCGACGCGGGCCAAGCCGATCGACGTTCGTGTGGTGGCCGCGTCGAACCGCGATCTTCGCGCGGAGGTCGCCGCGGGCCGCTTCCGGGAGGACCTCTACTACCGGCTGGCCGTGGTCGAGGTGCGGCTCCCGTCGTTGCGCGAGCGTCGGGAGGACATTTCCCTACTGGTCGACCACCTGCTGAAGCGCTCCGAGCACAATCGTGGCGTTCGCGGAATCGATGCCGAGGTGCGCGCGCTCTTCGAGACCTATCACTGGCCCGGCAACGTCAGGGAGCTCAACAACGTGGTGGAACGAGCGCTTCCGTTCACCGACGGCCCGACCATCACCATCTCGGCGCTCCCTCCGGCCCTGAAGGCGTCGCTCCCCGATGCGGCCTCCTCCCGGGCCACACTGCTCGCAAACAAGGCCGGCGGGGTTCGAGTGGACGCCAACACCGACGTCCCGTTCAAAGACGCCAAGGAGCTGTTGATCGAGGCGTTCGAGCATCAATATCTGGTGGACCTCATCGAGAAACACGACGGCAACGTCAGTCGGGCGGCGCGGGCGGCGGACATGGATCGCAAGTCCATCACCCGGCTCCTCAAAAAGCACGCGATCAAATACCGAGACGTGTAAAGCAGCTTCTCCGGGAACTCACCCCGGGCGCCGCGGGCTCCCGCCCGCTCGGCGGAACCCGCCGTGGTCGTGCTATCGTAGGGCGTTCGGGGAACGCGCGATGGTCTTGGTTCAACTCTTGGTCGCTTGTGGGCAGGACGTGTCCGTCACCCATTACAACGAGCCGCCCACCGCCACGATCCAGTCCCCGCCCAACGGAACGACGGTCAAAGAGGGCGAGATCGTCGACTTCATCGGTGCGGTCAACGACGATCAGACGCCGAGCGACGAGCTCTTCGTGCAGTGGTCCAGCGACATCTTCGGCGTGCTCACCAACGAGGACGCGTGCGCCGTAAGCGGGCAGTGCACCTACGCGACTGCGCAGCTCACCCCAGGAAACCACATCGTGGTCCTGGCGGCGTCCGACAAGCAGGGCGAGGTGGGCGAAAGCCAGATCACGCTCACGGTCGAGGCGGTTCCCGACGCGCCGACCATCATCATCGAGCACCCCGCCACCAACGAATCCGCGCTCGAAGGCGAAGACTTCACCTTCATGGCCGTGGTGTCCGACCAGCAGGAATCGCCCGATCAGCTCCACGTCAGCTTCTCCTACGACGGCGAAACCGGCCTCACCGAGTTTTGCGCACCTCGCGCCGACGCCACCGGAATCGCTGCCTGCGAAGCTGAGATTCCGGGTGGCACCCAGCACCTCTACTTCACCGTGATCGACAACGATGGGCAGTCCGACACCGCCGAGGTCTACTTCGTCGTGACGCCGCGCACCGAGATCGACGACGACAAGGACGGCTTCACCGAGGTGATGGGCGACTGTGACGACGCGGACATCTACAGCTACCCCGGCGGCACCGAGGTGGAAGACGGCGCCGACAACGACTGCGACGGCATCACCGACGAGGGCACCAACGCCTACGATGACGATGGTGACGGCACTTCGGAGAACGACGGCGACTGCGACGACACGACCATCGTGATCGGCCCCGGCGCCACCGAATCGTGCAACGGCATCGACGACGACTGCAACGGCACGCCCGACACCGAGGACGCCACCGGCTGCAGCGCCTTCTACTATGACTACGACGGTGACGGGTACGGCTCCGGGTCGGTCGCCGCCAAGTGCCTGTGCCAGGAAGACGGGTACTACCGCTCCGGGTACGACAACGACTGCTACGACTACAACGCCTCCGCCAGCCCGGCCGCCGTCGCCTACAGCACGTCCCAGCGCGGCGACGGAAGTTGGGATTGGAACTGCAACAGCACCGAGACCAAGTACTACACCACCGCCGGAACGTGCTCCGGCGCGGTCTGGTGCAGCTGGTCCGCCGGCTGGTCGGGCACGGTACCGGCGTGCGGGTCCAGCTCCAACTGGATCGATGGGTGCAGCGGCATCCTGTGCGAGGACAGCACGACCACGGTCACGCAGCCCTGCATCTGATCGCGGTCAGCTCGCGCGCGGCCTGCGCAAGAGCGGCTCGACGAAGAATAGCGCAACCGCACCCATGAAAACGCCGATCCACAGGGTGGCGCCGCGGATCAACATCGAGGTGGCGGCGATCTCCCCTTCGGGCAGTCCAGGCAGTCCCCGCGGGAGCGTGATCAGCAGTCCGTCGGCGACGCCGAGCCCGCCCGGCGACGCGCCCCCAGCCGCGGTGGCGAAGGCGTAGAGGAAGGCCGCGGCGTCCAGGCTCACCTCACGGTCGAAGCCCCCCCAGATGAGCTGATAGCCCCAACACTCGGCGCCCCAGGCCACCACGCTGGTGGCCAGCGTCACGAAAAGCGGCCATGGACCAAGGCAAAGACGGGCCGCGCGGTACGTCTCCTCCAGCCGGTCGGCCACCCGTCGCACCAGCGGCAGGCGGCCGAGGCCGTGGAGTATCCAGAGCGACAGCCGCTCGTTCATCAGCACCGCCACGCCGAGAAAGCTCACGGCGATCGTGCCGTAGACGAATCCCGCCCGGTCTCCGGCAAACTCGCTGACGCTCACCGCAGCGATGATCAAGACCGCCAGCCCGTCGGTCAACCGCTCCGTCACCAACGCTGGAACCACCGTCAGGATGGGCACACCCGTGCGCTCCCGCACGAGGTAGGGCTTGAGCACCTCCCCAGCCTTGAACGGGCTCAGGACCATCGCGAGGCCGGCGCAGAAGATCACCGCGCTCTCACCGAGGGGCAGTCGCACGCCCAGACGAAGGAGCAGCCAATGCCACTTGGCCCAACGCAGGGTGTAGTTGACGAAGATGGTAAGGGCGAGAGCCGCGGCCAGTGCGCTCCACCGAAAGCGACCGATCGCCTCCGAAACCTCGTCCACACCGACGTAGAAGGAGTACCCGAGGTACATCAGCGCCGCGATCGCGATCGACCACGCCAGCCAGCCGCGGAAGCGACGGGTGAGCGAGGAGGCGTCGGCGGGCGGGGGCGTGTCCACGGCCCGGGGGTCCTATCACCGCCGCCGGTACAGCCTCAGGTTGGGTCCCATCCGCGAAAAGGCCCCGAAGCCGTCGGTGGGCATGTAGAACGCGTCCTGCTGGTCGAAGGTGGCCTTCCCCGGGTCGTCCGCGGCGATCTCCTCGTGAACCAGCTCGTACCGCGTCGACGCGAGCGCCTGGATCTCAGGCGCCACCTCGCTGTAGAAGTCCAGACCCGAGGCCTCGATTTCAAGCCACGGCGGAGGGTTCGCCAACACCTCGGCCACGTCGAGCTGCGACGCGAAGTCGATGCCGAGCTTACGCAAGAAGAGCACGTCGTACATCGGGGTTTCGGCCCGATACCACTTCATCTCGTCGGGCTTGCGGAAGCCACCGGCGTCGGCACGACCGGCCTTGGCCTCGAACTCGCGGGTCTGGTTGGGCACGTTGCGCTGGAGCATCGGCGCCCCGGTGTAGGCTCCGGCGTGGACGATCACCTCGTTGGTCGGGACGTTCTCCTCAATCCACT
Source organism: Deltaproteobacteria bacterium (assembly GCA_947490345.1). GTDB lineage: Bacteria > Myxococcota_A > UBA796 > UBA796 > SXON01 > SXON01. The sequence continues at coordinate 6,825 of CANLGL010000018.1, forward strand.
GGCCCATCGCCTGGCGTGTGTCGCCGGCGACGAACAGGCGGTCGGCCTCGACGCTCCGCCAGATCGAGGGCGAGGCGACAAGCAACGCCATGATGACCGCGCCAACGCGCCCGAAGCGGAGGTTCACCGCGTCGAAGAACGCGCCCGCCCCGATGCATACGAACGGAACAACGGGCAGCATGTACCGGTAGAAAGCCGTGTGTCCGCGCCCGATCGCGACGTAGTACACCAGTGGAAAGCTGAAGAGCACCAGGGCCAGGCGGAAGTTGGCGAAGAACGACATCAAGATCGCGCCGGCGCCCAGCACATACACTGGCCAGCCGACCGCATCGGGTAAGGTTGCCGTCGCGTGGTGCATCCACCCCCTACCCACATCGACGTAGTGCCCCTCGGCCAGGTGACCCATCTCGTAGCGGAAGTCGGTCAGGAACTGTCCGCTGTCCAAGAGCGCGTAGGGCGTGCCGATCAGGAAGCCGCCGATCATCGCTGTCAGCGCGGCAGCAGCGAGCTTTCCGCGGGCTCTGCCGCTCCAGACCAGGCCGCCCCCCCCTTGCGCGCCCCAGGCCGCCGCCACCAGCGGGATCGCCAAGAGCGCGGCGTTGTACTTGGTGCTCGTGGCCAGGCCCGCGACCAGCCCGGCGCCGACCGCCATCCGCAACGCGCCTCGCCGCTGCAGCTCCACCGCCAACAACACCGCGCCGGTGGTCAACGTGACCATGGTGATGTCGGTGACCCCGAAGTGGCTGTCCCGCACGTGCAGGAAGGAAACGGCGAGGAAGAAGCTCCCCCACAGCCTGCCCGGCGCCCGCGCCAGAAGCGCCACGCCGACGGTGCCCATCACCGCCGACAACGCCCGCATCAGCAGCCGAAACTCGATGTCGGCGGCAAAGAAGGACCTCAAAAAGTCCTCCTGACCGGTGAAGCGGCCGAGCACCCTTCCGATCGCGAAGTCGCCGCCGAACAGGGCGAAGGTCAGGTACTTGAACAGGCTCGGGTAGTTGAAGCTGTGGGGGTTGAGGTCCCCGCGACCGAACTTCATGGCCTGGAAGGCGATGGTCTGTTCGTCGGGACGCGCTTCCGCCAGGGGGAGCCCGAAGTCGAGCCCAGCCACGCGCAGGGCCAGCGCCAGGACCACGATCGACACCAGGGCCAGCGAGGGGCGGGGCACGGCGCCGGGTATCACCGGCGCTCAATCCCAGTCGAAATCGCCACCGCCGGAGGACGTCCCGCGCGGCCCGCCGACGCTCGGCCCACCGAAGAGCGTCTCTTCCGTCACCTCCAGGCTCGGTGGACCGGACGGCGAGCTCGTCTGGATCACCGCGAGAAGCCCCTTGCACAAGAAGGGTTCCAGGCGCTCCAGGAGCTTGTCGGAGGGCTGACAGAGCGCCTCGGTCTGCACCAGGGCCACCACCGTTCCGGTGAACGGATTCCAGCTCACCGGCATCACCTCGACGGTCGCGCCCTCCACCACCGCACAGGTGGCTTCGGTCTCGCAGATGTGGTCGACGACAAAGGGCTTGGCCTTAAGCTCGGCCACGACCGCCGCCTCGTCGATCTCGGGGTAGAAACCGAAGGTGGGGATGCGCAGGCAGCAGCACCCGCAGCAGGCGATGGTCAGCACCGAGCTGGCGACGAGGGCCTTCACGCGGTGCGGTATCCCGGCTGCGGCAGCGGACCCCCCTCCCGCCGCGCTACGCTGCCACCATGCTGCTGGTCGCCGCCGTGATCGTCGCGTGCTCGCCGAGCGGAGATCTCGCCGTGAGGCCGACGGCGCCTGCATCGCAGCGGCCTGGTGTCGCGGCCCCGCCGGTGCGAATCGTGTTCTTGGGCGACAGCTTGACGGCCGGCGCGGGGCTCGGCCCGCAGGAGTCGTTCCCGTCGGTGCTGGCAGCGGCTTGGACGGCGGCGGGGCTGTCGGTCGAGGTGGTCAACGCCGGCATCAGCGGCGACACCACCGAGGGCGGGCTGCGTCGCCTGGACTGGGTGCTCGGTCAGGAGCCGGCGGTCGTCGTCGTCGAGCTGGGCGCGAACGACATGCTTCGGGGCCTCCCCGTCGAGCCGACGGAAAAGAACCTGCGCAGCATCGTGACGCGCTGCCAGGCGGCCGGCGCCAGCGTCGTGCTCCTCGGCATGCGGGCGGACCCTCGCCTCGGCCCCCGCTACGTCACCGCGTTCGACGGGATGTTCCCCCGGCTGGCGACCGAGTTCGGGGTGCCCCTGGTGCCCTACCTGCTCGACGGAATGGCGGACGACGCCACCCTCACCCAGGTCGATGGCCTGCACCCGACCGCCGCCGGTCATCGTCGTATCGCGACCCTGGTTGGCGCCACGATCGAGCCAGTGGTGCGGGCCCGTTCTACGACGCCTGGATAACCTCGCCCGATGCCTAATTTCCGGGTCAGCACGGCCACCGGCCGCCATGTCGAGGTCGAGGCGCCCAATTGGCTGGTCGCGCTGGGCAACGGCCTCGGTTCGCTCGGGGAGACGGCGTCGCCAGACCGCCTCGCGTGCGAGCGGCTGATGAACGGCACGGTGCTCATCCGCGACATGCGCTCCGGCGACGGCTTCGTCGTTCAGCCCCTCGACGGGGACGCGCACAGTGTCCCGCTCGAAGAAGACGAGCCGATGGAGATGGGTCCGACGCTCGCGCCGGAAGACTTCGAGGAGGATCTCCACGACCTCGACAGCGACGCGCTCATCCCCCTGGAGCTGGTGCGCGACACCCTCGCGTCGATCGAAAGGGCGATGGACCCCGACGCGGCGATGGCGCTCGCGGTCGGCGCCGCGGTCAAGCTCACTGGCGCGCGCGGCGGCTCGGCGATCGTGCTGGAATCGGCTGGTTTGCGCTTCCGCTACGTGATGGGCGAGCACGCGGCGCGCTTGCGCGGCATGCGCATCCCGGTGGGCGCCGGCGTCGCGGGCTTCAGCGTGAACACCCACACCTCGCTCATCGTGCTCAACCCCTACGCCGACCCGCGCTTCTACCGCAACGTCGATCGCCACACTGGCCACCGAACCCGGAGCCTGCTCTGCGTTCCGATGGCCGCCGGCGGCCGCACCTGGGGCTGCTTGGAGTGTGTGGACTCGGCCCCCGGCTTCACCGACGAGTCCCTGGCCGACGTGGAGCGTCTGGCCGAGGGCGCCGCCGAGCGGATGGCCGTGCTCGCGTCGATTCCGACTACGAAACCAGGTCGTAGCTGAGGGTCATCTGGCGGCCCTTGCGGGTCAGCACCACTTCGATGTGCGTCTGTTTCCGGAGCTTGAAGTAGGCGGCGAGCGCCCCGAAGAGGTCGTGCACCTCGATGCCGTTGACACTCTTGACGATGTCGCCGCTGCGGAAGCCGGCCTCGCGGAGGATGCTGTCCTTCTTCACGCCGACGCGGAAGCCGCGGAGCTTGCCGTCGGTGTCCCGATGGGCGCGGACCGAGCCGAGCTTCATCAGCTCGCCGAGGTTTTTCGCGTAGAAGTCGACGACCTTGCGCTCCACGGCCCAACTGCTCCGCGAGGTGCGGAGCACGCCGTCGTCCGGGTCGAGGTCACGCAGCTCGAAGGCGCCGCGACCGGCGCGGAGGGGGCTGCGGCCCTGCTTGTGGCGGCGGGGCGGCTGGACGGCGGCGACGGCCTCGGCCTGCCCGTCGGGGACCACCTCGACGGGGGTGGGGGTGCCATCTTCAGCAACGACGGGCTCGTCCTCGGCGACGGCAGGGGCGTCCTCGACGGGGGCCTCCTCAACGACCGCGGGAACCTCCTCGACGACGACGGGGGCAGCTTCGACAACCGGCGCTGCTTCGACAACCGACGCCACCTTCACCACGGGAGGCGCCTCCACAACCGGCGCCGCCTGGGCGACGACCGCCACTTCGTCGGTGATGATGCCGATGGCGACGAGCGTCGCGGCGGCCTCACCGAAGTCGATGTCGTCCGCCGCCCGCGCCAGGTAGGCGTCGAGCGACTCGCTGTCCCCCGCTTCGGCGACCTCGGCGCCGCCCGCACTTCCGAAGGCGGGGAGCACCGATTGCGCGACGAGGAGCGCCACCACCGCGCCATGGGCGGCGAGGCTGGCGACAACGGGGGTGACGCGGCGCAGGACAGACATCGGGGGGCCTCAGGGAGACAACGCCCGACCGACCGCGCCCATTCGACGGAATCGCGTGCGGCTACGTCCCTCGCCAATCAAAAAACCCACGCCCGTCCACATCCGGCTGGCAGCGCGGGCAGAAGTAGGCGTCGTGACCGTGGATCCCCGCGACCCGGAGCGTGGTGGCGCAGCGATCGCAGGGCTGGCCCTTCCGGCCGCGCACGTGGAGGAAATCGCGAATCTTCTCGTGCAGCGGCGGCGCCCGCGCGGCGATGGTGTCCCGCGCGTGCGCCAACACCGCCACGATGGCGTCGTGGAGCGCGTCCAGCTCAGCGGGCATCAACCGACTGACGAGGCGCTTGGGATGCTGCTGCGCCGCGTACAACACCTCGTCGGCGTAGGCGTTGCCCATCGAGTCGAGCGCCGTCTTGTCCATCAGGAAGACCTTGAGTTGCTCACGGCGACCCTTGGCCAGGGCGCGGAATCGCTCGCGGGTGAACGCCGCCTCCAGCACGTCCACACCGCCCTCGGCCAGGCCCGCGACGGCCACGCCGGGCGCGGTCCACCACACCTTCCCCATCTGGACGTCGTCGCGATAGCGCAGCACCCGCCCATCCGAAAGCACCAAGCGGACCGCCACGTCCGCAGGGTCCTTCGCCGCCGCGTCCACAAGGTCGAAACGCCCTGCCAGCATCGGCACCACGACCAGGTGCGCGGCGCCCAACCCGAAATCTACCGCCTGTGCGCGCCTCGAAACCGTCACAAAAGTACCGCGCACCTGTGCGATTCCGCAGCGCAAAACCACCGGCTTCTTCACCGACGCGTCCACGATCGTGAGGCCAACCAGCGCCTCGCGCAGCCGCGGAACGACGTACTCCAGATCGGGACGTTCCGGCATAGGTAGCGACTAATCCGGCAACGACACGAGCGCACCCGAGGCCACCGCGATGCGCCGCGGTCCCGGCCTGACGAGACGCCCGGTCACGGCGCATCGCCCGCACCCGACCGCTCCCGAGCTTGGAGCTTTTGGACCTCTGCGGGCTTTGGGATTCTTGCGTATGGATAACTCCGCGCCCCCTTATGGAGAACTTATGGACACATGATGTAGTGGGTACCCTCTACAAAAACCCCTACATGTTGTGGGTGGATCTCTTGACGTGGCGAGAGTGGTTCACTACGATTCAGGCACGGGTCGCCCCGTTGGGCACCGCCCACCCCCGACGCGCAGCTCTTGTGGAGTCAATAGCCCATGCACCTTTCCCGCCGTTTCACCTCACTTTCTTCTCAAGCTTATGGTGGCCTCACCTGGGTAGGTCGGCGTTCCGAGATCCGGAATCCCGACGGTTCTCTGGTTTTTGAGGCCGACAATGTCCAGGTCCCCGACTCCTGGAGTCAGGTGGCGGTGGACATCCTCGCCCAGAAGTACTTTCGCAAGGCCGGGGTGCCCGCCGCGACCAAGCCCGTGGAGGAGAAGGGCATTCCTGGGTGGTTGCAGCGCCGCGTCCCGGATGAAGAAAAGTTGGCGACGCTCCAGGCGGATCGTCGTTTTGGCTCCGAATGCGACGCGCGCCAGGTCTTCGATCGCCTGGCCGGGTGCTGGACATATTGGGGCTGGAAGGACGGACTCTTTTCGGATGAGGACGCCGCCAAGACCTTCTACGACGAGCTCCGCTTCATGTTGGCGGCGCAGATGTGCGCGCCCAACAGCCCACAGTGGTTCAACACCGGCCTTCACTGGGCCTATGGCATCGACGGCCCCGCCCAGGGCCACCACTACGTCGACGATCGCACCGGAAAGGTGGTGGCGTCGAGCTCGTCGTACGAGCGGCCGCAGCCCCACGCCTGTTTCATCCAAAGCGTCACCGACGACCTGGTCAACGACGGCGGGATCATGGACTTGTGGACGCGTGAGGCGCGTTTGTTCAAGTACGGATCGGGCACCGGCACCAACTTCTCCAAGCTCCGTGGCGAGGGCGAGAAGCTGTCCGGAGGCGGCCGCAGCTCCGGGCTGATGAGCTTCCTGCGCATCGGCGACCGCGCGGCTGGCGCGATCAAGAGCGGCGGCACCACGCGGCGCGCTGCCAAGATGGTGTGCCTGGACCTCGATCATCCGGACATCGAAACCTTCATCAACTGGAAGGCGGTCGAAGAGACCAAAGTGGCGGCGCTCGTGACCGGAAGCAGGCTCAACGAGCGGCATCTCAACCTGATCCTGGCGGCCACGCGCCCGGTCGACGGGTTGGCCGAGGCGGCCCGGTTCGACCCCCGCCAGAACATCCAGCTCCGCACCGCCATGCGGGAGGCGCGCACCATCGGCGTGCACGACAACTACATCGTCCGCACCGTGCAGTTCGCCAAGCAGGGCTACACCGCCATCCGTTTTGACGCCTACGACACCGACTGGGATGGGGACGGCTACGCCACCGTGGCCGGCCAGAACAGCAACAACAGCGTGCGCATCCCCAACAGTTTCATGGATGCGATGCTGCGTGACGAAGAGTGGAAGCTGACGCACCGCACCAGCGGCAAGACCGTCAAGACCGTGCGCGCAAACGACCTCTGGGACAACATCTCCGTGGCAGCCTGGTCCTGCGCCGACCCCGGCGTGCAGTTCGACACCACGATCAACGAGTGGCACACCTGCCCAGAAGATGGAAGGATCAACGCGAGTAACCCCTGCTCCGAGTACATGTTCCTCGACGACACGGCCTGCAACCTCGCGTCCTTGAACCTGATGCGTTTCCACGACGCCAAGACCGGGGCCTTCGACCTGGACGGCTACGTCCACGGCATCCAGATCTGGACGACAGTGCTGGAGATCAGCGTCGGGATGGCGCAGTACCCCTCGCCGAAGATCGCCGAGCTCTCCTGGAAGTTCCGCACCCTCGGCCTCGGCTTCGCCAACCTCGGCGCGCTGTTGATGGTGATGGGCGTCCCCTACGACAGCCCCGAAGGCCGCGCGATGTGCGGCGCGCTGTCCGCCATCCTCACCGGCGAGTCGTATGCGCAATCCGCTCGCATCGCCGCTGAGAAGGGCCCCTTCCCTGGCTACAAGAAGAACCGGGCGTCGATGTTGCGCGTCATCCGCAACCACCGCCGCGCCGCATTCAACGCCCCAGCCAGCGACTACGAGGCGCTGTCGATCAAGCCGGTGGGACTCGTCCCCGACAAGGTGCCCGGCGACCTCGCGGCCGCCGCACGCAAAGCGTGGGATGACGCTCTCTCGCTCGGCGAGGCGCACGGCTATCGCAACGCCCAGGTCACGGTCATCGCCCCCACCGGCACGATCGGCCTGGTCATGGACTGCGACACCACCGGCGTCGAGCCCGACTTCGCCTTGATCAAGTTCAAGAAGCTGGCTGGCGGCGGCTACTTCAAGATCGTCAATGAGTCGGTACCGCCCGCCTTGCGCAAGCTCGGCTACAGCGAGGCCCAGGTCGTCGCGATCGTGGACTACGCGCGGGGTCGGGGTTCGCTCAAGGGCGCGCCGGGCATCAACCACGAGTCGATGCGGGCGCGCGGGTTTGACGACCTCACCATCGCCAAGATCGAGCGGGCCCTGCCCACCGCCTTCGACATCAAGTTCGCGTTCTCGAAGTACAACCTCGGCGCCACCTTCTGCAAGGATGTGCTGAACATCGATCCCGACGCACCGGACGTCCTCGCCGCGCTCGGCTTCAGCAAGGCGCAGATGGAAGCCACCAACGCCTGGGCGTGCGGCACCATGAGCATCGAGGGCGCGCCGGGGCTCCAGGCCGAGCACCTGCCGATCTTCGACTGCGCCAACCGCTGCGGGCGCACCGGCACCCGCTTCATCAGCGCCGAGGCCCACATTCGGATGATGGCCGCCTGCCAGCCCTTCATCTCGGGCGCGATCAGCAAGACCATCAACATGCCCAACGACGCTACCGTCGCCGACGTCAAGAACGCCTACCTGGTGTCCTGGCGCCTCGGCATCAAGGCCAACGCCTTGTATCGCGACGGCAGCAAGCTCAGCCAGCCGCTCTCCAGCACCTACGCGGACGAGCTGCTCACCGCCCTGGACATGGACGACGCGGACACCAGCGTACCCGCTCCGAGCGCGCCACCACCGATGTCGCAGAACGATCAGGTCATGCACGTCGCCGAGAAGCTGGTCGTCCGCTACCTGGCCAAGCGCCGTCGTCTACCAGACCGTCGCCGCGGCTACACCCAGAAGGCGATCGTCGGCGGACACAAAGTGTTCTTGCGCACCGGCGAGTACGAGGACGGCTCTCTGGGCGAGATCTTCGTCGACATGCACAAAGAGGGCGCCGCCTTCCGCAGCCTGATGAATAGCTTCGCCATCGCCGTGAGCATGGGCCTGCAGCACGGCGTGCCGCTGGAGAAGTTCGTCGACCAGTTCGTGTTCTCCCGCTTCGAGCCGAACGGCGTGGTCCGTGGCCACGATCGCATCAAGATGGCGACCTCGATCATCGACTACATGTTCCGCGACCTGGCGGTCAACTACCTGGGCCGAAACGACCTCGCCCACGTGGACGAGTCCGAGCTGCGTCACGACGCCCTCCACAAGTCCGGCGAGGAGACCCGCTGGAGCGAAGAGGAGGAGATCGCCGGCGGCAACGTCATGTTGTCGAACACGGCGGTGGACGTCGATGCCGCGCCGGCGTCGGCGGGCGTGCTGGCGGCGGCCGCGACGGCCCCGTCCTCCTCCGTTCACGCCGGCGGCGGCGCGCAGATCAAGCTCGCACCGGCCAAGATGAAGCTCCAGCTCATCCGCGACGCCAAGGCGCGCGGTTACGAAGGTGACGGCTGCCCCGAGTGTGGTGCGCTCACGATGGTGCGCAACGGTGCTTGCCTCAAATGCATCACCTGCGGCGGGACCAGCGGGTGTAGTTGAGGGGGGGCCCCCCTACTCCACCAAATGCAACGCCGTCCGATTCCGCCCCTGCGCTTTCGCCCGGTGGGTGGCCTTGCTGGCCGCGTCGACGAACGAATCCGCATGGGAAAACGTGCCGTCGATCGTCGCGACGCCCATGCTGACGGTCACCTTGATGGGGTCGGCGCCCAGCATCATCGGGAAGTCTGCCACCGCCTGACGAAGGCGCTCGCTGACGACCAGGGCACCTTCGACGCTGGTTTCGGGCAGGATGATCGAGAACTCATCGCCGCCCAGCCGTGCGCTCATGTCGCAAAGACGGAGGTTGTCACGGAGGATGCGCCCGATCTGTCTCAGGACGAGATCGCCGATGCGTTCGCCGTGGGTCTCGTTGACCCTCGACAGGTGATCGACGTTCATGTGCACGATCGATAGCGGACGCGTGTAACGACGGGAGCGCTCGAACTCGCGACGCAGCGCGCGTTCGAAGACCTCGGCGTTGTTCATCGCCGTCAGCGGGTCGGTCGTGGCCCGCTGGACAAGGCGGCGCTGCGCGGCCACCTCCTCCTCGATGCGTAGCGAGTAGCCGAACAGGGTGCTCCCGATCAGCAGCTTGTCGCGCTCGTAGATGCGCACGGGCTCCTCGACACGTTGGCCGTTGACCCACGAGCCGTTGGTGCTGCCGAGGTCTTCCAACCACACTTCCGGCGCGTCCTCCGGCGTCGACGCGTTCATCCATTGCAGGCGCGCGTGGCGCCGCGAGGCCTTGGCGTCAGCCAGCGCCACATCACAGACCAGATCGCGGCCGAAGACCATGGGTTTTTCGCCCAGGATCCACGCCCGGTTGGTCTCCTCACCTTCGATCATCGTGACGACTGGCATCGGCAAAGACGGCTTACCCGGCACGAAGAGCCCAGGCGAGGTGGGAGCAGAGTTCAGCATAGGAGAGCGTACTCACCCCGCGTATCGGTCGGCCCGCCCACACCTTGATGCCGATCAGCGCGGCTTGCTACCGTCGGCGCAAAGCACGCGTACATGCAGGTGATCGTGGTGCCCGGGCGCGTGGCGGATGACGCCAGACTTGGACCAGGCATCCTCGCCGACGAAGACCTGGTCGGCCTCTTCGTCGGTCAAAAGTCCGGCGCGCAGCGCGTACGCCCGCAACCGCGAGATGTGCGCGCGATCGAGGAGGATCATGTCGACCCGCCCGCTGTCGATCATCGTGGCGATGAACGCCCAGTTGGCCTCGACATCAAAGTCGGCGCCAGGATTGTCGAACTGATGCTGGGCCTGCTTGCCGCCAGTCTTGAACAGACCGACGTCGGCATCGACGCCGCCCCGGTGCGACTTGTGCCCGTACAGAGCGCCACCGTGGGGGGCCGAAATCTCGCCCACGGCGATCGGATCGGCCTCGGGCATGAGCCAGTGCATGTGCGCGGCGGAGTCGACGAGCAAATCGACCATCTCGCGGGTGCCCCACGCGTGAGGGGCCTGCATGCGCGCATAAAAAAGTGGCAGGTCCGGGAGCAGGACGCCATCATGAAGGAGGTCATCCGTACAGCCGACGACCCCGGTGTCCGCCGGACCGCCCGATTCGAGCACTGCAACGTCGCCCTCCATGGTCGGGCCATATTCGGCCGCGAACGCAGAGAGAATGAAAAGCAGCGGCAAAATCAAGAGCGGGTCTCCCAACCGAGGGCGGACTGTACCAATCTCGACGCGTCCCGTAAAGTGCCGGTGCGCACTATTTTACGCACCGCGTAGAAACTTGCGCACGATCCCCGCCGAAGGTGGATCACTGTCGATCGCAACTTGACGTGTCCACGGTTTCGCAGTTGTTGAGCGCGCCGAGTCGCGCGAGCGCACGATCGACCTGCCTCTCGTCGGCTACGCCCCAGCGCCGCTCGATCCTCAGCACCTTCCCCGCACGGCGCCCCTCGACCCGCGCGGTGAGCGTTCCACCGAGCAAGAGCGGACAGACGTAGTAGCCCCATCGGCGCTGGGCGGCGGGCTTGTAGACCTCCCAAAGGTAGTCGAAGTCGAACGCGTCGCGGAGCAGCCTGCGATCCCAGACCAGCGGATCGAGGGGGCCGAGCACCGCGGCCACGCCCTGCACCGCGCCGAGCACCGCCGTGACGTCGCGCGCGAGGTCCTCCGGCCGCACCAGGTACGGCCGCCCCCCCACGCGCACCTCCGCAAGTTGCCCCGCCGCCATCAAGCGCTCGACGGTGCCGTCCGTCCGCGCCGACGCGAGCATCGACCACTGCGGCCCCCCCGCCCGCGACAGCAGCCCCGCGGTGCGCACCCGCGCAAGCACCATCGTCTCGGCGAAGGGCTCCGCCGGCGGGGGGGCCATCGCTGCCGCTGACAGCACGCGCTCCGGCACATCGTAGAGCCGTCGCCCTCGGCCATCGCGACCAGAGACGACCACCGCGCACCGCGTCCAGAGCACTTCGAGCGCCAGCGCTTCGAGCCGCCCGGTGCCGGACCACCCCGACCAGTCCATCGGCTCGACGCGGCCGCGCCCGGACAACTCCTGACTCGCGAGCGGGCCGCGTTCGGCCACCTCGGCAAGCACGTCGGCGAGGACCTCGTCGGGCACCTTCCGCATCCGCTCGCTGTTGCGCCACCAGGGTGTCTCCACCGCCTGGGCGCGGTAGTGCGCGAAGTGTCGGGCGTGGATGACGCATCGCTCCTTCGCGAAGTGTTCGAAGCTGCGGCCCCGGAGGTGGGTGTGGACGTCGCCCCGGCGGACACCGTCCACCCGGGCGCCGACGACCAGATCGGCATTGCAGCCGACGCGGTCAATGGGGTCGAGCTGAATCCACTCCAACGCGTCGAGCACCGCCTGCACGCCAGCGGGACCGTCGGGCCAGCTCCGATCGAAGCCCGCGGCGTGCAGCAGCACCGCGCGGGCGTGGGTGGGCGTCAGGTCGACCATGCCTCGCGGGTTATCCGACCCCATGGAAACGCCGGCCGCGATCGTGCTCCTCATCGGCGTCGACGCCGCGTGGACGCCCTACCCGGAGCTGTCCTTCGTCCCCGAGACCGTCTGCACGACCACCAGTGCTACCGAGCTCGACCCGCTGGACGAAGACTTCGGCACCAACGAGACCACGACGTGCGTGACGGCGGAAGGGTGGGACGACGCGCCGGCCGACGTCGGAAGCGCCTTCCCAGCGTTGGCGCTTGGACTCTCGGTCGAGCGTGATCGGGTCCGCCTGACCGCGCTCTTCACCGTGGGCCCCACCCTGGCCAACACCTACGCCACCGACGTCCGCGAGCTGACGCCCGACCTGGCGCTGGGCGGGCAGCTGGTGCTCGAAGGCGTGATCGTGAACAAGAAATTCAGCTTTGCCGCCGGCGGCATCGGCACCCTGCGCGGGTTCGGGGCGCATGGCACCCACGACGATTCCGGGGACACGCGCCTGTCCTCCGACGCGCTCCTGGCGGGGGGCCCTGCGTTGTCGCTGGGCTGGAACGAGCCCAGGTTGCTGTTCCGTGGATACGGCGTGTACACCACCGCGGGGGAGTTTGGCGCGGGCGGCACATTGACGTGGTCGCCGGTGTTGTTCGCGAAGTGAGCGGCGAAGCACCTACAACAAGCGGCTGATCGGCACCGCCCAGACCGGTTGCTCGGGGTGAAGCCGCTCGATCCGATCCCCCTGCGTCACAACCAGCGCCCCGCGCCATCGCTCCCCGAGCGCCGCCCCCACGGCCATGCTGTTTCGCGCGTCGGCGACCGTGGCCTTCGCGCGAGCCTTGACCTCGATCGTGAGCACGCCGCTCGGCGTCTCGAGAAGCAGGTCCACCTCCATGCCCGAGCGCGTCCGGTAGAAGGAGAGGCCCACATCCTGGCCCGCGCTCTTCGCCCACTTGTGGATCTCGGTGACGACGAGCGTCTCGAACCACGCCCCGCCGCCGGGAGCCTGGCCGGTCACCGCCCGTAGCATTCCCAAGTCGGCAGCGTAGAGCTTGGGCGTCTTGATCACGGCGCTGGTCAGGTTGGTGGTCCAGGGCGGCAAGGAGATCACCTGAAAGGAGAGGTCAAGGTATTCCAGGTACTTCCGAGTGGTCGCCACGGGGAGCGCCGCGTCGCGGGCGAGTTCACTGTAGGAGAGGATCTGCCCACTCCTGAGGAATACCAGCGCTTGGAGACGCCGGAACGGGAGGAGGTCGTTGACCCGACCGATGTCCGCGAGGTCGCGCTCCAGCCACGTCTGCTGGTACGAGCGCAGCCACTCGCGACGATCGTTGTCGTCCAGCCGGAGCAGCTCCGGGTATCCTCCCCACGTTGCCACGTGATCGACCGCCATCCGCGAGAGCGCGTCCGCCTCGCCGAAGCGCACCTCCGGCTCCGCCTCGAGCAGCTCGTTGATGGGGCGACCGAGTAGCGCCTCCAGTAGTGGAGGACGAAGCGGCCGACCGAGGGCGCTTCCGACCTCGCTGACGCACAGCGGCCACAACTCGTACACGAATGCGCGGCCCGCCAACGACTCTCGCACGCGGTCCAGAAGGAGAAACCGCGACGAGCCGAGCAGCACCGAGAACGAGATGTCTCCGGCGTCATAGGCATACTTCACCTTCTCGAAGACCTCGGGCTCCTTCTGCGCTTCGTCGAGCACCGCGTTCCCGACGACCCGGGCCCAGTTCGCGGTGCGCGTACCGCGGAGCTCCCCCCGGATTTCGATGGCGTCCAGGTTCAGGTAGCGCAGCTCCGGCCACTTCTGCCGCGCGAGCGTCGTCTTCCCGGTCTGGCGGGGGCCGGTGATGACGACGAGGCGCCGCCGGTCCGAACCGGGAATTCGTCCGCCAAGAATGCGATCGGCCTGTTGAATCATCTGCATGTTTGATGAATTTACAGGCTATCTGGTGCGGCGTCCACCCGACCCGCGACGTCGACGCGGCCGCGCGCCGCCGCCGACCCGCGTATGCAACGTCTCGTCGACGCGGGTCACGTGTCTCCCCGAGCGGCCGAACCGCCCGCGCTGGTGCGCGTCGCGGGCGGAATTCCCCTTGACGCGCTGCTCGCGGACCTCGCCGCCGACCGCGAGGACCGGTGACCTACGTCGACACCTCGGTCCGGACCTTGGACGCGCTGCACCTCGCCGCCGCCGACTTCCTCCGCTGTCAGGGCTTCGTGCTCGAGTTCGCCTGCTACGACCGGCGCCTGGCCAGTGCCGCGGCCGCGATGGGACTTGCGCTCGCCACGATATGATTCCCTGACGGCAACGCGGAAGGGATGGAGCGTAGGGCCCCGGCCCGAAGCGAAAGCCCGGCGCCGCACCGCGGCGGCCGCCTCAGACCGCGATCTTCCGGGCCGAGGGGAGCTGCTGAAAGTTGTCGATCAACGCCTCGGAGACGGCGCCGCGACGGTCGGTCCGGCTGTTGAGGTTGCGCGAGGCGCTGAGCTCGTGGATGGTGAAGGCGCCGTAGCACTCCAAGACCAGCTCAGCCCAGGAGTTACTGAGCATTGCCCTGGTGTTCTTACGCGTCAGGTCGAGGTAGACCTGAGCGAGGCGGCGCTGGTCGGCCTCGTCGAAGCCGCCCTTCTGATAGGACGTGAATACGCTGGTCTTGCTGACCGGCACATAGGGAGGATCGAAGTAGACGAAGTCGTGGCGTCCCACCCCGGCCGCAGCCTCTTCGAAGCCCTGGCAGCGCAGCTCCACGTCGGCGAGCGCGACGGAGCAGGCACGAAGGTTGTCCTCGTCGAGAATGGGCGGGTCCGTGTAGCGGCCCACCGGCACGTTGAAGCGCCCGCGGCTGTTCTCGCGGTACAGGCCGTTGAAGCATGTCTTGTTGAGGTAGATCACCCGGGCGGCGCGACCGGTGGGCGTCTCCGGGATCTCGGCGCGTACTCGGTAATAGTAGGCCTCGTCGTGATACTCGCGATGCTCGGCCAGACGCTCGACGAGCCCGTCCACATCGGAGCGGACCGCCTGCCACACCTCGATGAGGTGGGGGTTGCGGTCGGAAAGAACGGCACCATCGCGGAGCGCGCCCTGACGGTGGAGCTCGAAGAACAGCGCCCCACCCCCGACGAAGGGCTCATGGTAGGTCCGGAAGTTGCCAGCCTCGGCCATCGTCGACAATAAGCGTCCGAGAAGCTGACCCTTTCCACCAACCCACTTCAGAAACGGGCGCGGGAGCGTAAAACGTGAAGGCGCGAGCAGGACGAGCGGAGGAGCAGCAGCCATCGGACCAGCGGGAGCATAGCTATTGTACTGTCAATAGATCGCTTAGGCAATACCTGAGGGTTGTGCCCCCCCGCGGGCTCGTCGCCGGGGCTCGTCGCCGGCGCCCATCGCCGCGCTACGTTCCGCCGATGCTGCACGCCCCTCCCACGCGCGATCCGGCGCTCTCCGCCGAGATCAATGCGTTCGTCCAGACCTTCGCCACGGTCAAATCCTCGGTCGCCACCGTGATCCTCGGCAAAGACGACGTCATCTTCAAGTGCCTCGTGGTGCTGCTCGCGCGCGGCCACGTGCTGCTCAAGGATGTGCCGGGCACCGGCAAGACGATGCTGGCGCGGGCGATCGCCGCCTCGATCGCGGTGGATTTTCGCCGCATCCAGTTCACGCCGGACCTGCTCCCCATGGACATCACCGGCACCAACGTCTTCGACCTGCGTCAGAAGCAGTTCGTGTTCCAGCCGGGGCCCGTGTTCTGCAACCTACTGCTGGCCGACGAGCTGAACCGCGCCACACCCAAGACCCAGAGCGCGCTTCTGGAGAGCATGGCCGAGGGTCAGGTCACGGTCGAAGGCATCACCCACCGCCTGCCGCCGCCGTTTCTGGTCATGGCGACGATGAACCCGCTGGACCACGACGGCACCTACGTGCTGCCCCAAGCCCAGCTCGATCGGTTCACCGCGCAGCTCACCATGGGCTTTCCCGCGGCCGACGCCGAGATGCAGATGCTCGACGTGCACCTTGGCGCCCGCCCGCCGGTCGAAGACGTGCGGCCCGTCGTCGATCGGGAGACCTTCTTGTCCTGGCAGAACCTGGCCACCCGGGTGTTCATCAGCCAGGAGGTCAAGCGCTACCTCGTGCGCCTCGCCAACCACATCCGCGGCGATTCGGTGGCGTTGGCGCCGCCCTCGCCCCGGGCGATCCTGATGCTGGCGCGCGTGGCGCAGGTGCATGCGATGACCCAGGGTCGCGACTACGTCACGCCCGAAGACGTCCGCGCCCTGGCGCCCGATGTGCTGGCGCACCGAATGATCATCTCCGGCGACGAGGCCGGCCACAGCTACGTCTCCCGCATCCTGGAGAAGGTGCCGCAGGCATGATCCGGCACGCGCTGGGGATCGTCTTCCACTTCGTGGGGCTCTTCGTCCTGCCGTTCGTGGTGGCGTTCGTGTGCGCGCTGTTCTTCGAGGTCAGCCAGGTCGCCGACACCGGGCCCTTCCTCCTGGTCATCGCCGCGGTGTTGATCACGCCCAGTTTCCTGATGTTGATGTTCGGCGTGATCTGGAAGACCCGACGTGAGCTGAAGCTGCTCCGTGCCGCCGGCCGCAGGGACCTGAGGAGCACGCTGGCGACGGTGCACCGGCATGTGTCCGTCGTGACCTCCCGGGGCTGGGCGGTGTTCATCACCGGGCTGTTCTTCATCGTGTTTTCGCTGGGCGCCAAGTGGGCCGACCTCTCCATGGTGGCCGTGCTGGCGCTGATGCTGTTCTATGGGGTGCTCGGCCTGAGCACTTTCCTCAGCGGCTTCATCGTCTCGCAGTTCGAAGCCCAGGTGCGCAAGCGCGCCAGCGTCGAGCGGCAGATGTCACCCGCCGTGATCCTGGCGGGCGAGGTCGCGGAAGAACGTTTCACCTTGCGACGGGTGCCGGTGCCGCCGTTGTACTTCCTGCTCATCGAGGACCCGCTGCCGCCGCGCTTGGGCACGACGTCCCGCTACGCCGTCGGCGCGGGCGCACGAAAAGAGGAGCTGGTGGTCGCCGGACGCTTACGACGCACCCCACGGGGGATGTACCGCCTGGGCCCGGCGCACATCTACTTTCAGGACGCCCTCGGCTTCACGCGCGTCTCCGTCGCATCGATGGCGACGGCCGAATTGAAGATCCTGCCCCGGTTCCGCCACCTCCAGATCCTCGAGCCGCCGCGCAGCAAGCTCGCGCGCCCCGACATCCTCACCCGCCCTCACCGCTTTCCCACCGAAGACCACTTCCGCTTTCGCGACTACCAGTCCGGCGACGACACCCGCCGCATCCACTGGAAGCTGTCGGTCAAGAGCGGACAGATCCAGCTTCGTATGCCCGAGACGCGCGAGATCAGCACCAAGAACGTGCTCTTGGTCTTGGACAGCTACCTGCCGGCGGGCCGCATGCTCGACGACGCGGTGGGCGTGGAGGAGGTGCTGGACAAGCTCGTCGAGACCTGGATTTCCCTGGCCAAGGAGCTGGTGGAGCGCGGGGATCGCGTCACCCTGGTCTGCGCGGCACGGGGCAACGACGGGGAGCTGAAGGTGGAGTCGCAGGCCTGCCAGAAGGGTGGCCACGTGCTGTGGCAGGACCTGGGCGCACGGGCCATCTGGCAAGGGCGCTGGGACATCCCAGGACTGCTCAAAGAGGGCGGCGACCAGACTCACGGCGTCGTGGTGTCCAGCCGCTTCCAGAGCCCGCCTCCGGGCGGCTTTGTGGGGGAGTCGCTCACGTGGATCTACCTCCCGCCGGAGCGTGGGCTCATGGGCAAGGAGCCCTCGCTGCTCGAAGCCTTGGCGGGTTCGCCCACACGCGCGTTCTTGTGGTTCTTCCGGTTACCCTACCCGGTGGGGAGCGACGAAAACGGCTTCTTCGCCCAGCTCAAGATCTTCCGCGAGCAGGCAGGGCGCCTCGCTGCTCGCAAGCGCTTGCGCGCGATCGCGACCAAAGACGGCGCCCGGGTGTACCGGCAGCTTCTGGCCCGCGGCGACACGGTCTACCGGCTGGAGACCGGCCAGGGCACCCACAAGCTCGTCGGCGTCGCGACCGGGCACACCAGCTACAAGGCCGGAAAGGCCGCATGAGCGCTACGACCGGCACCGGCTGGCACGGCGCGTTGGAGGTCCGCTCGTCGTTGACGCTGTGGGGGCAGGCCAAAGAAGCCCTGGTGCCGATGGCCATCTACTGGGTGTGGGTGCTGTACGCGTACGGGATCTTCGTCCTGGCGATTGCGGTGACGGAGTCGATCGGAGGGGACGACATCGCCTTTCTGACCGCCTTCGGCCTCGCGACCGTGGGCGGCATGCTCCTCGGCCAGCTGTGCGCCTTCGTCGGGGTCCGGAGCTGGGTGCTGGTGACCCTTGGCGCGCTGATGTGGGCGCTGTTCTTCCTCGTGCTGGCCGGTGGCGGCTACGCGTTCATGAGCAACCAGATCGTCGCCGCCATTGTGATCGCGGTGGTGTTTCTCGGCCCGGTGGCGATGACGGGCGGGTTGTGGAGCCTCGAAACCAACCGCGCCTTGTGGTCGACCTGGTTGCCGATGGTCTGGACCGTCGGCGCCTGCCTGATCTGGATCGAGAAAAAGGTGGGCATCGGCGCTTGGGAGCAGGGGGCCAAACACGAGGTGTGGGACGTGATCTCCCTGGTCATGTTCGTGCCCTCGGTCGGGCTTTTCTTGTTGTACCTCGTCACCCGCGAGACCCATCGGCTCGCCACCTGGAAGCGCGGTCCCACCGCACCGTTGACGCCGAAGATCGAGGAGCGCGGGGTGTCGCGTCCACGCCTGACCATCGGCGGGCTGGTGGCACTCATGGCGCTGGCGGTGGCAGTGGCCGGCGCTACGGCGCTGGTGGCGCCGTATCTGTGGAGGACAGGCGCGCCGGACGAGCATGGCCCCGAGACGACGGCCTCCGGTGAGGGCGAGCGCGAGCCGACCCAGCAGGAGCGCAACCAGGGCGACCGGAAGGGGAAACAGGGCGACCCCAACGAGCGCAACGGCAAGCCCAAGGAGAGCGACGCGGGACCTGAGGTGCCCGGCGGCGTCAAAGAGATGATGAAAAAGATGGGCGAGGCCGCGAAGGAAGCGGCGGGGACGCTCTGTTCGCTCATCACGGTCGCCATCCTGGCGCTGATCGGCGCGCTTCTGGCCTACCGCCCCCTGAAAAGGCTGTTTGTGATTCGACATCTCCGCGACCCGCTGTGGGACGTCGCCCCGAGCACCCGCATCGACCAGTGCTGGCGGCTGGTCGAAATCGCGCTCGGCGACGCGGGTGTGCACGTTCGACCTGGAGAAGATGCGGCGGGCCTGGCGCGGCGGGCGGCGCCGGTGCTCAAGGCCCTGTCGCCGGTCGAGGTGCACGGCTTCGCCGACGTGGCCGAGGTCGCGGACCGCGTGCGTTTCGGCCTGGGCGTGGGCGCCGACGACGTCGCGATCATCGAGCGCTTTTCGCGCTGGGTGCTCGACACCGTCTGGGAACGCCTGGACGACAAAGCCCAGATTGTGGCGATGTATCGGGGGGTTTGAGGCCCCTACCCAATCACCCCCAACTCCCTCCCCACCTCGGCAAAGGCCTGCACCGCCTCATCCACCTGCGCGGTGGTGTGGGCGGCGCTGATCTGCACGCGGATGCGCGCCTGCCCGCGTGGAACCACCGGAAAGCTGAAGCCGATGACGTAGATGCCCTTCTTCAACATCCTGTCCGCCATCTCGCTCGCCAACCGGGCGTCGCCGAGCATCAGCGGGCAGATGGAGTGGACCCCCGGACGGATCTGGAAGCCGGCCGCGGCCATCGACCGACGGAAGTGCAGTGTGTTCGCCTCCAGTCGATCGCGCCGCTCGGTGCTCGCTGACAGCATCTCGAACACCTTGATGGCAGCCCCGACGATCGGCGGCGCGACGGTGTTCGAGAAAAGGTAGGGGCGGCTCTTCTGGCGCAGCAGCTCGATGATCTCCCGCCGCCCGCTGGTGAAGCCGCCCTGGCTGCCGCCGAGGGCCTTGCCGAGGGTGCTGGTGATCACATCCACGCGGCCCATCACCCCGCAGTGCTCGATGCTGCCGCGGCCGGTCTTGCCCACAAAGCCGGTGGCGTGGCTGTCGTCGACCATCACCAGCGCGCCGTGCTTCTCGGCGATGTCGCAGATCTGGTCCAGCGGCGCGATGTCCCCGTCCATGGAGAACACGCCGTCGGTGGCGACGAGCTTGATGCGGGCGCCGGCACACTCGGTGAGCTTCGCGTCGAGGTCGGCGAGGTCCAGGTGCTTGTACCGGAGGCGCTCGGACTTGGCGAGGCGGATGCCGTCGATGATGCTGGCGTGGTTGAGTTCGTCCGAGATGATGGCGTCGCCTTCCCCGCAGAGGGTCTCGAACAGTCCGCCATTCGCGTCGAAGCACGAGCTGTACAGGATGGTGTCGTCGGTGCCGAGGAAGCGCGAGACCGAAGCCTCCAGCTGCTTGTGGATGTCCTGCGTGCCGCAGATGAAGCGGACGCTGGCCAGGCCGAGGCCATGACTGTCGAGCGCGCCCTTCGCCGCGGCGATGAGCTCGGGATGGTCGGCGAGGCCGAGGTAGTTGTTGGCGCAGAAGTTGAGTACCTCCTGACCGGACGCCACGCGGATCGTGGCGTCCTGCGCCGAAAGGATCACCCGCTCCTTCTTCCACGTGCCCGCATCGCGGATCGCATCGAGGGTGGCCTGGACGGCGGGGCGGGCGGTGTCGAACATCGGGGCTCCAATTCGCGGCTGGGCTAACCCCAATGCCGGAGATGAGAACGAGAGCGCATCGGGCGTCGGCCGTCCTGGCTGCCCCCTGGCCGCGCGCCCAAGCACCCGCAGAAGTCGGATAGTGTCGCCTCAATGCCTATGCACATCGCTCAGGCGGAAGAGCCGGCCGAAGCGGGACCGCTGGTTTGAGATTCGTGCGTCCGTCGCGCCAGCGCTCACTCTCATGTCGCGACATGCGCCACCATGGCGCCCTGCCCCCGCTACCGCGCCAGCCCCACCGCGTAGGCCGCCGCCACGGCTATCGGGCAACCGCTACCGCCCGCCCCGCTCCGGCACGTACGCCGCCGCCGCGGCACCCGCGACGCGCCCGCCGTAGTAGCAGGCGCCGACGCTGCCGGTGAAGCCGCGCCCAGAGCCGCCGCCGGGAAGCATCCCCGTCACCTCGCCGGCGGCAAACAAACCCGCCACCGGCGCGCCGGTGGCATCGAGCACACGGCCGTCGAGGTCTGTCGCGACGCCGCCGAAATTCTTCGCCAGCCCTGGGTGCAGGCGGACCACCAACCAACGAATGCCGTCGACGCTGCTCTGGGGGGTGAGGATGCCGCCGAAGGGCTCCGGCGCCCCGGTGGCGGCGAGGTTGTTGTAGTTCTCGAGCTCGTCCATGGCGTCGGCGGGCAGTCCCGCCCACACGATTACCTCCGCGAGGTCGACCCCAAGAAAGACCTCATCCGAACCGGCCTGCATCACCTCGGCTGGGGTGAAGTGCTCGGGGGTGGTCGAGTCCGCCCAGTTGTACCCGGGCGGCTGGAAAACCGGCGTTTCTGGATCGTCGTAGGCGGTGATCAACCACGCGCCGCTGTCCGGAACCTCCGGGGCCACCAGGAAGCTCCCGAGGTCGCGCTCGAGCGTGAAGCGGCGACCATCGGCCCCGACCACGATGTAAGGAACGCTGGACCCGAAGATGAGGGCTTCGCCGGTCGGGCGCAGAGGATCCCGCACCGCGTGCAGGTAGGCGCCGATGTTCTCGGGTGTCTCCCACGCCGCACCGACCTCGACCAGGAAGGGAACACCGCCCCCGTTGCTGGTCGGGTTGGTCTCGAAGACGGGCTCCAGACTCGCGAGCGCCGGGGCGTGGGCCTCGACTTGGGCGAGGTCGCGAAGAAACCCACCGGTGGCCAGAACCACCGCATCGGCGCCGATCGAGCCCTCCTCCCCGGCCGCGTTCTTCCAGCGCACCCCCACCACCGCGCCCTGCCACATCACCGGCCCTGTGACCTCGACCTCCGTCTCCACCGTGATCGGCTGCCCGGCGGTCAGGAAGTCGAAGGGGACGGTGCTGGCGGACCAGGCGATCCGGTGGGTGCGGGGAAGCTCACCTTCGCCCGCGCTCACCGAAGGCGTACGGATGTCGACGCCGTGGGCATCGGCGAGCCAGGCGAGGGTGGGGCCGCTGCCTTCGATGAACGCGATGACACTGGGCCGCGTCCCCTCGATCCCGGTCGTCGTGAGCCAGTCCGCCTGGGCATCCTCGAGGGTATCGGCGAAACCAAGCTCCTCTTGCCAACGCGTCATCGCCGCATACACCACACCGCCCAGGCGGATGCCGGTTCCGGGGGTGGCCGACTTCTCCAGAAGCAACACCTCCCGGCCCGCTTCGACGGCGGTGAGGGCGGCGGCGACCCCGGCGGGTCCGCTGCCCACCACCAGAACCTCCGTCGTCCGCTCAAAGGTCGGGGGGAGCACCGCCTCGCCGGTGTCCCCGGTCTCCCCTGCGCTGTCGCCGGTGTCGCCCACCGAATCACCTACGGCCTCATCGGAGGCGGGATGAGCCGGCACCGCAACGGGGCCCGCCTCGCAGGCCAAGAACAAAACGAGGGCCACTCCGCGAGTGTAGCGAAGTTGCAACGCCCCCGGCAAGGGCTTCAGCCCGCGATGCGGATGACAGCCTTGGGGTGGCGAGAAATAACCCCCTCGAAGGATTCTTTTTCCCAGCTCGCCAGGTCAACGATCGTGTCTTCACCACGCTCGAGGATGGTGGTCCAGATCGCGTCCTGGATGCCGTTGGCGCGGTCCTCAAGGAGCCGCTGCGTGATCTCCCAGGTGCCGAAGATGCGGCGCCCGACGATCCCGTGGAGCTGGATGCCGTCCATGACCACGCGATGCACGTCCTCGATGACCGCGTCGCCGTTCTTGACACCGAAGAGCACCACGTGTCCGCCGCGGCGGACCGCCTTGATGGCGTTGTTCATCGAGCTGTTGAAGCCGGCCATCTCCATCGCCACGTCGACGCCGACGCCCCCGGTCAGCTCGCGAATGGCGTTGCGAAGCTCCGGGTCCGCAGCGTGCGGCCGAGCCGGATTCCCCATGCTCGGCGTCAACACCACGTCGCAACCGAGATCGCGCGCCATCTGGGCGTGCTTGGGGTCCACCTCCACCCCGATGATCTTGGTGGCGCCCATGCCGCGGGCGATCAGGACCGCGAAGAGGCCGATGGTTCCACACCCCATGATCGCCACCGTCTTGCCCCGCAGATCGGTGGCCTGACACGCGTGCACGGCGTTGCCGAAGGGCTCCTGCACAGCCGCTACTTCTGGCCGGATCTTCGACAGGTCGGTTGGCCACAGCGCCTTGGCCGGGAGCTTGAGAAACTCCGCGAAGCAGCCGTCCATCGAGATGCCGATGATCTTGTCCTTCTGGCAAACGTGGCTGTCGCCGACGCGGCATTGGTAGCAGGTGCCGCAGATGATGTGCGACTCGGTGCTCACGATGTCACCAGGCTTGTAGCCGTACTTGGCGGTCACCTTCACGCCCACCGCGACGATCTCACCGAGCAACTCGTGCCCCACCACGCGCGTGGTGCGAGCCTCGTCGGTCAGGCTGCCCTGGATCATGTCGCCGAAGGCCTTGCGCCACCAGATGCCCCGGTCGCTGCCGCAGAAGCCGGCGTACTTCACCTTGATGAGCACCGACGCGTGATCCGCTTCCGCGTCGAAGTCCGGGACCGGGACTCGGTCCTTGACCAATCCGGTCGAGGTGTCCCAGCCGTCCCGCCTGGTGTCGAAGGTCAGGGCCGTCATCATCGTGGTCATCGGGGCTCCAGGCGCGGCTCGGCTATCGCGGCGCCCCGGAGTCGATCCATGCGCCGACCGCCTCGATCGTCGCTGCGTCCAGGTATTCGTACACAATCGGCATCTGGACGCCGAGCGCGCTGACGCCCTTGAGCTTGGCAAACAAGAGCGAACCGTCCGAATCGCCGGCGACGACGATGCGCCCGCCAACGCCCTCCTGTGTCGTCAGAAAAGTGTGGACCGCGGTCTTGTCCACTCCGCCCCAGGTGTCGTGGCAGTTCTTGCAGTTGCGACGCATCCAAACGTCGGTGTAGAAGCGGTCGAACTCGCTGTCAGCCGGCGCGCCGTCGTCGATCCACGCGGCCACCCCTGCGAGCTCGTCCTCATTGAGCATGAAAAGCTCAGGAGGCATGCGGGCCTTTCCGTCCTCTGGCCGATCGTGGGCGATCTTGTCGTAGAAGTAGCTGGCTTCGCGGTCGCCGGGAACGATCATGGCGGGCACCGGCGGACCCGTGACCAGCGCGTCGTACAGAGCGTCGGGATCGCCCGGCCCCCACTGGTGATGGCAGTCGTTGCAGAAGGCCTCGTACACCGTGAACACATCCCGCTCGAAGACTGAGTCGGTGTCGGTGTCGGTGTCGGTATCAGTGTCAGTGTCAGTGTCAGTGTCAGTGTCAGTGTCACTGTCACTGTCAGTGTCGGCATCCGCGACGGGTGCGGTGTCGATCGGGTCGCCCGAAGCCGTGCAGGCGAGCGCCAAAAGGAGCAGTGGGGTCATACCCGCGACCATAGCGGGAGTACGGGGCGGCTGTCCACGGCGAGATAGGCACTACCATGCTTCTCCTCGGCGGAATCGCGGCGGCCATGGCGGGGGCCTGGGCGCCCCTCGGCCCGATCCCCGACCGCCACCGGCTGCTCTCGGAGGCAGTGGGTCCGGACCTTGTGCGGTTCGAGTGGGAGAGCCCCGAGCTCGGCCACTACTGGATCGACCTGACGCCGGATCGCGGCGGCTCCGCCCTCTGCACCGGCGGCGGGCTGGCCCTGCAATTGCGAAAGCGACTCGACGACTCCCCCGAGAGCTTCGAGCTTCCGAGCCTTCCGGCGCCCGTCGCCGCGGCATGCGAGGCCCTGCCCGTTGCGGCGCCGCTGCTCCGAGGCGCGATGCTCGCGGCGACGCCCGCGGCCGAGCCACCGCCCGACCAGGAGGTCACCGCCTCTGCGCCCGTTCCGGTGGCAGCGCCCCGGCGGTGGCACGCCGTTGTGCTGGCCTGGCTGGCTGCGCTGGTTGTGGCGCTCGGAACGGGACGGCGGGCGCGTCCGCTGGGCTGGAGCCTCGCCATCGGCGCACTTGCGATGGGCGTGCGGCTGGCGCTGGCGCCGGTCACGGTGATCCTCGGCGGCGACGCGGCCTACGAGCGGCTGCTCAGCGGGCTCGGCCGGGGAGGCACCGACCGCTACTACGGCGAAACGTGGATGTCCCTGCTGGGGCTGGTGCACGAGGTCCTGGCCGCGTTGGGGGTTACCGGCGACCGACCTGCGGAGCTGGTCCACGACGTCAACCTCGTGGCCTCGACCGCGTCGCCGCCCCTGCTCTACCTGCTGGCGCGCCGGGTCGGGCTGGGGGAGCGGCCGGCGCTGCTCGTCGGGGCGGCGTTGGCGCTCTGGCCGCACGCGGTCAGCCTCGCGCGCATCGAGGACCACGCGGTCCTCGTCGGCTTCCTGCAACTGCTGACTGCGGTCACCGCGCTGGCGGCAACCCGCTCCGAGCGCGTCCTGGCCGTGCTTTCGGCGGCGCTGCTTGCCCACCTGCGGCCAGATCAGCTGCCCGTGGCGACCCTGCTGCTGCTGCCGCTCGCCGCCCGGCGGCACTGGTTGTGGTTTTTGGGAGGCGCGGCCTTGATCGGCGCTCGCCTGGCGTACCTCCCCGAGGGCGGAGGCAGCCCCATCGACTTTGCCAGGCTGCTCCGTCTGGGCGACTGGCCATTCATGCTGCGGGCCTGGCTGGCGGCGGGGGGGGCGCTCGCGCCGCCGGTCGCGGCGCTCGCAACGGTCGGTGCGTCCTTCGCGTTTTTCCGAACGACGGGCCTACCGCCGCGGCCGCGGCTGGCTTGGGTCGCGTTGGTGCTGGCGGCCACCACCGTGCCCTACCTGCCAAAGGACCTGCCGGCGGCGGACCCGCTCCGCTTCTCTCTGCCCGCGGACGCGTGGTTCTTGTTGCTGGCGGCCATCGGGATCCTTGCGGCAGGGCACGCCTGGCGGCGAGGCGGGCGGGGTCGCGCGGGTGTCATCGCGGCGACGGTGATCGCAACGTTCGTGCTGCGGCCGACCGCGCCCACTGACGCCCGTCCGTGGGCCTGGGAACGCGAGTACCAGTTTCTCCGCACGTCCCTGCCGGTTCCGGTGGGCGACCCGCTCGGCCCCCCCCACGGCCCCGGACGCGGCTGGTACGATGACGGTCAGGACCCCAACGGGGCCTTCCGCGCCTGGCTCAGCGTGTCCAGCGGCATGGCCTGGCACGCCTGGGGGACGGGCACGCCGACGCCCGGGGACCTGGTTTTCCGAGGCACCGCGGACCGGCTGGCTGCACGTTGGCAGGGCGAGCGCTGCGGGCTGGATGTCCTCCACGAGACCGAGGTGGCCCCGACGAGCGACGGCTGGGTGGACTTTGGCGCGGCCCCGGTGAGGTTGTCGCTGTACACGGTGCGGGACTGCGGCGGGTTGTCGGGGCCGTGACAGTCGGAGACGGACACCCGGCTTGACGGTCGGTGCACTGGTGTTTCTATTACCAACATCACCCGGTCGCCCCGACACACACCGTGCCGGGAGCCCACACACCCAATGGAGTGCAGATGTTCTTGTCATCCTGGCCGAGCCATGCTCACCGCCCACACGCCTTCACCTTCTCGGCGGCAAACCTGCCCGCATGCGCGACACCCGCCGTGCATGGCTTCCGTAACGAAGCGGGCTGGGAGTTCACCGCCGACATCCCCGGCTGCTCCGCCGCGGACGTGACTGTGGATGCGACCGCCGATACGCTCACGCTGACCGCCCAACGCAAGGGACCCGCCGAGGAAGGCACCTCCGAGACGCCGCCGCGGTGGTCGCTCAACGAGAGCTACCGCTTCGCCCGTCCCATCGACGTGGATCGCGTGGAAGCAATCGTGAAGGACGGGGTTCTCACCATCAAGGTGCCGCGAGCGGCGCCCACGATGGCCCCGCGGACCATCCCGGTGACCACCGCCTGAGTCTTTGAAACACTACACACGACGCGCGTACCGATTGTCCGCTCCCGACAGTCTGACGGTCGAGCAATCGACGATCGGGTATGCCCGCTGCGCTGAGGTCCTTCTGGGGAGGCGGACCGACGCGCCGGTCGGGGGCGGGGTTCATTCCTCGTCCCCGACCGTTCATTTTTCGGCCTCAGAAAGCCTCGCCCCATGCGAGCACCACTCCCCATCCGTCCGGACTGAAACCCACATCCACGCGGGTGACATTTTCCCGCTCAGGGGGCAGCACCAGCCGGATCCCTCCCCCAACCGAGACGTGGAGGCCGTCGGCCCATGCGTTGTCGACGAACAGCGCTCCGTGGAGCGGGCCTACAATCGGGTAACGGGCCTCGACCTGCACCGCGGCGACCCACTCGGCGCGAAACCGCCCGTAGGGGACCCCCCGTAATAACGTGCTTCCTCCCAAGGCAGGCTCCAGATACCACGCGGTCTCGCCCGGGGCGCCTTGGCCGTACAGGCGCGACGCCAGCTCCAGTCGGCCGATAGAAAATATCTTCCGCACATCGGCATCGACCAACACATGGTGCCCGGCGGTGTCGGCGTCGATGATGTCGCGACCAGAAACGGTTGACGAAAATCGCGAGGTGCGCTCCGTGAATCGAACACTCGCGTGGGGCCCGACGCCGACCACACGCTCCGGGTTCCTGTTGCGCGGATCGAACCACAGCCCCACTGCGCCCCCACTGATCGTGGCCGGGCCGATCACTGTCGCGACGGAGAGGCGGCCGTCAGCGCGTTCCGCGAGCGACGCAACTGCTCCATCGTCCGGCCAGGACCACAGAGGCCCACGGCTGTACCCGACGCCCACGGACGGGCTCATGGGGGAGCGAACCGCCAGCGACGACGACGACGCCACGGTACCGGTGGAATCCGCGGCGACGACCAACGCGAGTCGATGCCCGCGCCCACCCACATCCGGCTCGACCAGGCGCACCAGCCCGCCGAAGCCGGCGTACGGCGCCGCGGTCACCCCAAGCGACAGGGTCCACGTGCCGGGGTCCGGCGCCTCGGCCTGCGTGCTGGCCTTCATCGCGCGAGAGAGGCCGTCGTCCCCCTGCGAGGGCCATTCCACCGCGATCCCCGGGGCACCACGGGCCACAGCGAGACGCTGCCGGGCGGCCGCAGCCCCGGCCCAAGGGGCACCGTCGACCAGCAGCGCGGCGACGAGGCCCGGCACCGAAGCGACGTCGCCACCGGCGAACGGAGGCACGGTCAACCGGCGGTCGGCCTCGGCCAGGACACAGAGCGGCTCATCGACGGGACAGTCCGCGAGCGCACGGGACCATGCACCCTCATGCCAGATGGGGGCAAGGTTGCCTTCGCGCCGAACCAAGCGCAGATGGGCCATGGCCTCGACCGCGCGGCAGGCGACCTCCGCGCACGGGGCGGCGACCTTGACCGCTGCACGCCACTCCGCCACGGCGGCCGGCCGATCTCCGGCCCAGAAGTGGGCGTCACCGCGGGCCAGAGCGTCGATGGCCTCGGCCGCGGTCACCCGACGACCAGCCGCTTCACTGCTGGTACCCGAGCGCTTCGAGCTGCTCCCGCGTCGTCTCCGACAGCTCGGCCGACGGCGGCAAAGGCGTGACTCGGGTGGCAGGTCCGTCGACCTTGGCGTCGGGTGGGTAGAGGGAAAACGGCCCCGGCCCGGCGTATCCGTGACCCTGGAGCGCGCCGCCCGCATGAATCCATGCCGGAGTCACGACCGGCCCTGTCGCGTTCCACCGCTCCCCCACCGTCGCCCACAGCCGGGCTAGATTCTCGGGCGAAATCGCCGGAACGCCAATCCGTTCGCCCGGGTCACCGATCTCGTAGGTGATGGCGCGCCCACCGGCGAGATCCAGTTCGAGCCGAACGTCGCCGGTGAGCAGCCCCAGGCGCGCACTGTCGAAGCGGCTGGTCTCGAAGACCACGTCCCGGGCCGGCTCCACCGGACCACGAACGTCCACGCCGCTGCAGGGAAACGGCACGCCCGCCAGCGCCGCAACCGTCGCCGCGACATCGATGCCGCCGACGCGTTCATCACGCACCGCGGCCGCGGACACCCCATCGCCCGACACGATCAGCGGCACGCGCATGACCTCCGGGTGGAGGGTGTGGCCGTGGCCCCAGCTCCCGTGCTCGCCCAGCTCTTCGCCGTGATCCGCCGTCACCACCCAGGTCACTTTGCGGCCGGCACGCGCCCAGGATGCGCCCAGTCTCGACAGTTGGGCGTCGGCATAGGCGATGCTCTCGTCGTATTGCGCGTTGAGGTGCGTCCAGCGAGAGGACTTGACCGGATTCCCTAGGTAGTACTCATAGTTTCGGTAGCGGGTGGACTTGCGGGTGCCGACCTTGTCGATCTGGAAGTTCCACGGCTCGGGCGGGAGGTAGGGATAGTGCACGTCGTACAGGTGGACGAACAGAAAAATCGGCTTGTCGTCTATTGTTTTTGCCCAGGACAAGGCCTCGTCGACCACCTGCTCGGCCCGAACACCGTGACGGAGGTTCGTGCGCTTGGTGATGTCGAAGTCTTCGAAACGATCGAACCCCCGGGCAAAACCGTAGGTGTCCGAAACGTAGATGGTCGAGACAAAACCGCCCGTCGCGTAGCCGGCCCGCGCGAGCTCCACTTGGATCAAGGGGAGGTCTTCCGGAATGCGCCGGGTGTCCTCGATGACCTCATGCTCCAGCGGCCCCCGCCCGGACAACATCGTGACATGCGACGGAAGGGTCCAGGGAGAGTGGCTCCGCGCCTCCGTGAATCGTTGGCCGGCCCCGGCGAGCCGGTCGAGGAAGGGACTCGTGGCCTCGGAGTGCCCGTAGGCGCCGAGATGATCGGGGCGCAGACTGTCGACGGAGACCAGGATCACGTCAGGTCGGCTGGGGTCGCCCGGCGAAAGCGCGACGGTCCCCGAGGACCCGCAGGAGCACGCCAAGAACAGGACCATCACCATGTGCGCCACCCCCGCCAGCCGGCCGGCAAGAACCGTAGCATCAACGCGAGCAGGATGGCGGTGACCACGAATACCCCGACGAGGCGCCACCGACTGAGTCGCAGACCCGTCCACGCGCTGCGCGGGTCCGCCAAAAGGCCACCGGCGAAGACCATCCACAGCGGCTCCAACGGCACTCGATACCGAGACAGTCCGGCCAGGCAGGCGATGGCGGCCACGTGGTACCCGACCACCACCACCGCGGCGACCGCGTACCAGCCGCGTCCTCGGGCAAACAAGCCCACCGTCCCGCCCACCATGACGGTGAACGAAAAGACCGCCACCGCCCCGATCAACAGCTCATCGAACCATTCCGGCAGGCCATGCCACCGTCCCGTCCGCAGGTTGCGGGTGAGCAAGCTGTGCGGGGTGAGCATCTGCGACACCCGGAGCGGCACCCGTTTCAGGAACTCAGCAGGATGCCGTTCGATCCAGGCCATCCCCGCCGCGAGTTCGCAGGCGTCCTGCTGCACGGGGTCGTCCTCGTAGCGGCAGTGCCCTCGACCGGTCGCCTGGATCTTGTCGAAGAGCTTGTCGCTGAGCACGCCGTTTCCGAAGTCGAAGGTGACCGGCTGATAGTCATTGTTGCCCAACCACATCATCTGCCCGAGCGTTCGATCACTGACGACGAATCCGTCGAACTTCTGCGACGCATAGGCGCTGTACGGAGCCACCACCACCGCCGCCGCGAGGACGACGGCCAAGCCGGCTTTCCAGGCGGTCACCACCCGCCACCGGCCCCACAAAATCGCGAGCAGAGCGCACGGCAACAGGTAGGTCGCGACGCCGCGGAAGAGCACGCACCCGCCCAGAAGCAAGCCGACGACGATTCCCCGCTGCCACCGCCCCGCATGCGGGTCCGGCGCCGCTCCCGGAGCTTCCCCGCGTGCCCAGCCGATGGCATTGACGGTTGCGAAAAGCAGCGCAGTGTAGAAACACTCGCTCCAGAGGCTGGACGCGTAGAAGATGTGCGTCGGGTTGAGCGCCAGCAGCAGCGCCGCGATCGTGGCGGCGCGGGCGCCAAAGTGGGCGCGGGTGAACCGCCACAGGAGCCAAATGGTCAGCGTCGCGACCGCCACCTGCGTATACTTCACGCTGTTGATCCAGCCCGTCAGCTCCGCATGCGCCGCGATCACGCTCGGATAGCCCGGCGCCCACAACCAGCCGCGCGTGCCGACCATGCCGTCCCCACGGGCAATGCTGGCGGCGAGCTCGCGGTAGGTGCATTCGTCACGAATGCATGGGCGTCGCGACCATTCCCAAAGGGGAAGCAGGCGCAAGACGGCGCCGAGCACCAGAGCGATCACGAGCCCGTTGTCGATCCGGCGCACGGCATGGGTAACTATCATGCGGCATGCGTGACTATGCGAGACCCGCGCTTAGGATCGACAGCATGTGGATCCGCGCCATCGCCGTGGTGCTCGTGTGCCTGTTCGCAGTGCCCAGCCTCGCCACCGCGGCACCGAACGCGGGTCCGCGGTGGGAGGCGGCACCGGACGTGGAGCGCCCCACGATCGCCGAGCCGCCTGGCGGCTGGACGACAGAGGTCGGACTTCATGCCGATGTCCACGGAACCTGGTCCGATCGCGCCACGCTGGTCCGCCTCGCGAACCACGCCGCCACCAGCATCCCGGTGCTCTCCAAACGATTAGGCGTGCTTCCGGGGCCCACCACCGAGGTCTACGTCGTTCCTTCTGAGGAGGCGTTCCATACGCTCCAGCCGGGCGCCACGCCGGATTGGGCGGACGGCACCGCCTGGCCGCGCTGGTCGCTGATCTTCCTGAAAACCCCGTCCATCCGTGATGGAACGGCGACGTCACTCACGACCGTGCTGGACCACGAGTTGGTCCACGTCCTGTTGGGCCAAGCCTTCGGCCGGCGGCCGGTGCCGCGTTGGCTGCAGGAGGGAATGGCGCAGTTCTACGCGGGAGAAGCGACGTGGGAGCGCCGGATTGCGCTGGCCAGCAACGAACACGGCCTTGAGCCGTTGCCCCTGGCAACGATCACCACTGGGTTTCCGCGCGACGCCGCGTGGGCGCACCTTGCTTACGCGCAGAGCGCCGACTTCATCGCCTGGGCGGCAGGGCGCGCCGGAGAGGACGGACTCCGCACGCTGGTGCAAGAGCTGGTCGCCGGGCGCTCCACCGATGATGCGCTCCGGGCGGCCGTCGGGCTGTCGGTCGATGAGGCCGATGCGCTGTGGCGGGGACGGCTGCCAATCAGCCAGGACTGGTATCGCTGGGTGACCAACGGGAGCCTCTGGTGGGGAACGGCGGCCGGCTTTTTGGCGCTGGCGGCGTGGCAACGCAAGCGCAGGGCGGCGGTCAAGCTGGCGCGGTGGGAGGCGGAAGAGGTGGCGAGGGTCGAGGCGCTCTTGCGGCGCCAGGAAACGGAGGACGCCCAGCGCCAGTGGATCGCGATCGGCGGATGAGCGGAGGATGATAGGCGTCCGGCCACCCAGGAGGCCCGCGTGCGGCTGAGTCTTCGTGCCCAAGCCATCCAAGAGTCGGCCATCCGAAAGCTGGACGGCTTCGTGGCCGCCGCGCCCGATGTCCACTTCCACAAGCTCAACATCGGCCAACCGGACGTCCCGACGCCGGCCCCGATGATGGCGGCGCTTGCCCACGCGGATTCCCAGGTGCTGGCCTACGGCCCGGCTTCCGGGCTTCCCGCGTGCCGACAGGCCGCGGCCGCCTTCCACTCCCGGACGTCGCCCGGCCTCGGCGCTGAGCACTGCGTCGTGACCCAGGGCGGGTCGGAGGCCCTGCTGTTCGCGTTCTGCGCGCTGTGTGATCCTGGCGACGAGATCCTGGTGCCCGAGCCGTACTACACCAACTACAATGGTTTTGCGACGGTTGCGGCCGCCACCGTCGTGCCCATCCGGACGAGCCTGGACGACGGGTTCCGCATCCCGCCCAACGACGTGCTCGATCGACACGTCACGCCACGCACCCGCCTTTTCCTTTTCGCCAATCCTGGAAACCCCACCGGTGCCGTGTACGGGGAATCCGAGCTGCGCCGGGTGGCCGCCTGGGCCAAGTCCCGCGGGCTGTGGCTCGTGGCCGACGAGGTGTACCGCCACATCTGGTTCTCCGGCCCGCCGATGTCCGCGCTCGAGCTCGAAGGACACGAGGACCACGTCGTCGTCGTCGACAGCACGTCCAAGACTTTCTCCGCTTGCGGCCTTCGTATCGGCTTCCTGTTGTCGCGGAATCTCGCGTTCATGGACCGCATCGAACGGCTGGGGCAGGCGCGCCTCGGCCCGCAGCCGCGGGCGCAGAATGCGGCGATCGCGGCGCTTACTTTGCCGGACGTCTTCTACGATGAGCTGCGGAGCACCTACCGGGCTCGGGTGGAGGCGATGATGGACGCGCTGGCGCAGATCCCGGACGTGCAGTTCCACCGCCCGGAAGGCGCTTTCTACACGATGGCGCGGCTTCCGGTAAAAGACACCGAGGACTTCGCGCGCTTCCTGGTCACCGAGTTCCGCGACCACAGCACCGGACGCCCGGAAAGCCTCGTGGTGGCGCCGGGGCCTGGCTTCTACGCCGACCCGGCGCGGGGACGGAACGAGATTCGCCTCGCTGCGGTCAAAGAGCCGGCCGTCGTGCGTCGTGGCGTAGAAGTGCTCGGCGCCGCTCTCGCCGCCTACCGCCGCTAACATGCAACGGGGGAGGACGCTCGGCGCGCCCTCCCCCTACCGCGCCACCAACTCGGGTCCGACCTTCGGCCTCCAAGCTCCGCTTTCCGGCCTGCGGCGCGCGGCGCATAAATAATGCGCCGCGACGTGGCGCTCTCCCCCACCCGGCGTTCCCCATGCCGCTCGGGCGTTTCATGGGCTTGGGAGCCGCGGCACGCGGCATGGGGAACTAACGCCAGCTTTTCAGGAGTTCGGCGAGGCGCTCGTACTGGGCCGGCCGATTGTAGGCCTGCCCGCTGATACGCACGAAACACCGGTGGTCGTAGGCGGTGAACGGCACCTCGATCCGGTACTCTTGGAAGAGCCGCGCGGTGAGCCCAGGCGCGTCGGCGCCCGTCGCCCATGGGACGGCAACGGCGGCCATCGGCCCGTACCAGCGCGCCTCATCGGGGTGCGGAAGGCTGACACCGAGGGCGTGTGCCAGGCGCGCTCGGCCCTCCTGCACCAGGGCGTGGTTTTTCTCTCGCAGCGTGCTCACACCGAGCTCATCGAGGTGGTCGAGCGCCGCCGGCACCGACAGCCACGCCGTGGGATCGAAGGTCCCCGCCCACTCGAACTCTGCTCGCAGGCCGAGCTCATAGCCGTGGCTCACGACGCGTGCGTGGATTCGGTCGCGCCAGGCGGGTCCGACCCAGAAGAGCGCCGCTCCCTTGGGCGCACAGACCCACTTGTGCAGATTTCCAGTGTAGAAGTCCGCCCCGATCGCGCCGATGTCCAGGGGCAACAGTCCCGGAGCGTGAGCGCCATCCACGAGCACGGTGACCCCCCGCGCGCGGCAGAGCGCCACCAACTCGGTCACCGGAAAAATGAGCGCCGTCGCCGAGGTCACATGGTCGATCACCACCAACCGGGTACGCGGGCCGATGGCGAGGTCGAAGGCGTCGACGACCTGCTGCGGGTCCTGGATGGGGAAGGGCACCTCGGCCGCAACCATCGTGACCGAATGCCGATGCCCCAGGCGCAAGATCGCCTTCTTCACAGCGTTATATCCATGATCGGCGTGCACGACCTCGTCGCCGGACGACCAGTCGATGGCGCCGAGCGCCGCGTCGACCCCGTGGGTGGCGTTCGGCACAAAGACCAGGCCGGCGGCGTCAGCGCCCACGAAGTCTGCCACCCGCGCGCGCACCAGATCGAGCCGTTCGGGTAGGCGGCGGGCCAAAAACTCCACCGGCTCCGCCTCCATCTGCGCGCGCAGCTCGGCTTGCCGAGCCAGCACAACCCGGGGGGTGGCACCGAAGCTGCCGTGGTTGAGGTAGTCGACGGCAGGATCGAGCGCCCAGCGGGCGGTGAGCTCCGGAGAGCCGGGAGTCCAATCGGGCATCCGCCCTCCTACAACGATACTCTTTGCCGACCCACCGGAATCACCATGCTGCTCCTGTGCCTGACACTGGCCCACGCCGAAGAGTCCAAGTTCGAGGGTGCGAAAGGCGCCACGGCGGCGAAGATGGTCACCGAAGCCCACGCCGGCGTCGAGTTGGGCGGCGCCCTCACCTCCGGAAACACCGAGACCATGGCCCTGACCGGGCTGGGAAACCTGTCGTATCGATGGCAGGCCAACGCCATCTCCGGCAGCTTCGGGGTCAACTGGGGGCAGGCCAGGATCGACGCCGATGGCGACGGCAAGCTGTCGACCGCAGAGCGTGAAGCCGACTTTGTCAAGACGGCCGACCGCGTGCTCGCGGCGCTTCGCTACGATCGGTTTTTCGGCAAACGCAACAGCATCTACGTCCTCGGCGGCGGCTTCAGCGACCCCTTCGCCGGCTACGACTCCCGGTTCAACGGCCAGCTCGGCTGGTCGCACAGCTTTGTCCAGCTCGAGACCGCTTCGCTGCGGGCAGAGCTGGGCGCGGACGTCGCACAAGAAGACTTCGTCGCGGGTATCGACCCCAACACGGCCACGGTGGTCTCGGCTCGTCTGTTGATCGGCAGCTCGTATTCGTTCAACCAGCACGTCAGCGCCCAGGACACCGTCGAGGTCTACGAGAGCGTGCTGGACATTACCGACCTGCGGCTGAACAACACCGCCTCGCTGACGGCGTCTCTGGGCTCGAAGCTCAGCTTGAAGTTGAGCCATCAACTGGCATTCGACAACGCCCCCGTGGAGGGGTTTCAATCGCTCGACCACACCACGATGGCCACGTTCGTCGTGACGCTACTATGAACTGAACCGCGCTAATCGAGCGCGCGCCGGACCCACCCGACTTCCGTCTGCTCGATGACCGCGCTCGGCCAATACGCGAGGTCCAGCCGCAGGGCCAGGAGGCGCGGCCGACCGTCCAGGTCAACAACCGACAAGCGAACCGTGCTGCGATCCGCGCGCCCGGCAACCGCCTTCTCGAAGTCGCTGAGCGTCGCAATCGCGTGGCCGTCGACCGAGGTGATGCGACAGGTGGGAGCGAGGTCGTAGCGATCCGCCGGCGTGCCGAACCAACGCCAGGACACGTACACGCCACCGCCCTCGATGCCCTGCTGCAACGCCAACTCAGGGGGCAGATCCTGCACGATGGCGCCCGCCCAGTACAACGCGCGCGTGGCGAGGGCGCCACGACCCGCTGAGGTCCGGACGTCCACCGTCAGGAGCTCGCCAGCCCGAAAAAGCGTCAGGTTCACCACCGCCGCCTCGGCCGCAGCGAGCTCGAGGACGCGCCAACTTGCGGTCGGCTTCCCGCTGACCGCGACCAAGAGGTCACCCTCCTTGACGACCCCGTGTGCGGCGCTCGACCGGGACACGTGGGTCGCCATCAGCACGCGCGCAGCTCCCGCCTTCACCAGGGCCGCCGCCTCGCTTGCGAGCAGGCCCCGATCCACCGCGAGCGCGAGCGGAAGCGGGGACCACGCCACACCCAGGCTCCGGTCTGGGGGCGTGTGTCCCGCCCGCAGCGCGCTCGCGACGTCGGCCAGGATGTCCCCAGGCAGGCCGTAGAACGCGGCGCTTGCGCCCTTTCCGGAGCCGGTGAGGAAGGAGCCCAAGAAGGCGACCACCTCCCCCGCACGGTTGACCACCACCCCCCCACGCTCCAGCGGCGGAGCCGCCGTGGCGAGGACGTCCACGTTCAGGTCGCGGTACTGCGGCGTGGCCGGCGGCGCAAGAACGAAGGGGCGGTAGCCCTGAACGACTGTTTCGCCCCAGGAATATTCCAAGCGGCCATTGAGCCCCACCTGCCACACCGACGTCCCGGTCGCCGGGCGCTTGGCAGAAAGCCGCGCCGAGGTCAGCGACGAGCCCGTCAATTGTCTGGGATCGAACTGAATGACGACGAGGTTGTGCTCCGGATGGACGTAGATCGGCACCGCCGGGACGCGCACGGCGCCCACGATCACGCTGATCTCTGCCAAGAGTTGGGGGACGGTGTCCCGATCGACGGCCACCAGTCCACGGTCCGCGTCCAAGACCAGCCCGACCCCCGAGTACTGGTCCCCTTCGTTGCCGGACAGTACAAACGGCAACCGCGCCTCAACCCAGACGAGCGCGTGCGCCACCTTGCCGGCGACCCCGGGCGGTGCCGGCGGCAGCGACACCGCCTGCGGCTTCACCGGCGGGGCCGGCGGCGGGGCCGGAAGGCCCACGCAAGGCCAGTCGCCGGTCACGTCGTCTCGCGTGCACACCTGCGCGGGGAAAAAGGTCCGCTCCATCCGCCAGCTCACGACTTGGGTACGGTTCGGCTCGGTCAAGGTGACGAAGTGCAGGGGAACCCGCGCGTCGTCAGCAATTCCCACAATCGCATCGCGGAAGTGCGCGAGGTCAGGCGTGGGCCGACCATCGACCTCATCGATGCGCGCGCCGTCGGGCACCCCGGCCTGCCGAAGCGAATACCCGGCCGAGGCGACGTACACCCCCCGCACTGCGACGTTCGCGTTGCGGGCCTGTTGGAAGCTGAGCGTGTGCACCAGATCGCCACCGATCTCCAGGTAGGACGACGGCGTGATCGTGTGGAGGTCGGTGACGGGCACCTGCACATCCAGACGGTCAGGGCCACGTTGCACCCCCAGGAGCACGCTCCCGCCTGCCCGATCGTCGAGCGCCTCTTCCAACGGAACGAAGGCGTCCAGCGGGCTACCGTCGAGGGTCAGCACCACGTCTCCGACCCGCAGCCGGCCATCGGCGGGGCCGAGCGGGACCACCTCCTTGACCCCGAGCAAGCCCGCGAGCGTCGGATTGCGCTTGCGCGCGGCCGCCTCTTCGTCAGAGGGCAGCCCAAGTCGCGCCAGTTCGTCCCAGGGAACGGAGCCGAATACGGCCTGCAATGTGCCTCGAGTGACCGGCTTTTTGGCCTGCACCAGCTCCAGCGCGCGTTTGACCCGGTCGAGCGGCAGGTAGTACGACGCCGAGCTGTCCTTGCGGGCTCCTGCATTGAGCGCGACGACCTTCCCACGAAGGTCCAAAACCGGCGATCCCGAGGAGCCGCCGGTCGTCCCGGCCGCGGCCTGAATATAGAAAGTGTTGAAATCATTGAAAGACTGGCGGCCATACCGCGGAGCGTCACGATCCAGTCGGGCAATCGTTCCGGTGTGAATCGACAGCTTCTCGCCGGCGTTGTTGCCCACCACCCGAATTTCCTGCCCGATCCGCACGCCCGCCGGGTCCAGCTCCAACGCCGGCAAGCGGCTGTACTTCACCGCCGCCGGATCGTACTGGTAGAAGCCGAAGTCGTGTACCGGGTCGCGGTAGATCGCCCGTAGCGGAATCACCTCGTTCTCCTGGGTGATCGCCTCGCTGCGCACCGGACCGGCGGTCACGACGTGGCGGTTGGTCAGCACGATGCCGCGGGCAGCGTCAACGACAAATCCGGTGGCGTAGCTGTGGCGGGCGTTCTCCGTGTCGAACGCGCGGGTTTCGACGAAGTCGATGGAGAGCACCGCCGGGGTGGCGGCAGCGAGCATCGTGGCCCACGGGTCCGTGGTCTGCAGTTGCTCCGCGGTTGGAGGTAGCCGCAGACGCGGCGGGGCCGCCGGCGTGGGCGCGACGAACAGGAGCAGGGTGACCAACATCGGCCGACAATAGCGCAGTCGCCGGGGCCCGCGCTCCGCTCAGCCGCCTTTGGGCGCCTTCTTCGCCTTGGGCGCCGCGGCCTTCTTCACTTTGGGCGGCATGGCGGCGGTGTAAGTCAACGCCTCGGTCGCGTAGGCGCGAAGCGCCTCGGCGGGGTGGGCGGCGATTTCCAACTGCACGTAGTCCTTCCACGGACGGCCACTCATCGGCTCGAACCGGACCGCGGTACCCGCCACGTGGAGCGCGCTCGTGCGCTCCACCCCCAGGCGCGCAACCAATGTCTGGGCGAACGTGCCGAAGAACATGTTCCCGTTGACGAAGGCGCAGGGATGACCAAACATGGCCCCTTTGACGGCGCCCGGATCGTCGGGGACGGCAGCGTTGTACGCCGCCACGGTCGCGGAGTTCGGACGTTCCATGTCGTAGCCTCGGCGCCGCTCACGGTAACGCGCGCGGGCCCGGGGAGGCGGGAGCCGACGGCCTGGCCGCCCGGGTCACGCCACCCGCTTTCCCCTATTCTTCCGCGGGGCCCTCGCCTTCAAGCTCGGCCTCAGGCAAAAGCGCCTCCCCCTCCTCGTCCGCAACGTCCTCGACCCGCGCGATGGCGACGATGCGCTCGCCCTCTTCGAGCCGCATGATGCGCACACCCTTGGTGTTGCGACCGACCTCGCGCACGTCGCTGACGC
Organism: Deltaproteobacteria bacterium; assembly: GCA_947490345.1. Taxonomy (GTDB): domain Bacteria; phylum Myxococcota_A; class UBA796; order UBA796; family SXON01; genus SXON01. The sequence goes on from CANLGL010000018.1 coordinate 46,123, forward strand.
GGGTGCGGATGGCGCGCCCGGTGTTGGTGATCAGGAAGATCTGATCCTCGGCGACGACGATGAGATTGCCAGCAACATCGCCGTTGCGCGCTTCCGTTTGGATGTCGATGACTCCCTTGCCACCGCGCGATTGGAGGGGGTAGAGCCCCTCGTCGCGACCGCCCAGGCCCAGCAGCGTGCGCTTGCCGTAGCCGCGCTGGGTGACGGTGAGCAGGTACCGACCCTCCATCTCCGGCGGCACGACCGCGAAATCAACCACGCTGTCGCCAGCATCCAGCTCGATGGCCTTGACCCCGCGCGAGACGCGCCCCATCCGGCGAACACCCTTGTCAGGATCGTCCATCTGAAACCGGATGCACTTCCCCTTCTGCGAGGCGAACAAGAGCTGCGCGTCCGACGTCGCGTGAGCCACGCTGAGGAGCTCATCGCCATCGACGATATCGACCGCGTTGATGCCCACCGAGCGAACATTGCTGTAGGCCGCCAACTCGGTCCGCTTGACCAGCCCGCCACGACTCGCGAAGACCAGGTCCCCGCCGTCGTCAAACCCGCGGATGGGAACCACGCTCTGAACCCGTTCGCCCTCGCCAAAGGTAATGAGGTTCTGGATGGGCTTTCCACGAGCGGCCGGCGCAGCCTCAGGCACATCCACCACCGGCAGCAGGAACATCCGGCCGGTGTTGGTGAACAACAACATCTGCCCGTGGGTGTTGGCGACGAACACGTTGCGGACGAAGTCGCCATCGCGCGCGCTCATCCCGGTCTTGCCCATGCCACCGCGCTTCTGGGTGCGGTACTCGGTCAATGACGTCCGCTTGATGTACTGAAGATTCGACATCGTCACGATCTGGTCTTCTTCCGCGATCAGGTCGAGCCGGTTGATGTCCGAGGCGCTGTCTTCGATCAGCGTGCGGCGGGGGTCTGCGTGCGCCGCCCGAAGCTCAACCAACTCACTGCGGATGACGCCCCACAGGGTGCCCTCATCGCCCAGCACCCCGGCGAGCCAATCGATCAGCCGCTGAACCTCAAGATATTCAGCCTCGATCTTATCGCGTTCCAACCCGGTGAGTCGACTCAGGCGCATCTCGAGGATCGCCTGCGACTGCACTTCGGAGAGCCCGAAGGTCGACATCAACCCTTCCCGGGCGATGTCGGTGGTGCGCGAGGCCCGGATCAGGGCAATTACCGCGTCGATGTGGTCGAGGGCGATGCGGAGCCCTTCGAGGATGTGCGCCCGCTCGCGCGCTTTTCGCAGGTCGTAGCGCGTACGCCGGACCGTGACTTCGCGCCGGTGGGAGAGGTAGTGAGACAACATCTCCCGCAGGTTGAGCACGCGAGGCCGCTGGTGCACGATCGCGAGGAGGATCACGCCAAAGCTGCTCTGGAGCGCGGTGTGCTTGTAGAGCATGTTGAGCACGATCTCGCGGATGGCATCGCGCTTGAGCTCGATCACCACGCGCATGCCGGTGCGGTCGGACTCGTCGCGCACGCCGTGCACACCGTCGATGCGCTTGTCCTTCACCAGCTCAGCGATGTGCTCCTGGAATCGGGCCTTGTTCACCTGGAAAGGGAGCTCGTCGATGATGATCGCCTCGCGACCCTCGACGTCGTCGAAGTGCACCTTTCCGCGAATCGTGAGCGAACCGCGGCCGGTTTCGTAGGCGTCGCGAATGCCCTGGCGGCCACAGAGGATGCCCGAGGTCGGGAAGTCAGGGCCCGGGATGTACTTCATCAATTCTGGAATATCGATGGCCGGATTGTCGATCATCGCCAGGCAGGCGTCGATGACCTCGCCGAGGTTGTGGGGGGGAATCTTGGTGGCCATGCCCACCGCGATGCCCTCGGCCCCATTGACGAGCAGGTTCGGGTAGGCCGCCGGCAACACTTCCGGCTCGCTGTGGGCGCCGTCGTAGTTGGGCACGAACCCAACCGTCTCTTTGTCGATGTCGGCCAGGAGCTCCTCGGCGAGCTTGGTCATTCGACATTCGGTGTACCGGTAGGCCGCAGCATTGTCACCGTCGACACTGCCGAAGTTGCCCTGGCCGTCCACCAGGAGGTAGCGCATGTTCCACGGCTGCGCCATGCGCACCAGCGCGTCGTACACCGCCTGATCGCCATGCGGGTGGTACTTCTTGAGCACCTCGCCAACCACGCCTGCGCACTTGGTGTACCGACGATTGCTCAACAAGCCTTCGCGGAACATCGCGTACAGGATGCGACGGTGGACGGGCTTGAGCCCGTCCCGCACGTCCGGCAGCGCCCGGCCGATGATGACCGACATCGAATAATCAAGGTACGAGGAGCGCATCTCCTCTTCAATCTGCACCTTGACCAAGTTCCGGGCGATCTGGTCCATATCTGTGTCCTACGCGTGCGCGTAACTAACCCGAGAAGGCGGTCGGCGCCCCCCGAAAAACGACGTACAACCGTGATCGCCCGGGATTCGGCCGTCGCCGGCCGGAGCGCGAATCCCCCGGGGGAAACCCCGGGAGTCTACCAGATCACTCGCCCCAGTCTTCGCCGCTGGTGTCGGGGACACCGCTGGTGCCACCGCTGCCATCATCGTCCTCGTCGTGACGACGCTTGCCCTTGCGGCGCTCCCACTCCTGGGCCTTTCGGCTGCGCTCTTCTTCGAACTTGGCCTCTTCTTGCCGCCGGCGCTGGGCCGCGAAGCCGCCGCCGCCGCCAAAGCCGCCGCCTGGGCGGCCGCCGCCGCCACCACCGCCGCCGCCACCACCACCACCGTAGCCGCCGCCGCTCGGCCGACCGCCGCCGCCGCCGTAGCCGCCCCCTGAGGGGCCGCCACCGCCGCCGCCGTAGCCGCCGCCCGAGGGGCCGCCGCCACCGCCGCCGTAGCCGCCGCCCGAGGGGCCGCCACCACCGCCGCCGTAGCCGCCGCCCGAGGGGCCGCCACCACCGCCGCCGTAGCCGCCGCCGCCGGAGGGAGCCCCGCCGCCGTACCCGCCGCCGCTGGGCCGGCCGCTGCCATAGCCGCCCCCGGGAGGGGCGCCGCCGCCACCGCCATAGCCGCCGCCAGGACGGCCTGCGCCACCATAGCCGCCACCCGTTGGGCCGCCGGTGGGATCGCCATCGCCCCCACCCGGATCGCCCTCGCCCCCGCGCGGGCCGCCGGTCCGATACACGGCTTGCGGTGCGAAGCCTTCACGGGGACGCCGCGGGCCGCGGTCGGCACCCGGGGGACCACCGAATCCACCACCACCGCCGCCGCCTTCGCGCGGACGGGCGATGTTGACCTTGAGCGGACGCCCGGCCACGTTGAAGTTGTCCAGGGCCTGAACCGCCGCCTCGGCCTGGGCCTCGGAAGCGAACTCGACGAAGCCGAAGCCTCGCGGCTTACCGGTTTCCCGGTCGATGATCAGGTTGATGCTCACGACCTCGCGGCCATCTTGGCCGAAGATCTCTCGTACATCGTCGTCAGAGATTCGGTAGGGGAGGTTCCCCACATACACGTTTCGAGACATTCGCGGAATCAGTCCAGGGTTGTTGTAGAAGCGGAGACAGACGGCGACGGAAAAAGACCGCCGACGTGCAGAGATTGATCGATCAACGACGACTTGTCAAGGGAACGGGGCGATCAAAACTGAACGATCCCCTCCAAGCTGAGCTGGGGCTGGACCAAAAGGGCAGGGGTTGACGCTTGCGGATGCTGGGCCTCGTAGACCCACGCCCGCCCCGCGATCCGCACCCCCCAGATTCCCACGCGCACGAAGGCGTCGGCACCGCCGAGGCCGCCCATCGCCGCCGTGACCGGGTACTCGTCGCCGTCCAATGAGTACGCGCCAGGCTTGGTGTCCGCGTACCAGACCGCCCCCGCCCCGGCCCGAATGAAGATCTCCCACGCCCACCGCCGCGGTTGGGGGTGCGGAATCCTGATTCCCGGCGCGAAGTAGAGTCCGTGCCGAAGCGCGAAGTAGTCGGCGTTGTCGGACCGTGCGATCCGATCCTCTTCCGGAATTACACCCGGGGTGACGAAGCCGCCGAGATCGATTCCGACCACGCGGGTGAGGCGAGCGTCCATGCCCGCTGACACCCCAAACGGCGCCGGGCCGCCGACATAGTTCGCGCCGAGGTGAAGCCGCACCTGGGGCTCCATCGTCGCCGCGGATGCGGAGCCAACCAACGAAATCGCAACGAGCAGGGAAGAGAGCACGGCGCCTCCGCAGTGGTGGGGCAGCTAACGCTAAACTGTCGTTCAGGTCACCAGGAACGGGTGGAGCGCCGCCAACGAGCGCAGGTCGTGCACCTCTTCACGCATCCTGGGAACCACATGCACGGCGACCCCGCGCCCCGCCTGCCCCCGGAGCTGCGCGACCCGCCGCGCCTCCAACCCTGCCAGGGCCACGAGCCTGCTGTGGGCGGCGCCCAGACGGGCCAGAAGCGGGCCCGACACCCCTGCATCGAGCTCGCGCGCCCGTGCGCCCATCAGCGCCTCCACATCCGGGGTGGCGAACGACGCGTGATGCACCTGGTTCACCACCAGCGCCGCGAACGGCAGGGAGCGGGAGCGCAATTCGGCGAAAAAGAAGTTGGCCACCTCGATCGAAGGCTCGGTCGGAGCAGCCACCACGATGAACCCGGTGCTGCTGTCGGCGAAGAGGCGTTCGACCGCTTCGTGGCGCGCGCGGAACCCATCGTAGAGGTCCTTGAACAACGAGAAGAAGGCGGCGATGTCGCCGAGGAAGGCCTCCCCGAAGATGTGCCCCAGCAGTCGGTACACCACCGCGGTCGTCCCAGCGACGATGCCGCCCAGGAATCCAGCTTCTTCCTCATGGGGAGTCAAAAGCCGCTTCATGACCTGCTTGTCCAAAAACCGCGCCAACCGCCCGGGCGCGTCCAGGAAATCGAGGGCGTTCTTCACCGGCGGTGTGTCGAGCACCACGAGATCGTAGCGGCCGCTTTGCACGACATCGAACAGGCGCTCCGTCGCCATGTACTCATGACTGCCCGAGAAACTCGCCGCGATGGAGCGGTAGATCCGATTGGCGTAGATGGCGTCGCGGGTCGCCTCATTCGGCGCCACCCGACGAATCACGTCATCGAAGGTGGACGGCGCGTCGAGCATCATCGCCCAGAGCTCGCCTGGGCAATCATCGGGGAGGGATATCCGGTGCTCGTGATTTCCGATCTCAGACAGGCCGAGCGAGTTCGCGAGGCGTCGCGCGGGGTCGATCGTCAGCACGAGCGCCCGGCGACCGGCATGCGCACCGGACAATGCCAACGAGGCGGCGGTCGTCGTCTTGCCAACGCCGCCTGACCCGACGCATACGAGGAGCTTCCGGGTGCGCAGCAGCTCGCTGATGCGCATCACGCGCCGCCGCGGAGCAAGACGCGCAGCCCAGCGCCGCGCGCCAACGCCGACGCCATCTGGGCTGCGACGCGCCGGGCCCCGTCGTTTCGCGGAAGCGAAGGCAACGCGATCACCGGCCGTTTGGCCTCCTGCAAGCGAGCGAGCGCCTCGCCGGTAGCGGCCTCCAGCCCCTCTTCCCACGCGCCGGCTTCCAACACCTCGACCGCGACGCCTTCGGTGAACTCGCGTTCGAGCGCGCGGAGCAGGGACCGCTCGCGCTCCGACAGCGTGGGCATCGACGCCCGGTTCAACAAGATGATCGGCACCCGCAGGGTCGGCATTCCTGCCTGTAGGCGCTCGAGCGTTTCGAGGGTCTCGTTGACCACCATCTCCTCCGGCAAGGCCACCAGGACGAGGGCCGTGTCCGGCCGTGCCACCATCGCGAGCAGCGCCTCGGCACAAGCTCGGATGGGGCCGCTCGGGAAAAGCCGCTCGGCGGTCAGCGGAACGCTCAACATGGCGACAGCGTTTCCCGATGCTGGCATGTCCACCACCACCAGGTCGAAGGACTTCGCCAACTCGCTGACCCGCCAGAGCATGACCAGGTCCCGCGCCCCGGGGGTCACCTGTAAGAACAGAGAGACCACCCGGTTCTTCATGATCAGCCGGACCAGCCGTCGCATCGAAACGATGCTCTCCACCCAGTCTTCCAGAGCCGGCTGCCATTCCGTGTTGGCGATCCAAAGGTTGGGTTCGACCTCGACCGGCTGGTGAGCGGCGGGCTTCCCAAAGATGGCAGGCAAGCTCGGATGTTGGTTGTCAACCTCCATCACCAATGTGCGGCGCCCCGTGGCTGCGGCGACTCGGCCAACTGCCGCGGCGGTGGTGGTCTTGCCCACCCCGCCTTTGCCCGTGACGAAGAGCACGCGGGAGCGGAAAAGCGCGCTCGCGTCGCCGGTCATGCTACCAGCGCACGAGGCTGGCGCCCCAGGTGAGCCCAGCGCCCAGACCGGCGAGCAGGACGAGGTCACCCTTGCGGATGCGCCCCTCGAGCACCGCTTCGTGGAGCGCGATCGGGATGCTGGCGGCCGTCGTATTGCCGTACTTCTGAATGTTGTGGACGACCCGTTCTGGCGGAAAACCTAGGTTTCTCGCCACGAGTTCGTTGATCCGCATATTCGCCTGGTGAGGGACCAGGACGGCCACGTCATCGAGCGTATATCCGTTGCGACCAAGGATGGAATGCACCAGGGCCGGCAACTTTTCGACCGCGTGCTTGAACACCGCCTTGCCGTCCATCTTAGGGTAGTGTCGACCTTCGTCCATCATCTCTTTGGTAAGCCGGGGCTGGAGGCGGCTGGCCGGGACCTCAACCATGAGAATCTCGGCGTAGCGACCGTCGGCGTGCAACTCGTGGTCCAAGAGCATCGACGTGTCGTCGCTGGCCACCACCACCGCAGCGCCCGCGCCATCGCCGAACAGGACACTGACATCGCGACCCCTGGTGCTGATGTCGAGGCCGGAGGAGTGCACCTCGGAGCCGATCACGAGCACGCACTTGGCCATGCCCGACCGCACCATCGCATCCGCTGTGGCGAGGCTGTAGAGGAATCCGGTGCACTGGGTGCGGATGTCCATCGCCGCGATTCCGGGGATTCCGAGGCGCGCCCCGAGCAGGCAGCCGCTCCCGGGAAAGTTCAGATCGGGCGACAAGGTCGCAAACAGGATCAGGTCGACGTCGGCCGGGGTGCGTTCCGCCTCGGCCAACGCCGATCGCGCCGCCGGCTCTGCGAGCTCGCTGGCACCTACGTTTCCGTCAACCCACCGGCGTTCACGAATCCCGGAGCGCTGGTGGATCCACTCGTCAGAGGTCTCCATGTGCTGACTGAGCTCGCCGTTGGTGACGACGCGGTCGGGCACGAAGTGACCCATGCCTGCGATACGACTGCGCGTCATGCCCGGCCTCCTCAGACGTCGAGGTTGCGGACGTTGAGTGCGTTCTGCTGAATGAAGTCGCGCCGCGGCTCGACGGCATCACCCATCAGGATGTTGAACACTTCGTCGGCCGCCACAAGGTCCGGCACGTCCACCTGCTGGAGCGTCCGATTTGCGGGGTTGAGCGTGGTGTCCCAAAGCTGTTCTGGGTTCATTTCACCGAGTCCCTTGTACCGCTGCAACTCATAGCCCTTTTCGGCGGCAGAGAGGAAGTCCCGTCGGAGCGCTGCGTAGCTGATGCGTGGCGCGAGGCTGCCCACGTTCGCGGGGAGCGGAAGCAAAGCCGCAACCTCGTCGTAGATGCGTTTGAGCAAGGCGTGCTCGACGTCGCGGGACGACGAACCGAGGATCGTGACGTGCTCAGCGGATTCGCGCATGACCCGGACCCGCAGGACAGTGCGGCCGTCCTCCTCGACGGCAACGCCCACGTCGACCACCTCGATGTCGGCGGACACCGTCGCGATCGCGGCCCCCAGTTCGCCCGCGAATGCTCGCGCCGCCCCTGCGTCTTCGGGAACTGCCCCGCCGAGCCGAAGGTACTGCTCGAGTACGACCGGGTGGGCACTGCGAGAGAGCGCCTCCAGCTTGTGCACGAGCCGCCCAAGGCGCTCGTTGATCGGCACGAGCGCCTCGTCGGAAATCTCGGCGCCGGCCGCGAACACGGTGAGGTGCTTCACGCCCTGATCAAGGAGGAAGGCCTCCTTTGCACGCTCGTCGCGCAAATACAGCTCGGTCTTGCCACGCCGGGCCCGGTACAGCGGCGGCTGGGCAATGTACAGGTGGCCGCCGTTGACCAGCTTCGGCATCTGCCGGTAGAAAAAGGTCAGGAGCAGGGTACGGATGTGGCTCCCATCGACGTCGGCGTCGGTCATGATGATGACGCGGCCGTAGCGCAGGCGAGTCAGATCGAAGTCTTCACCGATGCCGCACCCCAGGGCAGAGACCATGATCTGGATCTGCTCGGAGGCAAGCATGCGATCGAGCCTGGCCTTTTCGACATTGAGAATCTTGCCACGGAGGGGCAGAACCGCTTGGTACTTTCGGTCGCGACCCTGTTTGGCAGAGCCACCGGCGCTGTCGCCTTCGACCAGGTACAGCTCACATTTCGCGGGGTCACGCTCCGAGCAGTCGGCGAGTTTGCCGGGGAGGCCCCCGCCATCGAGAACCGTCTTGCGGCGCGCCAGATCACGGGCCTTCCGAGCCGCTTCACGCGCGCGGGCGGCCTCGACCGACTTGTTGACGATCAGCTTGGCCAGCACCGGATTCTCGTCCATCCAGATGGCGAGCTGCTCGTTGATGATGCTCTCGGTGAGGCCCTTGACCTCGCTGTTGCCGAGTTTGCCCTTGGTCTGGCCCTCGAACTGCGGATTCGCGATCTTCACGGAAACGACGGCGGTGAGCCCCTCGCGGATGTCGTCGCCGCTGACCGCGACCTCGCCCTTTTGGGTCTTGAGGAGGTTGTTGGCAGCCGCGTAAGCGTTGACCGTGCGGGTGAGTGCAGCGCGGAATCCCGCGACATGCGTACCGCCATCGACCGTGTTGATGTTGTTGGCGAAGCTGCAGACCGTCTCGATGTAGGAGCTGTTCCACTGGAGCGCGATCTCCACCTCCAACTGTCCTTCTTTGCCGCCCTTCAGGTGTACCGGCGGATGAACCGCCTCGCGACCCTGATTCAGGTACTCGACGAAGCTGCGAATGCCCCCTTCGTATCGGAAGTCGTCACGACGATCGGTGCGAAGATCGATCAGCTCGATTCGGAGGCCGGAGTTGAGGAACGACAGCTCGCGGAGGCGATTCGCCAGGATCTCATAGACGAAATTGGTCGTTTCCTGGAAGATGGTAGGGTCGGGTAGGAAACGCACGCGGGTACCGCGCAGGGGGGAGGCCTCTTTCTGCTGCAGATCGATCGCCGGCACACCCCGCTCGAAGCGCTGGGCGAAGTGGAATCCCTGCCGCCAGACGTCGAGGTAGAGCACCTCCGACAACGCGTTGACGCAGCTGACGCCGACACCGTGGAGCCCGCCCGACACCTTGTACCCCCCACCGCCGAACTTCCCACCCGCATGCAGCACGGTGAGCACCACTTCTGCCGCCGGACGACCCGTTTCGGGGTGGATGTCGACCGGAATGCCACGCCCATTGTCCTGAACCGAGCAACTGCCGTCCTCGTGCAAGGTCACGCTGATGTGGTCGCAGTACCCGGCGAGGGCCTCGTCCACCGAGTTGTCGACCACTTCGTAGACGAGGTGATGGAGGCCGCGACTGGCGATGTCGCCGATGTACATCGAAGGCCGGACACGCACGGCCTCCAGCCCCTCCAGGACCTGGATGCTCGACGCACCGTACGATCCCTCTCCGACCAGCTCGGACGGCAGCTCCGACGCGACGGGTTCGGGTGTAGGGTCCTTCGGGTCGGGCATCCGGTCTCCTGCCCTTGCGGGCGCGCGCGACCGTAACCCGGCGCCTAGGCGGGTGGGCGGCCCGGCAGGCCACCGCCGTCATCCGTGTTCACGGGCTCGCGACCCCGGCCTCGACCCGGAACACCCGCAACTCCGCGACGGTCGCAGGGAGGAAACGCGCATCGGTTGTCGTGACGAACACCTGCGCGCCCAACTCGCTCACCACGCGAACCAATCTGCTGGTCCGGTCCGGATCCAACTCGCTGCCGAGATCGTCGACGAGGAAGAGCGGCGTCTCGTCTGCGGTTCGGGCGCAGGCCAACTCTGCCAGTTTCCACGCCATCACGAGCGATCGGGCCTGCCCCTGAGATGCAAACGCCCTCGCCGGCTTGCCGCGCAGACCGAACTCCAGATCATCGCGATGCGGGCCAACCAGAACACGCCGCTGTTCGCGCTCTTGCGGGCGAGCAGCCAACATCGTCTGCATACGATGATCTTCGTCGCCGACCACCTGTGGACGGTAGCGGACCGTGACCGCATCCTCTTCGCCACAGAACTCTTTGTAGAAGGAGCGAAAGTGAGGCGCCATCTGCGCCACCGCGTCCATGCGGCGCGATACCGTCCGCACCGAGAGTGCCGCAAGTTGGCCGTCGATCGCGTCAAGCGTCGGTCCGTCAACGCTCCCGCTTTTGAGCAGCGCTCCCTTGTGGTCCAGGGCGCGGCGCAGTTGCTGGGCCACCGCGAGGTAGCTGGGTTCGAGCGTGAGCGCGGCTCGATCGAGCATCGCGCGGCGCAACGCGGGTTCGCCCCGAATCGGGGCCACATCTCCGGGCACGAACCAGGCCGCCCGGAAGCTCCGGAGCCAACTCACCGCGTCGACGATCCGATCCTCGCGACGCAAGGTCCGGCCGGCTTCGGTCCAGGCGACGCGGTACCGCCGGGTCATCCCCTCGGACTGCACTACCCCCTCCACAAGCGCGTCGACGGCCCCGAAGCGGAGAAGCTCAGCCGTCTTCGTCGTACGGAAGCTACGGAGCGTGCCCAAGGCAGCAATCGCCTCGAGCCAGTTGGTCTTCCCCTGCCCGTTGGCACCGCAAAAGGCCACAAAGGGGGCGTCCACATCGAGCACCTCGGCGCCGAGGTTGCGGAAGGCGTGCGCCTGAATTCGCAGGAGGCGCACGGAGACCGCCTCAGTCCAAGCGGACGGGCATCACGACGAACAACGCGTTGTCATCGTCCATGTCCTTGAGAATGCAGGGGGAGAGGGCGTCGCCCAACTCGAGCGAAACCCTGCTCCCCTCCATCGCGCCGAGCACCTCGATCACGAAACGGGCGTTGAAGCCCATGCTGATCGGCTCTCCTGTCAACTCGACCGGGACGTCCTCACGGGAATCACCCGCGTCCAACTTTCGGGCCGAGAGCACCAGTCCTTCGCTGGAGAGTTGGAATCGCACCGAATTGGTCGCGTCGGTTGCCAGGATGGACACGCGCCGAAGCGCCTCGCGCAGGGCGTCGCGATCCACGAGGGCACGCCGCTTGAACCCGGTTGGAAGCACCTGCCGGTAGTCAGGAAAGTCAGCCTCCAACAATCGGACGTGAACCATCACCCCCGGATATTGAACGAGCGCCGCACGATCGCCGAAGGCGATGCTGACCTCGCCGTCATATCCCTCAATCAGCTTCCGAATCTCACCGAGACCCTTGCGCGGAAGCAACATCCGACGGCCAATGCCCAGTTCGCCGGTGTAGGCGGCCTGCGCCCAGCACAAGCGGTTGCCATCGGTGCCGACAAAGCGCACCACGGGCCCGGAAGCAGCAGCCGTGTCCTCGACGTGCGCCCCGTTGAGCCCGTACCGGTTGTCGTCGGGCGCCACGGCGAAGTGGACTCGATCGATCACCCGGCGCAGGCCACCGGCGTCCATCGTGAGCGCTCGCGCCTGATCAAGCGCGGGGGTTACCGGGAAGTCCGCTGCATTGAACGTGGAGAGCTTGAATACGGAGGCCCCCGCTTTCACTTCGAGCCGCCCGTTCTCGGTCAGCGTGAGGGTGACGATGTCGCCGGAAAGCACCTTCGCGACCTGAAACAGATTTCCGGCGTCGACCGCGACCTGGCCGGGCGTGCGCACCGTGGCCGTGTAGTCGGCGATGACCGTCATGGTCTTGTCCGTTGCCGTGGCCCGAAGGCCCTCGGCGCTAGCTTGCAGCAGGACAGCGCTCAGAATGGCGTGTGTTGGCCGTTTTTCGACGATGCCCTGCGCACGAGCGAGCGCACGCACCAGTTCGTCGCGGTGGATCAGCAGGTCCATGGGAGTCCGGGAGTCAAGGGGTACTTGTATACTGATCTGTGATCAGTTGATGCTACTAACAAAGGGCTGGGGAGAGTATGGATAACGAAAATTCACAAGGTTAAATGAGCTAATGATGCCGGCACAACCCCAGGGATATCCAGCGAGACTCCCCCCGAGTTGTCCATAGGGATGAGGAGCGCCGGTCCGGTCGCCACGACGATGCCGAGTCATCCCCAGGCCATCCTCCTGTTGTCCATACCGTACGGGCACCCTTATCCACAGCGGCGTGGCCCTCATTCGCCACCTCGAACGATCTTCTCGAGCAGGTCCACCTCGGCTCGAAGGTTGGGATCCCGCTTGATGTCGGCGTCGACCTTCTTGCAGGCGTATTGGACCGTGGAGTTGTCGCGCTCGAAGGATCGGGCGATCTCGGGGAACGAAAGGCGGGCGACGGTGCGGCACAAATACATGGCCAACTGGCGCGGGTGCGCGATGTTGGCGGGGCGTCGTTCACTGCGCATGTCGACAACGCGGATGTGGTAGTGCTCGGAGACCCGCTCGATGATGAGGTCGGCGGACGGCGGGGGGGCTTCGCGAGGCAGGACGTCAGCCATGCGCTCCAGCACGAAGGACATGGTGATCGGGCGCCCGTAGAAGGCGTGGAGGGCGGCGAGTCGATTGAGCACGCCTTCCGCATCGCGCACGCTGTTGCGCACCCGTTGGGCGATGGTGTACTGGACGTCGGATGGCAAGACTAGGTGCATGGCCTCCGCCTTCTTCGCCAGGATCGCGGTCATCGTTTCTACGTCCGGGGGCTGCACATCGGCGAGCAGCCCCTGGGAGAAGCGGGTGCGCAGCCGGGGTTCGAGCTTGCCGATCTCCTGGGGTGGCTGATCGGCGGCAAGCACAATCTGCTTGCGAGCGCTGAGCATCGTCTCGAAGACGTAGAAGACCTCTTCAGCGGTCCGGTCGCGTCCGGCGATGAACTGGACGTCGTCGAGGAGCAGCACGTCAACCTCGGTCCGGAAGCGTTCCCTGAACTCCGGGATCGTCCGGTTCTGGAAAGCCGACACCATCTGGTCGAAAAACTGCTGTCCGGTCATGTACAGCACCCCCCCACCCAGGCGCCGTTCGACCCGGTTGCCGATGCTGTGCATCAGGTGGGTCTTGCCGAGGCCGGTGCTGCCGTAGATGAAGAGCGGGTTGTAGGCGACGCCCGGAGCGTCGGCCACGCCGCACGCGACGCTGTGCGCGAACTCGTTGCACTTGCCAACGACGAAATTCTCGAAGGTCATGGTGCGTTCGAGGTGGCTGGCCCCGCGGAGGCTGCGGGATGGCTGGGGTGTGTCCACCTCTGGCGGGGCCCCATCCCAGGTGATGTCCACCGACACCACCCGCGCCTGGGTTTCCTCCCAGGCGGCGCGAATCTCGGCGAGGAAATTGTCCCGGATCCACTCGTATGTGACGCGATTCTCCGCCCGCAGCCGGACCCGGCCGGGCTCCTCATGTTCCAGCCGGATGGCGCCGGAGCGCACCCAGATTTCCATGTTCTGGTCGCCGATCCTGCGTTCCAGCGCGGCGCTGAAGCTCGGCCACGAGTTGTCCATTCCGTCGCCTCGCTCGGTGGAGGTGCGGTCCGGCGCGCCACGATTCCGTGGTGTCCGCTGCTCACCGCCTGCCCCGTCAGTCCTACCCCGCGGAGTGGATCGGTATCAAGCCGCCGACCCGCCGGCGGCCGGTCTGGCGTCGATCTTGATCGCTTTGGTCTTGCACTTTGGAAAAATGCAGGATCATGATCGACTTCTCGGGTTTTGCAGGAACACCGGTTGGCGCTTGGCCTGGGCGCTCTGACGGGTTAGCCGCGCGGGCCGCAACCAGGAGTCCGATATGAAGCGTACCTTCCAACCGCACAACAAGCGCCGCAAGCGCACGCACGGGTTTCGGGCCCGCATGGCCACGCCCTCGGGCCGCGTCATTCTTTCTCGCCGTCGGGCCAAGGGGCGTAAGCGCCTCGCCGCGACCATTGCGTCCAAGCGCAGTTGAAGCGCCCGATCGCCTACGGCGGTCGATCGACTTCCAACGCGTGCAGGGCTCGGGTCGCCGCCAACGGTCACGCCTGCTTTCCCTGGTGCTCGCGCCGGGTACGGGCGGCCGTTGCCGTGTCGGTTTCGCGGTCAGTCGCAAGGTGGGCGGGGCTGTCGTGCGCAACCGGGTCAAGCGCTGGTTGCGCGAGGCCACGCGCGCGCTCGCGAACGAATTTCCGGCGACTTCTGACGTGGTGATTATCGCTCAACCTGCGGCGGCGGACTCAGACCTCCGTGCCCTTCAACACGAGCTCGGCTCTCTTTTGTCTCGGTATTCGCGATGACCTGGTTCCTGCTCACGCTGATCCGCGGGTGGCAGCGCCTTGTCTCGCGCTTTCTCCCGCCGATGTGCCGATTTTATCCGTCCTGCAGCCGCTACACGGCCGAGGCGATCGGCGTCTGGGGGCCCGTTCGTGGCGGCTGGTTGGGCGCGCGTCGCATCACCCGATGTCACCCCTACCATCCAGGGGGCTTTGATCCCGTGCCTCTGCCACCTGTGGGGCCAGCGTGAAGGACGAAAAAGAGCGGCGGATGTTCACGTTCGTGGCGGTGAGCCTCGCGATCGTGTGGGTTTGGCAGTTCTTTTTCGCGCCGCCGCTGCCGATCGAGCCTCCAGCGGAGGCGGCGGTCGTGGCCGCGCCGGCTTCCGATGGGGCGCCGGCGGTTTCGGCGGCCAGCGCCGATACCCTGCCGCCATCGGCAGAAGCCGCGTGTACCGGCAAGGCCGCCAGCACCACCGGGGGCACCGCCCAGCTGGAGGTCAGCGACTGTGGCGCCGTCCGCTCCGTCCGCTTTCCCGGGGTGAAGGCGCCCCAGACGGTGACCGGGTGGTGGACGTGGGCTTGGCGATCGGTGGCCGGGGAAAACCCTGGACGCTGGCAACCGTACGCGGGCGGCGAGGGTGAGCTGGACCTTCTGTCCAGCGGCGAGCTGCTCGTCGCGGGTCGCGGGTCGATAGCGCTGGGCGGGACGTGGGCCGTCACCGGCACCAATCCGCTGGTTCAAGAGCGGACCACCGCGGATGGGTTTCGCGTTCGCCGGACGGTGACACGCGGGGCGAGCCCGGACCTGTGGGACGTGACCATCCGGATGGAGTCGGACCGGCCACTTTTGGGGCCCTTCTGGGTGGGCGTGGCCGACGGGGTCACCCCGGTTGGCGCCTACAGTTCAGCGCCGTCCCTCGTCGCCCTGGTGGACGGGGATCTGGAGCAGTTGACGGACCCGGGGAGCGTGCTGCGCACCACCGAGCTCGCGGGTCCGGTAGGCTGGTTCGGCATTGGCGATCGTTTTTTCCTCGCGGCCATCGCCCCCACGGAGCCCACGGCCGCCCGGATGCAGTGGGCGCGGGTGGACAGCCAGCGAGTGGGTGCCTTCTATACGCTGCCAGCCGCGTCGATTGCGCCCGGAAGTCCGATCGAGACGACGTACACGTTGTATGCGGGCCCGCGTGAGCTGGGCCGCCTGGAGACTGCGGGCCACGGCTTCTCCGAGGCGGTTTCGCTTGGTATTTTCGCACTTTTCGCGAAGTTCTTGCTCGTCACCCTCCACCTGATCTACGACGCAGTCGGGAGCTGGGGGCCGGCAATCCTTGCGTTGACGCTGCTGGTGCGCCTTGTGACCTACCCGCTCACCCGCGCGGCCGTCGTCTCCGGTCGGCGCATGCAGGCGCTGCAACCGTTGATGAAGGGGCTCCAGGCCAAGTACGCGGACGACAAAGAGACGCTGAACCGCGAGATGATGGCGCTGTACTCCAAGCACGGCGTCAACCCGGTCGGGGGCTGCTTCCCGATGCTCCTCCAGATGCCGGTGTTCTTTGCGCTGTTCACGGCATTGCAGTACGAGCCCAGCTTGTTCAACGCGCAGTTCCTGTACCTCCGCGACCTGAGCTCTCAGGACCCGTACGGCCTCCTGAGCCTCTTCGTGATGGCCGGGATGTACGTCCAGCAGATGATGATGCCGACGGTGGGCATGGACCCCACCCAGGCTCAGATGATGAAGTTCATGCCGCTGATTTTCGGGTTCGTCATGTGGAGCTCGCCGGCTGGCCTCGCCCTTTACTACTCACTCAACACCGTGCTTGCGATTCTGCAACAGTGGTACAACACGCGTTCGATCCCCCTGGTCGTCCTCGATGGAGACGAAAATGTCCCTGCCTGAAGATCACGTCGTCGCCGAAGGGCGCACCCTTTCTGCCGCCCGCGAGCTGGCCGCTGCCCAGCTTGGCGTCCCCCTCGCAGCCGTCGAGCACAAGCTCGATCTCGCCCACTTCAAGGCTTCCGGCAGCGCCGGGGCCGCAACCGTGAAAATCTTCGCGTGGGCCAAGAACATGGACAGCCTCGCGCCGGCGATCGCCGCCGAAGCGTGGATTCGCGGGCTGCTCGCCGCGATGAGCCGTGAGGCCACGATCCGCGCCGAGATGAAGGGCGACACGGCGGTGGTCTTTGTGGACGCCAAGGAGGGTGCGCGCCACCTCGTCGGTCGGCAGGGCACGACCCTCCGCGCCATTCAGCACCTGCTCGAACGCAACATGGGCCAGTTTCCGGATGCCCGGTTCCGGCTCGACATCGCCCGACCCGACGATGGTGGCGAGCGCCGGGATGACCGCCCCCGTGGCGATCAGCCTGACCGTCATCGCGATGACCGTCCTCGCGATGACCGTCCTCGCGGCGATCAGCCCGACCGCCCCAGCTACGGTGGCGGTGGTGGTGGCCGCGACGATCGCCCCCGCTTCGGCGACCGGGATCGCGGTCCCCGTCCCGACCGTGGTGGGGACCGTGGCGATCGGCCCCGTCGCAATGATGGTGAGGCGCTCAAGGGCCTGGCGCGGAAGCTGGCGGAGCAGGTTTTGGCGAGCGGCGAGCCCGAGGTCATTCGTCGTGAGCTGAACAGCTTTGATCGTCGTCTGGTACACCTCGAGATCGCGGAGATCACCGGGGTGGCTTCCCGCTCCGTGGGCGAAGGCTTCGAGCGCCGGGTCGAGATCTACGTCCCGCGCGAGGGCGACGCGCCCGCCGAGTAGGCAGCGTGGCCTCTGACCGCGACACGATCGCTGCGTGCGCCACGGCATGGGGCCCGGCGGCCGTCGCCGTGGTGCGCGTCAGCGGGTCGGATGCGCGCGTCCTCGCGGAGCGCGTGGCCGGACCAATCCCGCCGCCGCGCCACGCTGGGCACCGGCGGTTCTCCGACGCCGGCGGGACCTTCGACGATGGCCTGGTGGTCTACTTTCCGGGGCCCCGCAGCTACACGGGCGAGGATGTCGTCGAGCTGTCCGGGCACGGGAACGTGCTGCTGGTGGAGCGCCTCCTGCGAGCGCTCGGCGCCCGGCCTGCCCGGCCTGGCGAGTTCACGCGCCGGGCCTTTCTGCATGGGCGAATGGATCTGGTGCGGGCCGAGGCCGTGTTGGCTGCGATCGCCGCCACGTCGTGGCGTGGCTTGGACCTGGCCCGTGGCGCGGCCGACGGCGCGGTCAACGCTGAGGTCGATGCCCTGCGCGATGCGCTGACTGACGTCGCCGCGGAGCTGGAGGCGGCGCTCGATTACCCGGGCGAGGACCTGCTGGTCCCGGCCGACGTGGCGTTGGCCGCCCGATTGTCGGCCCTGGCCACGCGCGCTTCGGTGGTGGCTGCCACCTGGGCCGGGGGGAAGATCGCGATGGAGGGGGCGCGGGTGGTGCTCGCCGGACCGGTCAACGCCGGGAAGTCGAGCCTGTTCAATGCGCTGCTCGGCACGGACCGGGCAATCGTCGCCCCGACGCCGGGAACGACGCGGGACGTGGTGGAAGCGACGTTGCAGCTCGATGCGGTGCGGATTGTCCTGGTGGACACCGCCGGGGAGCGCGAGTGCGCCGACGTCATCGAGGCGGAAGGTGTGGCGCGCGCTGCGGCCGCCCGTGCGTCCGCTGATCTGGTTCTGCGCTGCGTACCGCCGGGCGGCGCCGCGCCGGCGGGGGCGTCCGGGGAGCTCGTGGTGCTCACCATGGGCGACGTTTCGCCGCGGGCGGGGGCCGTCTCTGCCAAGACGGGCCAGGGTGTCGATGCGCTCCGTGGGCGGATCGTAGCGGCGCTCGCGTCGGAGACGCCGGGGGCGGTGGGGTTGGTGCTGGTCAGCGCGCGCCAGGCGGAGCTGTTTGCTCGCGTCGCGTCGCACCTCCACGACGCAGCCGGCGCCTTGTCGACAGCGGGGGCCGCCGTCGGCGTGGAGCTCGTCTACGCCGCGCTGGAATCGGTAGCGGAGCTCGATGGTTCTACCGTTCGGGAAGGGGTGCTCGACCGATTGTTCGCGCGCTTCTGCATCGGCAAGTAGGAGGGGAGATGCGCTCGCTGTTTGTGATGGACGACCTCGACACGCTCGACCTCCCCGGTGACTCCACGGTGGCGCTGATGGCGGCGAGCACCGGACGGGGCTGGGAGGCGTGGTGGTGCCACCCCTCGGCGATGTGGGGGCAAGGCGGTCGCGCTTTTGCGCGGGCCCAACGGGTCGACACGCGCGCAACCGCGTTTGATCGACAGCAATGGGCGGAGGTGCAACTCGCCGATTTCGACGTGGTCTGGATGCGAAAGGACCCCCCCTTCGACATGACGTACATCTTCAGCACCTACTTGCTGGACATGGTCGGCACGCGCACCTTGGTGCTCAACGCGCCCGCGGGGCTGCGTGCGCGCAACGAAAAACTCTTCGCCGCCGCGTACGACGACCTCACTCCGCCGACCTTGATCAGCAACAACATTGCGCGAATCATGGCCTTTGCGGCGGCGCAGCCGGCAAAGGTGGTGCTCAAGCCGTGGGATGGCAACGGTGGGCGCGGGGTGTTGGTCACCCAGACGGGGGATCCGAATCTTCGCTCGATGATCGAGGTTCTTTCTGATGAAGGGCGCAGATTCATCCTCGCACAACGCCACCTGCCCGAGATCGCTGACGGGGACAAGCGCATCCTGCTGGTCGATGGCGAGCCGGTCGGCGCGGTGCTCCGGGTACCCGGAAAAGCCGATCACCGAGGGAACCTCCACGTTGGCGCCACCGCACACGCGACCACCTTGACCCCCCGCGAGCTCGAGATCTGCGCGCGCATCGGGCCGACCTTGCAGGCTGAGGCGCTCGTCTTCGTGGGGATTGACGTCATCGGTGGGTGGCTGACCGAGATCAACGTCACCAGCCCCACGGGAATTCGGCAGGTCAACCGTTTTGACGGCACGCTGGTGGAGGAGCGCATCTTGGACGCGGCGCTCCGTCGCCATGGAGCCTTGGCATGATCCGCTTTCTCCTCGCTGTCACCTTGCTTGCAGCGCCGGTTGCCCGTGCCGGCGAGGAGGAAGGGGAACTGCACGAAAACACGGTGGGCGGCGCGCGCGGACCGGAGAAGGAGGCCGCCCTCGATGTCCCCGTCTCGGCCGACGACACTCCGGGCAACCGGGCCTATTCGCCGCTGACCTACAGGGCGGCGGAGGTCCTTCGCCTTGAGGTCGGCTTCGCCGACCGCTGTCGGAAGGCGATCGATGGGATTTATGCTCGACGTTATAAAGAATCCAAGGCAGAGCTGGATAAGCTCTCGGCGGAGTACCCGACGACCGGCATCGGGCCGGCGGGTAGCGCGGTGATCTATCAGGCGCTGATGTTTGAGAATTTCGATTTTCGATATGAGAGCCAATATCGAAGCGCCAACGACGCGGCGCTTCGCCAGATCGCGGCGGGAAAGTTGGTCCCCGGGAACGAGGCGATCGAGTCGTTCTTGCTGGCGGGCATGGAGGGAATCAGCGCGATTCATCATATGCGGCGGGCTGAATTCCTCGCGGCGCTCTCAGATGGAGTCGACGCGGTCCGCGCCCTGGCGGAGGTCAAGGCCGCGGCGCCCGCGTTTGTCGATCCCGTGCTCGGCGATGGGATGTATCTGTACTGGCGCACGGTCATTGCACGCGCGACGCCGCTTTTGCCCGACGGTACCGACGATCGCGACGAAGGCAAACGGCTCATCAAGGAGGTCGAGAAGGATGGTGTCCTGATGAGCCCGGCGGCCACGCTCGCGCTGACCTACTCCTACATCGAGGAGCGTGACCTCAAGAACGCCCTCGCGCGCTCCATGTACGGGCGCACCAAGTACCCGAACAACATCATCAACAACATGACCGCCGGGCGGGTTCTGTCGCAGATGCGGCGCTACGACGACGCAATCTCGATGTACCGCTCGGTTTTGACGACGGCGCCGGACAATCAGCGAACGCACTACCACCTCGGGGTGGTCTACGCGCGCCAGTCCAAACATCCCGACGCGGAACGGGAGCTACGCGCCTACGTCAACTTCAAGGACGCGCCCGCCGACTTCCGCGGTCAGGCCTGGTACCGACTGGGCCTGGTTTTTGCGGCACAGCAGCGCACGCCGGACGCGAAGTCGGCATACGAGCAGGCCGTGAGCGTGGGAAAAAATGAAGCGGCCCGACGCGCGCTGGCCAAGCTGAAATGAGCCTGCTTTGGCTGCTGGGTTGTGCCACGGGCCCGTCTATTCCGGGTCTGGAGCTGGCTAGTCTCGGCGGAGTCCCGGAGTTCACGCTGGTCGATCAGACCCAGACCACGGTCACCCGCCAGACCCTCGCCGGTCAGACCTGGATCGCCGACTTCATGTTCACGAGCTGCCCTGACATCTGTCCGACGCTGAGCGCCCGGATGTCTTCGGTGGCCGCGAAGTACGAGGAGGTCGAGACGCTGAAGTTCTTGTCGTTCAGCGTGGATCCGGGCACGGATACGCCAGCCAAGCTCGCGGACTACGGCGCTCGCTTCGGCGCCAAGCACCCGACCTGGCGCTTTTTGACCGGCGACACCGCGGAGATGCGCCGGGTGGTCGTCGATGGGTTCAAGCTCTTGATGGAGCGGTCGCCGGCCACCGCGACGCAGCCCGAGACGGTCCTGCACGGCAGCCGCTTCTTGCTCGTTGACAAGCTCGGACAGATTCGCGCCTACCCGGACCCGAAGACGCCGGGAGAGATCGAGGCCTACCTTGACCTGCTCCTGGCCGCGGGCGGCTAATATAAGGCCCGGCGGCTACTCCGGAATGGTCAGCTCCATGCCCAGCGCCAGTTTCGCGCCGTCCGCGCCAAGCTGGGGGTTGGCGTCGAGGATCTTCTGCCAGCGGGAGCTCTTGCCGTAGTACTTCGAGGCCAGAAGCCCGAGCGTCTCGCCTTTGCGGATGGTGTGGAGGCGCGGTCCGGCCGGTGCGACATCGGCTTCGGGGCTGAGGATGGCCGCAACCGGCGCAACCACGGGGGCGACCACCGCGACGACCTCGTCGGGCGTCGGGATTGGCACGATGACCGGTTCCGGCTTCGGAGTCGTCAGCATCAGGACGACGATGATGAGCGAGCCGAAGATCCCGGCCGCGATGGCAACGCCTTTCCAGGCGCGCTCGCGGTCCTTGGTCTCGCCCACCTCCACCTCCAACCGGATCGTCTCGCCACGCAGGTTGCGGGTCTCGTGGCGGAGTGCTTTGAGCTCGCCGAGCTCGCGGGCGGCGATGCGCGCGCGATGTTCTTCTTCCCGAAGGCGTTCGGTCCGGATCTGGCTCTCAAGGCCCTCTCGTAGGCCCGCCGGCGGCACCGCACCCGCGGCCAGCGCGGCATCCAGGCGACCGAGCGCCTCGGTCCAACGCCCCTGGTTCGAATGCACCTTGGCGAGGAGCAGCAACGCGTCCCCATCGTCCGGATCAAGGCAGCTCAGCATCTGGAGCCGGGCCTGGGCCTGGCCAAGATGGCCCTCGCGTGCCAAGGCGAGCGCCTCGTTGTACAGGGTGCTCGGCACGTGAATTCCTGCTTCACCGAGAACTTTTCCGAATCTGGCCGGGGCATCACCGTCGGGCGCCGGTCCAGGCCTGGCGGCGTCGTCGAAGGTCGTGAGATCGGCGGCGAGG
The DNA here is from genome assembly GCA_947490345.1 of Deltaproteobacteria bacterium. GTDB lineage: Bacteria > Myxococcota_A > UBA796 > UBA796 > SXON01 > SXON01. Next base: position 68,088 of record CANLGL010000018.1, read on the forward strand.
GCTTCGGACATTGGATTCACCGGGCGGTGGGTCTGCGCCGGGGAAGCGCAGGAGGGGAGCCGAATCGTAGCGCAAAGCTATTGACATGTCCAGACTACGGACGAGAGGATAGAGAAATTCATGCCGATCTTCGTGGCCATGCTCAGGGGGGTGAACGTGGGGGGCCGGCATCGGTTGCCGATGGCAGAGCTGAGGTCCATCGCATCTGAGCTGGGTCTGGCGGCACCCGAGACCTACATCCAGAGTGGAAACCTTATTTTTTCCACGGAGCGGCCTCCGAACGACCTCGGGGCGACGCTTGCGGCGGCGATCAGCACCCGGATGGGCTTCGCAGTTCCGGTGGTGGTGGTCGCTGGGGGAGCGTTGGCCGACCTCATCCGTGAAAACCCGTACGTGGCATCGTGTCCGGCGGAGACGCTGCACGTCACTTTTTTATCGATAGCACCGCAGTCACAGCGGGTAGCCGCACTCGATCCGGCACGCTCGCCCGGGGACCGGTTCGTGGTCCAGGGCGCCGCGGTCCACCTTCACTGCCCGGCGGGCTTCCGCGACACGCGGCTCACCGTCGACTGGTTCGAGCGCCAGCTTGGCGGCACCGCCACCTGCCGCAACTGGAACACCGTCCTGGCGCTCGCGAACCTGGTCGCGGCGCGGGAGGCCGGCGGGTAGCGCTGACGATCGTTGCGACTGCGACCGGCGCTCGGAGCTCGGTGGTTGATTGTCGCCCTACTCTTCGTCTTCCTCGTCTTCGTCTCCCTCCCCGCGGATCGGCGGCCCGAAGCGACGGTACTCCTTCAAGAAAGCGAGCGAGCCCACCTGCGCGCGATCCACGTAGAGCACCCCATCGAGGTGGTCGCACTCGTGCTGCACGACACGCGCCGCCCAATCGTGGGCCTCGAAGACCAGGGCGTTGCCGTCCCGATCGAGGGCATCCACACGGACGTCGACCCAGCGGAGCACCCGACCGCGAAGCTCGGGGACGCTGAGGCACCCTTCGTATGCCCAGGTCTGCGCCTCGGTGATCGGTCGGACGACTGGGTTGATCAGGAACATCGGTTCTTCATCCGGATCCAACTGAATGACCACTACCCGCTGGCTTCGATACACTTGCGGCGCCGCGAGCCCCACGCCGTCCTGATCGAGCATGGACTCGTACAAGTCGTTCAGAAAGCCCTGGAAGGCGTCAGAGTCGAGCTCGTCGGGGGACACGACCGCCGCGATCTGACGCAGGATTGGATTGCCCATGCGGGCCACCTGTAGGATTGCCATGCGGTCTCGTAGCCTCGCCGACCTTGCGGCGGGAGCGGGACAGGCTACGGGCTCGCCTCGTAGTGGAGCATCTCGTGGCGGACTTCAAGAACCGTTGGGAAGACAACGTCGGTGGCACCTCGGTCGTCAGCAGCAAGAAGGTAGGCTTCTTCGTCGACAAAGAGTGCATTCTCTGCTCGGTTTGCTCCGATGCAGCGCCGAACAACTTCCGCATGTCAGACGCCGAAGATCACGACATCTGCTACAAGCAGCCGTCGGACGACGAGGAGCTTTCCCAGTGCCGCGAGGCCATGGAGAACTGCCCAGTCGAGGCCATCGGCGAAGACGGACACTAGTCGGCTGGCGGGTCACCGTCAGTGTTCGACCCGTGGCCAGTAGTTTTCCCAGCTGAAGTCGGGGGAATTGTCGTGCGTGTGGCAGGCGACGCACGCGCTCGCGTCGGTAGGTAGCGCACCGTAGCCGGCCGCCGGTGCGGTGATGTGGTCACTCCCTGGCCCATGGCACGCCTCACACCCCACCTGTCCGCGGCCCAGATCGGCCTCGCCGGTCCAGCCGCCGGGGTGGCCGAGCCCCGTCACGTGACAGGTGAGGCAGACCGGGTCGTAGCCCTTTTGGGCGCCAACGAGCGTGGTTCGGGCGTGGGCATGCGCCGACGCGCCCCACGTCGACGCGGCGGCAGCATGACAGGGGGTGCACGCATCGGCGCCCTCGTACCGGGCAGAGGCCCGAGAGACGCCCACAAAGGGCGGGAGCGGACTCGCCCCCTCCCCCACCGGAGGCCCGCCGCGGGCGGAGTCCGGTACCCGCATCGCCGCAGCCGCCCTGGATTCCGCGGCGCGACTGGCGGAGTTCGGCTCGGTACCCGGTCGCGGGGCGAGGCAGGCCAGCAGAAACATCATCGCGGCACCAGGAGCCGGGCCAGGCGCGGGGGTAGCGTGGTGAGGGCCGACGCCAGAAGTGGATCGAGCGGTCGACCGTTGGCGGTCGCGATGAAGAGTCCCGATCCCAATTCCCTCGCGTGGGCGAGCGCCTTGCCGCTGTAGGTGGGGTCCACCACGACCCCGGCACCCAGCGCCCAGGCTGCTGCCACCGCGCCGGCGGCGGTGGGAACCCCATAGGCGCTCGCCTCCCGCACCAGCCGAAGCGGCCCGGGCGCTGGAGTGCGCACCCCTCTATCAGCCAGCATCCGCCGTACTCGCAGCGCCTGCGCGCGAATGAGGTGCTCGCCGAAGCCGGTGATGTCGACGACCTGGAGCTCGACCGTGAGTCCGCCCAACGCTAGCCCCAACCACAGGCCCGCCGCGGTCCCGCCGCTGCCGCTAGGCACCCACACCCGGAGCGGGCGGCTCAGGCGGCCCTCAGCGACAGCCTCGGCGATCTCCATGCCGGCGGTGACCCACCCGAGCGTGCCCAACGGATCGCTCCCGCCCGGGCCCCAGGCGGCGGGCGGATAGCCCGCAGCCACGCGGACGGTGGCCCAGGCGCGCCCGAATACCGCCAGTGAGACCGCGCGAGACGGGCTTGGCCAGACGTGCTCCGCGTGAGCGTGCAGCGCGCGCAGGTTGCGCTCGGCGTGGGCGGTGTGCGGCTGAGGCCAGGCGATGGCGTGCAACCGGAGTCCCTGCCGCCGGGCGTAAACTGCGCTCGCGAGGAGGTGGTGGCCTCCGGCCGGACCCAGGGTCATCACATCGCCGCCGGTTTGCTCCGCACCCAGGAGCCATTCCAGCTTGCGGACCTTGTTCCCTCCCAGCACGGCGGCGTCGACGTCGTCGCGCATGACCGTGAGCGCATCCAGGGCGTCGAAGCGGTTCGGGCCCTCTCGCAGCCGGACGACCCGGAGCCCGAGGGTGGTCGCGAGCGCGTCCGCGCGCATCTCCGCTACGTCGACAGCGCGCGCATCACCGCCTGCGCGACGGCGGCTTCGACAAGCGGCGAGGCGAGGAGCGGCTGGCTGACGACCCTGGCCATGCGCAAGTCCGCTTTGGGCGCGACGCCAGTTGGATGGGGGTTGGCGCAACCCGAGCAGCCCAAGCACGGCGCCGGGAGATCCGCCCCGGGCTGGTCGGCGCGCGCGACCGCGGACGGCGGTCCGCCGTAGCGTTTGAGACCCATCGAACGGAGCCGCACGGCCTCGGCGGGGTCGAGCTCCTTCGCGCCGCCAAGGTCGCGTGCGGTCTTGGTGATGAGCGCGGTGTGTTCGACGATCTCGAGCCGACAGAAGGCTTCGAGCACGCTGGTACCGAGGCAGACGGCGCCGTGCGTGTCCATCAGCACCGCGTCGTAGTCGCGCACATAGGGACGCAGCGAGTCGGCCAGCTTGCGCGTCCCGGTCGTCTCATAGGGTACCGTGGGGACCGTGCCGAGCGTCAGCACCACCTCGGGAAGGACACAGCGCGCCATACTGACGTTGGCAATGGTGAAGGCGATGGCGATGGGCGGGTGGGCGTGCACCACCGCGCGGCAGTCGGGACGCTCCTCATAACAAGCCAGGTGCATCGCCATCTCACTGGTCGGCTCTCCCTGGCCGCGCAGCTTTCGACCTTTGCGGTCGATCACCACCAGGTCGTCGTCGGTGAGAAAACCCTTGTGACAGCCCGCCTTTGTGCACAGGATGGACCCGTCCTCCAAGAGCGCGCTGAGGTTGCCATCCATCGCGACCAGCAGGTTGCGTTCGTAGCAGAGCCGACCGAACCGGACCAACTCTTCACGTAGCCGACGCTCGGGGACCATCTCGACTTGTGTATCCTCTCTCGTGGACGGAGAGCTTGGTGGTGGGTGGTCAGGCGAACATCGGGTCGGCGGTCACGCGCATGGTGGCGGCGATAGGTCGCGGCGACGACGCCTCGCAGCTTCTCCTCGACGCGACCGAGGCGCTGCGCGTGGCCCTCGCGACCGAGGGGCTGTGGGTGGGTCCCGCCGCGGATGCCGATCCTGGTCTACCGGCGGGTTGGGCGGAGCTCAGGACCGAGGCGCCGGTAGACCTGCTGTTCCGCGTCCGGACCGAGGCGCTTTCGGGCGTGGACGAGGGGGGACTGCGAACCTTCCTCGCGGTGCTGTCCCTCGGGCTGCACGATGCCGCGCGCAGCGCCGCGCTCAGCGATGCTCGCGCCCGCGCCGATACCGCAGAGAATTTTTTTCGCGAGGTCATCGATCCGATGCCGTTGGCGGTGGTGGTTCGTGAGGGCCCGTTGCAGCGCGTCGCGTTCGCCAACGAGGCCGCGCGGCGCCTGCTCGGGCGTCCGCTGCCCCTCGGGAGCCTGAGGGACCAGGCCGACGTGGCGGAGGCAGGCCTCTATCGAAAGTACGACGACGTGCTTCGCACCGGCCGGGCGTTCAGCCTGTCCGGGTTCGAGGCGCGGCTGGGTGAGCCGCCCCGGTCGGTGGTCGCGGACGTGACCATCATCCCCACGCACGCCTCGGACGGCACCATTGACGGCACCGCGCTGTTCGCGCGCGACGTCGGCGAGCAGCGCGATCTGAAGCGCGGCAGCGACGCCGCCAAGGAGCGGCAGAGTCAACTGCTGGCGAGCCTCCACGGCATCGTCTGGGAGGCTGAGCCGGGCCGTTCGGCCTGGACCTATGTGAGCGAGGGCGCCGTCGGGCTGCTCGGTTACCCGATCGAGCGCTGGGCGGAGGCCGCGTTTTGGCGAACCGTACTCCACGAGGACGACCGGGCCCGCGTCGTGGCCGAATCGGGCTCCGAGCGGGGGGACCACGAGTTGGAGTACCGAGCCTACGCCGCCGACGGTCGCGTCGTGTGGCTACACGACTCGGTCCGCGTCTTCCGAGATTCCAGCGGTCGTGTCCAGACGCTCCGCGGCGTGATCCTCGACATCACCGCCCGTCGTGAGGCGGAGATCGAACGGGGCCGCATTCAGGGGGAGATGGTTGAGCTCCAGAAGCTTGAGAGTCTCGGCGTCATGGCGGGGGGCATCGCCCACGATTTCAACAACCTGCTCACGGTCATCCTCGGCAACGCCTCGCTCGTCGCGATGCGCCTGCCCGAACACAGCGCCGCCCGCTCGGCCATTGACGACCTCATCTCCAACGCGCACCGCGCCGCCGACCTGACGCGGCAACTGCTCGCCTACTCCGGGCGGGTCCAGCTCACGACGGAAACCCTCGACCTGGGCGCCGTCCTTCGCGAGCTGCGGGGGCTGGCCAGCGCCGCGCTCCCCAAGTCGGCGACGCTCGAACTCGACGTCGACCCGATGGTGCCCGCGGTCGAGGGGGACCGCGCGCAGTTGCAGCAGGTCATCATGAACCTGGCGACCAATGCCGCGGAAGCGCTCGGGAACCGCACGGGGGAGGTTCGCATCGCCAACGGCTTCCGGAGCCTGGATGTCGAGTCCGCCCAGGTGCTGAAGCTGACGCCGGGGGCGTACGTCGTGCTCTCGGTCCGGGACGACGGCTGTGGGATGTCCAACGCTACCCGCCGCCGCATCTTCGACCCCTTCTTCACCACGAAGGAGACCGGTCGAGGCCTTGGGCTCGCCGCGGTGCACGGGATCGTTCGCACCCATCGTGGCGCGGTCGACGTGCGAAGTGTTGAGGGAGAAGGCACCGTCGTGAGCGTGTACCTCCCGGCCAGCACCGTTCGCGCTCAGCCACGCCAGGAGGTCAGCGCGGAGCTGCGCGTCGGCACCGGTCTGGTGCTCATCATCGACGACGAGGCGGCGGTGCGGTCGACGGCGCGCTCGATGCTTGAGGCGCTCGGGTACGACGTGCTCGAGGCGGAAGACGGACGGACGGGCCTGTTGTCCTTCGATCGGCACCGCGCGGACATCCGCCTTGTGCTCCTCGACATGACGATGCCGATCATGACCGGCGAGGAGGTGTACCGCGCCCTGCGCCTGCGGGATAAAGATGTTCGCATCGTGCTTTCGACCGGGTACTCCCTGGTGGACGCCCGGCGCCGGGGACTCCTGGACGGGATCGTGGGCTTCCTGCAGAAGCCGTACACGGTCCGTCAGCTTTCTGAGACGGTCGCCCGGGCGCTCGAGAAGGCATGATATGAATCATCGCGACGCCGTCACGGTCGTCGTGCCCCATCGCAGCGCTCGCGCCTCGCTGCTGCGCCTGCTGCCGCGCCTGGAGGGGTGGCGGCACCTGATCGTGGACGACTCCGATGACGGGGTGGGCCTGGATGCGCCTAGCCTGCGCTTGGGCGGTGGGCGTGGCTTCGCGGTAGCCGCCAACCGCGGCCTGGCTGCGGCCACGTCGGCCGTGGTCATCCTTCTCAACGACGACGCCCTGCCCGAAGAGGACTGCCTGGATCGCCTCGTGTTTGCTGGAGGGCTGTGCGGGCCATTGCTCATCGGGGCTGCAGGGGTGGAGTCGGCTGGGCTTCGGGTCTCGACATGGGGCCGGGTGCGGCAACGGACGGACGTCCCAACGGAAGACCGGAATGTCGACGCGCTGAGCGGCGCCTGCCTGCTGATGCCAACGAGCGCGCGGTTCGACGAGCGGTTTCCTCATGGCTTCGAGGACGTGGAGCTTTGCCGGCGGCTGGGCGGCGCGCGGCTGGTGGCTGGGGCACGGTGCTGGCACGAAGGCGGCGGCACGCTGCACCGGCGTTCGCCCCTGGCGACTCAACACGCGGTCACCGGGCAGGCGCTGTTGTTCGCCCCGGGTTGGCGGACCTGGGCGGTGGCCGGACTGCACGCCGCCCAAGTGCTCCGGGAGGGGGGGCCCGTCGCTCGGGTGGCGGCCATCGCGGACGGCGTGAGAGAGTCGCGACGGCGGCGCTGAGCCTCGGGCGATCGTCGACTACTTGGCTCGACATAGCTTGAACGCCGCGGAGCAAGCGATCGTCGCCGTCTCCCCAGCCCGAATGCGCACCGTTCCGGCCGCCAGCGTCTCGCCCCCGAAGCGGGCGCGGATGTCGTAGTCGCCGGGCGGCGGCTGCAACGGGCTGACACGGGCGCCGGCACGCTCAAGCCAGACCTCGTCAGCATCGCCGGTGATCTGAACGGTGCCGGTGAGCATCGGGGTCGGCACCGGCGGCGCTGGATCCGCCGCCGGCGGCGGCGAGTGGGCCTCGATCACCGGTGGAGCCGGCCTTGGCTTGGCCGCCGCCACCGGCGGCAGGACCGGGGCCGGCACTTCGGGGATGACGATCGCGGGTGTGACCACCTTGATGGGCTCGGGCATCCGCACCTCGATCGGGGTGGACGCCGGCTTGGGGCTCCACCACCACGCCGCGCCGCCGACCAGCATGAGCCCCAGGAGCGCGATGCCGGCAACGCCAATCCCGCCCGCGATCAGCGCGGTCACGTGGCGTTTCTGGGGTGCCTGGTCTCGCGGGGCGATGGTCGAGGCCTCCGCTCCACCGGCGACGCCGTCGGCGGCAAAGGTGTCCGAACCGCTGAGCCGGCCGTGCCCGGCCGGGTTCAAGGTGTGGGCGATCGTGGGCCGAGCGACAGGGTCGCGAATCGGAACCACATGCGCGCTCGACTCGCTGGCCTCCGCTCCACCCTTGAAAAGTGCGCGCAGGGTGGCGCAGTCGGCGATCCGATCGTCGCGATCGTGGGCCAGGGCCCCACGGATTGCACGGCGAAACCGCTCCGGAAGCGTCGGTACCAGCGATTCCGCCGCGCTGTACTCGCCCTTGGCAAGCTTGGCGAAGATGGTGAGGGCGTCGGCGGCGTCGTAGGGCGGCAACCCCACGACCAGCTCGTACAGGATGCAGCCGAGCGCGAAGACGTCGGCCCGCTGGTCCACGGACGCCGCGTCACGGACCTGTTCGGGCGCCATGTAGGCGGGCGTGCCCATCGGGAGGCCGCTGCGGGTGCGCGTGCGCCCCCCTTGCTCGTCGAGCAGCTTCACCAACCCGAAGTCGGCCACCTTCGGCACCAACCCCTCGTCAGTCACCTCCAGGAGCACGTTGCCGGGCTTCAGATCGCGGTGGACCAGTCCGATGCGGTGCGCCTTGGCAACGCCGGCCAGGATGCCGAGGAAGATGCCCTCCGCCTCCTCGAGGGTGGGCTGCGTGCTGGCCAACCACTGCGCGAGGGTGGGTCCGGACACGTACTCCATGACCAGCCCCGGCTTTCCGGAGACCTCGATGACGTCGGTCACGGCCACGACGTTGGGGTGCCGCAACGACGCTTGCACCTTGCCCTCCTGAACCAGGCGCGCCGTGAGCCCTGGCATCTCGAACTTGAGCACTTTGAGCGCATGGAGGCTGCCGAGCGTGCGATGTCGCACGAGGTACACCTCCGCCATCCCCCCTTCGCCCAGGAGCTCCTGCACCTGGTAGCGATCAACCTCCCGGCCCGGTTCCAGCATCTACCAATGCCCCGCGATCACCGCCCCGGCCCCGGCCCCGACGGCCAGGACGCCAGCACCAATGCCCGAGAAATAGTAGGCGTTGGTGGTGTTGGCGAGCCCGGTGAGCTGCCCGGTCGGGGTCGCGGGATCCTCGAAGGTGTCGTGGTTGGCCGCGGCGAGCCCCAAGAAGACCGCGCTCGCGGCGAGGCTGACGCCCGCTCCGACCGTGAGCGGGAGGTTCGGGCCCTTGCGGACGGGTTTGGCGACGTCGTACGGAAAAAGCGGCTCTCCAGGCCACAGGAGCGCACTGGCCCGCACGTCGCCCTCGGTCGCGACCAACTGCGCCAGCGTCGCGCGCTCCGTGGACCGGCCGGCGTCCAGGCGCCCGTCGAACCAGAAAGTGGCAGCCCTGGGCGTCGGCACGCTCAGCGTGCTCGCTGACAGGCTCGCGCTGGCCTGGTATTCGGCGAGCACCGGATGTCCAGCGGGGATCAGCGCGGCAGGAAAGGTGTAGCCGGGCTCGATGGACAGCGCTGCGGCGAAGCTGGCGTGGCTCCGCTTGGCGTCCCCGTCCAGCCAATAGCGGAGCCCTTCCAAGCGGTGGAGCCTCGCTGCGAGCGGCCTGGGAGCGATGTCGCGGAGGCACTTGACGTCGGCGTTGACCCGCGCCGTGGCCGCCCGAAACGCCACGACGTCCAGGCCGCTGAATGCGGCTTCGGCATCCTCGATCGTCAACTGGACGTCGCCACTGGAGGTGGCACAGTCGGCAAGCGCCCTGGCGAGGAGGATGAGCACCGCCTGATCATCGCACGGCACCGCGGCGGGGGCCAGTGGCCGAGAGGCGGGAGACGTGGCAGGTTGGCTGATGTTGTGGCTGGCAGGTTGCCTCTACATCTCTGACGACGAACTGGCCCAGGCGATCGCCGACCGGCGTGTCGCCACGGGAGCCCCGCGGCTGGAAGGGCTGGACCCTTGGGCGGGCCTGATGTCTGGCGGGGAAGAGGTGGTGCTGAGCGGGCGGAACCTCGGTACAGACGTCGAGGTGCGTTTTGGGAGCCAGCTCGCGACGGTGACCGCCGCCGACGCTGAGCGGATGTACGTCACCGCGCCCCAGAGCGATGAGGAGGGCCTCGTCGAAGTCAGCGTCACCCGCGGGGAGGACGTCGACCGCCTCGCACGTCGCTACAGCTATTGGGCCGACGGCACCGGCCTCGTCGGGGCGACGGGAACCATGTGGTACTTCCAGCGCCGGGGTGGCTACTGGGCGGAGAGTACGGCGGACGCGGCGTCGTTGTCCTTCAAGTTCATCGAGCCGGCGCCTGCCTATGACTACTGGAAATACTGGGCGCCGACGCTCGACACCTGCGTCACCTACGCCGAGACTCCGTATACGTTCGTCCCCTACGATCTCGGCGCGGTCGACCCGGGCGTGACCGCCACGCTGACCGCGGCGACGGCCGAGGTGACCGCGACGTGGGATGCCGCCTACCAAGGCTTCGTCAACGAGGAGTTCCCGGTCCGAACGCTCCTCACCACGCAGTCGTGGAAGCTCCAAGAAGTCGAGGTCGCCGGCTTTCCGACCTTCGCGACCACCGAGCTCATGCTCACTCCTGCCGCCTGGGAGCTCGCGTCGCCGCGGATTGACGGCGCCAACCTGACTCCAACCGTCGTGAGCCCGCTCGCATTGGAGTGGTCTGGTAGCGGGGCGGTGTCGGTTATTGTGCAGCTTGGGCTCATGGACCCCGCTGGTCAGGAGTTCGAAGACGAGGTGTTCTGCGCCATGGTCGATGACGGCTCCTTCGAGGTGCCGGCCGAGCTGACGGAGGCCTGGCCGGCCAATCGCGACGTGCACGTGCTGATCGGTCGATACGTGGAGCCGGCGGGGGTTTTGGCGTTCAACCACGCGGGCGCTGCCGTGTATGTGGTCGACTGGCGGTACGGGGCGCTGCGCTCCCAGTGACGGTTGATTGGACCGCGGCCCCCTGCGGCTGCTATGGTTCGCGACCGTGCTGACCACCCTCCTTTTTTTCCTCTCCTCCGCCACCGCAGGCGAGCGGGTTCCGGTCCTGGTTTCCGCCCTGCAGGCGCGCAACGAAGAATCGGTCGAGCTGGCGGCCCTGATCGAAGGTTTTGTCGCTGAGAAGTTGGCGAAGCGACCCGAGCTCCGCTTGCTGCGCATCGAAGACAGCGCTGACTTCGACGACTACTCCGCCCGGGTCTACATCGAGAGCTGCCCCCCCGGAGAGATCGTAGGGTGCACCTTTGTCATTGGCGAGCGGGTCGAGGCGCTGTGGGCGGTGACCGGCTCGGTGAAATCGCTGGTGAAAGGGACGACCGTCGACATCGACATCGTCGACGTCAAGGGCTCGCGGGTCGCGGTCAGCTTCCGGAGCGAGCTGACCGGCGGGCGCGACGAAGCGTTTGCCGAGGGCGTCGCGCGCGTCTTGGTCGCCGCGGTCGCCGGCGAAGTTGGGCGAGAGGAGGACATTCGGAAAAAGGACGCCGACGCGCCGACCGACCCGCAGGACGATGAGGCGGTCGCCGCCGAGCTCGCGGTGCTTGAGGAGGAGATGGGTGGTTTCACCACCGATCTTCGGCGTAGCGACGTTCCGATTGAGCGTCCGAAGCTCACCGAGGCCGACATCGCCGAAAAGTCGGAAGAAGAAGGCTCCAAGCCCTGGGAGCGCCTGGGTATGTCGCCGGCGGACTACCTCCGCTACAAGAACTCGACCCTCGACCTGCCGACGTGGCGGCAACGCGCGGAGGGGCGTCGCTTCCAAGTGCTCCTTCGGGCCGGTGGGGGCTTCATCAACGGTCCAGTGAACGTGGACTATTATGGACGCTACGCGGTACAGGGCGTGCAGACAGTGGACGCGTACGCCGCTCAGAGCGTGGAGACGGGCTCCAGTGGGCTCGGCGTCGTCGCCGTCGGGTTCGGCGTCCACCCCATGGTGGACGTGTCCGTGCAGTTCGGCGTGGCTGGAGGCTCGTTCAGCTACGTCATCAGCCAAGAGGTCGTCGACTCGCCGACCAACGTAGTCCCCGATCCTACCGTTCAGGGCCATTCCAGCATCCTTGTGGGGCCGCGCGTCACGATCGCGCCGTTGCCAGCGGGCGCGGTGCGTCCGACCTTCGGATTGGGCGCCTACTACCTGCGTGGCAGCGGCATCGACAGCGTCGTCCTTCCGCCGGACGAGCTTGCCGCCTTCGGAGCCCAGCCGCTGTGGAACGTCGAAGTGTTTGGCGGCGGTGAGGCGCGCGTGGGGAGTAACCTGGACTTCTGGCTCCAAATTCCCGTCTCGTTCCTGGTGTCCGGTGACCGTGTGCTCGAAGAGCGTGCCACGACCGTTGCTTCCCTGGAGGGCCTCAAGACGCCGACGGGTGCCTCGGCCATCGGCGTGGCCGTGGTGGCCGGCGTCCAGGTCCGCCTCTTCGGCAGCAAGCCCCGTGAGGCGTCCCAGCTCGATGAAACCGACGAGCCGTAGCGATCAGGGCCTCGGGGTCAGCCGCTGCCGCATCCGGGCGGTGCCCTGCTTGGCCAACTGGCAGGCCCGAGACTCGGTGAAGCCGAGCTCCGCCCCGATCTCCTTGAGCGTGCGGCTCTCGAGATAGAACTTGGTGACGACCAATCGCTCTTTTTCGGGGAGGTGGCCAATCGCGGTGATGATCTCGTCGGTGAGCTCAGCTTCCACCCATGTGTCAACCACCGAGGGGCCGCCGGAGGACACCTGGTCGACAATCGTCGTGCCGCCGTCTTCGTCGGTGGGGGTGTCAGCGCTTACGACGGTGAAAAGCCGGGCTTGATCGACCATGCTGTCGTAGTCGGTCACCGAAAGCTCCAGCCCGTGCGCCATCTCGTCGCGCGTTGGGGCCCGGCCCAGCCGATTCCGTAGCTCCGAGCGCTTGTGTTCCAGCCGGTCGTGTTTTCGCCGCACCGCACGAGACACCGGGTCGATCCCGCGCAGATAGTCGACCATCGAACCGCGGATGCGAATGTCGGCGAAGCCCTTGAACGGGACACCGCGGGTGGGGTCGAAACGATCGATCGCATCGATCAACCCGACCGTGCCGACGCTGATGAGCTCGTCCACATCAACGCTGGACGGCAGCCGGCGAGCGAGGCGGCCAGCGATGATCCGGACCAGGGAAAGGTGGTCGAGGATCAGCGCATCGCGCTCGGCGAGGGAGAAGGGCATTCGGAGCGCACGATACGACGTCGACGGGCGCCGCGCAAGCCGCCGGTCAACCGGCTAAGCGCGCGCGATGACCTACACCCCTCGGGGCTACTTCGGCCGGCTGGCGCGCTGGGTGCTCGGGAACCGAGCCGCGGTGGTGGGAATTCTGGCCGCCATCACGCTGGTGGCGGGGTTCTTCGCGCGCGAAGTCAAGGTCGACAGCGACATCCTCCACCTCATGCCTCCGGACGAGCCGACGACCCAGGCGCTGGCGCGTCTGGACCGCGAGGAGGGGGGCGTCAACGTACTCACGATCGCCGCGGAAGCCGAGGATCCGGCTGAGCGCGACGCGTTCATGAGCGAGCTGCAGGCCACGTTCGAAGCGCTTCCGGAGGTGGACTACGTCCTCTACCAGTTGGATCCGGCCACCGAGTTGAAGCTCGGCCTCTTGCTCCTCAGCGAAGAGGAGCTACAGACCATTCACGACCGCGTGAAGGCCGCGCTGTCGTTGGGCTCCGCGCTCGCCAATCCGTTCATCGCCGCCAGCGTGCTGGACCTGGGCCCGATCACCGACAAACTTCAGCAAGGCGGCGGCGACCTCAAGCTGGTGTCGAAGTCGGGCGTGGCCCGCATCATTATTCGCCCCAAAGGATCGGCGCACGACCTGCCTTTTGCGGAGCGGTTCATGCTCGACGTCGATCGCATCGTCGCGATGGCCGAGGCGAAGCACCCCAACGTGAACATCCTCTGGAAAGGTGGCGCCTACCGTCACAATGTCGAGGATTACCGCGCGATCCAGAAGGACATCGTCTGGACGACGGGGGCCAGCCTCTTGCTGGTCTTGGTGATCATCGCCGCGGCGTTCCGCACGCCCCGTGCGCTCGCGGTCATCTTCGTGCCGCTGATCGTCAGCAACATCTGGACGCTTGGGCTGGCCGGCGCGACCATCGGGGGCCTCAACAGCTTCACCAGCTTCGTGAACGCGGTGCTCATCGGCCTGGGGGTGGAGTTCGGGGTGCACTTGTACTCTAGGGTTCGGGAGCACGTCGACGCCGGCGAGCCCGTGGAGGACGCGATCGTGCGCGCGTGGGATCTCGTCGGCGGGGCTTGTATGAGCGCGGCCCTCACGGCCTCTGCAGGCTTCGCGGCGCTGCTGGTCGCCCACTTTGCCGGTTTCCGCCAGTTGGGGTGGCTCCTGGCGCTCGGACTCGTGCTCACCGTCGTGGTGGCGATGGTCCTGATGCCGCTCCTCTTCGTCTGGATCGACAAACGCGGTCCCCGTGTGGCCCCTCAGGGGCGTCGCGGCCTCGTCGGGCGATTCCCCGCGGTGTACCGCCTCGCGCCGATGACGCTGGTCCTGCTCGGCGGGTTCACCCTGGTGGCGGCGCTGTTCGGCAAGGACGTGGAGTTCGAATACGACCTGTCGGAGCTACGTTCCCAGGGGCTGGCGTGGGCCGACCTCAACGAGGCCGAGCGCGTCCAGGTCCGCGAGTCCTACGCGCCGCTGGTCATCAGCTACGACAGCGAAGCGGAGTTGGACGCCGAGTACGAGCGCGTGTCCAAGAAAGTGGCAGCCGGCAAGCTACCCGAAATTGCCCAGGTGCTCTCCATCCGCTCGGTGTTGCCGCGCGATCAGGAGCGCCGTGTAGAAATACTTCGCGACATCGCCGGGCTGACCGCAGATCCCAACATTGTTTTCCTGCCCGTCGCCGCGCGAAAAAACCTCGAGCGTGTCGCCGCCGCCGACCCGCACGTGATGTCCGCCTCGGAGCTACCCCGCGGTCTGCAGCACGCGCTCGGCGCCCTCGATGGAAAGCACCGGCTGCTGATGATTCCCACTGGAAATATGTGGGATATGCGCGAGGCCTACCATCTCACGGTGGTGATGGAGCAGGAGTTCCCGAAGCAGGTCATCGCGTCCGAGTACGTCACCCTCGGCGTCTTGTACCGGTTGATGTTGCGCGATGGGCCCATCATCGCCGGGGTCGCGTTCCTGTTGGTGCTCTTCTTCACCGCGCTCGACCTCCGGCGTGTGGGCCCCGTGGCCGGCGCCATGGGCGTGCTCGTGGCGGGCGTGGCGTGGTGGTTCGCGCTTTTGGCGATGTCCGACATCAAGGTGTCGATGGTCAGCTTCGTCGGCTTCCCGATCGTGCTCGGCATCGGCATCGACGTGATGATCCACCTGCTCCACCGCATCGAGGAGGAGGGCCCAGGCGGGATCATCAAGTCGCTGGCGACCACGGGCTGGGCCAGCGCGTTGGGCACCTCGACCACGGTCGTCGCCTTCGCGGCGCTGTCACTCGGCAGCAGCCAGGGCATCCGCTCGCTGGGGCTCCTGGTGCTCCTTGGCGAGGTCGCGGTCACCCTGGCGGGCTTCATCCTGGTGCCGCTCGGTTTTGCGACGCGGTGGTCGATGGCGGGTTCGGGGCTCAAGGAGGCCGGGACGGATACCGTCGATGAGGATGTGGTGGATTGACGATCCCGGCGGGTGCGGTGCCGACGCGCTGCTGTCGAAAGCCGATGCCGGGGCTCGCGCTGCAGTGGATCGTCGAACACGAGCTGGACGTGGCGGCCTGTGTGTTCGTCGGCGACATGGACACCGACCGCCAATGCGCGGAGTGGCTGGGTGTGCCGTATCAGGATCAGGCGGGGTTCTTTGGAGGGTGAGGGCCGGCGCGCTATGCTCACGCCCATGGCCACGCCGGCAACCAAGCTCGCCACCTGGGAAGAGAGCTGGGAGGCCTCCGAAGCCGGCCTCGCCGTGGAGGTGCTCAACGGGATCGTGGTGGAAAAGGCCGCGCCGACGGACGAGCATGGCGCGGGTCAGATCGGCGTGGCGTTCGAGGTCGTCGGACCTTTCGCCCGGAAAGGGGGCCCGGGCGGCCCCGGCGGCTGGTGGTTCCGCACCGAGGTGGACATCGAGCTGGGCGCCCACAACCTCGTCCGCCCGGACCTCGCCGGGTGGCGGCGCGAGCGGGTGCCGGAGATGCCGAAGACCTTCCCCTGTCGCCTGGCGCCGGACTGGGTGTGCGAGGTGCTGTCGCCCACGACCGCCGCGAGGGATCGAGGCCCGAAGGCCGAGCTCTACCACCGCGCGGGCGTGTCCTGGTTCTGGGTGGTGGACCCGGCCAACCGCGTGGTCGAGGTGCTCCGCCGGGGGGAGTCCCTCTGGGAGGTGGTGACGACCAGCGGCGGCGGCTTCGCCCGACTCCCGCCCTTCGACGCGGTGGAGCTCTTCGTCGGCCGCTTTTTCGGAGAGGACCCTCCGGAGGAGTGATGCGGATGAGCCCAGGCCGTACCGAAGACGTGCCAGGGTGTGCCCAAACGCGCCAACCTGATCGCGGCGTGTGCCCAGACGCGCCAAAGATGGGCACGCCCCCTGCTCCCGAGCGCGGCGACGTGCCACTCTGGGGCTGACCCAACCGGAGTGCCCCATGCCCACGTCCCCGACGACTCGCCCCTTCCGCGCCTCCGGCATCCTCCTCCTCGCCGCGGCTGCTTCGCCCGCCTCCGCGGCGGAGGTGACGGGCACCGTCACCGGCGGCACGTTCCTGTACTCGTACGGCACCGCCTGCGACGCGTTCCTGGGCACGCCGCTGGACGTGGACTTCACCTACGACACGACGATCCCCCTCAACAACTACTCGCCGAACCCCGACGGCACGCCCTACCATGCGAGCTACTCGCAGAGCGGCGGTCTGGGCTCCTCCGCCTCGATCAACTACTCGACGGGGATCGCAGCCGGCACCACCCGTATCGTCGAGATCGACCACGACTCCAACGAGCCGAGCATCGGGGACAAGTTCGTGTTCTATGCGGTCTCCGCCGACGGGTCGGAGGCCATGCAGGTGGTGCTCCGGGCGCCCTATGATGACGTGTTCACCGACACCGCGCTGCCGAGCAGCCTCCCCGACGCCTCCGCGTGGGTGAACCCCTCCTGGGACTTCCAGAGCTACGTGGAGTATTGGCACACCGACTACAGTTGTGGCCTGGCGTGGTCCGTGGACACCGTGACCGTGGGCGCCGCGATCGTCGATACCGACGGCGACGGCGTGGCGGACGCAGACGACGCGTGCCCCACCGAGGACACCTTGGGCTTGGACACCGACGGGGACGGCTGCCTCCTGCTCGGCCAGTGGACTTTCGAGCCAGGCCAGGAGCAGTCGGATCTGTCGGGGCACTGGGCCGACCTCGACCTGATGGGAGACGCCTCGATCGCCGACGGCCAGCTCGACGTGAACCCGCACGCGACGAGCAGCGACCCCTGGGCGGCCGCCGCCGGGTGGGCGCGCAGCGAAACCTACGTCGGTCCGGCCATCGCCGACAAGACGCTCGTGGCGTGGGTGTCGCTCGATGGCATGCAGATTGGCGGGTCCGCGCTCTCCCTCGATTCGGCGGACTACGACAACTTCGACGGGGTGGTGTACGCCGAGCTGGAGGCCGGGTATTGGATGTCGGGCAGCTCCGGTTGGGGTCGCACCGGCCCCGGCTTCGACGTGAGCGGCGACACCGTGGGGAACCTCGTCCAGGTTGGCATCAGCTACAACTGGGTGAGCGTCGACGAGGTGGCCATCACGCTGTGTGACGGGGCCACCGAGAGGGACAGCTACACCGCAGCGGGAACGGGCACGTGGACGGCGGCCGAGGCCGAGATCATCCTGGGCGCCCGACACACCGGCTCCGGCACCGACGCGGTGGGTGGGCTCGACGCGCACATCGAAGAGGCGCGCCTGTACGGAAGTGCCCTGACCTGCGCGCAGATCGGCGACCTGGACTACGAGCTCGTGGTCGACACCGACGGCGACGGCATCGCCGACGACGTGGACACCGACGACGACGACGACGGCGTCTCGGACGGCTCGGACTGCGCACCGCTGGACAGCGGCGTCACCACGGGCGAAAGCTGGTACGCAGACAGCGACGGCGACGGCTTCGGGGAGGGCGCGGGCGCGGCGGCGTGCGAGCAGCCGGCGGGCAGCTTCGCAACGGCGAACGACAACTGCGCGGGTCTCGCGAACGACCAGACCAACACCGACGGGGACGGCCAGGGCGACGCCTGCGATGGCGACGACGACGGCGACAGCCTCGCGGACGGCGAGGACTGTGCGCCGCTGGACAGCTCGGCCGCGGCCTCGAACACCGTGAGCGGGTACGAAGACGCCGACGGGGACGGGTATGGCGACGGCGAGACGGGCGAGTCGGTCTGCCCGGCGGACGTCGGCGGGCTCGTGTCCGACGGCACCGACTGCGACGACGGCGCCACCGCCGTCAACCCCGGCGCGAGTGAGGTCTGCGACCCGGCGGACACCGACGAGGACTGCGACAGCTACGTCGACGACAGCGATGGGAGCGCCACCGGCGAGAGCACCTGGTACGCGGACACCGATGCCGACGGGCTCGGGGCGGGGAGTGCAGTCGCGTTCTGCGATGCGCCGGATGGCTACGTCGCGACCGCGGGCGACGAGTGCCCGACGGTGGCGCCGAGCACGGATGCCGACGGCGACGGGTGCGACGATGTGCCTACCTTCAGCGGGTTCACCACGACCACGTCAGACACGGGCGCTGTGTCGCTCACGACCACGGGCACCAATCCGACCACCGTGACCTTCCCGGCGGGTTCGACCTTCACCGCCGGTGCTGCGGTGACCTCCGAAGCCGTGAGCGGCGGTCAGAAGCTGAGCATCACCGGCGTCACGCTGCCCCTGGGCCAAGGCAAGACGATCACCGTGGTGACGACGCCGTCGTTGGACACGTACTACAGCCACTACTCGGGGACTTTGTCCCAGGCGCAGTACCTGCAGGGCAGCATGGTCTGCGTGATGGACTCGGCCGACGGCTTCAGCACCGGCGCCGGTTGGAGCCAGTGTGTGGCCAATGGCGGCCAGTCCTTCGAGTTCAAGTATCGGCTGCTCTACAACAAGTTTGCCAAAGCCGACTGGCTGCGTCGGCCGGCGCCCTTCGAGGTGCAGTACAAGCGATCGGGTTTGGTTCGGACCACCGGCCTGACCCTCCCCGCGCTCGGCCCGGCGATGACCACCACGTCCGCGGACGTGCTGGGCGCAACCGCGACGGCCACGCTGACCTGGGCGGGCGCGGCGCAG
>CANLGL010000019.1 GCA_947490345.1 Deltaproteobacteria bacterium
GCACAAGCTCGCCAGCGAGCGCCCAGAGAGGCAAACATGCAACCTGACCCAAGGAACGCCGTCCGTAAATCGACGAGAGAGTGGGCGCCGCACCTTGACACAACGGGCCGCCTCATAGAAGCGCCACGCATGGCGCGCGACTAGCGCGCTGGGCGCCGCAGGCCGGAAAGCGCAGCTTGGAGGCCGGAGGGTATGGCGCGGTAGGGGAAGGGGCCGCAGGCCCCTTCCCCCTGGCATGAGGAGTGTTAGCAGCGGGCCCCATGAACATCTCCGTGGTGGGCGCCGGGTACGTCGGTTTGGTGGTGGGCGTTTGCATGGCCGACCTCGGGCACAGCGTCACCTGTGTCGACAGCGACGACGCCAAGATCTCGGCGCTGCTCGCGGGACGGGTGCCGATCTACGAGCCTGGTCTGGACCAGCTCCTGGAGCGGAACGTCCGGGAGGGGCGGCTGCGCTTCACGCGTGATCTGGCCGCCGGTCTGCTGCACAGCCGTGTGGTCTTCATCGCGGTGGGCACGCCGTCGGCGGCAGACGGCTCGGCCGATCTCACCGGTGTCTTCGCGGTCGCGGGCGAGGTCGCCGCGCAAGCGGACGGTCCCGTCACTCTCATCATCAAGAGCACGGTCCCGGTGGGGACGGCGGATCGCGTCCGCGCCCACGTCCGCGGGCACACCGACAACCCTGTGGAGGTCGTCAGCAACCCGGAGTTCCTCAAAGAAGGCGCGGCCATCGACGACTTCTTGCGGCCCGACCGCATCGTCTGTGGGGTGGCCTCGCCCGCGGCCCAGCAGCTGATGGAGCGGCTCTACGCCCCGCTGGTGCGCACCGGCAAGCCGATCCTGTTCATGGACAACCGCTCAGCCGAGCTGTGCAAGTACACGGCCAATGCTTTTTTGGCGACGAAGATCTCGTTCATCAATGAGATCGCCGCCCTCTGCGAGCTCGTCGGCGCCGATGTCGACGCGGTACGGCGCGGCGCAGGAAGCGACAGTCGGATCGGTCCGCGGTTCCTGTTCCCGGGTGCCGGTTACGGGGGCAGTTGTTTCCCGAAGGACGTGCGCGCGTTGGTGGACACGGCCAAGCAGCACGGCATGGCGATGAAGGTCGTGCTGGCGGTGGAGGACGTGAACGAACGCCAGAAGCACCGCTTGGCCGACATGGTGATTGCGCGCTTTGGCGCGGACCTCACCGGCAAGCGCATTGCGCTTTGGGGCCTCGCCTTCAAGCCCGAGACCGACGACATGCGGGAGGCGCCCGCGCTCACCGTGGTCGATCGTCTCTGTGCGGCCGGCGCCACCGTCATCGCCTACGACCCTGAAGCAATGCACGAGGCGCGCCGGGCGCTGGGCGACCGCATCGAGTACGCCGGTCGGGCCATGGACGCGGTACAGGGCGCCGACGCGCTGGTGCTCGTCACCGAGTGGAACGAGTTCCGCAACCCGGACTTCGCCGCCGTCGCCGTCGCCCTCCGCACGCCCACCGTGTTTGACGGCCGCAACATCTTCATTCCGGCAGACGTGCGGGCGGCGGGACTCGAGTACCGCAGCATCGGTCGCCCCTGATACCTCCGCTTTTCCACGTGGCCTTGGTGTGGCCCGAGATCGGCGGAAACGCCGGAAACGTGGGCCGCCTGTGCCTCAATGTGGGCGCCCGCCTCCACCTCGTTCACCCGCTTGGCTTCCAAACCGATGAAAAGGCCGTGCGGCGGGCCGGTTTGGACTACTGGAAACACGTCGATGTTGTCGAGCACCCGGACCTGGACGCCTTCGACGTCTGGTTGGACGGGGGCGAGGGCCCGAGCGGGGCGGGCACCGCCGGGCGGGTCTTCCCACTGTCGTCCCACGGCGTCGCGCCGTACACCCGGGTCGCCTTCTGGGCCGACGATGTGCTGGTTTTCGGGCGAGAGTCGGTGGGGCTGCCGCCGGAATGGACGGCTCGCCGTGGCGCGTGGCGCATCCCGATGGTCGGCCCCACCCGGAGCCTGAACCTGTCCAATGCGGCGGCTGTCGTGGCCTACGAGGTGATGCGACAGTTGCGTCCGGAGCTGTTCTGAGCGTGGGCGCCCGCCTTCGCATGATATCCCCCACCGCATGAACGTCGGCGCCGTCATCCTCGCCGGGGGCCGTGGCACGCGGTTCTGGCCCTTGTCGCGACGGGCCCGGCCCAAGCAGGTGCTGGACCTGACCGGGGAGGGGACGCTCTTGGCTCGGACCCTGGCTCGGCTCGACGGCGTGGCGACCGGGCCGTGGCTTGTGGTCACCGGTCCGGACATGCTCGATGCGGTGCGACCAGAAGCCGTCGGCGCCGAGCTGATCGTAGAGCCGAGCGCCCGCAACACCCTTCCGGCCATCGCCCTGGGCACGTGGGAGGCGGGGCGGCGCGGCGCGGAGGTCGTGGTTGTGCTGCCCAGCGACCATCACGTCGCGAACGTAACTGCATTCGCTCATGCGCTGAGTCAGGCAATATCGGTCTCGCAGCGAGGATCGCTGGTAACGCTCGGTGTCCGGCCCACGCGCGCCGAGACGGGCTTCGGCTGGATTGAGCCCGCACAGGACGGGCGGGTCGCCCGCTTCGTGGAAAAGCCCCCGCAAGCGGTCGCCGACGCGCTTTTCGCTGGCGGCCGCCACTTGTGGAACGCCGGCATCTTCGTCTTTCGGGTCGATGCCTTCCGGGCGGCGCTGCGGCTGCACTGTGCGGGGACTGCGGCCGCCCTCGATCGGCTCGACGGCGGCGCCACCGCGGCGGAGGTCTGGCCGAGCTGTGAGGCCACCAGCCTCGACTACGGGGTGATGGAGCGGCACGCCGACGTGCGGGTGGTGCCCTTGGACTGCGGGTGGAGCGACGTGGGAAGCTGGCCCGCCCTCGACGAGGTCCTTCCCGCCGCCCCGTGGGGTGCTGGGCTCTGCAAAGAGATGGTGGAAATCGACGCCCGCCGCAACCTGGTTCACGCTGAAGGCAAGCTCGTGGCGCTGGTCGGAGTCGACGATCTGATCGTCGTGGACACGCCCGACGTGATCCTGGTCGCGCGGCGGAGCGACGCACAACGTGTGCGCGAGTTGCTGGAGGTCCTCGACGCGCGGGGGCTCGCCCGGTACGGGTAGGCAGGTGTGCACATGCTGATCCTGTCGGTTTTTTCCTTTCTCGCCTGTGTCGGTGACCCCAAGCTCGCGCTGTCGACCCAAGCTTGCCAAGACTTCGATCCCGACGATCCCGCCGATCCGGCGCTGCTGTCCGCGGTCGAGGGCGAAACGGTGGACGTGTGGCGCTCCCCCATCCAGGGCTACAACCTCGAGGACGTCTTCGAGCCCACGATCACCACCGACGGCGAGCTCATCGAGATCTTCGAGCTCTGGACCCCCGGCGAGGACACCACGCCCACCTGCCTGGAGCCCCACCTCGCGCTCAGCGAGTTCGGCGCCACCCTCGAAATCCGGTGGTTCACCGAGGACGATGCCAACGTGCCCTTCGACACGGTCAAGATCGACCCTCCCTAAGGGGCACCACAGTGGTGCTACGTCGCAGCTTGACCTCGTTGGGGTTTTGCACCAGGATTCCATCGTCGTGCCGCAGCAATTCATCGCCACGCGTTTGCGTACGGAGGGCCATCCCCTCACGTCAGGAGCGCGCCGTGCCGATGGCAGGAGCATGCCAACGGCATCCGATCACACGTTATTTTGGTTTTTATCGTGTTTCCGCGGGGCGGCCGTGTGGGGCGTGAACTATGCTGTCAGCGTGCCACCGGGAGGCCTCGGTTGACTGGTCTACGCGTCCGCACGCTACTCCTCGCGGCAGCGCTGCTGTTTGTGGCGCTCGGGCTGAGTGTCGCCTCGGGCGGGCGCTCGGTCTGGACCAGCGATCGCACTTCCCAGCATGCCGCGCTCGACGAAAGCGCGCGCGCCGCCAGCACCGAGCTCCGCCGAGAGGCCGAGGGTCTGCTGGTCGCGGTCACGGCGATCGCGGCCAGGGACGACGTACTCGCCACGCTCGCCGCCGCCCCGCCGCCCGATGGCGCTGCCTTCGAGACGGCCCGCGACGCGTTGGACGTGGATGCCCTGGTCCTCGCCCATGGTCCGGAAGAAGCGGTCGCGGCGCTCGGGTCCGAACTGGGCGGCGTGGTGCCGGAGGTGCTCGGAAGCGGGGTCGGAGTCACGCGCTGGTTGCTGGTTTCCGGCGAGCCGTGGCTCGTCGCGACCGTCCCGGCGAGGGCGGCCGACGGTCGCGCCGGGGTGCTGATCGCGGCGCGGCATATGGAAGCAGGTAGGCTTTCGCGACTCAGCAGTATGCTCGGCGCCACCGTCACCCTGGGTCAGGCGGCGTCGAGTGCGGACGCGCTGGTGGGGGCCTCGGAGCTCACCATGGGCGCGCCCTTCGCGGTTGTCCTTCAACGCTCCCCGCGCGGCGAAGAGTCGCTGTTCGATCGGGTGGTGGCGGCCGGTCGCGACCTGGCGCTGGTTGGGGGCCTGGCCACCGCGCTGCTCCTGTTCTTCCTCGACCGGACGGTGCTGCGGCGTTTGCAGAGCTTCTCAGCCTTGGCGGACCG
This sequence comes from Deltaproteobacteria bacterium, assembly GCA_947490345.1. Taxonomy (GTDB): domain Bacteria; phylum Myxococcota_A; class UBA796; order UBA796; family SXON01; genus SXON01. The sequence goes on from CANLGL010000019.1 coordinate 4,541, forward strand.
GATTCGCACGGGTGGCGAGCCCGGCCTCCGCCTCCCGGTTGCCGGTAAGGACGAGCTGGACCGCCTCGCGGGCTCCCTCAACGCCCTCTTGGAAAAGGTGGACTCCACCCACAACCAGCTCCGTCACGATGCACTGCACGACCCGCTGACCGGGCTCGCGAACCGCGCGCTGCTCTACGATCGGCTGGACATGGCGCTGGCCCGACGCGCCCGCTCCCCAGTGCCCGCCGTGGCCCTGCTTTTCCTCGACCTGGACCGGCTCAAGGTGCTCAACGATCGCCTCGGTCATGCGGCCGGAGATCACTTCCTCGCCGAGCTCGGTCGCCGGCTGGCTTCCTGCGTTCGGCCGGGGGACACCGTGGCCCGTCTCGGGGGCGACGAGTTCGGCATCGTGCTGCTCGACATCGCCGATCCGAAGGTGGCGCTCGCGCGCGCCGACGCGGTGCTCGAGTTGGTTCGCGCGCCGATTCCTTACCGCGGGGGGGTCTACCATGTGACTGCCAGCATCGGCGTCGCCCTGGCCTCCTCGCAGCATGTGCCCGCTCAGTTGGTGCGCGAGGCCGACATGGCGATGTACGAAGCCAAGGCCGGCGGCCGTGATCGGGCCTCGACCTACGACTCCGTCCTGCAGGGTCGGCTGGCCGAGCGGGTCGCCATCGAAAACGCGCTGCGTCAGGCGCTCGCGGATGGGGAGGTCGAGATCTGCCTCCAGCCCATCGTGGCCGCGCGGGACGGCATCCTCATCGGCTACGAGGCGTTGGCCCGGTGGACGCATCCGACCCTCGGCGTGGTCTCACCGAGCCACTTCGTGGCCATCGCCGAGGAGAGTCAGCTCATCGTCTCGGTCGACCGGTACGTGCTCGAACGCGCGCTGTCCGCGATCGGTCGGCTCCGAAAGGGTGGCCGCCCGCTGACGATCTGTGTCAACCACGCGTCGCGAACGGTGGATGCACCGGACTTCGTCGAGTGGGTACACGAAGCGCTGATCCACTTCGAGATTCCGCCAGCCGCCTTGGTCATCGAGCTCAGCGAGACCCAGCTGAGTCGCAACGAGGAGCGTTGGTTGCCCCGCATCCGCGCGCTGAGCGACAAGGGCGTCCGCTTCGCGATCGAGGATTTTGGCATGGGGGTGAGCTCGCTGGCGCGGCTGCATCACCTCCCGGTTGCCCTGGTCAAGCTGGACCGTGAGTTCGTGCGCGCGCTCGGCTCCAGCGATGAACCCATCACCCGAGCGGTGATGGGAATGGCCCACGAGCTTGGTCGCACCGTGATCGCGGAGGGGGTCGAAACGCAAGCCGAGCGTGATCGGCTCGTGGAGCTGGGCTGCACGCTCGTCCAGGGCTTCTTGGTTGGGCGTCCGGAGGCTGAAGCGGTCCACCTGACCCGACTGGGGCTCGGGCCGAGCACGACGATTCCCGACGCGTGACCGCCGAAACGCGCGTCGTAATCCGGGCGCCAGATCACCTCGGCGATGCGGTGATGGCGCTGCCGGGCATCTGGAGCCTCACCGCGCTCGGCCCGACGGTGGTCCACACGCGCGGCCGTTGGGCGCGGGAATTATACGCCGGCCTCGAGGTTCGCGACGGCGACGACGTGCCCGACTCCGCTGGGCTTGCGGTGATGTTCAAGCCGTCCTGGCACGCCTCGCGTGTATGGCGCCACCTCCCCACCATCGGCATCGGACCTCGTTGGCGCTATCGAAAGACGCTGGTTCCGCAGTTGGAGCACCGCCGAGATGGATACGCTCGCATCGTGCTCGCAGCGGGAGCGGCTGCGCCCGGTCCCGCAGTGTTTTCTCCACGCGGCGTGCGATCGCCTTTGCCTGAACGCTTCGTCGCGCTGAATCCCTGGACTCCCACCCGAACGGCACGCTGGCGAGGCTTCAGCGCGCTTGCTGCCGCCCTCGACGTGCCCACCATCGCGTTCTGCGGTCCCGGCGAAGGCGAGGTGGTGCGGGCGGAGTTGGCGGGGGTGACGGTGCTCGAAGCGCTCCCGTTGGCTGACCTCGCGGCTTCGTTGGCCGGGTGCGCGGTGTTTGTCAGCAACGACTCTGGCGCCGCCCACTTCGCCGCGGCCTGCGGCGCTCCGGTGGTGATGGTCCACGGCTCCACGGCATCCGAGACCACCGGCGTCGGCGTCGGGGTCGAGCGCCCCGAGCGTCTGTGGTGCCAGCCCTGCTACCGGAAGAGTTGTGGTTGGGGAACGCCCTGTCTCGCCGTTGACGTCGCGACGGTGCTCGCTGCGGTTCGAACGATCTGGGGACGGGGGGCCAGCCCCCCGTAACGCCCCCCGAGATAGGCTCCGGCGCGATGAAGCGACCCGAAATTCTCGCGCCGGCTGGAGACGAAGCGGCGCTGGCCGCAGCGCTCGCGTCCGGGGCGGACGCGGTCTACTTTGGTCTTGACGAGGGTCTCAACGCGCGCGCCCGCGCCAAGAACTTCCCCGTCGCGACGCTTCCCGCGATGGTGGACCGAATCCACCGCAGCGGTGCCCGGGCCTTCCTGACGCTCAACACCCTGGTCTTCGAGGACGAGCTGCCGCTGATCGAGGCGATCGTCCGGGCAGCCGCGCTCGCCGGGGTGGATGCAATCATCGTCCAGGACCCGGCGGTGGCGCTCTTGGCCAGGGCGCTCGCGCCGACCCTGCATGTGCACGCGTCAACGCAGATGACCATCTCCAGCGCCGAGGCGGCGGGCCTTGCGGCGTCGTTCGGCTGCTGCCGCATCGTCCTGCCGCGCGAGCTGAGCCTCGCCGAGATCAGCCGCGTCGCCGCCGGGACCGAGCTGGAGCTGGAGGTCTTCGTTCACGGCGCGCTGTGTGTATCGTGGAGCGGCCAGTGCCTCACCAGTGAGGCCTGGGGCGGGCGTTCGGCCAACCGTGGGCAGTGCGCCCAGTCCTGCCGCCTGCCGTACACGCTGGTCGTCGATGGGCAGACCGTCGACACTGCGGACGTTCGCTACCTGTTGTCGCCGCTCGACCAGGCCGCTTTCCTCGCGCTCCCTGGCCTGGTGAAGCTCGGCATCGCCAGCCTCAAGATCGAAGGGCGGATGAAGGGGCCCGCCTACGTCATGACGGCCGTGCAGGGCTATCAGCGGGCGCTGGACGCGTTGGAGGCGGGGGAGGCGCCCGCGCCCGCCAGAGACCTGGCGCGGATGGCGTTGTCGTACTCGCGCGGACTGGGGGAGGGGTTCTTCGGGGGGAGCGACCACCAACGCCTCGTCGAAGGTCGCTTCCCCAAGCACCGAGGCGTGTGCTTCGGGCGGGTCGTCGAGCTTGGCCGGTCGAGCGTGCGGGTGGAGCCCGAACGGCGCCAGGGCACCGGTGGTGTCGGCCTGCCGGCGGCCACGCCGCCGGGTGCGGGCGCCCAGTTGGAGGCGGCGATCACGCCGATTCCCGGACTCGGCGTCGGTTTCGACACCGGCCATCCCCAAGCCGAAGAGCCGGGCGGGACCGTGTGGGGCGTGGCGCCCGCGGGGGAGGGGTGGTGGCTGCAGTTCCCCAGGGAGAACACCAGCCTGGCGCGAGTGTCGGTGGGCGACCTCGTGTGGATCACGCGGGATCCTCGCCTGGAACTCGAGGCGGAGCGCCTGTGCGCCCAAGGGGAGCCCGAGGGTCGGCTTCCCGTCGACGTCCTGGTATCCGGCGGGCTCGGCGCCGGTTTGCGTGTGCAGATGCGGTGCCGGGGCGTCGCGGTCGAGGCCGCGGTCGGTTCACTGGCGCAGGCCTCCGGAGCGGGCCTCGACCAGGCGCTGTTGCGTGACAAGCTCGGCGCGTTCGGCGGAACGCCCTTCCGCCTCCGCGAGCTCGATGCCAGCGGGCTCGCAGCCGGGCTCCATGTCCCGCCGAGCGTGCTCAAGGCGTGCCGGCGGGAGCTTGCCCCGCGGCTGCTCGACCGGGTCTTGGCGTCGTTGCGGCACGAGGTCGCCACGGACGGGGTGGCGGCACGGGTCGTGGCCGAGGCGGTGACGCTTCAAGCCGCGCGGTCCTGGCGCCCTCCAGCCTCGCCGGAGCTCGTGCCGCTCTGCCGCACCGACGCCCAACTCGATGCGGTGATCGCCGCCGGGCTGTCGATGGTCGAGCTCGACTGGATGGAGATGGTTGGCCTCGGCAAGGCCGTCGATCGCGCGCGGGCGGCCGGGTTGAAGGTCGGCATCGCTACGGTTCGCGTGCACAAACCTGGAGAAGAGGCGCTGGATCGTCGCATCGCGGCGCTTCGGCCGGACTCGGTGCTCGTCCGCCACTGGGCTGGCCTGGTCCACTTCTCTGCGCTGGCCGAGGCCGAACGACCCGTGGTCCACGGGGACTTCTCGCTCAATGTCACCAATTCCGTGACCGCGCAGCACCTGCTTGCCCGCGGCGCCGACACGCTCACCGCAGCCCACGACCTGGACGAAGCTCAGCTCATGGCGCTGTTGGTGCGCTTCCCGGCCGAGCGCCTCACCGTCGTCGCCCATCACCACATCAGCACCTTCCATACCGAACATTGCGTCTACGCGCACACCCTCTCTACCGGTCGCGACTATAAGTCGTGCGGCCGCCCCTGCGAGGCCCACCGCGTCGCGCTGAAGGACGATGCGGGTCGTGAGCATCCGGTGGTGGTGGACGTGGGTTGTCGCAACACGGTGTTCAACGCCCGGGCCCAGTCGGCAGCGCGTGCGGTGCCTCGCCTGCTCGCGGCCGGCGTCAGGCGCTTTCGGGTGGAGTTCGTGTGGGAGTCGCAGCCCGAGACCGCCGCGGTGCTCTCGGCGTACGCGGCGCTTCTGGCCGGCTCCATGAGCGCCGGCGAAGTGCTCAGGCGCGTGGCCGCCCACGAGCAGTTCGGGGTCACCGCCGGCACGATGCGCACGCTGCGAGACGAGGCGCGCGCGTGAAGTCCACTCGCGACGAACTCGATCGTATCGACGACGCCATCCTCGCGCTCCTGGGGCAGCGCGGCCGTCTCGTGACGGCGCTTTGGGAGCAGAAGCGCGCGGCGGGTGTGTCCGTCGTCGATGCCGACCGCGAGCGAGCCATCTTCGCACGGCTGCGTGCCCGGGCGACGGCGGCGGGGCTCGCTCCTGACGCAGTGGAGGCGGTGTTTCGGCGGGTGGTGGGCGAGACGTTCTTGTCGGGACGGTGAGGGCGTCAGAGGGCGAGGAGCTGCTCGCGCGTCGCCCCGGGAACGGCCTCAAGGGGGATTCGGCCGTCCAGGGTCACGAGCCGCCCCCCGTGGCGGACGGCGAGGGCCAGGAGGTAGGCGTCGGTGACCTGGCGAGGACCGAGGATCCGGTCCGCTCGAATCGCGGTGGCGTCGAGCAGGCTGATGTCATCGGCCCAGAAGGCGTGCGAGGGGTGCGCCGTCGCTTCGCGTAGCCGCTCCATCACCTGGGCCGCCCGCAGCGGTGAGGGGTATGCGGGCTGCGACATCACGCGGACGCACCCGTTCTGGGTCAAGGGCGACGACGCCCACCCACTATGCCCGTCAGCGCTCAGCCAATCTCGAACGCGGGAATGGTGGACGTGACCGGCATCCAAGGCCGCGATGAGCACGTTGACATCCAGAAGGGCGCGCATCAGTACTCGCCATCCTCACGCAGCTTCTCGACGATTTCGTTGGTAACGAGCGAGCCACGGGCGGGGAATGGTCGGAACCCCAGGACAGGAGCCTCCCCGCCGGGCGCGATGAGCGGGGCCTGGAGAGCCTGGCGGACGAGGTCGGAGATGACCTGCCCCGCCGTCTTCCGCTCGCGCTTGGCAAGCTCGTGGGCGGCGCCGAGGATGTCGTCGTCAAGGTTGAGCGTGGTGCGCATGCATCTGATGATGATGCATCAATGCCCTGGGGTCAAGCGCAGCGGTTACCATCTTCGCCATGAAGGCCACTGACTACGGCAAGTGTGCACTCCTGGCGCTCGCGATCATGATTGCCAACGTGCTCTGCTCGGTCCTCGTGATGGTCGTGTACTCCTACGTCATCGAGCCTGGCCACGACGCCGCGTTCTACGAGGCCGCTGCGACGAACATCGCCCCCTGGTCCAGTGTCGTGTTCGGCATGCCCCTTTTTTACGGAGTGGCTCGGTATTGCGCGCGGGGACGGCCCGATCGTAACGCCAACGCCTTCGCCATCGCGATTGTCTTGGTATACGCGTCCATCGACGTCACGGCGCTGGCTTTCGCGGGTTGCACGGTCGCGCAGGCCGGAATCGTCGCCTTGTCGCTGGGAACGAAGCTCGCCGCGGCGCTCCTCGGGGCACGGACGGGCTCCGGCGTCCGGTAGGCGAACGCCAAAGCCAGGCCGGCCGGGACGGTGGGCGCGCGTAGGCCGTTTTGCGGCTGGGCGGGATGGGGAGAGTCGCCCGGAGGGTAGGCGACGGTAGGGGAAGGGGCCGCAGGCCGCAGGCCCCTTCCCCCGTTGCAAGTCAGTACGTCGCGGGCTGGTGACGTCGCTCGTCGCGCTCGTCGTAGTCGTGGTGCTCGTCCTCGTGCCCGGCGTGCTTGCCGTCGCACCCCTGGTGTTCGTCGGGGGCGTGCTGGCCGCGGTCACGCTCGACGCGGCCGAAGTCGAGCTCAGCGACAGCGTAGGGCGCGACTCGGACAAAGCTCCTCTCGACCAGACGCCCGTCCAGGGTGCGCATCTCAAGCATGATCTCGCCGAGCGGCAAGAGCACGGTGAGCTCCTGGCGAGGGGCGAGGGTGGTGAGGATGCGACCGTCGGCGAAGACCCGGATCAAATCGTCGTCGCGGCTTTGGAGTTGGACCAGGCCGGTGTTGGGCGCGTCGATCGACATCCGGGCGCCGCTGAACGGGCGGACGCTCACCCGCTCGCGGTCCAGAAACTGCCCGCCGACGCGCTCGGTGCTCACCTCTACGAGTCCGACGGGAACACGCTGGAAGACGGCCCGACCGCCGGCGGCGATCCGCTGGTCGGCATGACCGACCGTCACCTCGACCGCGATGGGCAGCGGGTTGTCGACCACGAGGTCCGCGAAGCGGGGAGCCTCGGCCACGAGCACGGTTTCGCTGAACGCCCGAAGGAAGACCGACTCTGACTCCAGACGCTGGCCGTGGGCGAAAGCGGTCAACTCGACCGCGCCCAGAGGCAGGCTCACGATGCGGGAGGTGCCTGCGTTGAGCTCGGCGATCTCGCGACCGTCGGCGAAGAACTCGGCGTCCACACCGGTGTCGTTGACGAGGCGGACCTTCGCCGATCGGGGTGCCGTGGCGTCCACGTGGGTCACCCGATGGTCGTAGACGCGCACCTCCTTGTTGAAGAGGGAGAAGGTGCTGCCGTACATCCCGTAGCTGGCGCGGACGTCCACCCGGCCTTCGGCGGTCGAGAAGCGCTCGATCTCGCCGGGGGAGAGTGTACGAGTTCCGCCGCCTTCGACGCTGACCGTCAGCGTGACGCCGGCGCGGTTCTGCACCTCCACGATGCCCCGATCCCAGTCGCGGCTGTAACGCGAGCGCGCCTCGGCCGGGGTGGAGATGGTCGCAAGGGCGAGCGCGGCGAGAGTGGTGAACAGTGCGGGTTTCATCTGATGACTCCTCGGTTGGTGGGACCGGTTGGTCCACGCTTCAGTGACGCCTGGGCAGGGACGGGCATTCATCAGCGCCCCCCGGCACCGGCAACGATTTGTCGTGGAAGCGGGGGCGACCGCGCGTTGACCGCGCGTCGACCGGGCCCGCGTGGTTGTCGGCAACACTGGCACCATGTTCGATTCCCTCGCCCGTCCGGCTCCCACCGCGCGCGCCCGTCCGGCCGCGGCCTTCCTCCTCGCGCTGTTGTGTTTCGGCACGCTTGGGACCCTGCTTTCTACGCTGCGGGCAGCGGTGCCGATCGAGGCCGTCGAGCTCTCTGCCGTCGCGATGTCATGGCCCGGTCGGGCGCCGCCCATCGCTGCGGTGGAGTCGGCCTCGAGCGGGCGGCCCAAAACCGTCGCAGCCCGGGCGCGAACGGCTTCGTCGGTGACGCCGCCGCCGATCGCCGAGGCCATGGACACCCAGCAGGATGCCGTCGCCGTCGTGCTTCCGGGGGATGCGGGCTCCAGCGCTCCGGAGGGTGCCGGTGCCGGCGCCGGCGGAGGTTCGGGACTCGGCGCCGGTTCGGGATTCGGCGCCGGGCCCGGCGAGGGGCCCGGCGGGGGCATCTTGACGATCCACTCCAGCGAGGCCGTCCCGCGGCTTCGCGTCAACCCGGTCTGGCCTCGCGCCGCTGCAGCGCTTGGTATCAACGAAGCCCGCTGCGTGGCCCATGTCGTGATGGATGAGCTCGGCGAGCCGCTGTCCGTCACCCTCCGGAGCTGCCCGGCGCTGTTCGAGAGCGCGACGCGCGAGGCGGCGATGCAATGGCGCTGGCACCCGCTGGAGAGTTCGGGCGCGCCGGTCCGCGCCCAGTTCGACATCGCGTTCGTGTTTCGGCGATGAAGCTTTCGGGTTGACGGGTCAAGCGCGGGTGCGTATCGTCGTCAGGACCCTGTGTGCTTCGATGCCTGACGTTTTGCAACTCAACGCTGATTACACTCCGATGAAGGTGATTCGTTGGGAACGCGCGGTCGAGCTGACGCTCGCCGAAAAGGTGATTCTGGTCGATAGCTGGCCGGGCCGGTACGTGCGGTCCGCGTCGCTGGCCATGCCCTGGCCGGCGGTCGTCGCGTTGCGTCGGTACACGGTACTCCGAGGAAAGGTCCGCTTTTCCTCGCGCAGCGTGCAGGCGCGGGACAACTTCAGCTGCGCGTACTGCGGCTTGCGGCCGCTGCAGCCCGATGGGCGGCCCGACCGGGTCCAACTCACGATGGACCACGTCATCCCCCGGGCGCAGGCTCGCGATGGGAGGGTGTTTTTGCCCTGGTCTCGCAAGTGGGTCAGCGTCACGTGCTGGGAAAACGCGGCCACCGCCTGCCGGGCTTGCAACTGCCGCAAGGCAGACAAGACCCCAGCGCAGGCACGGATGGGACTCCGCATCTACCCCCGCGTGCCGACGCAGGGGGATGCGCTCCGGATGACGATGAGTCGCCTGAGCGCGGTTCCCGAGCCGTGGTTGCCGTGGTTGCCGTCGTCCGCCGTGCGGGTGGAGGAGTCGGCGGTCCTACCCGACGATGCTTCGTTCCGTCGCGCTTGACACCTGAGCGCCCGTGCAGTAGTACAGGCGTACAGGAGTCCACCATGGAACCGCTTCCCCCTCGTCAGCGTGAACTGCTCGATTTCGTAGCCTCCTACGCGGATCAAAAAGGCATTCCGCCTACGCTCCGGGAAATCGGGGAGGCGCTGGGCATCCGGTCCACCAACGGCGTCTCCGATCAGGTCAAGGCCCTCGTCAAAAAGGGCTACCTTGAACGGGTTGGGGACGCCCGCACCTCCCGTGGCATCCGCCTGACCCACGAGGCGCGCGGCGGCTTCCGGGACCACTCCACGCTCGCGATACCGATCATCGGGCGGGTGGCGGCGGGCTCCCCCATCCTGGCCGAAGAAAACTACGCCGGCACCCTGCACATGGACGCGACGATGATGCCCCACCAGGCGCCCGTCTTCGCGCTGGTGGTGCACGGCAACTCGATGATCGAAGATGGCATCCTCGACGGGGACTACGTTTTTGTGCGAAAGCAGGCCGAATGTCGCAACGGCGACATCATGGTAGCAATGGTGGATGGCGAGGCCACCTGCAAGCGTTTCTTCCGGGAGCGCAATCGCATCCGTCTGCAGCCCGCCAACAGTGAGATGGAGCCCATCTATGTGGATTCGTCTCGCGACCTGCAGGTCTTGGGCGTCGTCGTGGGCGTGTACCGGCGGGTGCAAGCCTGATACCGCCCGAGCGCGCCGGAAGCGCCCGACCCGAGTAGGCTCTGTTCGTGGCTCCCGCTCCCCGCCGCCGCGCCGCCCTGTGGGTGGAGATCGGTGTCAACCTCGCGCTGTTGACCGTTGCGGTCTCCGTATTGGACGCGGGCATCTTCTGGCTCGCGACGAGGTACGTGCTCCAAGAGGCGTCCGTCGATCTCGCGGAGAGCGCTGCCATCGTGGTCGCGGCGGAGGTCGACGCCGCGCCGCCAGAGCAGTGGGCGCTCATCGTCGAAAAAAATAGGGAGAGCGGTTTGCATGGGCTGGCCATCTGGTCCGTGCGCGATGGGGCGGTGGTTGGCGACGCCGGGGAGGTCGACCAGCTGGTGAAGCGGACCGTCGCGACGCACGCGGTGTACTCAGAGGTCGATGGGGACTCCGTGCGGGTGGTGGCCCCGGTGGGGAGCGGCCGGCCGAGCGCGGTGGTCAGCCTGCGGTACCCGCTGGCCCGCGTCGAGCGGCCGGCGTGGGGTGTGGTCGTCGGCCATACGCTCTTCGCTTCGCTGGTGATCGGCGTCTTCGGTTGGGTGCTCTTCCGTCGGAATGTGGTTGAGCCCATCCAACGGATCTCCGATGCGACGGTGCGCATCGCGGCGGGCGAGTTCAGTACCCAGGTGCCCGACGATGCGCCGAAGGAGCTGGCAGAGCTGGCGGCGGCGCTGGCGGAGATGGGGAAGGCGCTGGCCAGCTACCAGGCGCGGACGGCGGACCAGCTGGCGTCCTTGGCCGACGCGAACACCGAGCTGCGCCGGGCGCAGGATCTGCTGGTGCGAAGCGAGAAGCTGGCGGTGGTCGGGCGGTTGCTGGCGGGGCTCGCGCACGAGCTCGGGAACCCCCTCGCGGCGGTTCGCGGCTACATGGAGTTGGTCGTGGCCACGCCGGGTGCCGACAACGGCGAGATCCTCCGGCGCGCGCAGGTCGAGGTCGAACGGATGCATCACCTGCTGCGCAGCTTGTTGGACTACGCCCGTGGCGACGAGTCCGAACCGGGGGCGGTGGAGCTCGACGAGCTGATGGCCGAGGCGGTGCGGACCGTTCAGCATCAGGTTGCCTTCCGAGGCGTAACGGTCAGCATTGCCGCGGGCGACGAGCTTTCCGTGGTGGGGGAGGCGGCAAAGCTCCATCAAGTCCTGGTGAACCTCCTGCTCAATGCCGCCGCGGCTGGCGCACGTACGGTGTCGTTGTCGGCCTCGCGCGTCGGGCGCGCCGTCCATCTCATCGTCGAGGACGATGGGGAGGGGATCAGCGCCGACCACCTCCCGAGGCTCTTCGAACCATTCTTTTCGACACGGCCTCCGGGGCAAGGCACTGGGCTCGGACTGGCCACGGCGCTGCGCATCATCGAGCAGCATGGCGGCCGCATCGAGGTGAGCAGTGTCGTCGGGAAGGGGAGCCGATTCGTTTGCGTCCTGACGTGATACGGAACCAACGCGGCGCCTCGGGGGTCCGCCCTTACGTCGTGCCCGAGTCGGTAGTCCGGATCCAGCGCTTGTTGACCCTGACGGCCCGCCGGAGCGCGTGGTTGTCGGCAGGTCGGGCGGGCGCGCTCGCGGTTGCGGCGCTTTTTGTCGGGCTGGCGGCGGCCACGCTGGCCGTGGGGGAGGGGTCGCGGCGCTTGGCGGCGATGGTGCTCGTGGCGGCAGCGTCGGGCGCGGTGGCGCTTGTCGCCGTGCGCATCCGCGGACTGCGCCGGCGGCTCTCCCCCCGCAGCCAGGCAGACGCCATCGAGGCGATCACGCCGAAACTGCGCGGTGCGCTCGCGACGGTGGTCGACCGGGTGGAGCGGCCGATGGGCTCGCCCGGCCTGTTCTTGCGCCTTGCGGATGAGGTGGCGCAAGGGCTTTCGCGCGTGCGGCCGGCCCAGGTGTGGCCCCTTCGGCCGCTGTGGCTGGATGCGCGCTGGTCACTCGTGGGCGGGGCGGCGCTCGTGGCGGTCACCATCGCGGGGCCGCTCAGCCCCATCGAAGCGATGCGAAAGCTCCTCGGCGGCGCGCCCGCGGCCGCCGCGGTGAGCCCCGTGCAGGCGGACGGACCGAAGGCGCTGCTCGGCGACATCACCCTCCGCTACATCTACCCGGCCTACACCAGGCTTGATCCGCTGGAGGTCCCCAACACCAACGGCGAGGTCCATGCCCCCCCCGGAACGGTGGTCGAGGTGCGCGCGAAGACCGCCGAGCCTTGGACAGCGGCGCTCTTGGAGGTATCTGGCCAGGACCCTGTCCCCGCCGTGCTTGTAGACGGCCGCGTCGTCAGTAGCAGCTTCACCGTCGGGGGCGAGGGTACCTGGCGCTTCCGCTTCGATGGCACCGCCTCCGCCGACTTTCGGATCGTCCCGGATCCGGATCTGGCGCCCACGGTGGCCGTCGCCACCAGGGCCAGGCACTCCATCGGAAAAGATGAGCCCTTCGCACTTGGTTTTGCGGTGACGGACGACTACGGACTGACCCGGATTGTCGCGGAGGTCACGGTGCGCGGCAAGGCCACGGAAGTGCCGCTGCGTACGCCGCTGGACATGCCGCGGGCGCTCACCGACCAACCCACGCTTCGCGCTGCCGACCTCGGCCTCTCCGAAGGTGACGTGGCCAAAGTGCGGGTTGGCGGCTGGGACAACGACGAGGTCTCGGGTCATAAAGTTGGTTGGTCCTCCATCTTCACGATTGAGGTCCTCGGCATGTCGGGCAGCAAGGCGCAGAACGCGGAGCTGCGAGAGGCGCTTTTGGCGGCGCTGATTCCGCCGCTGGCCGACTTCCTGCTCGATCCGGCGCTGCCGGCCGACACGGGTGCCCAGGCGACCCGCTGGGCCGCCAATGCGGACGACCGGTACGTCGCCTTCGATCTGGTGGCGCGCCAGACGGAGGGCCTCAACCGCCGAAACTTCGAGGCTCGGGTCATTGAGAACGTCAATGGAGCCCGGCGAGACCTCTTCGCGTTTGTGCGCGGCCTGCCGGAGGGGAAGCTCGGCAACGTCGATGTCACCAGCTTCACGTCGCTGCAGACCGCGAACGTCGCGACCCTGGAGATGGCGGTGTGGACGCTGGACAAGATCTCTCGCGCCGAGGCGTACAAGGCCATCGTGGAGCTCGCCACGGCCCTGGCGCTGGACGCCCGCGTGCTGCAGGAAAGCCTGGCGAGCCTGACCACGCCGCAGGCGCTCGCTCGCCTGGACCGTCTCGACCGACAGATGGACGCCCTCGGCACGCTCACCAAGAAGCTCGACCGGGGCAGCATGCGCAGCTTTCTGGAGTCCCGCACGGCCGAGCTGGACGGGGCCATGGGCGCGGCGCGGCGTGACATCGCGAAAAATGCCGATACGGCCGTGAAAGTCGCCGATCTTCAGCGCATCGCGGACCTGCTGGACGAGATGGCCGGCGGGGTGGAGGAGGCGCAGAAGCGCTCGGGCGAAGGGGATGATGCGCTGAAGAAGGAGATCGAACGCCTGGACCAGGAGTTCCGTGAGCTCGCGGCGGCGCAGGAGGCGCTCGAAGCCAAAACGCAGGCGGCACGCGAGAAACACGGTCAGAGCCTGGACGAGGGTCTCAAGGCGTGGGCCGAGGTCGACGCGGCCACCAAGGCTGCGGAACGGGCGCTCTCCAATCCGTCTTTGAGCGCGCTTCCGTCGCGCTCGGTGCAGGCTGGCATCGGGGATGCACAACACGACGGCAAGGGCCTCGGCGACAGCGTCCGCGCCCGGGACACCGAACAGGCGGCGGACCGCGCCGAAGACACGGTGCAGTCGATCGAACGGGCGCGTCGGCGGCTCGACGCGGCGGCGCGCACCGGCCAGGTCGACGCCAGCGCCGCGGCCGCCGCCAGCAGCAGCTTGGACGAGGCGCAGAAGGCAGCGATGAAGGCACGTGCGGCGCTCCAGAAGCTGCAGGACGCGCAGTCCACCGGCTCGCCGGAGCTGACCGAAGCGCTGAACTCCCTGTCGGGGGAGCAGTCGGGCGTCGCTGGGCGCGCGGTCGAGGCGGCGAAGGCGGCCAAGAAGGTCGCGCAGCAGATGCAGTCCGATGCCTCCGCGATGGAGGAGGCCGCGGTCGAAGGCGCATCGCAAGCCAAGCGCGCCACGGGAGATCTCCAAAAGGGCGACGCCATGGCCTCAGAAGGGGCACAGGACGCCGCCAGCGACGCCTTCCGTCGGGCGCGCGAAGCGCTACAGCAGGCGGTCAAGGACCAGCAGGAGATGCAACAGGCGGCTGGTGGTGGCGGCGTCGGGGAGAAGCAACCCGGGAGCGGCGGGGATGGCGAGGAGCAACAGCTCGACGCCGCCATGGAGGTCACCATCCCCGCGCCCGAAGAGTTCGAGACGCCCGAGGCCTACCGCAAGGCGCTGCTCGAAGGCATGCAGGGCGAGGTGCCCGAGAGTTACCGCGCCGCGAGCCGTCGGTACTACGAAGAGCTGGTGCGCCAATGACCCTCTTGCTCTGGCTGGCAACGGCGCTTGCTGGCGCCGGCAACGACGTGGTCGCCTGCCTGGAGCTATCCGACCTGGCCTGCGCGCAAACTGCCGCGGCGGGCCTCGGCTCGAGCGCGGAGGACCGCGCCGCCCGTGCCGAGCTCGACTTCCACCTGGGCGAGTTCGCCAGAGCGCGCGATGGGCTCAAGCAGGTGGTGGACGGCACCAAGGACCCCGAACTGGCCAAGCGATACGCCCTGTTCGAACGCGTGGCGAGCGCGACCGCTCAGTTCACCACGGAAAGGCGCGGCGACGTGACCCTCCGGTACCGCGCCGGCATGGACGATGTGCTGCTCGACGAAGCGCTCGAGACGCTCCAGGCCTCGCACGACAAGATTGGACCCGTTCTCGGCGGTGCGCCCCCGGGCGGCGTCCGCATGGAGCTGTTTCCCACCGCACAGCGCTTCATCGACGCCTCGTCGCTCCCGGGCGAGGCCGTCCGCAAGACCGGCGTCATCGCCCTCTCCAAGTGGACTCGGCTCCTGGTCAGCTCCCCCCGTGCGCTCGGCCGCGGCTACGGGTGGAAGGACACCATCGCCCACGAGTACATCCACTACATCGTGTCCTGGCGCACCAAGGACCAGGCGCCGGTCTGGCTGCAAGAGGGCATCGCCAGGAGCCACGAGTCCATGTGGCGGGAGGACGAGCCGGCGGCGCTGACGCCGACGCAGGAATCGCTCCTGGCCACGGCGCTTGCCGAAGACAAGCTGGTGCCGCTGACGAAGATGCATCCGTCCATGGCATTCTTGGACTCGGCGGACGAAGCGGCGCTCGCGTTCGCGCAGGTCTCGACGATGATCGTGCACCTCCGAAAGACGGCGGGACCCGACGCCGTGTCGCGCGTGCTCGACAAGGTGCGGGATGGCACGGACGCGCTCCAGGCCGTGGCCGATGTGGGCTCCGGCGGCGACACGACCGCGTTCATGCAGGCTTGGAAAGGCTACCTCAAGTCTCTCAAGCTAGTGAGCCGCAAGTTGGCGGAATCAAAGGTGATTCTGGATGGGGCGGGCGATGAGTTTGAGGCTGATCCGCAGCTGGGCCAGCGCATGGACCTGGCCCGATTCGCCCGGCTGGGCGACATTCTCCTCGACCACGGCAAAGCAGAGGCCGCGCTCGTCGAGTTTGGCAAGGCCGCGCCGCCGGGCGAGCCGCCGTCGCCAATCCTGAGCGTTCGCACGGCCGATGCGCTTTTGGCCCTCGGCCGCAAGGACCAGGCGCGTTCCGTGCTTCTCGCTTCGGCCAAGGACTATCCGGAGCACGCGCCGACCCGCGTCATGCTCGGAAAGTTGCTGCTCGCCGCCGGGGACTCTGCCGGTGCGTTCCGCGAGTACCGCGCCGGTGTCGACGTCGATCCCTTCGACTCCGCCGCTCAGGCCGCCCTCGCCGAGCTCTATGCCGCCCGCGGGAACACCCCCCTCGCCGAGCGCCACCGCCGTTATGCCCGCCTGTTGACGAGCACCGAACCCGCCACCCGCTGAGTCTGCATGTCCGCTCCCGACGATTCTGCCCTCTTCGACCGCCTCACCCACGTCCGCGCCGACGTGCTGGCCCAGCTTGGCCGGCGCATCGTCGGCCAGACGGACGTGACCGAGCGCATGCTCGTCGCCCTCTTTGCGCGAGGCCACTGCTTGTTCATCGGGGTGCCGGGGCTCGCCAAGACCCTGCTTGTCCAGAGCACGGCGCAAGCGTTGGGGCTGCATAGCGGCCGCATCCAGTTCACCCCCGACCTGATGCCGGCCGACGTCACCGGTGCGGAGCTCCTCGACGAGGACCGCGCCACCGGCCAACGCCAGCTTCGATTCGTCCCGGGGCCGGTCTTCACCAACCTGCTGCTCGCCGACGAGATCAACCGCACCCCGCCACGCACCCAAGCGGCCCTGTTGCAGGCGATGCAGGAGGGCCAGGTGACCGTAGGCCGGCACACCCACGTCATCGCGCCGCCCTTCCAGGTTTTCGCCACGCAGAACCCGATCGAGCAGGAGGGCACCTACCCGCTGCCCGAGGCCCAACTCGACCGCTTCATGCTCAGCATCGACGTGGGGTACCCCTCCGAGGCCGAGGAGGTCGAGATCGTCGAGCGCACCATCGGCGAGCTGGGGCCAGAGCCCGAGCCGGTTCTGGACCGCGAAACGCTCTTGGCACTCCAGGCCCTGGTGCGGCGCTTGCCCGCCTCCGACGCCGTCACCCGGTACGCGGTTCGGCTTGCACGCGCCACGCGCCCCGGCCCCGACGCGCCCGACGTGGTGCGCCAGTACGTTCAGTGGGGCGCCGGTCCGCGTGCCAGCCAGTACCTCGCGCTCGGGGCGCGGGTGCGCGCCGCGCTCGATGGGCGCCTCAACCCCGATGTCGACGACGTTCGCCAAGTGGCGCCCAGCGTGCTCGGACATCGGGTGATTCCCAACTTCGCGGCTGAGGCCGAAGGCCTGCGCACCGCCGAGCTGGTGCGGCGGCTGATCGACGCGGTCAAGGCCTGAGGTGACAGCCCCGGCGACACTGTGGCGCCCCGACGTCGTGGCGCGGGTGCAGGCGCTACAGTTGCGCGCACGCCAAACGGTGGCCGGGCTGGGCGTCGGCCTCCGGCGCTCGATCCACGTTGGGCAGGCCGTGGAGTTTGCCGATTACAAGCCCTATACCCCCGGCGACAATCTCCGCGATCTCGACTGGCGGGTGCTGGGTCGTCGCGACCGCCTCGTGGTGCGGCGGTACCGAGCCGAGACCGAGATGGGCGCCACGCTCCTGGTCGATGCGTCGGGCGACCTCGGCTCCACGCCGGAGAAGTGGGACACCGCGGTGGGGATCGCGGCGACAGTCGCCTGGCTGCTGTACCTTGAAAACGAGCCCGTCGGCATCGAGCTCGTAGGTGGGGAGGGGATCTCGGTGCGGAGCCTGCCGCCTCGGCGAGGGCGAGCGCATCTCGCGCGCATCTTCGGGCTGCTCGGCGCGCTCCGTCCCAGTGGCCGCGCTGGTCTGGCCGAGGCCTTCCGTCGTGTCGGCGCGCGCGCTCGCCCACGGGGCCTCGTGGTGCTCATCACCGACTTCATGGAGCCGCCCTCCGAGTGGGCACTGGCGCTCGATGCGGTCGTCCGCCGCCGCGCCGACGTGCGCGCGCTCCACATCTACGACGCCCGCGAGACCGGTCTCGTCTACCCCCACCCCCTGCGCCTGTACTCCCCCGAGGGCGGCGACGACCAGATCCTCGACCCCGAGGCGATGCGCGACGCGGTCAGCGAAGAGGCCCGGCGTTTCTTCGGTGAAGTGCGCGATGAAGTGCGCCGCCGGCGAGGCGTCCACGTGCTCGTAGAGGCGCGCGGGTCGATGGTGGAGGCGATGGGGAGCTTCTTGTCGGGACGGGAAGGGGGGGTGACCTAGTGTCGCTGACGCTGCTCGCTCCCGCGGCACTCGCGCTCGGCCTCCTTGCGCTGGGCCCGGTGATCGCGCATCTGGTGCGTCGGCAGCCGGTAGAGCGCGTCGCGTATGGGGCGATGTTGTTGCTGGAGCGGCTGCAGATGCGCGTCGAACGCCGACGGCGCCTGCACGATCGGGCGATCTTGGCGCTGCGGATGCTGGCCCTGTTGTGCGTGCTCGTGGCGCTGGCGCGGCCGGAGCTGCGCCTGCCCCAACGACAGAGCGTGATCGGGGCCACGGGCCGGATCGTGGTGGTGTTGGACACGTCGTTGTCGATGGATCAGCGCGCCGGTGGTGAATCGGCGTTGGTGCGGGGCCAACGTGAGGCGGCGGCGCTGGTTCGTGGGCTCGGCGACGGCGTTTCTGTCGCCGCCTTCGCGGCAGGAGTGCCCGAGGAGTCGATGGCACCGTCGTGGTCGACGGATCACGGCGCGGTGGCGACCCAGATCGAAGCGGTGCGGCAGGCGTCAGGTCGCACCGATCTGGAGGGGGCGCTCACCCGGGCGCGGGCGCTCTTGGACGGGGAGCCGGGCGAGGTGGTGATCGTGCACGACGGCGTCGGTCCGGGAAACGTCGCGGCGGCGCGGCCGAGCCTGGAGCGCCTTGCGGTGACCGGCTCTACGGTGCTGCCGATCGCCGTGGGCGTGGAGTCTCCCGCCAACCTCACCATCGTCGACGCCCGCTACGGCGACGGTTTGGAGGGGGGCACGGTCACGCTCGTCGTGCAGAACTTCGGTCGCGACGAGCGTGAAGCACCCGCCACGGTGCGGCTTCCGGACGGCGCCGAGATGACCGTTTTCGTGACCGTGTCGGGCGCCTCGGAGGAGGGTCCCGGCGAGACGATCGCGGCGGTGACGGTGCCTCGCCAGGCGGCCGGCGGCGTCGCGTCGGTGTCGGTGGTCGATCCTCTCTTGCCGTTGGACGACACTCGGTACTTTCACCTGCCGCGGGTGGGCCAAAGTCGGGTGCTGGTCGTCGACGGCGACCCCGGCTCCACGCCCACGCGCTCCGAGGTGTACTTCCTGGAGCGCGCGCTGGCGCCCTATTCGGGGCTGGGAGCGAGTCTGGACGTGGTGGCGCCGTCAGGTGCCACCCGCTTGTCTGAAGGGCGCTGGAAGGTGGCGGTGGTGGCAAACGTAGGCGACCCGACGCCGCTGTCGCCCAGCCTTGTCGACTTCGTGCGCGACGGGGGTGCCCTGGTGTTGGCCGTGGGCGACAATGTCAGCGGCGCCGTCTGGAACGGAGCGCTGGGCGGGCTGTTGCCAGCGACACTTTCCCGGCCTCGCGACCTGGTGTCGGCAGAGGTCGAAGAGGGTGTGCCGCTGTCGGTGCCGCCTCCCGACGAGGAGCTGTTCAGCGCCTTCGCAGAGGGGGGGCGTCATGGATTCGCGCGGGTTCGCTCGCGACGGATCTTTGCGGTGGAGCCCTACGTCGAGGCCGGTCCCGGCTCGAGCGACCCCGACGCGATCCGCACCTTGCTCCGCTACGACAACGGCGCCCCGGCGCTGATCGAGCGGCGGATTGGCCTGGGTCGGGTGCTCTTGTGGACCTCGACGGTGGACCTCGGGTGGTCGAACTTCCCCCTCCAGAGCGTGTACGTGCCTTTCTGGACGCGTTTGTTGGCGTGGTTGGGCGGCGAGGTCGGTGGGGCGGCGGCGCGCTTGGAAGGGGTCGTCGGGGAGCCGGTGGTGGTGCCGCTCGCGGCCGGCGACATGGTCGAGGTGACCGGGCCCGGTGGCGAGCGCGTTGGCCTCACCCGGCTCCCCGGGAGCGTGCAGTTCGTGCCGGAGTTGCCAGGAGCCTACGCCGTCGGTCGCGCCGATGAGCCCGCGCAGGCCTGGGTTGCGGTGAACACCCCGGTCCTCGAATCCGACATCCGCCCCGACCAGACCCTCGACGCCGTGCAAGCCGAGCTCGATCCCGATCGGTCGCAACGGCGCGTCCCCCTCGATGCGGGGCTCGCCATCGCGGCGGCGCTGGCGCTGGCCGCGGCGGCGTGGGTCGCGCGGGTGGGGGCGTCGTGAGCTTGACTCGCCGATCGCTGCTTCTCGGCGCCGGTGGCGCGCTCGCGCTGCGCGCCCCTGCGGCGCGGGCCTTCGGAGACGCAGCTATGATCGATGTCGCGGAGCTGCAGCTCGCCAGCGGAACGGTCTCGCGTCCCGATGCCTGGGTGCGGCTGTTGTTGGAAACTGTGCAGACGACCAGCGTGGAGTGCAACCCCCGCGCCGTGCAGTTGGCGCCCGACGATCCAGAGCTTTTCTCTCACCCGTTCGCCGTGCTCGTGGGTGACGGCGAGCTTCCCCCGGTCAGCGACCGCGCCCGCGAGCAGCTGGTCCGCTACCTCAGCTACGGGGGCTTCCTGTTCGTCGACGACGCCACGGGGGATCCGGAGTCGGGCTTCGACAGGAGCGTGCGTGCTCTGCTGGGCCAGCTCTTTCCGACGCGTCCGCTCGGCGTGCTCAGCTCCGACCATTCTGTGTACCGGAGCTTCTTCCTAATTGAGCGCCCCGTGGGCCGGGTGGCGGTGCACCAGGTCCTCGCCGGCGTGCAGCTCGGCTCGATGCACCCGGTGATCTACAGCCAGGACGACCTCTCGGGCGCGCTCGACCGTCGCGCCGACGGAATGGACCGTTCCGCCTGCGTCCCGGGCGGTGAGTCGCAGCGGCGTGAGGCGGTGAAGTTAGGGATCAACCTTCTTCTTTACGCGCTCACCTCCAACTACAAGCACGACCAGGCGCACGTACGCCGGCTGATGGAAGAGGGCCGCATCGAATGATGGCCTGGCTCACCAGCGGCGGGAACTTCGCGGGGGGACACCTCGTCTGGTCAGGCGAAGCGTGGGTGCTCGCGACGGTCGCGACCTTGGTCGTGATCGCGCTTGGGTTGGCGACGCGGCCCACGCCGCTGGCGGGGCGCCTCGGTGAGCTCGCGGCGCTGGCCCTCGCCGGGCTCGGACTGGTGCTCCTGGCCGCGCGGCCCACGTGGCTCGCGGAGGGCGAGCGGACCGAGCCCGGGCGGGTGGTGGTGCTGGTGGATGCGTCGCGCTCGATGGGCGTCACCGAGCCCGCGGGCCAGACGCGTCTCGCCCTGGCGCGCGAGGTCCTGGCGCGGCTTCCCGACGCGGAGCGTTTCCACTTTGGCGGTGACCTCCGCCCTGGGGAGGCGCTCACCGCCGACCTCGGGGCCACCGACATTGCGGGGGCGCTCCAAGCGCTCTCGCGTCGGTATGCCGGTGAGGCGCTGGCAGGCATCGTATTGGTCACCGACGGCATCGACCGCGGCGGCCTCCTCCGCATCGAGGCCGACGGCCGCCGCCGCTTGGACCCCTCCGCGCTCCCGGAGCTGCCCGGACCGCTGACGGTGGTGCAGATCGGCGAGGATCGGGCCGTGCCTGACGTGGCGGTGGTGGACGTGCGTGCGGGGGCCTTCGCCTTCTTGCGCGCCCCGTTCACCATCGAGGTCGACGTGGTCCGCACCGCGGTGGACCTCGCCGCCACGACGGTGACGCTGACGCGGAACGGGCAGGCAGCGGGCACGCGAAGCGCAGCGTTCGACCAGCTGGGCCGCGGTCGCGTGAGCTTCCCGGTCACCCCCGACGCGCCCGGTCGTTTCATCTACGAGGTGAGCGTCCCGGCCCCGCCGGACGACGCCGTCCCTGGCAACAACAGCATGTCGCGCGCCATCCGGGTGGTCCGCGATCGGGTGCGGGTGCTCCAGGTCTGCGGCTCCCCGTCGATGGACCAGAAGTTTCTCCGCTTGTTCCTCAAGGAAGATCCGGGCGTGGACCTGGTCAGCTTCTTCATCCTCCGCACCATGGCCGACATGGGCTCCGACTACGCGCCGCAGGAGCTGTCGCTCATCGAGTTTCCGTACCGGCGCCTCTTCGCAGACGATCTCGCCACCTTCGACCTGGTGATTCTCCAGAACTTCGACCACGAGCCCTACTTCGAACGTGACAGCGATCGACTGCTCGAGAACCTGGCGGAGTACGTCAAAAACGGCGGTGCGCTCGCGTTCTTGGGCGGCGACCGCAGCTTCGACCTCGGAGAGTACGCCGGTACCCCGCTTGCAGAGGTCCTCCCGATCGAGCTGGGCATCCCCGGCGAGAGCGTCGATCCCGCCCCGTTCGCGCCCACCCTCACCGCAGCCGGGGCGCGTCACCCGCTCACCCGCCTCGCCGCCGACGGCGCTGAAAACCAGGCGCTGTGGGGCCGGTTGCCGGTGCTCGACGGCACCAACCTCAGCCTGGGCCCCGCCGACGACGCGGCCGTGCTCCTGGCTCATCCGTCGCTGACCACCGGGGGCGGCCCGCTGCCCATCCTCGCCGTTCGCCAGGTGGGCCTCGGGCGCACCATGGCCTTGTCAGTGGACAGCTCCTGGCGTTGGTCCTTCGCCGAAGCCAGCACGGGCGGCGGTAACCAGGCGTATTTGCGCTTTTGGAAGTCGGCCATGCGGTGGCTGGTCGGCGACCCCGACGACCAGGCCGTCACCATTGAGGTTGCCCGCGAAAACGTCGAGCCCGGCGAGGTCCAGAAGGCCGTCGTTCGCGTCCGAGACGCCGGCTTCGCGCCGCTACCGGGCGCCACCGTCATCGGTGAGGTCCTCGG
Source organism: Deltaproteobacteria bacterium (assembly GCA_947490345.1). Taxonomy (GTDB): domain Bacteria; phylum Myxococcota_A; class UBA796; order UBA796; family SXON01; genus SXON01. Next base: position 26,816 of record CANLGL010000019.1, read on the forward strand.
CCCTCGGGGCCGGACGCCGCTGTCTCTCCCCACCGACGGCCAGGGCCTCGCGACGATCGAGGTTCCCACCGCCGAGCGCGGCGCTCATCGCATCAAGGTGCGCGCGGTGTCCGCTGGTGGACTGCAGCTGGGCGGTGCCGAGACCGTCTACGCCGTGGTCACCCGCGACCCCGAGCTGGACCGCATCGCCCCCGACAGCGAGGCGCTACAAGCCCTGGCAACGGCCACCGCCGGACTCTACATCGCGCCCGGCACCTGGCAGGCGCCGCTCTACGACGACGCTGCAGCGCGGGTCGTACGCGAGCGTCGCGAGTCGCCGCTTTGGTCGGCGCCCCTGCTCGGGGTGTTCGTCGCGGCGATGGCGAGCCTCGGGTGGTGGTGGAGGCGGAGAGGCGGGCGGAGGTGAGCTAGAACGAGCTAGAACGCGCCCTGAACACACTCGGGCGTGATCTCCAGCGAGCTGGCGGTCGCCGCGTCGACCAGCGTTGCGTCGGCATCCAGGAGGATGGTGCTCCACCCCGCGCTCCCGCCGGCGAACAACAGCGTCGTGGCCTGCGCGAGCTCGCCCGGCGAGGGCAACCACAACATTGCGACCGGGGTGGTGCCAGCGCACGCGGCGTTCCCGGGGCTGTCCCCGTCGTCCCAGGCCTCGTCGCCATTGACGTCCACGTAGGTATAGGGAACCTCGATGGCCGCTGCGAAGCCGATGAGGGCGGGCTCGTAGACGTGCTCGCCCGGGGGCTCGCCGCTGAGGGTGAGGCTCCAGGAGGCGGTCAGCGGCTGGTCAACCAGGAGCGCCGGGTAGACCCCCCCGTCGAAGGCGACGCCCGGGGCGGCGACCAGGCGCATGCCGTCGGGATCACCAGCGTATGTGCCGCTGACCGTGACTTCCGCGACCGGAAAGAGGTTGGCGGCGACCGGCACCGCGGTGATGTCGCCGACGATCGGAATGCCCTCGGGGCTGAAGGTCATGCTGTTCCAGCCTTCGACGACGCCGAACATGGCCAGCGCGCTCAGGTCACCGGTGGCGTACACCAGCCACTCCAGACCGACGCCCACATAGGATTCCCCAACGTCGTGGGAACCGCTGGCATCGACGTCGGTGTAGAGCGCCGGGATGAAGGTGGCGAGCAGCATCCCCGGGGCCTTTTCCGGTTCGACTTCGACCAGGAGCGACGCGTCCGGCGCCGGTGCGCTGACCGTGACGTGATCGCCGCTGGCGGCCACATCGAGGAACGCGTCGCCGTAGACCAGGGGCTCCTGCCCGATCGACACCGGATCGAGCCAGCGCAACTCGATGGTCGTGCCGCCGTATTCGCCGCTGAGATCAAAGCCGAGGGTGGTGTCGGCGTCGGTGTCGCTGTCGGTATCGGTATCGGTATCCGTGTCGCTGTCGGCATCCGTGTCGGAATCGGTGTCGGTGTCCGTGTCGGTATCGGTATCGGCCGAATCGGAGGAGTCAGCGGCCGAGTCCGAGCCGGAGTCCGTGCCCGAGTCCGTAGAGTCGGAGCCGCCGTCGCAAGCGAGAAGGGCGAGGGGGGCGAGGATGAACAGGCGCATGGTTACTCCAGGATGGTGATGGCGCGCTCGCCCTTGAAGCGCCCGGTCTGGACCTTCAAGGTGGCGGCGCCGGCTTCGGCCCAGGTGATCACGGGGGCGTTGCCACTGTCGTCGATGACACCAGCGGTGGGCGGATCGACCGAGAGGCGGCTGGCCCCCATCTGGAGGACACCGTCGCACGTGAGCCAAAAGGTCCACGCGTCGCTGACGTGGGGTTCGGCGGGGCCGTCGAACTCCACCACTGCGGGTTCGCACACCGCCACGTCGGGGTAGTCGATCTCCTCTGGTTCCGCTGAGTCACCAGTGTCAACGGCGGTGTCGCAGGCGGCGAGGAGCAGGGCGAGGGTCATGGCGCGCGCGATGTAACCGGCCGGGTGCCGGATGGCTGGGCAACGTGGTTACGCTCCCGACGTGGGCACCCCGCAAGTCATCGACGGGCGTTGGGAAGTGCTCGGCGTGCTCGGGGCCGGTGGCAGCGGTTGCGTGTGGCGCGTGCGCGCGTCGGGAGGGGGGCGCGAGCTCGCGCTCAAGCTGGTCCGGACGCGGAGCGCCGCCCAGCGCGGCCGCTTCCGTCGTGAGCTGGAGGCGCTGAGATCGCTCCGCATCGAAGGTGTGGTGCCGCTCGTGGACGTGGGCGAGCACCTCGGCGAGCCCTACCTCGTGATGGAGGTCGTCGCTGGCAGTCCTTTCCCCGGTCGCGATGTCCCGCGCACCTGGGTGGGCATTGCCAGTCGCTGCGAGGCGCTGCTGGAGATCCTCGCCCAGGTCCACGCCGCTGGGCTCGTCCATCGCGACCTGAAGCCCGACAACATCCTCGTCGACGACGACGGCCGGGTCACCCTCCTCGACTTCGGCCTGGCCCGCACCGTCGAGCCCGGCGCCACCGCCACCGGTACTGGCGCGGGGCCTGTCGGGACGCCGCGGTACCTTGCGCCGGAACAGCTGCTCAGTCTACGTTGCGACGCTCGCGCCGACTTGTACGCGGTGGGCGTGATGCTGTACGAGCTCCTGTCCGGGCGCCCCCCGCACCCGGACGAGCACTTCTGGACGCGGCTGATTCGGCGAATGACGCCCGCGGCGGTGTCGCTCGGGGAGGTCGCCCCGGAAGTCGAGCCGTCCGTCGTCGCGGTGGTTGATCGTCTGCTCGCGCCTCAACCGGAGGAGCGGCCACCTTCCGCCCTCGCGGTGCTCGCTGCTCTGCGTGAGCGCGTCCCCTTTGTGGAGCGGCCGGGTCCACGGGAGCTGCCGCTGATCGGTCGCGAGCTGGAGGTGTTGGAGCTCTGCACTGATGTCCGCTGCGGCGTGTCTCGCGACGTGTGGGGAACGCCCGGAAGCGGGCGCACCCGCCTGGTGCGCGAGGTGACCCTGCGCCTTCGCGGGGAGGGGCGCGAGGTCGTGCCCTTGAAGACTGGGAAAGCACCGCTGTCCTCGTTGCAGGCGGCGCTCGGTCCCCCGACGAGCGCGGATGTGCTGGCCGAGATGGCGTCGCGGCTCCGCGATCGGCTGGGCGCCGGCCTCATCGTCGTGATCACCGACCCTGGCGTGGACAGTTGGTCACGACGGCTCGTCGACGAAGCGCGCGGCTTCGGTGCCGTACTGCGAGTCCAGGACACCCCGGGGGCGATGCGGCTGGAGCCGCTCTTGCCCGACGCGCTGATGGCGGTTTTCCATGGCCCGGACTGCATCTTCCACGTGCGCGAGGACGCGGCGACGGAGCTACACGAACGCACCGGCGGGATCCCCGCCCGCATCGTCGGCGAGTTGCACGCTTGGGTCAGCGCGGGGCTCGGCGCGTGGGAAGCCGGGCGGCTGCGGGTCTCCCGCGTCAACCTCGAACGGCTGCGCGGCGGCCTGCGGGTCGGCGCTCCGACCAGTTGGCTCAGCACCGACGGCGAGATGGCGCTGGACCCGGCGACAGAGGACGTCTTGGCTTGGGTGGTCCTGGGCGGCGGGGTGCTCAACGCCGTGTCGCTCACCGTCGCCTCGGGGCTGCCGGACTTCCAGGTGGCGCTGCACCTGATGGAGTTGGAGGCGCGCGGCTACGTGCGCAGGCGTGGAGTCGGGCGCCTGGTCGCGACCCTCGCGCCGCTGCGAATCCACGAACTGGAGGAGGAGGAGCTGTTGTCGCGCCATCGCGCCATCGCCGGCGCGTTGCCGCTGGGGAGCGCCGAGCGCCTGCGCCACTGGACCATCGCCGGCGCGGAGGAGCGCATCGCCCGAGAGGCCGGAGACGTCGCCCGTGGGCTCATCGCGGAAGCGCGGCTCGGCGCGGCGGTGTCGATCCTGGCGGCGGCCTGGCCCGCGGCGGAGGCGCGGTTGGGGGAGGCGGAGGTGGAGGCGTTTGCCGAGCTGTGGGTGGAGGTGGTGATTGAGGGGGGGGATCCCGGGCAGGTGGAGGGGGCGGGGCGGGCGTTGGGTGGGCCCAGCGGCCCGCGACCCACGCTGACGGGCCTGCTCGCCTCGTATGGGCGCCTTCAAGCAGCGGGGGATGCGGCGGGGGCGGTGTCCGCGAAGCGTTTGCCGGTCTTTCGCAGTCCAGGGCTCGAGGCGCAGCGACTTGCGCTGGTCTTCGGCGGACTGCTGGCGGCAGGGCGCGCCCCCGCTTCATTCCTGGCGGAGCCCGGCGTCGACGAAGCGGCCCCGCTGCGGGAGCGGCGCGAATCCTGGCGTGGGCGCGCTGCGTACGCCAGGGGTGACTTCGAACAGGCGGCGGCGCACCACGCGCGCAGCGCGGAGCTGGCCACGACGGCTCGGCGTCGGCTCGTCAGCATGGTCAACGAGGGGGCGGCGCGTCTGGATGCGGACCAGCCCCAGGCTGCCCTGTCGTTGGGGATGGCGGTGGTGCTGGAAGCCACCGCGCTCCGACTCCCGCAACTGGAGGGCTGGGCGCGCGGCGTCGTTCGGTGCGCCAGGTACCGACTCGGCGAGGACCTCGCGAGTGACGCGGAGTGGGTCGTCGCGTCGCGACAGCTCGGTCCGCCGCAGCGCCACGCCCACGCCTGTCTCGTCGAGGCGGCGTGTCACTGGCGTCGGGGCGACCGCGATGGCGCGCGCGCGCTGGCGGAGGAGTCGGCGGGCACCTACCTTCGCCTCGGGCAACTGGAGCTGTGGGTGCTTCCGGAGGCGCTGCGCCTTGTCGTCGGGGGCACGGCCGACCGCAGTGGCCGTGCCCGACTCACCGCCGCCATCAAGCGCGCCCGCGCGCCGCGGTTCGCGCTCCAGGCGGACGCGCTCCGTGCTTCCGCGTACGGAGGTCGTCGGCTTCACGATCCGCTTCCTGAGCAGCTCTTCGCCTGCATTCCCCCCGCCTCGACACGGTGGGATGTCCTGAGCGTTCCGGAAGAACCGGTAGAACTCCCACACACCTGAGCGTCCGATGATCGCGATTCTCGTTCTGTTCGCCTGCGGGACCGACGCGCCCAGCGCACCGGTCGCCGATGTCCCACTCCCGGCCGAAAAGCTCGCCAAGGTGCTGTCGAAGCTCTCTCGCGACCAGTTCGAGGCCCTCGCCCAACACGTCGACCCCGCCGCGCCCATTCACGCCTACTTCCTCGGGCCGGAGGGGATGGGCGGGATCAACAACATCTTCATCACCGACGTCAACGCTGGCAGCGTGGTCTTCCGCAACGGCCAGAGTCGGGTGAATGCCCCTGATCTGCCCGGCACCAAGGGCGAGCCCCAAGGCGGCGAGGAGGGGTACTGCCTCCGTGGGGCCCCGTTCCCGTTCGCGGCCAGCGGCCGCTCGGTGAGCTGGCGCATCCAGCCCTTCGACGACGTCCGCCCCACAAGCACGTGGGCCGCCGACTGCCCGGCAACCTCGACACTACCGTCGGTCAAGTCATTGAAATTCAAGGTCGAGCGCTGCGGCTACGCGACGTACCCTGCCTGCCCAGAAGCCGAACCCACTCCGGTCGCGACCGCGCCACCCACCGACCTGCTGGCTCCAGGTACGTACGAGGTCACCTCCGACTACACCCGCGTGGCCGGCGCCAGCGGCGCGGTGACCTTCCAAACGAGCGTGGCCAGGGTGCATGTGCGCGTGCCCACCGAGACGATCGACAATCCGGCGATGTCCCGGGTCGAGACGTGGTGCTATGACGCCGACTTCTTCTGGCCGCAGCACCTGCAGGCGTCGGGAGCGGATAGCATTCGCGAGGCGAGCATGAACGTGGTGATGTTCAACGCCACCGCCCCTTCATCGGTCGCCACCGCCGACGAAGACTGCAAGATCAACGACGGTGATACGGATGTCGGCACTTCGCAATTCGATCACGCCGTGCGGTATCACCTGAGAAGCCACGATCTGGCCGACCCCGACCACAACGACGCTGGCCTTGCCCCGCCCGGCCACCACTTGCCACTTCCTCCGTAGCAGCCGCCGCTTCTCCGCGCGTTTGCGGCCGCGGTCGAGCCATGCCCCCGAATTTGCGACAGTAGGCGAGCCATGGGGGGTGATTTGCGACACCATGGCCTCGGGGTCGCCCCCTCGACGACAGTTCGCCACGAGCCAACGCCGATAATTTCACGTGACCAGGCAGCTGAGGCGCCGCCGATCGCAAGCATGTCGCAAATCGGGGGGCATGGCCCCGTGGGGTGTCGCATTTTGGCGGGCATGGCCTGCCAGACGGCGCGGCCTGATCGGCGCCCCCCCCCAGAAGCCGGGCCGGATGGCCACCCGCCCCACCCTTCGGCCCCACTCCGAGGCTGCGGGAGCAGCCGGCTGCCCACGCGAGCGGCTGGAAGGCTGCGCCCAACAAACCCGTCCCCAAAACCTTGATATCCACCGCCTCCGTTGCCGCCGCCCACCCCCTCCCACTGGTTCAGCTCCCTGGGGCTCGTGCCCCACGACTTCCAGTTGGAGACCTGGCGGCTCTACGACGCCGGTCGTAGCGGCCTCCTCTCCGTACCGACCGGCTCTGGCAAGACCTACGCGGCCACGCTTGCGGCGCTGTGCGCGGGCCATCGCATCCTGTACATCTCGCCCTTGCGCGCCATGGCGCGTGACCTCGAAAAGGCGCTCCTCCGCCCGGTCAAGGACCTCGCGCTCAAGACGCGGGTCGAGACCCGAACCGGCGATACCAAGGGCCACATCCGCGCGCGCCAACGGGAGCGCCTTCCCGACGTGCTCATCACCACGCCCGAGTCCTTGTCGCTGTTGCTGACGTGGCCCGACGCGGCCGAGCGCTTCGCCGACCTCGGGCTGGTGGTGGTGGACGAGTGGCATGAGCTCATCGACAACAAACGCGGCTCCCAGGTGGAGCTGGCTTTGGCGCGGCTGCGGAGTTTTTCGCCGATGCTGCGAACCTGGGCGCTGTCCGCGACCATGGGGAACCTGGAGGAGGCCGCGCAGGCGGTCGTGGGGGTCGGCCGGCCCTATGACATCGTCCGCGCCACGCTGCCGAGGCCCATCGTGCTGACGACGCTTTTGCCCGAAGCCGACCAGCCGCTGCCGTACAGCGGGCACTTCGGCACGCGGATGGCTGGGCGGCTGGCCGCGGAGCTGGACCCGGCGCAGGCGACCATCGTGTTCACAAACACACGCGCCCAGGCCGAGCTCTGGTATCAGGCGTTGGTGCTCCAGGACCCGGCGTGGTTCGAGTGGATGGGGCTCCACCACGGCAGCATCGACGGCGACGAGCGCGTGCGGGTGGAGGACGGGCTCAAGTCGGGGCAACTACGCCTTGTGGTCGCGACGTCGAGCCTGGATCTCGGGGTGGACCTGGCCCCAGTCGAGCGGGTCGTCCAGATCGGGTCCCCCAAGGGCGTAGCCAAGCTGGTGCAGCGCTCCGGCCGCGCCGCGCATCGCCCCGGTGCCACCGCCAACGTGCTCTGCGTGCCGACGCATGCGCTCCAGCTCTTCGAGATCGTCGCCTGTCGTGACGCCATCGCCCGCGGTGAGGTCGAGCCGCGGACGCCGCTGACCAAACCCTTCGACGTGCTCGCGCAGCACCTCGTCACCTGCGGCCTCGGCGGCGGCTTTCATCCCGACGCGCTCTACGCCGAGGTGTGCACGGCCTGGAGCTACCGGACCCTCAGCCGGCGCGAGTTCGACGGGGCGCTGTCGCTGGTGAGGGAAGGGGGCGTCACCCTGGCGGCCTACCCAGAGTTTCGCAAGGTGGTTTCCGGTGAAGACGGCACCCATACCGTGCCCGACGAGCGCATCGGCAAGCTGCATCGCGCCTCGGTCGGCACGATCGTCGCTGACGCCACTTTGGCGGTGCAGGTGGCGGGCCGCGGCCGAATCGGGAGCATCGACGAGGGTTTCATTGCGGCGCTCGCCCCCGGGGAGGCGTTCATCTTCGGGGGTGAGCGCCTGGAGCTGATCGGCGTCCGCGCGATGGTGGTCTACGCCAAGCGGGCCACCAAAAAGACCACGCGCACGGTCCATTGGCCGGGGAACAAGCTGCCGATCACCGGAACGCTGGGGCACGCCCTGCGCCGCACTCTCGACGAAGCGGCGGCCGGTCGTCGCGACTGTCCGGAGCTCGTCGCGGCGGTGCCCATCCTCGAGGAGCAGGCCCGACTCTCGGTGGTGCCGCGGGCCGACAACCTCTTGTGCGAGCTCGTCGAGACCGTCGAGGGGTTCCACCTGTACCTTTTTCCGTTCGAAGGCCGAAAGGTGCACGAGGGTCTCGGCGCGCTCATCGCGCTCCGGGTGGGGCGTCACCACCCGGCCACCTTCACCATCGCCACTGACGATCACGGCCTGGAGTTGTTGCATCCCGAAGCGCTCCCCTGGCTCGATCTGCTCGTCCCCACCTTGTTCACCGAGGCAAACCTCATCGACGACATCCTCGCCAGCGTGCACATCTCCGAGCTGATGCGGCGACGGTTTCGCGACATCGCGCGGGTGGCCGGCTTCATCAACCCTGGCAACCCCTGGGAGCATAAGTCCGCGCGGCAGGTCCAGGCGTCGTCCTCGTTGCTCTACGACGTCTTCACCCGCTACGACCCTGAGAATCCGCTGTTGTCCCAGGCCAGGCGCGAGGTCATCGAGCAACACTTCGACCAATCGCGCCTGGGCGAGGCACTGGCTCGGCTCCGGGGGGCTCGGCTGGTGCTCACCCGCCCACCGCAGCCCACGCCCTTGGGGATTCCGCTCCTCGAATCAAGGTTGACGCGCAATGTCGCGACGACGGAGAGCACGGCGCAGCGGGTGGCGCGGATGCGGAGGGGGCGGAGATAACGCGGATGCAGAGGGGGCCGCGGGGCGTTTGAGTCCCCCATGATACAGTTCGCGATGCGCCGTGCCCCACCGCTCGTCGAGCTTCCCCCCGTGCGCATCGCGGTGCCGCTGGGACACTCGCCGCTGGGACTGGCGCTGTCGATCGCCGGGGAGCAGGTGCTGCTGCTGCCTGACCGGGCCCTTTTCTGGAACGGCATCCTCGCCATCGCCGACGTTCACCTTGGCAAAGGCGACCACTTCCGCGCCGCGGGCCTCCCGCTCCCCCCGGGCGAGCTGGACGACGACCTCGCCCGGCTCACCGCCCTCGTTGCCGTGACCGGAGCGCACACCGTTCGGGTGCTCGGCGACCTCGTCCACGGCGTGGTCAAAGCGGCCACTGAGGCGCGGGTAGCCGAATGGCGAACCTCGCTGCCCGCCGCGCTGGAGTTGGTCCCAGGCAACCACGATCGCCATCAGCCGGTGCTGCCCGCTTCCTGGGATGTGGAGGTGCTCGCGGCGTTGGTCCGGGAGGGGCCGTTCGCCTTCTCGCACGCGCCGGCCGCGGTGCCCGGGGCCCTCGTCTGGGCAGGCCATGTGCACCCGACGGCGACCCTGTCGGGACGGGCGGACCGGCTGCGGCTTCCGGCCTTCGTGCTTGCTCCGGGGCTGGGGCTCCTTCCGGCGTTCTCCCGTTTCACCGGTGGCCCGACGATCCGCGCGGCGCCTGGCTTTCAGCGTTATCTGTGCGTCGAGGGCGAGGTCGTGGCCTTGGACGACGCGGGTTCCGCCGACCCGCGGCGAGCTGAACGATGATCGTCGTCGAGGGCCTGCGGCGCGAGTGGCCGGTGTCGCGTGGGCCGCCGGTGGTGGCTGTCGATGATGTGAGCTTCCACGTGGTCAAAGGCGAGATCTTCGGCCTTCTGGGACCCAACGGAGCCGGAAAGACGACGATCATGCAGGTGCTCGCCACCCTGACCCCGCCAACCGCCGGCCGCGCGCGGGTCGCTGGGCACGACGTGGTGCGCCAGGGCGATGCCGTGCGCCGGCACCTCGGCTACCTGAGCACGACCTCGGGCCTTCCCTCCCGGCTCACCGTCCGCGAGTGCGTGGTGCTTTTCGCGCGCCTGCATGGGCTCCCGGCGACCGTGCCCGGCGACACGCTGGCGCGCTTCCGCCTCGACAGTTTCGCCGAGCGCTACGTCGAGGCGCTGTCGACGGGAATGCGGCAACGCCTGCGCATTGCCTGCGCCACCGTCCATCGACCGCCCGTGGTCATCCTCGACGAGCCGACCTCGGGGCTCGACGTCATCTCTGCCGACGAGTTGCTCGATGAGGTGTTGGCGCTGCGTGCCAGCGGCACCACGGCGATCTACAGCACCCACCTGATGGAGGAAGCCGAACGAATCTGCGATCGCGTCGCGATCCTCCACGAGGGCCGTATAGTCGCCCTCGGTGCCATCCCCGAGCTCAAGGCGCGCACCGGGGCGACGTCTCTGGCGGAGGTGTTTCGTCGCACCATCCGACTGCCACCGTGAGGTGGCTGCGGGCGACGGGATTGCTGACGTGGACCGAGGCCTTGCGCCTGTCCCGCACCGGGCAGGTCTTCCGCTACTTCTTGGTGCCGGCGCTGGTGGGGGTCCCGGCGCTGGTACTGGTAGCGGTGCTGATCTCAAGCTTCGAGATGGACAAGGGGCGCATCGCCATCCCCGCGGAAAGTCCAGTAGGACTGCCTTTGGTGGCGGCGCTGGAAGCCGAAGAGCTGAGCGTGGTGGTGTCGGACGACCCCGGCGCGCTCTGGGAGCGAGGCGAGGTCGATGCGGCCATCGTCCACATCGAGGCCGGCGACGGCATCGGCGGCCGGGGCCAGCTCGAGTTGGCCACCAGCGAAGCCTGGCTATTCGACCTCCAGAGCGACGATCGAGCGGTGTCCGGGCGGGTCGAGTCGGCGGTCGAAGCGGTCGCCGAGGCCGAGTTCGACGCGATTGTCTCCGCCTCCGGGGGACGTCCGGGGGACGTCCGGGTCGCGACCATCACCCAGTGGGATTTCAAGGAAGAGCCGTTTCTGGGCTTCGACCTGCCGCGCGCCATCCGCGCCTACGCGCTCTTCACCATGGGCTTGATCTCCATGTTCTTCCTCACGCTTCCGATGGTCTCGGACCGGCGCGAAGGCGTGACCGAAACCATGCGCGCGCTGCCGAGCCCGATCACCGCGATGTTGTGGTCGCGAACGCTCGCCACCACGGGGCTGCAGCTCGTCGGCGCCGCGCTGTTCGCGGCCAACTTCTTCTTGCTGATGCCGCTCCTCGCGGGCACGCTCCGCTTCCCGTCGCTGTGGGTCGAGCTGCCGGGATTCGCCGCGGCGCTGCTGGTCACCAATACGCTGTTCGTCGCGGTAGGGGTGGTGTCGGGGAGCGCGAGGGCGGCCAACAACATCTCGTCGCTCGCTTTTGTCGCGCAACTGGGCCTGCTCGTGTTCGGAGCGGTCGGTGATCCCTGGCCCGGCGTGCCTCTCGCCGGGGTCGTCGCTGCCGACACTGCGGCCGAGCGCGCTCTCGGTGTGGTGGGCTGTGTGCTCTTCGCGGTCGCAAATCTGACGCTCTGCGGTTGGCTGCTCCGAACCCGGGTGTCTCTGGTCTTGCCCGGGGGCGCTGCGTGAAGGCTTCCTTTGGTCGTATCGTGGCACTTTTCGAGGCTGACCTTCGCACGCTGGCTCGCGACCGGGTGGGACTCGTCGCCGGGGTCGGATTCCTGGTGCTCGCCGGGGCGTTGGGGCCTCTGGGGCCCGGGATCATGGAGCGCCTGCTTCCCGACGGCACGGAAGAGTCGGGGGCGGCATCGGCCTGGGACTGCAAGCCTGGTGAGATGGGGGCCGTCGCAACCGCGGGCGTACTGCCCCCCTGGTTGGTCTGGCCAGAGCGGCTGGTGGCTGGCGAAGACGCAGAGATTCTCATCCGCCCCGGGCGGTCGGGCGACGGCGACAGCCCTGACGAGCTCGAGCTCGTCGAGCTGGTGGAGACCACCCATCGCCGCGCCGTCTCGGACTGTCTGTGGTCCCTGGTACGCGCCGAGCGTCGCTTCCGACTCGACGCGCTGGGCATCACCGAGGACCGCGGCGACCTGACCCGGATGCGTACCCTTCCGCCCGGCCCGCCCGGGCGCGCCGCCGGTCACCTGCCGATCGCGCCGCTCACGGTGATCGGTGGCATCGCCATGGCGATGATGTCGGTCTTCGTCGAACTGGGCCCCTCCGCGCGGCAGTCGGGCTGGTTGGAGACCTACGCGGTGCTGCCCGGGCGGCGGCGCGATCTGGTGATCGCCTGGTGGCTCGTGGGGCTTTTCGCGGCGATGGTGGCCACCGCTCTGGTGCTCACCGGCGCGGCCGGTGCCGCGATGACCAACGGTGCGGAAGGCGGGGCTGTGCCGCTGTTGCTGCTCCCGCCGCTCTTCGCGGTCAGCGCTGCCGTGGGAGTGCGCGCCTTTGCCGACGTCGCCGATGTGCGTACGGCGATGGTGCAGGCGATGCCCGTGATCCTCGGCGTGTTCCTCTCCGCAGGCATCGCTGCGATGCTCGAAACGCACGCCTCGGGCCTGGGTGGGCTGGTGCCGCTGGGCGGCCTGCTGCTCGCGATGGCTGGTGCCACCGACGGCGTGGCGCTCGCGGTCGTCACGTCGCTCGCCGGGGCGGGCGTTCTGCTGTGGGACGCGGCCCGGACGCTCGATGGCATCGTGCTTCGGCAAGGTGCCGCCGGGCAGACCTCGAGCCGTCGGGCAAGTGGAGACTACCTGCCAGAGGTGGCCTTCCTGGTTTTTGTCGCCATGGCGGGTGTCGGTGGATGGTCCCCGCCGGAACGGTTGGTGGAGAGTGCACCCGTCCGCACCGCGCTTGGTCTGGCCCTGTTCCTCGCCCTTCCTGCGATTCTGGTCAGCGTGCCGCTTCGTCTCGATCGCGTGCAGCTGCTGTCGCTGCGGGCGCCCGGCGCGCGCGTCTGGCTCGTGCTCCCCTGTCTGGTCATGGCGACACTGGCGCTCGCCGGCGAGGTGTGGAGGCTCACCTTGTCGGTGGCTGGCGACTCAGCGAGCGTCGACGTGTACACCGACGCGCTGCGGCAGTTCGAGGGTGGGTGGGGGTTGGTCGCCCTCTCGGTCGCGCCGGGCATCTGCGAGGAGCTGCTTTTTCGCGGAGCCATGCTCGGGTTGTTGCGTCACAAGCTGCCGGTATGGGCCGCGATAGCGCTTCAGGCCGCGGCCTTCGCGGTCGTGCACGGCCTGGCGGTGCGGCTGCCCTACACCTTCGTGCTCGGGCTGGTCTTCGGCGTCCTGGTTGTGCGCGCCCGCTCGCTCTGGCCGGCAATCGTGGCGCATATCGCGCACAATCTGCTCGCGGTGCTGTGGCCTGAAGTTTCGGCGGCGCTGCCGCCGGCGCTGGCCTGGGGCATCGCCCTTTTCGGCCTCGCCGTGGCGTGGTGGGGCACCCGCTCGGCGCCTGGTCCGCGATGATGCGCCGGTCCGGGCCTGGTTCAGTCGAGCGCCGCCGCGGGGCGCTACCGAAGTCGATGTAGACGGGCACGAAGGTCGACTTCGGTTGCATTGCGCAACCGAAGTCAGCTTTCACCAAGACGAAAGTGGAGTTCCGTTGCGGTTGGACCCCCCCTGCCCCCGCGCAGGCTAGCGGCCCCCGGCACCGGCGGCCTTGCCGCGACTGCGCCGCGATGCACGGCGACTGCGCCTGACGAGGAGATCGGGCCTGGTGCATCGCCCAGCCGGCCCGGTTCGCGGACGAACAGGGGCGGCCGGGGTCGAGCGGCGGCGGCGTCTTGGAGCGCCACCCGCTTCCGCACGGCGCGCAGATCGGCTTCCTCCACCGGGCGCGTGGCCAGGCGGGCGGCAGCGATCGGCGTGATGTGGAGCGCGTCCGCGATGTCGCGGGGGCGCATGCCCACCTGGAGCGCGAGGCGCACCGCGACCCGGCGGGCCGCGACCACGGCGACGGTGTTGCCGACAAAGGCAGGATCGACGGCGAACACGTGCGCTACGCACTGGGCCAGGCGGCGCGGGCCCAGGCCCCGAACGGTCGTGTCGTCGGCCGGGACGATCGCGGTGGAGAGGCCCACGGCCGCGTGGGCTTCGCGGAGCTGGAACCGGGGCAGCGCCGTGCTGATTCGCAGCGTGAGCCCGGGAATGCGGCGGGCACCGATCAGGTCCGGGAAGCATGAGCCTGTCGCGATGGATGGGTCGTCGGCGAGGCCGTGGTGCTCGAACTGCTTGAGGCAGTAGGCCACCAGCGAGGCCATGTGGCTGCGCGTCGTAACGGGGCGGACAAACGGCGCCGAGAAGGGCGCGGCCGACCGGTTGTTCAGCACCCTGCTGAGCGCGCCCTGTACGCGGGCGAGGCGCTCGGGCGTCACGATCACCACAATGTGGACGTGGTCGTCGACGATCGCAAATAGTGCAATGTCGCGACCGGCGACCGAGGCGATCGCGCGTAACACTGCACGGCGCACTTCCTCGGCGGAGAACGCGGGTTGTCGGCCCTGGGTGGCCCATGTGAGGTGGTAGGTTTTCATGGCGCGGGAGCGTAGGCACCGCGCCGGGGTCGGCAAGGCGGGTGCCCCAGAATTCGTCGCTGGTCGGCCCGGGGGGCCGCGCGTCGCCAGGGCGCAACGCCGGAGGGTGCGGCGCAACCGCGGGACGGTGGGCGCAACCGCGGGACGGTGGTCGCAACCGAAGTCGATGTAGACGGGCACGAAGGTCGACTTCGGTTGCATTACGCAACCGAGATCGGTGCAGACCGGCTCAAAGGTCGACTTCGGTTGCATTACGCAACCGAAGTCAGCTTTCACCAAGACGAAAGGGGAGTCCGGTTGCGGTCGGACCGCCCCGGCCCCCCGCGCGGGCTAGTGGCCCCCGGCACGGGCGGCCTTGCCATCACGGACTCCAGGAAAAGTCCTCGGGAGTCCAGGGTTAGTCGGCCGCGGCACAGTCGGCGTTCGCGTCGCCTTCGGATGCCGTTGTGGTGCTCGTGTCCGGCACCCGCCAGTCGATCGGGGCCTCCCCGCGCTGGACCAACCACTCGTTGATCTTCGAGAAGGGCCGACTCCCGAAGAAGCCTGACGCCGCCGCGAAGGGGGAGGGGTGCGGCGAGCGCACGACGAGGTGCGCCGACAGGTCGACGGCAGCGGCTTTCTTGGCCGCATGGGCTCCCCAGAGCACGAACGCGAGCCCCTCACGACGTGTCGCAAGCACCTCGACCACGCGGTCGGTGAAGCGCTCCCAGCCTTGCCCGCTGTGGGATGCGGGTGCGCCAGAACGCACGGTGAGCACCGTGTTGAGGAGCAGCACCCCGCGGTCGGCCCAGGCGGTCAACTCTCCATGCGAAGCGGGCGGAATTCCGAGGTCGGCCTGGAGTTCCTCGTAGATGTTCTGCAGCGAGGGCGGCGTACGTACCCCGCGCCGAACCGAGAAGCAGAGCCCGTGTGCCTGCCCCGCGCCATGGTAGGGGTCCTGTCCCAGAATGACCACCCGCACTTTGTCGAACGGAGTATGGTCAAACGCCGCGAAGACCTCGTTGCCGGGCGGAAATACCACGGCTTCCCGTTCCTCGGCCGCCAGGAACGCCCGCAACTCGGCCATGTAGGCGCACTCGAACTGGTCGCCGAGCACGGCCAGCCACGACTCCGGTAGGCGGACCCGCCCCGCGGCCATCACCGGCGCCCAAACGCATACTGCCGAGGCCACGGCACCGGCGCCCCCGCTGCGCTGGCCTGGCGTCGAGTGAAGTATGGGTCGCGTAGGTGCTCGCGAGCGAGCGCAACGAGGTCGGCCCGCCCTGCAGCCACGATGGTATCGGCCTGATCGAGGGTGGTGATCGCGCCCACCGTCATCGTCGGCACCCCGGCCTCCAGCCGCGCGCGTTCGGAGAACGGCACCTGGTACATGCGCCCGGCGGTGATCTTGGCGTCGGGCACGGTACCGCCGCTCGACAGGTCAAGCACGTCCGCGCCTGCGGCCTGCATTGCCCGCGCAATGGCGACGTGCTCGGCGTCGGTGTGGTCCCCCGGCGCCCAGGCGCTGCCGTTGAGGCGCACGAAGAGGGGACGTTCGGCCGGCCAGACCGCCCGGACCGAGGCCACCACCCGCAGCGGGAACCGAAGCCGGTTTTCGAGGGAGCCGCCGTGCTCGTCAGTCCGGTGGTTGCACAAGGGAGAAAGCCAGGAGTCGAGCAGGTAGCCGTGGGCCATGTGCAGCTCGAGCACGTCGAAGCCGGCCATCGCGGCCCGGCGCGCGGCGCTGCAGAAGGCGGCTTCGAGGGCCTCGAGCTCCGCCGGTGTCAGCTCATGAGGGACTTGCGAATCGGCGTTCCAGGGGAGGGGACTCGGACCCACGATCGGCCAGGCGCCGTCAGGTGGAAGCGGACTGCCCCCATCCCAGGGAGCGGCGCACGCGGCCTTGCGCCCGGCGTGCCCAATCTGGAGGCCGATCTTGGCGGGGCTGTGGGTGTGGGCGAAGTGGACGATCCGCGCCCAGCCGCCGGCCTGCGCATCGTTCCAGATGCCTGTACAGCCGGGAGTGATTCGCCCTTCGGATACGACCGCGGTGGCTTCGGCCATGACGAGCCCGGCGCCGCCCATCGCGCGGCTGCCCAGGTGCACCAGGTGCCAGTCCGTCGGTACGCCCTCGTCCGCGCTGTACTGGCACATCGGCGAGACGACGATGCGGTTGGGGAGCGTGACGCCACGCAAGGTGAGCGGCTGCAACGATGGGCGCCCGCCCCACCGCTGTTGCAGCGCCGCCATGCCCTCGGGATCGCGTTTTTGGAGCTCGTCCCAGGTGATGCGCTTGCTGCGCGTCATCAGCGAAAACTGGAAGGTGTCGGCGTCGAGTTGCAGGTACCGCGCGCTGTTCTCGAACCACTCCAGGCTCACCTGGGCCGCCGCCTGGAGCCGCTCCACCTGGGGCCTGCGGGTGCTCTCCCAGGCCTGCAAGCGCTCGGGGATCGCCGCGTCGCCGCCAGCCAGCAGCGCGTCCGCCAGGGACATCGCGGACTCCATCGCCAGCTTGGTGCCCGACCCGATCGAGAAATGGGCGGTGTGGAGCGCGTCGCCGAGGAGACAGACGTTCTGGTGCGACCACGCCGCGTTGCGTACGGTCGGGAAGACCCGCCACAGGCTCTTGTTGGTCTGGAGCGCATGCCCGTCGAGCCACGGGGCGAAGAGGGTCTCGAAGAACGTGATGGTATCGGCCTCAGAGAGGGCATCGAGCCCCGCCCGTTGGTACACCTCGTCGCGACACTCGATGATGAACGTGCTCATCGTCGCGTCGAAGGGGTAGGCGTGGACCTGGAACAGGCCGGCGTCGGTCTCCGCGAACAGGAAGGTGAAGCGCTCAAAGACCTTGGTGGTGCCGAACCACGCGAAACGGCACTTTCGCAGGTCGACCGTCGGGCGGAAGTGCTGCGCCCACGCGGTCCGCACCGCGGAGTTCAGGCCATCCGCCGCCACGACCACGTCCGCCTCGGCCGCGAGCGCCTCAAAGTCGACGATCTCGTCCTGGTGGCGCACGACGACGCCCAGCTCGAGCGCGCGGTCTTCGAGGATGTCGAGGAGGCGGGTCCGGCGCAGCCCGCAAAAGCCGTGGCCGCTGCTGATCCGACGCTCCCCGCGCACGTGCGTCTCCATGTCGCGCCACGACGCGAACGCGTCCCGGATCCGGTCCAGCGCCACCTCGTCGCCCCCGGCCAACTCGTCGAGCGTCTGGTCGGAAAAGACCACTCCCCAGCCAAAGGTGTCGCCGCGGCGATTCCGCTCGTGGATGACCACCTGCGTGGACGGCGCCCGTTTCTTCAACAGGATGCTGAGCCACAGCCCCCCGGGGCCGCCGCCGATCACCTCCACGCGCATGCTCGCCTCTGCCGCCCCGCATCTACCGCGCTCGGGGATAGATCGCCGCATGACCCCCGACGAGCTTCGCGCGGTGCACGACGCGCTCCACCGCCTCCGGAACGAACTCGTCGCCGCAGGCGATCACGAGGTCGCCGCCGAGTGGGACGACAACGTTGCCTCCAACCGCGATCAGGACCAGAGCCCGCTCGTCGAGATGGGGCAGACCATCGCCTCCTCACGCAACCGCGCCCGCGCCGAGCAGCTCATTCGCATCGACGGCGCCCTCCGCCGCCTCGCCGAAGACTCCGCGGAGTTCGGCCTGTGCTCCTCGTGCAGCGAGCCGATCCCCGCGCGTCGGCTGGCGCTGCTCCCCTTCGCCACCCAGTGTGTGCCTTGCCAGAACGGGTCGGAAGGCGCCGGGAAGAGCCGGCATCGGCGGAAGGTGACGGACTACGTCTGAGGGCTGCCGAGCCCGTGACGGCGATGTCGCGCATGCCACGGCCCGCCCCGGATTGGGAGCATTGCCCCGTCCTGGCACACTCCTTGCGAGGATCGAGAGTACACTCCGGAGCGTCATGACCGTCCGCCCCGTCCGCGCCTTCGCGCTCCTGTTCGCGGGTACCCTCCTCAGCCCGTGTGCCGCGTTCGCGTGTTCGCTCCTGGCTCCGAGCGAGTTCGTCCCGAGCGTCGATCCCAGCGAGGACGCGGTGCCCCCCGCCGCGGTGGCGGATGCCGTGACGGTCGCTGTGGATCGCGGCGACTTCGCGGGAGTTAACTCCTGCAGCGACCTCGGGTTCATCACCCTGTCCTTTACGCCCACCGTGGATGATCGTGAATCCCCTAACGACGACGCCGCCAGGGCCGGGGAATGGCCGGGGATCGGCTACGCGCTCGAGGTTGTCGGCGGGGACCTTCCAGAGGGAATGACCCTGGGCAAGGTCCCGGTCCGAGCCTTCCGCGTCGATTCGGAGGCCGAGCTGTCGATTGTTTGGGTTGACGGCCAGGACTCCTTCGAGTTCACGCTGGAGCTGACGGCCGTCGACCCGGCAGGAAACGTCAGCGAGCCCATCGAGGTGACCGTGCCTCACCCGGCAAGCTGTGCGACTCCGCCCGGCGCCGGGGCAGCGGCGCTGCTCCTGACCCCCGCGTTTTGGATGCGTCGGCGGCGCCCTCGGTAGTGCGCCGTCCGTCACACCCCCAAACGAACCGGTCGGTAGTCGTAGGCCTCTGCGGGCACGGCAGCGCCAAAGCTGCGGAGCTGGCTGGCCCGGGTCACGACGGCGGCGCCCTCCATCAGGTTCAGCGCGATCTGGCCGACGGTCCGCGCGGCTGGCGCTTCCAAAAAACTGCCCCGGACCCAATCGTTGAAGGCGCCCATGGCGGGACCGCACCACAGTTGGTAGTCGAGCACCCGCGCGGGGTCGCCGTCGATGGCCCAGCGGCTGGCTTTTCCGAGGTACCAGCGAAATACCAGCGCCATGCGGTGCTTGGGATCGGTGCGGGCCTTTTCCACCTGGATCGGGTCGCGCGCCAGGAAATAGGCTTCGGTGCCCGCCCAGATGTCGTCGATCGAGCCCTGGAAGAGCTCCTTTTCGAGCCGGGTGCGCTCCGCCGCGGGGATGTCGTCGAGGCTGGCGTGCCGGAGGTAGAGCTCGCGCAACAGCTGGGCCCGTGCGGGAAACATCGTCCCGCGGCGAAGCACCTGCACTTGAACGCCCATCTCGAACATGTCCGCGGCAGGGCACATCGCGACGTCGGCGATCTGTGCCTTGCAGAGGAGCTCCCGCGCCGCCGGGGCGACGCCTGACTCGATCGCTGCCTGGTTTACCGACCCGGTCAGGACGTAGGCTGCGCCCATCCCAAAGGCGGATGCCGCGCTCATCGGCGTACCGATGCCGCCACCCGCGCCGATGCGCGGCACGGTGGCGTACCCACGTTCCCGCGCGATCCGCAGCGCCTGCTCGCGGATGACCGGGAACATGGCCACCAGCGGCCGATTGTCGGTGTGTCCGCCGGAGTCCGCCTCTACCGTGAGGTCCTCCGCCAGCGGCACCCCGCGAGCAAGCTCGGCCTCTGCGGCGGTGAGCTTGCCCTCGCGCACCAGGGCGTCGAGCATGGCTTGCGGCGCCGGCTCCAGGAACTGTTTGGCCACCTCTGGGCGGCTGACCTTGGCGACGAGCCGGTTCCGGCGGCGCACCTGGCCGTCGTCGTCCCGAGAAAGCCCCGCGATCGCGTAGTGCACCACCGGGGGAGTGATGCGCATGAACGCGCTGGCCTCGACCGTGCGCACGCCGCGAGCGACGAGCATTTCGGCGACTTCGGCTTCTACGCGCGGCTCTTGGGGCGAGTGGATGAGGTTGACGCCGAATGGCACCTCGCCCAGCTCGGTTTGCAGCCGGTCGACGGCGGCCACGACGCGGTCGGGGAGCAGCCCCGCCGCACCAAAGAAGCCCAGACAGCCGGCGCGCGCCGCCGCGACAACCACCTCCACGGTGGCGATTCCGTTGGCCATCGCGCCGGTACAATAGGCGAAGCGAGTGCCGTGCGCCTCGTTGAACCCACGGTCCCCAAGCCACTCCGGGTACATCGGCGGAAGCGTGCCGAGCGTCTCGGCGTCGGCGGCCGGCTCGAAGCTGACGCCGATGCGGCCTGCGCCGTCGGCCCCCCGCTCGCGGACCACGGTGAGGGGCTCTCGGATGCGGGCGCAGGCCGCGGTGAGGGCGGCGGGGGAGAAGGCGGTATGGGGGTGGGGGCTCACGGGGCGCCGAATAGTCCCTCATGCCGCATTCCGCCGCTCCCGCAGCCACGAAAGTGCGGCGAGGCATGGGGGACTGCGGAGAGGGGGAGAGCGCCACGCGCGGCGCGCTACCCAGCGCGACGGGCGCCGTAGGCCGGAAACCGAAGGTTGAAGGCCGAAGGGAATGGCGCGGTAGGGGGAGAGGCCGGCCGAGGCCTTTCCCCCGCGGCGAGCTGCCTTGCCATGCTACCTTGCCAATGTGATCCTGCTCACCGTCGCGCTCGCCCTTGCTGTCCCGGTGGTGGAGTGCGCCCGCCCGTTCACCTCGGCAGAGCTCATCGAGGCTGCCGATATCGCCGAGGAGCGCTTCGCGGATCAGGACCCCGATGGCTTCGGGGGGGCGCGCAAAGATGTCCAGGAGCGACTCGGCTGCGTCAAGGATCCGCTCTCGACCGCCGACGTGGTGCGGGTGCAGCGCGTGATGGCTCTCGGTGCATTTTTTGAGCAGAACGACGCGGGCATGCGGGCCGCCGTTGCGGGCATGGTGCAGGTCGACATCACCGCGCGCTTCCCGGAGGCCGTGCTCCCGTCGGGGCACAAACTCGACAAGCTGGTGGACGAACTGGCTGGCCTCCCCCACAACACGGGGGCGCCGCTTCGTGCCTTTTCAGACGGTTGGATCGAGGTCAATGGCGCCTACGCCCCCACCGTCGACTCGGATGTCGCCGCGACGCTCCAGCACTTGGACAACCAAGGTCAGGTCGTCGAAACACGATATTGGACGCCGGGCGATGCCCTGGGCGACTGGGAGGCAAGCGGTGCCGAGCCGGTAGCCGGGGCGCCACCCCCGAAGGCGCGGGTCCGCAAGACGGTCACACTCCCGGACAAGCCCAATGCGAAGGCGACGACGGGTGGCCAAATCGCAAGGGAAAATGCGGCGGCTCGGCATACGGCGCTCATCGTCTCCGGCGGTGTCGGGCTGATCGCGACGGGGGTGCTCTACGGGCTCGCCGCGGACGCCAAGGAGCAGGCCCTCGATCCCGAGGTCCCGGAAGCCCGCGCGTTGGCCTGGCGGGACCAGGCCAACGGGCTGACGTGGGGGTGGATCGCCGGGTCGGTCCTCAGCGGCGGACTCGTCGCTACGCTCGCGATTACGTGGTAGTCACCATGGGGGGCCTTCCCCCGTACATGATAGTGCCGCTCAACTGTCCCGCAGAGGTATCCCCATGTTGAACCCCGCCCGCTCGGCCATCGGCACGTTCGCCACCCCCGGCCTGCTGCTCCTGCTCTCCGCGTGTACCGATTTTGGCGTCGCCGACTCCGCGCCGGACAGCGCTCGCCCCGGTACGGACACGGCCCTGGCCGGCAAGGTGATCATCTCCAGTGCCGACGGCGATGGCGACGGCTACGACGGCGCGGTCGACGATTGCGACGACACCAACGCCGCGATCAACCCTGGCGCATCGGAAAGCGACAACCTCACCGACGACGATTGCGACGACTACGTTGACGAAGACTTCGTCTCGGCCGGCGACCTCATCGTGACCGAGGTCAACCGCTACTCGGTTCTTGGCACGGCGGGCGCCAAAGTCAACGCGGCCTGGGTGGAGGTGTACAACAACAGCTCCCGCACCGTGGACATGTCCAACTGGACGCTTGCCCGCGGAATCACGACCGGTCAGCAGATCGCGCTCGACCCGGCCACGGCGCCGATCCTCGCCCCCGGGGACTACGCCACCTTCTGCGACACCGACGACTACGTCGGCGCCAGCACGGCCTACCCTCTGGCCTGCGACTACGTGTGGGGCGACGAGACCCAGTCCTCGACGTACCAGAGCACCTACCACAACAACGTCTTCTACCTGCGTCGCGACTCCGACCGCGTGGCCTTCTACATCAACGGCAACCGCACCACCGGGACGCTGGTCGACGGGGTCAGCTACTACTACGATGCCACCAACGGCTACTGGCCGCGCCAACTCCGCTTCTCGATGTCGCTCGATGCGGCCTACTACGACAGTGGGCTCAACGACAACTTGGGCGCCTGGTGCTCCACCAACGAAAACGCCGCCAATTCCGGGGTCAGCTCGACGTCGTGGCGCTGGTACGACGTCTCGGGAACCGCGCTTGACGAGTACGGCACGCCTGGCGCCGACGGGAGCGACTGCACCAACGACCCCGACCTCGACGGCGACGGCTACACCGGCGACACCGACTGCGACGAGACGGACGCCACGGTCAACCCAGGCGCCACCGAGGTGTGCGATGGCATCGACAATGACTGCGATGGCGCCATCGACAATGCAGGCGGCTATGCCGACGTCGACGGCGACGGCTACGGCGACGCCGCCAGCCCCGGCGGTTGCTCGGGCGGCGGCACCTATGTGACCAACGACGACGACTGCGACGACACCAACGCCAGCATCAATCCCACGGGGACGGAGTCGGACGACGGCGTCGACCAAGACTGCGACGGCTGGGTGGACGAAGACTTTGTCGCGGTCGGCGACATCGTCGTCAACGAGATCAACCGCCGCTCCTCCATCGGCGGCACCGGCGTCCAGAACAACGCCAGCTGGGTGGAGCTGTACAACGCCTCCGCACGCACCATCGACCTCGACAACTGGGTCTTCGCGCGGGGCACATCGAGCTCCGGAAACCAGGTCTATATCGACCCCGCAGCGGGGTTGAGCGTGGCGCCCGGCGGGTACGTCGTCCTCTGCGACAGTGACGATTACGAAGGCTCCTCAGTCAGCTACCCGCTTGCCTGCGACTACGTGTGGGGCGACGAGTCCCAGGGCACTGGCTACGTCGGAACCTACCACGACAACACCATGTACATCCGTCGTGACGCTGACACGCTGGCGATGCATTTGGCCGGCGACCGCACCACCGGCACCGCCATCGACAGCGTGGTCTACGTCCTGGGGTGGACCAACAAGGTCCGTTTCTCCATCGGCTTGGACCCGGACGCGGCTGACGCCACCGTCAACGACAACAGCGCCGCGTGGTGTTCGCCCAACAACGGCACCGCCAGCACTTCCTGGCGCTGGTACGACACCTCGGCCACCACCGCGGACGAGTACGGCACCCCCGGAGCGGCCAACTATGACTGCGCCAGCGACATCGACGGCGACGGCGTCACCGACGTCACCGACTGCGACGATCTCGACGCCACGGTCTACCCGGGCGCCACCGAGATCTGCGATGGGCTGGACAACGACTGCGACCTGAGCATCGACGAGGGCCTCCCCGGCACCGTGTACTACGCCGATGCCGATCTCGACAGCTACGGGAATCCGGCCGTCACCGCGACCGCCTGCGCCGGCGCCCCTTCGGGCTACGTGCTCGACAACACCGACTGCGACGACACCAACGCGGCGGTCAACCCGGCCGCGGCGGAGATCTGCGGCAACGGCATCGATGACGACTGCATCGATGACGACACCGTGTGCGAGTTCTCTGGCACCCAGGAGATCAAGGACAGCTACGACTTCCGCGCCTACGGCACCGCCGCCAGCATGGCCGTCGGCACCGCTGTGTGCAACAACGGCGACTACAACGGCGATGGCTACGACGACGTCGTCGTCGGCCAGGGCTTCTACGACGGCACGGCCACCGATATGGGGCGCACCAACCTCTGGTACGGTCCGGTCGACACCTCCGACAGCCTGACCAGCGCCGACCTGACCATCGACGGGGACACCAGCCGCAACAGCGACCAGTTCGGCTCGACGACTCGCTTCGCGGGTGACGTCGACAACGACGGTTGGGACGACCTGATTTCGTCGGCGTGGCGCTCCCACACCGACGATCGCGGCACCGCCTACCTGTTCCTCGGTGGCAACGTCGGGACCTCGGTCTCAACGGCCGACGCCAGCTTCACGCGGTCCACGACCGTCAGCACGGCGTACGTCGGCTTCGCGGTCGACGGGGGCGAGGCCAATGGCGATGCGAACTCCGACATCCTGGTGAGCGCCTACGGATACTCTTCGGGCATCGGACAGGTGGCGTACTACGACGGGTCCACCGTCAGCGGCGCCGAGGACCTGGGCACCACTTCGACGGCCCTGATCACTGGCACCATCGCCGCCGAGAACCTTGGCTATGCGATAGCGATGGGAGACCTGGACAACGACGGCATGGCGGACTTCGTCCTGGGAGCGCCTTCGGCGTCCAGCGCCACGGCGACGGGCTCGGTCTATGTGTTCCTCGGGGGCGGCTCGCTTTCCGGAGCTGTGGCCTCGACCGCCGCGGACTACACGCTGACCGGCTCTGCTGCGGCGGATCGTCTGGGCCTGTCGGTCGCCTACCTGGGTGACCATGACGGCGATGGCACCGGCGACTTCGCGACCGGCGCGGACCGGGCGGGGGCCAGCGAGCAGGGGGCCGTCTACATCATCACCACCACGCCGGGCGCGTCGACCACGGCAGCTGCCGCAGCGGAGTCGGTCATCACCGGCGAGGTCGCCACTGACTTCTTCGGCCGCACCCTTGCGGGTGTTGGTGACGCCAACGCCGACCTGACGGGAGACATGATGGTCGGCGCCACCGCTTACGACTACGGCGCGCTGAGCGGGGCGGGAGCGGCCTACTTCTTCTACGGACCGGTCGCCAGCGGCAGTAGCAGCGCCTCGGCGTACGACGCGCGCTTCACCGGGGCCAACACCAACGATGCGGTGGGCTACGCCATCAGCGGCGGTGGCGACGTCAACAACGACGGGCTTGCCGACTGGATGTCCAGCGCCACGAGCTGGGACGGCTTCGGCTACGGCAACTCCGGCGGGTCCTGGCTGTACTACGGGGCCGGCCAGTAGTCACCCATGCCGTCGCGACGTCGATCAGCGCTCGATCTGCACGTCGGCGATGTCCGACGTGTCGGTCAACGCCATCACCAGGCGGTCGATGCCGATGGCGATGCCCGCGGTACGGGGGAAGCGGTCAGACGCCGAGATGACGCCTTCGTCGGTGGGGTGCGGGGACCGCCCCGACTCGAGACGCACCTTGGCGCTCTGCGCGAAGCGCCGGCGTAGCTCAACCCCGTCGCGCAGCTCAGAGTAGCCGTTGGCCAGCTCCAGCCCGCCCAGGTACAGCTCCAGCCGCTCGCAGACGTCGCCTCGGACCTCGGCCAGGGCGGCATGGCGCGCGGGGAAGTCGAGGACCCACGTCGGTGCCGTGAGTCTCGGGTCGACTTCGGTCACCCACCGGCGGAAGAACTCGTCGTCGTCGGGCGGGGTGTCACCCCCGAAAAGTTCGGCGACCGTGGTGCGGGTGAAGTTTGGTATCGCGACACCTAGTGCGGCAGCAGCTGCGAGCACCAGTGCTTCTACGAGCGGGATGAGATCGAGGTAGTTGGCGTTGTTGAGGTAGAGCTCCAGCATGGTGAATTCACGGCTGTGGTGCCGGCCTGCCTCCTCGCTCCGGAAGGACGGTACCATCGCGTAGATGCGCGGCAGGCCCGCGGCGAGCACCCGCTTCAGCGCGAACTCCGGAGAGGTGTGAAGGAAACCGTCCGCACAGGCCACGCCCTCGAGATTGGCCTCGAGCGCCGGACTCCGCACCAGGACCGGGGGCTGCACCTCGAGGAAGCCTTCGCGGCCGAGTGTAGCCCGCAGCGCGCTCAACACCGCGGCGCGGGCGCGAAGGAGCGCAACGTTCATCGGGCGCGAGGCGCCTCAGAGCCGGGAGACGTAGCTGCCGCCATCCCGGGTATCAATCTTGAGCAGCTCACCTTCCTTGACGAAGATGGGCACCTGAATCTCGGCGCCGCACTCAAGCTTGGCGTTTTTCGTGATGTTGTTCGAGGTGTTGCCCTTCACCGCGGGCTCAGTCCACGCGACCTTGCTTTCGATGAAGTTGGGCAGGGTCACGTTGACGGCGCGCCCTTTGTAGAAGAGCACGTTGACTTCAAGGCTTTCGATGAGGAACTTCGCGTCGTCGGCGAGGACGGCGCCTTGAATCTCGACCTGGTCATAGGTCTCGGTGTTCATGAAGGTGTAGACGCCCTGCTGTTCGTAGAGAAACTGCATGGGCTGCTCCTCGACGTCTGCTTCTTCCAGGATTTCACCGCTGCGGTACGTGCGATCGATGACCGCGCCGGTGAGCAGGTTCTTGAGCTTGGTGCGCGTGAACGCGGTGCCCTTCCCTGGCTTCACGAACTGGAAGTATACGATGGTATAGGGGGAGCCTTCGGTCTCGACCTTGAGTCCGTTGCGAAAATCGGAGGTTTGGTAGGCCATGGAGACACCGGGGAAGGCGCGCGGCTATCACGCGGGCGCGGTGTTGGGTAGGCCTGAGGCCGAGGCCCGCTTTGGGTGGATTCGCTCGGTGAGTTGGGAGCGAGTTGCCGCGCAGTTCCCGGTCCGACTCCCGCGCGGCTACCTCGGGGATGCGATGCGGCCGGACGATCCGCGCCTGTTGACGGCGCTCCCCGACGACCGTGAGCTCATCGCCGACGCGGGCGACATCCCCGATCCGGTCGGGGAGCAGGCGCTGTCGCCGCTGCCATGGGTGGTCCGCAAGCATGACGACCGCGTGCTGCTGCTCTTGACCAAGCGTTGCCACGTGTACTGTCGCTACTGCTTTCGTCGCGACCACCAGCCGGGCGCCGCCGAAGATCCGTCCCCGAGCGAGTGGTCGGCGATGCTCCGCTACGCCCGTGGCAGCGGCGCGAAAGAGGTGATCCTCAGCGGCGGGGACCCGCTCGCGATCTCCGATGCCCGGCTGTGCGACGCCATCGATTCGCTCCGACCGGAGATTCCGGTCGTCCGCATCCACACGCGGGCCCCGATCACTTTTCCGCAGCGAATCACCCCGCGGCTGGTGTCGGAATTGCGAGCCCGCGCGCCGATCTGGGTGCTGGTGCACGCCAACCACCCCGTGGAGTTGAGCCCGCCCGTGCGGGAGGCACTGTCGCGACTGGTTGATGCAGGAATCCCCGTCCTGAACCAGGCCGTCCTGCTGCGGGGAATCAACGATGACGTCGACGTGCTGGCCGAACTGTGCGAAGAGCTGG
This sequence comes from Deltaproteobacteria bacterium, assembly GCA_947490345.1. Lineage (GTDB taxonomy): Bacteria > Myxococcota_A > UBA796 > UBA796 > SXON01 > SXON01. The sequence continues at coordinate 54,172 of CANLGL010000019.1, forward strand.
TTCGGCTGAGGGTTTTTCCCTATTACCTGCACCACACCGATGCAGCTCCGGGAAACGCCGCCTTTCGGGTGTCGCTGGACGCTGGGCGGGACCTCTACCAGCGCCTGCGCGCCCGGCTGTCAGGGATCGCTCTCCCGACCTACGTGATCGACCCTCCCGACGGAAGCGGGAAGCAGGTTATCGGGCACGGACTCCGGTAGACCGCCGCATGGCCGTTCGCTCCGCCTCCCGTACCTATCCGACGATTCGGTCCTTCCTTGAGGAGTGGGGCGGCACCTTGCGGACTGGGGCGATCGTGCTGGCCGCGGACTCTCTGGGCGGGGAACCGGCGGCGGACATGAAGATCGACCTGGTGTTGCCGCTGGTGGGCCGCGTCGGCCCAGTTTCGGGGCAGCTCATCCAGCGGCTTGCTGACGGGTCGGCGGTCCTGCGCGTGGCCGAGTGGCCGGTCGCCGTCTACGAGGCGGTCGAGCGGCTGGCGGGGGAGGCCGACGACATCCGACGCTACCTGCTCGACAGGGGCGTCGTGGGCCCGCCGGTGGGAGGGGTGGACCCGGAGATCGAGGTGCTGCGCCGCAGGGTGCGTGAGCTCGAGTCGCGCCCCGCCACGGTCATCCAGGCGCCGCCCCGGCAAGGGGATGCCCCTGCGGTCAACGTGGTCCGTGACGAGGACGGGAACGTGGTGGTCGAGCGCGGGCTGGTGGTACCGGATGTGAGGCACCTGGCGCCGGCGCTTTCCGGCGCGGTGGGCGATCGCAGCCTTCGCGACGCGATGATGGAGCTGGCGCTCGAGCGGGTCACGGGCCTGTTGACCATCGAGCGGCCCGACGGGACGATGCGCTGGGGTTTCTGGCAGAAGGGCGGCCCGGCCGCGTGGCGCGCCGAGCCCATTGGCGAAGACGAAGTCCTCGGCATCCTCCTGTTCCGCGCCAACCAGCTGCGGCGCGAGCAGTTGGAGGAGTCGCTCAACATCATGGAGACCAACGGCATCCGCCAGGGGGAGGCGCTCATCGAGATGGGCGTCATCACCTTCGCGCAGCTCGTCATGCTCCTGCAGAAACAGACGGAATTCGTGTTCCAACGCGTCCTGCGTGAGCGTGAGGGTGGCTGGACCTTCCACGTCCTCGACGCGCTGCCGGAGCGCTTCGTCAGTCCGCCGCTGCGGGTGCCGTCGCTCTTGTTCCGCGCACTCCGGACCCACGTCAAGGACATGGCTGCCGAAGAGTTGGCGACAACGCTGCGCCCGTGGCTGGACAAGTACGTCTACCTGGCCGAAGGTGCGGAGCGGGTCATCAGCGAAATGAAGACCAACGCCGAAGAGCAGGCCTTCTTCAAGATCCTCACCTCAACCAGCTACCGATTGCGTGAGTTGTTTGCGGTTTCCAATCTATCGCGCTCCGCCACTGCGGGGATGATCTGGACGCTCGCCGATCTCCATCTGGTCGAGTTCCTCGACAGCGAGGCGGACAGTCGCGCGTCCGAGCGGATGGTACGCGTGCTGGCGGACCGGCAGCGCGCCATCACCAAGGGCACCCTCTTCGAGTCGCTGGACCTCCACTGGATCTGCACCACCGAGGACGTCGAAGCCGCTTGGGTGACGCTCAGCGCCGAGTTCGGCCCGCTCAGCCACGCGCGTTGGGGCGCGACCAACACCGCGCAAGTGGAGCAGCTCCACTCCTCGATGCAAAAGGCCTACGATCGGTTGGTCGTCGAGGCGAAGCGTCGGGAGTACCGCAGCGAGATCATCGAGAAGATGAAGATCGAGCAGTCGGCGGAGATGTTGGCCAAGAAGGGCGACATGGCGGTGATGAAGGAAAGCGGCCGGGAATCCCTCGACTGTTACATCAAGGCGTGCGAGTTGATGCCAACCGTCGCGGAATACCGGGACGGGCTGGCCAGGGCGCGCCAGCTTCGGTAGTCACCCAGGCCGTCGCGGCGCCGGCCTCCGCTCCCCCTACAACAACCGTCCGAACGGGCTGTCATACAACAGCTTCAACATCCGCCGCAAAAGCGGCAGACTCTTCTTGTCATACGGGAACCACCACAGCTCGCGTTGCAACCACGGGAGCGCGTCGTAGTTGACATGCCGGGCTTCGCACATGTGGCGGAGCCCATCGTCGCTGTGGGCGACGCCGATGCCGGAGGACTTGAGCCCGGCCCACGGCGTTTCGGGCGCGGCCGCGGTGGCGAGCACGTCGTTGACCATGACGGTGCCGGCGCGGATTTGTTCGGCCATACGTCGGCCGCGGCCGCCGTTTTTCGTGAACACATAGGCGAGGAGGCCGAGGTGGCTGCGGTTGGCCTCGAGGATGGCTTCGGCCTCGCTGCCGACCTTGAGCACCGGGACCACCGGACCGAAGGTCTCCTGGTTCACGATGTCCATGTCGATGGTGACGCCGGTCAGCACGGTGGGCTCGTAGAAGAAGCCGGCCCCCTCGACGCGCTTGCCGCCGCAGGCGACCGTGGCGCCCTTGGCGACGGCGTCGGCCACCAGCCGCTCCACAATCTCGAGTTGGCGTTGGTTGACGAGCGGGCCGACGTCGATGTCGGCGGTGCCGCTGGCGTCGCCGACGCGGAGGGCCTTGACCCGGTTGACGAGCTTGCCAACAAAGGCGTCGTGCACCTTTTCGTGGACGACAAGCCGCTCGATGGACGCGCACACCTGGCCGGCGTTGGCGTAGCCGCCCCACAGCACGGCCTCCAACGTGCGGGTGGTGTCGGCGTCCTCCATGACCAGCGCCGGCGCCTTGCCGCCAAGCTCCAGCACGCAGGGAATCAGCCGCTCGCCGCACATGGCGGCCACCTTGCGGCCGGTCGCGACGCTGCCGGTGAACTCGACGAAGTCCACGCCCGCCCCGATGAGCGCGGCGCCGACATCGCCGTAGCCGTTGACCAGTTGCAGGCAGCCTTCGGGCACGCCGCCATCGATGTAGCAGCGGCGAAGGAGCTGCGCCGACAGCGGCGTGAACTCGCTCGGTTTGAGCACCACGGCATTGCCAGCCACCAGCGCCATCGCCGCGCCGCCGAAACCGAGGTGATTGGGGAAGTTCCAGGGCGCGATGATCGCGCACACGCCGCGCGGTTGGTAGTGGATGTAGCTGGCACGATGCTTGAGCAGCCGCATCGGAATGCTTTGGGGCGCCAGGATGCGCTCGGCTTCGTTCCCGAAGTAGGTCAAGAGCTCCAGCTGGGTGAGCACTTCGTGGAGGAGCCCCTCGTGGCGGGGCTTGCCGTTTTCACGGGCGGCGTTCTCCACGATGGCGTCGGTGTTCTCGAGGATCTTTTTTCGCACCTTCAAGAGCACCGCGGCGCGGTCGGCCACCGGGCGCAGTCCCCACTCCACCTGGGCGTCCCGCGCCTTCTGGACGATGGCGCGGATGCTCTCGGGGGTGTCGATCTCGACCTCGCCGACGAGCTCGCCGTTGGCGGGGGAGTGAACGCGGATGGTGCTCATGGGCCGTTCCGAAGGGTGCGCGCTGAGCTAACTCAGTCCGTCGACGAGAACGACGCCTCATCGGCGTAGCTGGCCGGCGTGAACCCGCAGGCGCTTTCCTCGCCAACCGGCTCGTACAACCCGGCGTTGTCCACCCAGTAGCTGGTCAGAAAATCGGTGCCCCAGCACTCGCTGGCGGAGACGTTTTCCACGCCAAGGTCGCCCCCGAGGATCTGCCCGTCGCCGCGGCCCACGCCATCGGCCTGCCAGCGCGACTTCAGGGTGACGATCTCGTCGGTGCCGCTGAGGTTGAGATCGGCGAGGTATGCCAGGTCCATCTCGCCCGCACCTTCGAAGTCTTCGTCGTAGTCGTAGACGGCGTCGTACTTCGGCAGGTTCTCGAACCCGTAGTCGTCGGTGGCGACCAGGGCGCTGACGCCCTCCTCGTCGTAGCTGTACTCGGTGGCGAAGGTGCCGACGAGGTTGTTGCTGGGGTCCAGGGCGTTGGCGGCGGTGAAGTCGATGATGAACTTGCCGGTGGCGGCCTCGCGGGTGGCACCGGCTTCGACCTCGCCCGCGACGAAGGCGACCGCGTCGGCTTCGACCGTGCCGCCGTTGGGGACCATGAACAGGCTCCAGGTGTAACTTTCGTCCTCCGCCTGCTTGACCCACACGCCGACCGAGTAGGGGTCGAGCCCGCTGTCCTTGTATGGGCCCCAGATGGCCTCACTCTCGGCCTCGTCGGTCCAGCTCGGGGTCTGCGTGGTTACGACGCCCCAGGTCACGCCGAGCACCACGGTGATCACGCCGTTGACACTCTCGGTCACGTTGCGAGTGACGTCGTAGTAGTGCGCCCAGGCCTCGGGGTCGTCGGGCGACTTGGCGGCGTCGGACGCGATGGGCATGTTGACGCGGATCTGGTCCTCGGTGGGGATGATGTCATCGCCGAAGGTGCTGTCGTCACGGCCGCCACAAGCGAGAAGGAGGAGGGAGAGAATCATGTGAGCTCCAGTTGTCGGGGTTGCGGCAGTCTGACCCGCGGGGGGGCCAGGGTCGAAAAAGAAAATGCATACCGGTCATGCTGACACGTTCCGCGGCCTGTGAGACAGCTACGTCGAACCGGTGACAGCGTGCGACCATCTCTCATCTCGTCTCTCCTTCCGCTCGTCCTGGGGGGCTGTGCCAGCGGCGACGGCATCACCCAAGCCCAGCTCGACGCATCCGTCTCCGGCGGCTCGTCCAACGTCGCATCGGGCGACTACGCCGTGGTCTCCGGCACCGTGTCTCAGAACGCAGACTCCACTTACGAACTGCTGCCGTAGGCAGGCGGGAGCCCGACCCACCACTGTGATAGTGGTGTGCACGGAGCCCCCTGATGCGCCCTTTTGCCCTGTTGCTGCTGCTTGGCTGTCCCGCGACGGAGACCGATACGGGAGAAGCGCCCGTGGGCCCCGCCGACGCGGACGGCGATGGCTTCGACGTCGAGAACGACTGCGACGATGACGATGCGGCCGTCAATGCTGGCGCCGACGAGCTGTGCAACGGCGCCGACGATGACTGCGACGGTGTGGTAGACGAAGAGCCCGTCGACATCACGACCTGGTACGCGGACAGCGACAGGGACGGCTACGGAGACGCCGCCGCGCGCAAGACCGCTTGCGATGCCCCCGACGGCTACGTGGCCGACGGTACCGACTGCAACGACGCCAGCACCGACTACCACCCCGGCGCGACCGAGACCGCCTGCGCCGGTCCCGACTACAACTGCAACGGCGTCTTTGACGAGGGGGACGCCGACGGCGACGGGTTCGCCTCCTGTGATGACTGCGATGACACCCGCGTCGAAGTGCAACCCGGCGCCGCCGAAGCGTGTGATGGGCTCGACAACAACTGCGACGGCACCATCGACGAGGGGGCAGGGGACTCGCTGACCTTCTACGCCGACACCGACGGCGATTTGTACGGCGATGCCGCCACCCCCATCGAGGCCTGCGCGGTGCCGCCCGGTGCCAGCGAAACCAAAAACGATTGCGACGACACCGACGACAAGGTGCACCCTGGGGCCGACGAGTACTGCAACGGCATCGACGACGACTGCGACGACGAGGAAGATGAGGAAGCGGTGGATAGGACCGCCTGGTTCGAGGACGCCGACAGCGACGGGTACGGTGGTGCGAGCAGGAGCACGATGGCTTGCGATGCGCCCGCGGGCTACGACGACAGCTCGGATGACTGCAACGATGGCAACGGCGCCGTCCACCCCGGGGCGTCGGAGTACTGCGGCGGCATCGACTGGGACTGCGACCTTGCGGTCAACGAGGCCGATAGCGTCGACATTGTGGCGTACTACAGTGACACCGACGGCGACGGCTACTACGGCACCTACGCAGGCGCCGCCTGCTACGCGCCTGCCGGCTACGACGCCAGCGGCAGCGACTGTGACGAGGCTGACCGCAGCATCAACCCGGCGGCGGAGGATATCTGCGACGACGTCGACAACAACTGCGACAGCGTGATTGACGACGGACTCTCGGTGCCGGGCGTCTACGGCACCATTCAGGCCGCAATCAACGCTTCCTCGTCCGGCGAGCACGTCTGTGTCGCCACCGGAGAGTACAACGAAGACATCGACTTCGGCTCGCGGTCGATCACCGTCGAGGGGATGGACGGCTCTGACTACACGGTGATTGCCGGCACCGGGAGGGGGACGGTGGTCACCATCTCTTCCGGAACCCCCATCCTTCGGGGCTTCACCATCAAGGGTGGCGACGGCGGCAGCGGCGCGGGCATGTATATCTACGGCGCCGATGTGGTCCTCGATGACCTGGTGATCTCGAGCAACACCTGCTCGGAGGAGTACTGCTACGGGGTCGGTGCGCAAGTGTATTACGCCAACGTGACCGCAACGGACGTCGTGATCTCTGGGAACACGGCGACGCCGGCGCTGGGTACCTCCAGCTACGTCTACGTCACCGGGGTGGGCCTCGACGCGACGGGCTGCACCGGCTCCTGGGAAGGACTGGAAGTGTCGGGCAACACCGCCACCTCGCCAACGCTCGCCGCCAGCCAGTACGCCTACCTGTACGGCACCGGGGTGTACCTCTCGAGCGACGCATCCTCGTTCACCGACATGGTCGTCGACGACAACACCGCTTCCCGCGCCGGCGGTAGCAGCAGCAGCTACGCCTATGCCTACGGCGGCGGTATGTACGTCGGGTACGGCAGCTCAACGTTCGACGGCCTGACCGTACAATCCAACACAATCAGCACCCTCGGGTACTACGACTACGGGCAGGGAGCGGGGCTCCATCTCAGCCAGGACACCAGCAGCTACGAGCACCTGGATGTCCGCGCGAACGTGCTCGACACCCACTACGGCATGGGCGGCGGGATGTTCATGAGCTACTACTCGACCCCGGCAATCACCAATGCCATCATCGCCGGGAACAAGGTTGGATTCTCGTCCACTGCCACCAACTACGCCCACGGGGCCGGTATCGCGACGGGCGACTACTCGGTCCCGGTGCTGGAGAACGTGGACATCTACGGCAACAAGGGCGCCGGCGAATACGCGTCGGGCGGTGGAATCTATCTGTATTACTACGGTGGTATTGACACCAACAACGTCGCGGTGACTGGAAATACCCTGAGCTACACCGTGTCCGGTGGCGGCGGAGCTCTGGGCATGTACAGCTCTTCATACCTCGGTACCTACGCGTTCACCTACTCCAACTTCTACGGCAACACGGCGGCGGAGTTCAGCGGGATCAGTACGGTGGTGGGCTCGTCGGGCAACATTGGTGTCACCCCTGGGTACACGAGTGTCAGTGGGAGTGACCCGACGGCTTGGAATCTGCTGCTCAGCGGGACGTCGGCGATGCTCAACGTCGGCGACAGCACGCTTTCGGACGTGGATGGCACCCGGAGCGACATTGGCGCGTATGGCGGCGCGGGCGGGGGGTGGTAGCGCCTAGATCCCCACCACCCCCAGAACCGCCTCGTCCCCGCCGCGCACCACCACCAGGAGCTGGCTCCCGCTGCTCCAATAGACATCCGCGTCGTCCGCCGTCGCAAGTCCCGTCTCGAGGACCACCTCGGTGAAGCCGGTGGTGACGTCGCCCCAGGCGAGGATGGCATCGCTGCCGTTGGTGTAGACCAGCGCCATGGCTCCCGTCGCGGACAGGCTGCCCCGGACGGTGTGAGCGGCGGCCGCGGCCAAGATCGCTGCGTCACCATCCACCTCGACGTACACGCCATCGGTGCCGACGGCAATCACCCGCGCCGAAGCAAGGCCGGTCAGGTAGGACTGCATGTCGTAGGGCGCCCACTCGCCAAAGCTGTCGTCGCTGCTCAGGCCGCTGGTGTCAGAGTAGGTGAAGCTCTCGACGCCCGCGGTCGTCGAGGCGCCGGCCAGAATGACGCGCTCGGGCACATCGGCAACGCAGGTCGTCGCCTCGACGTTGGCGAGGTTGTCGCCGGCCAGTCCCGAGCCGTTGGTCAGGTACTCCGCCGGCGTCCCGTGCAGCCAGAACAAGAAGCCAAGGCGCAGGTCGCAGCCGACCAGATGAAGGCTGCCGTCGCTGGCCTCGGTCAGCTCCACGTCCAGGAACTCGACGCTGGTCGGGTAGGTGAGACCGGTGCCGCCGAAGTCCCCGGTCGCCACGTCGTAGACATTGCCAAAGAGGTAGCGCGTGCCGTCGTAGTGCAGGCCATGGCCCCAAGTGTAGTAGTCGTCGCTCACGACGAAATCGAAGCCGTCGCTGTAGCTGTAGTCGGCGCCCCAGGCCCAGGTGCTGGTGCCGATGAGTCCGCTCCACGGGTCGGCCTCGGCCAGGTCATAGGTGAAGCTGCCGGTCACGTCAGCGTCGCCCGAGACGGGGTTGGTGAAGATGTCGGCGAGGAAGGACACCATCGCGGACGTGCTGTCCGCGGCGAGGCGGGGCCCCTGGAGGCCTGCCGACCCGGTGGTGTCGAGCGGGTTGAGCCAGAAGCCATCCACCGCGCCGTCGCAGTCGCTGTCGACCGTGTCGCCGAGGGTCTCCATCAACAGGCCGTTGACGGTCCCGTCGGTGTCGTCACAGTCGAGGCCGCCCGCAGCGGGGAGGGGATCGCCGTCCCCGTCCTGGTCGTAGTCGTTGCCCCCGGCGCAGTCTTCGTCGACGCCGTTGTACCAGAGCTCCGTCGCGTCGGGATGAATGGTGGCCTCGGTGTCGACACAGTCGTCGCCGCCGATCGCTTCGGCCAGGTAGCCGTCGCCGTCCTGGTCGTAGTCGTTGTCGCCGGCACAGTCGCTGTCAAAGCCGTCGTACCAGATCTCGGGGGCGCCGGGGTAGGTGTCGGGGTCGTCGTCGTCGCAGTCCGTCTCCTCGGTAAAGCCGTCGCCATCACGATCGTAGGGCCCGGAGTCGCCGGTCTCCTCGGTGTCGCTGTCGTCAGGCGGGCCAGAGTCGGTGTCGGTGTCGACGCCGGTGTCGCCGGTGTCGGCGTCCTTGTCGGCGGGATCCGCGAACGGGTCGGAGCAGGCGGACAGGGCCAAAAGGCAGACGAGCTTCACCCCGGCACCATACCCGGATTCGCGTCCAGGTACTTCCCGAGTGCCACGTTGGTGTCCTCGAGGTTCGGCCGGATGAGCTTGACGATGAACGCCTCGATCTGCGGCTTCAGCGGTCGGGCAAAAAGCCGCGGCACGCCGGGGATGTCGGTCAGATCGACGCGAAGCTCGCCCCGGAGCGTCACCCGTGCGTAGGGCCCCTCGTCGGTGATGTGGTTGGTGCCACTGCATTGGAACTTATCCGCGAACACCCTCAGTCCGATGCGCCACTCACACCACGTACCCTCGTCATGCCAGGTGGCGTAGTCGTCCCAGAGCAGGATTTCCGGCCGCACCAGGTGCTGCGCCACCTTGGGAATCTCGCCCTTGCCGGTCCACACGTTGTGCAGCTGGCATCGGCCGGGGAGGTCCTCGCGCCGCACGGTCTCAACCGACTTGACGTTTGGCATGTACGCGGCGATGCGGGGCAGCTCGTCCCGATACGCGCGGAACACCCGATCGCGACTGTGGCGGACGACCGAGGAGGCGTGGATTTCCATGGGCATGAGCTAACGCTTCCATGTGGCGGGGGGCACCCCTTCGCGGTGCCCCCCTACCGGGCCGTGCCCTCCGGCCGGCGGCAGGCCGCCGGCCTTCGGCCCGAGTCACGTTGGGTAACGCGACTCGGGCGGCCCTCTCCCCCCTCCGGATGCTTCCCTCCCTCCGGCCGGCGGCCTCAGAAACCAAACCCCGCGGTCGCAGTGACGAAGGGGACCACCGTGGACTCCTGCTCCAGAATCACGGGCGCGGCCTCGATCCACGCCGCCCCGGTGCTGACTTCACCAACCAGATATGCCCAGTCGCCCACCCACCAGCGGCCCTTCACGCTCAACGACGCCTCCAACCCGGCACCGTCACGCTGGTTGCTGGCCCGCGCCGGGCCGAAGCGGAATCCCGGCTCGTCTTCCCCACGTTGAAGCTCCGCCATGCCCAGGCCGGGTTGAAACCACAGCTCCCCCCGCCCGCGCCGAGCCAGCGGCACGGAGGCCTCGGCTCTGACGTGCATCATCTCGTCCCCAACTTCCGGGTACAGAAAGCCTCCCCCCGTGCCACACGCCTCGATGGCCACGTTCGGATGTGGCGCGACTTCGGCGCAGATCATCGCGCCGGGACCGGTCGGCCCACTGGAGGCGCCGCCTCGCAGGTCAAACACCGCGTGGCCCACCAGCGCGCGCGGCGTGAACCCTGCAGCGGCGCTCGGAGCCGCGGGTTCAGCGAGGGCGAGTCCGAGCCAGGCGAGCAGCATGGCTACCTCCGTCCCAAGAGCAGCGCCTCGACGGCGACCCCCGCTTCGCGCAAGAGCGCGAGGTCGGCGAGGTCCTTCGCGCGCCCGGCGGCCGCCTTGTTCCGGACGAGGTGTCCCAGGCCGAGCACGGGGACGGCCTGCCCGCCGAGTGAGACCGAGAGCCGGTCGCGCCAGGCCTCCGGAAACTCGACTCCAGAGGGTGCGGTGAGGACGTCGATGCGGAGTGGGGGCAGGCCCATCTGGTAGACCGTGCCGGGACGCGCGAAGTCGGTGACGCCAACCGCGTGTGCGGCCAGCGGGGCGCCGAACCGTCCCAACGCCCTGTACACCCGGTGGCTGTTGGGCTCGGTCGGATTGACCCAGATGTCCAGATCACCCGTGGCGCGCGAGACGCCGTGCGCTGCGAGTGCGAACGCGCCGACGACGAGAAACTCAACGCTGTCTTCGAGGAAACAACCGAGGACATCGGAGAAATCGACAGGAAGCAACTCCATTCAACGATCCCAGGTCCGAAGCATTCGTCCGGGCATCGTTGCCCGGTTGTAGCTGGGAAGCGGGGCACCGCTGAACGCCCATGCGGCCAGGGAAAGCGCGACGACGGCGCGGAAGCGGTCGGCTGCGCTTCCGGCACCCAGCGGCATCGGATCATGCTCGGTCCCGAGGGTTTCGGTACAGCGTTCCCGGCGAGCGGCGGCGCGGGACTCCCGGGTGCTCTCGGTCATGGCGGCAGGGTAGCTCAGGATCGGCCCCCCCGCCGCGGCCGCGGTGCTTCGTGGACGATGACGCACGCCACGAGCCGCGCGCTGGTCGTGGCCGAATCCGTGCGGGCCACGGGGGCGACCAAACGGAAGCGGCCGATACCGATCAACACGACGAGTTGCTCGAAGTCGTGCACCATCAGACCGCGTCCGGCACCGCGTGGCAACCGTCGAGCGCCCCGCTGCATGGGGGGATGGCGCGTTCGGGGATGTGGACCCTCATGGGACACGCCAACCTGTTCGGCCTGTATGACTGGCAGTCGCCGCCGCGCGGGAACCACGCGTTTGCCAGCGTGAACTGGGCGATGGGGATGGTGAGCGTGCGTGCCGGACGCTTCGAGACGACGGCGCGCGCCATGCTGAGTGCCGAGCCGGCCACCGTTGGGGACGGGGGCTACCCGTTGCTCCTGCAAACTGGGGAAACGTGGCAGGGCCAGGCCCTGGCGGATCGCCAGCACCCCCACGACCTGGTGATGGAGCTGGCCGTCTTGCAACGCGTGGTCGTCAGCGATGACGTTGGCTTCCACCTGTACATCGCGCCTGCGGGCGAGCCCGCGCTGGGGCCCGCGGCGTTTCCCCACCGTGCGTCCGCATTCGTCGACCCGATCGCGCCGCTCTCGCACCACTGGCAGGATGCCACTCACATCAGCTTTGGCGTGCTCACGGCGGGCGTGTTCACGCGGTGGGGCCAGTTGGAAGGCTCGTGGTTCAACGGGCGAGAACCGGACGAAACACGCACCGACATCGAGTTCCGAGTGCCAGACTCCTACGCTGCACGTGTCACCGTCAACCCTTCGAGCGCGACGTCCGCGCAAGTGTCGTACGGCTGGCTCCGCAGCCCAGAGGCCCTCGACCCGGACGAGGACGAATCGCGCCTGACGGCGTCGGTGTCGCTCCACCGGCCGACACCCGGAAACGGGAGCTGGACCAGCACCGCGGCCTGGGGGTGGAACGTCGGCGAAGGGCACAGCGCCCTGATGGAGAGCACCCTGGACCTGGACGAGGTTTGGGTAGTGTACGGTCGCGCCGAGTTCGTGCAAAAGGAAGGTGACGCGCTGGGAGTCCCGGGCGGCCCGTACAATGTCGGCGCCCTCGGCATCGGGACCGCCGTGTACATCGAGCCCATCGCCGATTGGAAAACGGGGCTCGGTATCCGCGGCAACTTCGCGGCCGTCCCCGCCGGGCTTGCCGCGGAGTACGGTTCCGCATTCCCCGCGGGGTTCGTGGTCTACCTCAACGTGCGGCCGGCGCGAATGCTGAGCATGGCCGAAATGCATCACTGACCGTGGCGGCGCGCGGCCTGCATCCACGCCACGATGGCATCCACCTCGTGCTTGGCCAAGTGCTCGGCGTCGAACCCCGGCATGGCACCGAATCCCATCCGCACTTGGGTGCGGATTAGAAATCCCGGCTGGGGCTTGTCGTTCAGGGAAGGCCCGAGGCCGCCTTCGCCGCCCGGGTGGCAGGCGTGGCAGTGCCGCTCGTACAGCAACTCCCCCTCGGCCGCGAGCCCCGAGAGCTCCATTGGCCCGGCGACGGGTTCGCTTCGCCGGGCGGTGGCGCAAGCGCAAAGCGCGGCCAGTAATACCGCTTTCATCGTCGAGTTATCCGCCAGAGCGTGCCCGTTTCTTCCTTGGCCTCCAATCCGAAGCGGCCGATGTGGAACACCCCGAAGTCCACGACGTACAGCGCCTTGCCGCTGGGGTCGAACCGGGCCGCGATCGGGTGTTCGAGGCCGCCAGTTCCAAGCCGCGATGCCGGTCCGCCCTCGCTGCCGGCGTTGGTAGCGAACTCCTCCAGGTTGCCGGTCTGCAGGTCGACGCGCACCACGTTGAAGATCCGCTCGGCCTCCATCTGGGCGGCGCGGTGAGCCTGCTCGGTGCGGCCGACGCCAAGGGCAACCAGAAGACCGTCGCGAAGGGTGACTTCTACGGATCGTTCGTTCGCACCAGCGAAGGCGAGCTCACCCTCGGCGGCGTGGACAAGAACGACATCCAGGCCCGGGGCGACATCCTCATCGGCGGCGAGCCCATCGACTTTGAGCTCACCGACACCAACAAGGACGGCGTGATCGAGGCGCCGCCGGTGGTGTTCCTGCGGGTGTACAGCAACGGGAAGGGGACGCGGGCGGTGGCCACCTCCGGCAACGGCAGCCCAGGACTGTTGTAGCCTCAGCAGAAGCCAAGGAACTACCAGGGCGATCCGCCAGGCGCACGTTGCCCCTGAGCAAACGGGCGTCGCAGCGGATCGCGGCGCCAATCTTCAATGGCGTTGCGATGCGGGGCGCCGCCCCTTGGCCCAGAAACCGGGCCTACCGCATCGCCCAGATCGTTCCCCAACTGGGGTTGAGTGGGGCCACGCTTTCCCCCTCCCCCAGAATTACCCCCGGTCCTCCACCACATCCCCCTCGCGGAGCACCAGCTCCACGAGGCCGATGCGGGTAGACGCGACGAGATCGGGGCGGAGCCGCCTTCGCGCAGGCGATCTCGAAGGCGGCCGAGCAAACCGTCCCGCCGCCGCCGGAGCGCATCTCGATCATCGAGGGCCTAGGAAATTTGAACGGCGCGGCGGAAGGCACACCCCGCGAGCGTACATCCGCTTCGGGTCGCGTGGCACGCGCGACGCTCGGCAAAAACACGACGATCGGCGGGTAAAAGAGCGGGTCGGGCGCAGTTCCGCCCCCGGCCCCGTCTACGCCTGCGCGTGGACCGCCCGGTCGTCGCCGCCTCCCGGACGCGCTGGTGGGCCGGTCGAGCGCAGCAAGATTTTGGAAATGGTCAACGCCGCGGGCGAGCCCTCGACCACCGTGCGGAGGCGCATACGTTTGCGCCCAGCGGCGCGTCGTCGGGCAGCTTGCGGCGCCCGCGCGGAGCGCCACCCGCAGCACGCCGTCGGTCAACGGCGCGCGGCGCGCGAGCAGCCAACGCCGCTTCCACGGCACGGTCAGCACCCACTGGCGCGTGGCAACATGCGGAGTCACCCGGTCGACCAGGTGCGCCGCGCGCTCCGCCATGCGGCGTCCGCCACAGGAAGGGCAAAACCCACGGGTCTTGCAGCTAAACAGAACGAGCCTGTGGTGATGACAGTCACGACACTCCAACCAAGTGAAACCGGCCGCGACATCCCCGCAACCCAGGTACGACCGGAATTCGCGCTCGACGTGACGCGGCAACGTACGCTCGTGCTGCGACAGCGCCAGCAACAGCTTCGGGAAGCCCTCGGCCACGATCGCGCGTAGTTGGGCGTCGCCTCCGCCGCGGAGCTCGACCGTGACGGCCATGCGCGCCGCCCAAAGCAAGGGTCATGCCGCGCCAAAACCAGCGTTCATCCGTCGTGGAAGGCCCCCCAGGTGAAGGACGTCCGTCAGGGTCCGTCGACGTCCGTCACCCCGTGAGCGTCAAGGGGGAGGCACCCCCCATGACCCGGAGCCCCCGCCGAGCTAAGCGCCCGCCATGGCCTCCCGCCGCAGTGAACGTCGCGCCGCCGTCGCCAGCCCCGAGTGGGCTGAAACTGGCGTACTCCGCCAGGCATTGTCTCAACGATCGGGTGATGTGCTCCGCGAGGGCGACGCCACCGCGTCCGCCGTCCTCGAGGGCGCGCTCCGCAACCGGGAGCGGGTGGAGCGGGCCACACACGGCTTTCACGCCTACCCGGCCGGGCTGCACCCGGACGCCGCGGCGGAGCTGCTGTCGCTCGGTCAAGGCCCGGTGCTCGACCCCTTCTGTGGCGGTGGCACCATCCTCGTAGAGGCGCTGCTCGCCGGTCGCGACAGCCTCGGTTGTGACATCAATCCCGTCGCGACGCTGGTGGCGCGCGCACGCACCACGCTCACGACCGAGTCCGAGCGCACGGCGCTTCGTTCCTTGGCCCGGAAGGCGGCCGATGCAGCGCGGGTGGCGGGCCAGGCCTGCTTCCTCGCTGGGGGTCGCGACACCAGTATGCTCCGGGCGCCGGTCCCGGAGCTCGCCTGGGACTGGTTCGATCCCTGGGCGGTGGTCGAGTTGGACGCCATCCGCGCGGTGATCGGCAACGACCCGATGGCGCGGGCGGTGCTCTCGTCGATTCTGGTCAAGGTGAGCAAACGGGAAAGCGAAACCGCCAACCGTTGCGGCACCGAGGTGCGCCCGCCCACGACGACGGCGACGCTGTTCCACAAGCGCGCGCGGGAGTTCGCGAGGCAGCTCGAAGACCTCGAGAAGCTGGTCGGCACGGGCGCCACGGTGAGGGCGCGTGTCCACCGCGAGGACGCCCGCGAGCTGCGCGAGCGCAACGCTTTTGGCATGGTGGTGACCTCGCCGCCCTACCCGGGGGTCTACGACTACGTGCCGTTGCAACAGCTCCGCCACGCGTGGTTGGGCATCGATCCCGGCAACTCCGTGCGGGACGAGGTCGGCAGCCGCCGGGCCTTCCGCGCCGATCGTGCCACGGCCCTCGCCGCGTGGCGCGCCGACACCCAGCGCTGGGTGCGCATCGCCAGCAAGGCGCTCTTGCCCGGCGGGCATCTGGCGGTGGTCATCGGCGACGGCATCGTCGGGGGTCGGCCGGTCGACTCGCTGGGTCCGGTCGGAGAGTCCGCGCATGCGGAGGGCCTCGTCCGGGTGGCCCGCGCCACGGTTGAGCGTTGGGACGACGGCGCGGACCGGATGCGGCCGGAGCACGCGGTGCTCTACCAGAAGGGGTAAATCACGCGATGAAGCTCTGCGGCATCGAGACCACGCCCAACCCCAACTGCATGATGCTCAAGGTCGACGAGGAGTTCGGCGATCGGCCCCTGACCTTTGACGCCGGCGGTGCGGATCTGGACCGGGCGCCCGCGGTGGCACGGGCGCTCCTGAGCGTGGACGGCGTGCGCTCCGTCTTCCTGTCGCGGGACTTCATCACGCTCACCCGCCGCGGTGGCGCCGATTGGAAGCCGATCCTCGACTCCGCCGCCCGCCTGCTGGGGCGGAGCGCTCCGGCCAACGTCGCCTGGGTTCCCCCCGATACCGCGACGGTGGAACCCCATCGCGTGGAGATCGCCGTCCTCGAGTTCCGCGGGCTCCCGAGCCAGGTCCGCGCGTTCGGCGCCGGGAGTCAGGCCCGTGTGGCCCTGCCGGAACGCTTCGCCACGGAGCTCGCCCGGGTGCTCGCCTCTACCAACGCCAACTATCTCAAGGAACGAAGCTGGCGCCCCCGGGATCCTGGTTGGGGCGACCCTGCGGAGGTCGCGCAGATGGTCGCGGACGAGATCGAGAGCAGCATCGCCGACGACGAGCTCTCGCTCCGCGGTGCAGCGGCCATCGCCGGCTTGGCCCTCGATCAGGCCCCACGTCCGCGGCGCTCGCAGGAGGACCTGCTGGCCGACCTGTCGAGCGCCGATCCGCGGCTCCGCCTCGCGGCCATCCAGGTCATCAAGGTCGACGACACCAGTTTCGCCGCCCTCGTGGGGGCCCTGGCGGACGATGGCGCCGCGGTGCGCCGGTGGGCCGCCGCGTCGCTCGGGTCCAGCAAGCGCCCAGAGGCCGTCGCGCCGTTGTGCGACACGGTCGTCTCCGACTCCTCCGTCATTGTGCGGCGCACCGCCGGCGACGCGCTGAGCGACCTGGGGGACCTGGCGGCTATCCCGGCGATGTGCCGGGCGCTCGCGGATCGCTCCCCCCTCGTACGCTGGCGAGCCGCGCGCTACCTGAACGAGCGGGGCGACGCCTCCGCGCTCGGGGCGCTGGACAAGCTGGTGGAGGCCGAGGCCGACTTCGGTGTGCGGGCGGAGATGGCCGCGGCCATCGAGCGCATCCGCGGTGGAGGCGCGTCGCAGGTGCCGATGTGGCTGCGCCTCGCGCGCGGCGACCGGCAGGCGTAGGCTTCGGATGGCCGTACCCGACGACCCCCGCGCCACCATCCGGGCCTACCACGAGCGGACCTGCCACCAGCCCTCGGCCTGGGCGAGGGCGCTCGGCTATCTGGACTGGGACTCGCAGCCCAATCCGTTCCGGCGTTATCAGGGCGCCCCGCTGGTCGCCCTCGAGCTCGTCCCGGCTGGGGATCTTCCCGGCTATGAGCTTGCGTTTCGGGAGGGTGGGCTCTTGCCGGTGCCGGTGGATCGCCGGTCCGTCTCCCAACTCTTCATGGACTCATTGGCGCTGTCTGCTTGGAAGGAGGCCGAGGGAAACCGCTGGTCGCTGCGGGTGAACCCTTCGAGCGGCAACCTGCATCCAACCGAGGGTTATCTGGTGTCTGGCGCAGTCCCGGGTCTGTCCGACGCGCCCGCGGTTTATCACTACGCCCCGCACGAGCACGCCCTCGAACGACTCGTAGACCTGCCGGAGTGGGGTCGACTTGCCGGCGATCTACCGCGCGGTGCGATGCTGGTCGGCCTCACGAGCATCCCCTGGCGGGAGAGTTGGAAGTACGGCGAGCGGGCACTCCGGTACTGTCAGCACGACCTGGGTCACGCCGTTGCTGCGGTGGCCGTCGCGGCGGCGGGCCTTGGCTGGGCAACGCGGCTGCTGGATGGCCCGTCGAGCGCGTCAATTGCCGCCCTCCTTGGGGTGGCGCGGCAGTCGGGACCGGAGGCCGAGGTGCCCGAGTGCCTCCTGGCGGTCTACCCGGCTGGAGGCGTCTTCCCGGCGGAGCAGCAGCGCCACGTGCGGCTCCCGCGGCCGTCCGGACCCTGGGCGGGCGTCCCGGCGGTCCTCTCGCCGGAGCACGTGGATTGGCCGGTGATCGGGGCTGCGGAGGCGGCCACGCGTCGCGATGTGCCCCCTCCAGCCGAGTGGTGGTGGAGCGAGCGTGCGGAGAACACGTCGCTGCGCTTCGACGTGAGCCCGCCCATGCTCCGCCGCATCGTTCACGGCCGCCGGAGCGCCGTGGATCTTGACGGACGGACCGGCATGACCCGCGAAGACTTCTACCAGATCCTGCTGAAGTGCGTTCCCGGCGAGGGACAGGTGCCTTTTTCGACCCTGCCGTGGCGGCCGTGTGTGCACCTCGGACTGTTCGTTCACCGGGTGGGAGACTTGGAACCCGGCTTGTACCTGCTCGTGCGTGACGCGGAGGCCGTCACCGCGCTGCGGGCTTGGACGAAGCCGGGCTTCCTCTGGGCGCGCCCCGACGGATGCCCCGCGTCGCTCCAGCTGTTTCGATTGTCTGAAGGGGACTGTCGCGGTCTGGCTTCTCGCGTGAGTTGCGGCCAGGCCATCGCGGGAGACGGCGCCTTCGCGGTGGCGATGCTCGCCGAGTATGCCCAGCCCATCGCGCGCTGGGGCGCCTGGCACTGGCGACGGTTGCATTGGGAGGCGGGGGCGATCGGGCAGGTGCTGTACCTGGAGGCCGAGGCCACCGGCGTACGTGGCACCGGGATCGGGTGCTTCTTCGACGCCGACGCGGGCGCGGTCTTTGGATCGCCCGACGACCGCTTCCGGTCCATCTACCACTTCACGGTCGGGGGTCCGGTCGACGATCTTCGGCTGCGGACGCTGGAGCCGTACGGCCACCTGACCACCGGCGCCACGACCTCGCTCCCCGCGCCCTCGGGCGTTATGGCGCCGGGATGATCCGCTGGGCCGCGCGCACTGATGTAGGCAAGAAGCGTGAGCACAACGAGGACAACCTGTTGTCGCTCCCCGACCATGGGCTTTTCCTGGTCGCCGACGGGGTGGGCGGTCGGGCCGCGGGCGAGGTTGCCAGCGCCACCTGCGTCGAGACCTTCCAGGAGATGGCCGACGGATTGAAGGCGGCCATCGAGCGCTTTGCGGAGTCACGCACCGGTGAGCTGCGCAACGCCGTGCTCGCCGAGCTCGACCAGATGTGCCAGGCGTCCACCCGCCGCATCTACGAGATGGCGGAGGCCGAGGACCGCAAGGGCATGACCACGACCATGGTCGCCATCGCCATCGGCGGCGGCTCGGCCTTCGTGGTCCACGTGGGCGACTCTCGCGCGTACCTGTTCCGCGAGGGGGAGGTGCGGCAGCTCACCGAAGATCACTCGATGGTCAACGAGCTCGTCCGCAGCGGCAAGATGACGTGGCCCGAAGCGCGGGCCTCGCGGCATCGGCACGTCATCACCCGCGCTGTGGGCCTTTACCCGACCGTGCAGCCGTCGCTGGGCTCCTTCGACCTGCTGCCGGGCGACCGGATCCTCCTGTGCAGTGATGGCCTGTCCGACGTCGTGGCGCCCGAGCGCATGGAGCAGATCGTCTCGGCGTGGGACCCCGAAGCCGCCAGCGACCAGCTCATTCAGGCGGCGCTCGATCGCGGCGGGCCCGACAACGTCACCGTGCAGTTGGTCGAGCCGCTGGGCAGCCCTCGCACCGACGAAGCCGTCGTCAGGGCGCGTACGCTCGAGCGCCTCTTCTTGTTCGAAGACATGCCCTACGCAGCGCGGCTGCAGGTCGCGCGGATCATGGTCGAACATTGGTTCGGCCCGGGCGACGTCCTGGTGACCGAGGGTGACCCGGGCGACAGCATGTACGTGGTCACCGAGGGCGAGGTTTCGGTCACCGCGGGCGAGGTGCCGCTGGCTCGACTCACCCAGAACGAACATTTTGGCGAGCTGACGCTCACCGACCACCTGCCGCGTTCGGCCACCGTCAAGGCCGTAACCTTTGGCAGCGCCGTCAGCATTTCGGCTGACGCGCTGCGGGAGTTTTGCATGATGGAGCCCGGCCTCGGCAACCAGCTCCTGTGGAAGCTCCTCAAGGTCCTGGGCCATCGCCTGCGTGCCACCAACGCCCGGCTCGTGGGCGAAGAGCTCACCGAGCTGGAGCCCCTCGACGTCGACGGGTGAAAAGAGCGCGCAAACCCCGACGGTCGGGGCTACCGTCGTTGGCAGCGGGGTGCGACACTCCGCGCGCAATGAAACAGAGCTGGAGCCTGCCCGCCCCCGAACTGGGACGTGACCTCGGTCTCGCGCGTTGGGGACACTACGGCAAGCCGGTGATCCTGTTCCCCACCGGCGGGGCTGATCACCTCGATGTGGAGCGCTTCCTCCTGGTGCGGGCGTTGCAGCCGCTGGTGGACGCGGGACGGATCAAGCTGTACTCGGTGGACAGCGTCTGTCGGCAGGGCTGGCTGGCGGACACCGAGCCGCGGGAGAAGGTGCGGCAACAGGCCGCCTACGCCGCCTGGTTGGAGGCGGTTTGTTTCGCGACCGTACGTGAGGACTGCGGCGGTACGGACCAGCCCTTCGCGGTGGCAGGGGCGTCGTTGGGCGCGTTCCAAGCGTGGTCGGCGGCGGCGCGGCATCCGGGCCAGATCGACCTGTGCGTGGGCATGTCGGGCACCTACAGCATGGACCGCAGGCTCGGCGGGTATTGGGACAAAGACTGGTACCACCAGGACCCGCGGCAGTTCGTCGGCAACGCGCCGGAAGGGCCGGAGATGGAGCGCTTGCGTGGCAGCCAGTTCGTCTTCGGGCTCGGCGAGAACTACGAGAATGTGGCCTACACCGATGAGGCGGCGGCGGTGCTGGACCGCCGGCGGGTCCCGGTGACCGTGCTGCGCTGGCGCGCGCCCGCCGGGCACGACTGGCCCACCTGGCGGACAATGCTGCCGACGGTGCTGGAGCACTTCGTATGACGCGGATGTGGGTTTGACGCCGGGCGCGCGGGTTTGACGTCAGGCTTGCGAGTTGAGCGCCTCGGCGCCGTCCTGCGGCTCACGCTGTGCCGCCCCGCGACTCACAACGCCCTTGGCGGTGCCATGGTGGCGACGCTTCGCGGCGTCGTGGCGGCGACGGACCCATCGGTCCACGTGCTGGTCCTGGCCGCCGAGGGGCCGACCTGGTGCTCCGGCGCCGACCTCGTCTCGCTCGCTGCCGATCCGGAGCACCGCAATCGCGTGATCCACGACTTCGCCGACCTGTTGGCAGACATGGTCGCGTCGCCGGTGCCCATCGTCGCCGAAGTCGAGGGTGCGGTGAGGGGAGGGGGCGTGGGCCTGTTGTGCGCGGCGGACCTCGTCGTCATGGGTTCCGGGGCCACCGTGAGCCTCCCCGAAGCGCGGCTGGGTCTGTGGCCGATGATGGTGGGCGCGCTCTTGCCGCGGGTGGTCTCGCCGCGGGTGGCGATGGACCTGGCGCTGACCGGGCGAACGCTCGGCGCCGCCGAGTGCCTGGCGCTCGGCCTGGCATCGCGAGTGAGCGAGCGTGCGGATAGCGCTGTCGAAGAGCTGCTACAGGCCTTGCAGAAGGGGGCTCCGGGCGCGATCCGGGCGGGCCGGGCCGCGTGGCGAGATGGGGGGGGTGGGGATTCGGACGCGCTTCGTGGGCAGCTCCACGCGCTGGCCGAGGCCCTGGACGAGCTGGCGGGCGCCCCGGAGGCGGCGGAGCGCGTCGCGGCGTTCTTGAGGCGTTAGCGGAGAGCGGGAGGGCGTGAGCGCGCGGTGGAAGCGGGCGACGTGGTCTTGGCGCTCGGCGCGGCGCCGGTGTTCGTCGAGGGGGAGCGAGGCTCCCGGTCACCCGGACCCGCTACCCGCCGCCGGAGCGGATCGGCTTGTCGAAGCTCCACGTCGCGGCGGCCTGGAGGTTGGGCGCCGTCCCCACCCGGTCGGCGTCGATCAAGTAGAAGAGCGCGAGCACGTTGATCGTCGGCACTGCGGGTGTCGTACCCGGTTTGAACGACACGATCCCACCCGCCACCAGGCTCCGGTCCCCAGACCCGAGTGCCATCCGGTCCCGCACCGTCGCGCCGATCCGCAACAGCGGCTTCTGGCCGCCGGGCAGCACCTCGTACAGCACGCCGCCCTGGTTCTCCACGAGCACGTCATCCCAGGCGACGACGAGGTCGCGAGTGGGCTCATACAGGTAGGGGCTCGCCAGCCCGAGCGGATTCTCGAGGTGTAGGGCGGTGAAGGTGCAGGCGTCGAAGACGACGATGGGCCCGAACTTGAGCTTGATGGTCGGGGTGGCCGCCACGAGGAGGCCGCTGGCGCTGAAACCCTCGGCCTCGCGCGCCTTGCGGGCGTCGGTGTCCTTGCCGGAGGGCGCGTCGAAGGGGAGCAGCCCACGGCCACCCCAGCTATAATAGCCGAGGTAGCTGGCCTGGACTTCGAGGTCGAACACGTCGATCGGCGAGATCGAGAGCCGGGGCCCCACCTCGGCGTTGATCGGGGAAAACGCCACCCGGAGCCCGGCGCCCGCGTAGGTGTCCTTGAACACCCGGCTGGCGGAGCGGTGCAGCGGCACCCGGTACTGGCCGCGTGTGTCCAAGAGCGCGCCCTCGGGGAACAGCCCGCCGCCCACGGACTGACGGAGCCACCAGGAAGGGGCGTCCATGGCAAGGGAGGAGGTGGCGAAGAGGGCGAGGATCATGGTCGTTCCCGGGCTCACCAAGAGCCTAAGCTTGCCCGGGGGCAGGTCCACTTCGGGGTCTGATGGGAGTCTGATCCCCGCCCATCCGGGCCGCCCTGAGGGCTCTCGCGAAGGCGCAACGGCGCAAAGTTCTAGGACCGAGCGTGAACGGCGTTAGCGTGGACCCTGCATGTTCCGCACCGAAACCGACCCCTCGCGGCCCGCGATGATCACCTGCGCGCTGAGCGGGGTCGTCGCTGATCGCGCCCAGTGCGCCGCCATTCCTTACACCCCCGAGGAGTACGCCGCCGAGGCCAAGCGGGCGTACGAGGCCGGCGCCGCCGCGGTGCACGTGCATGCGCGCTCCCCCGATGGGCGGCCGTCGTTCGAGATCGTGGACTACCAAGCCATCCGTGACGCGATCGTTGCCGCGTGCCCGGTGATCGTGAACCTCTCCACTGGCGCGGTCGGCGTAAGTGTCGAGAAGCGCCTCGCCTACCTCGACGCGGTGAAACCGGCGGTCGCCGCGCTCAACATGGGCTCGATGAACTACGCGAAGTACTCGGAAAAGCGAAAGGACTTCGTGTTCGACTTCGTGTTCGAAAACCCCATCTCCGAGATCCGCGCGCTGCTCGCGGGGATGAACACCGCCGGTATTCGCCCCGAGTGTGAGTGTTTCGACCTGGGCCACGTGGGCACGCTGGCGCCGCTCCTCGACATGGGACTCCTGGCCCCACCGCTTCAGGTGTCGCTGATCCTCGGCGTGATCGGGGGGATTCCCGGCACGGTCGCCAACCTCGTGCACGCGGTCGCGCAACTTCCGCCGGGCGCGGACTGGGAGCTCGTGGCGCTTTCGCTGGACCAGTGGCGGCTCCTTGCCGCCGCCGCCGCGATGGGCGGAAACGTGCGGGTGGGCCTGGAGGACAACTTCTACCTGTCGGCGGGGCAGATGGCGCGCTCCAACGGCGACCTCGTCGAGAAGGCGGCGCGGATGCTGCGCGACATTGGGCGCCCCCTGGCGACGGTGGAGCAGTGTCGTGAGCGCCTATCACTTGTCCATCGCTGAGAGGCCGACCGCCGCTCACTCCTCGTCCCGGCCCTCGCTGTCGTCGTCGAACGCCGGGTCGCTCAGCATCGGCGCCATGGTTGCCATGGCCAGCCCGGGCGTGCGCACCGCACCGGCGTCGCGCGCGTAGCCGTAGGGGTCGTCGGTCGCGGGGTCGGCTGCCGGCGTCGCGAAAGGCGTCCACGCCCCGCGAATGAGTCGCTCGTGGGGGTAGTAGGTGGACTTGTAGCGCAGGGCCGCCGCGTCTGACGCCCAAAGTCCAAGGTAGTACCAGCGGATGCCCAACGAAGCGCACACCTCGATCTCGCGGAGCACGCTGTACACGCCCATGCTGCGGCGCTGGTCGGCGGGGTCGTAGTAGTGGTAGGCGGAGTTCGCCGAGGTGACGCCCATGTCGAGAATGCTCACGGCGCAAAGTCGATCGCCCTCGTAGTACCGGACCTCGATGGTGGGCGCGCAGCTCTCGACCAGCCACTCCTGGTAGCCGACGGGGTCCTTGCGCGAGTACGACGTCAGCAGCCCGCGAGCGCGACGGTGCCGGTTCCACAGCGCCACCCGCCGGCGCGTGAGTGACGGCGTACCGATCTCAAGGCGCAGGTCGGCGTTGCGCGCCAGCACCCGTCGCTGGGAGCGCGAAGGTGAGAACGCGGCGACATCGACGCGCACGGGCTCGCAGGCCTGGCAGAACGGACACTCGGTGCGAAACACCGTTTGGCCCACGCGCTGATCGCCCTCTTCGAGGAGCTGGTCGAGTTGTGGGGGAGACAGCGGCTCGAGCGGCGCCCGCGCGGGACAGCGGGCGATTTGCCCGACCCGGTAAACACAGGCCTCGAAACGGTCCTGAACCACCCGCGTTTCGGGTGGGGGAGCGTCGCGGCGTGCGTTCAGTCGTGCGTCCCGGCGGTGGCGCCGTCGGAGGAGCACAGGCTGTTGCTGACCAACAAGGTGCCCGCGGCCGAGAGCTTGTCGGCCGCGCCGGTGCCGTCGAACTCGATGTCGAAGGTGAACCCGAAGGTCGGGTCGACGTAGGAAGCGTCGCAGGTGTAGGCATCGCCGCTGCCGCTGGTGCAGGACACGGTGGTGTAGCCGTCGAGGTCGACCTCGAACGCGCCGGTCGCCGTGTCGGTGCATGCGACGGTGGCCGCCACGGTGTCGGTTGCACCGCTGGAAAGCCCGCAGCCGTCGACCCCCCAGGTGACCTCGATGGTCCAAGCGCCGTCGTCGAGCACGCAGGCGGAGGCGTCGACGGTCTCGTCGGCGGTGTCCGCCGTGTCCGCCGTGTCTGCGGTCTCGCCCGTGTCGCCCGTGTCCGCGGTATCTGTCGTCTCACCGGTATCCGCGCTATCGCCGGTATCCGTCGTCTCGCCGGTGTCGCCGGTATCCGCGGTGTCGCCGGTATCCGCGGTGTCGCCGGTATCGACCGGTTCGGAGGTGTCGGCGGTGTCATCCGTGTCGCCGGTATCGCCCGTGTCCCCGGTGTCGGTATCCGTGTCGGTATCCGTGTCGGTATCGGTGTCGGTGTCCGAGTCCGAATCGGTGTCCGCGTCGGACTCCCCCGTGTCGCGGACCGGGTCGTCGATGGTCGGCGCGGTGTCCTTCGCGTAGTCGGAGTCGGTGGCGGTGGGAACGCAGGCGACAAGCGACAACGCCAGGAGGGACAGCAAGGACGAGGGCGACATCAGAACTCCGACCCCGCGAGTCTATCCCAGCGGCCCGGCTTCGGCACCACCTGAGTGCCGGGGGTGCCGCTGGCGGCGCGCTGACATAGCTTCGCGGCGATGCGCGTACTGGGACTGAGTTGTTTCTACCACGACGCTGCGGCCTGCCTCGTGGACGAGGGGCGCATCGTCGCCGCGGCGACCGAGGAGTCGTTTTCCCGCAAGAAGCACGACTCCGGTTTCCCGAAGCAGGCCATCGCGTATGCGCTCGCGGCCGGCGGCACCGATATCGGCGGCATCGACGCCATCATCTACTATGACAAGCCGTTCCGGAAGTTCGACCGGACCCTCCGCACCCATCTGGACAACTTTCCCTTCGGCCTGGCCCCTTTCGTCCGCCGCATGCCCCAGATGATCGGGACCGAAATGCGCCTGCCCAAGCTGCTGCGCGACGAGGTCGACTACCGAGGGCCGGTGCTCTACTCCGAGCACCACCTCAGTCACGCGGCCAGCGCGTTTTACTGCTCGGGATGGGACGAAGCCTCGATCCTCACCGTCGATGGGGTGGGCGAGTGGACCACGTCGAGCTGGGGCGCCGGCCGCGGCACCGACATCTCGCTTTTGGGCGAGACCCGGTTTCCCCATTCGCTCGGTCTGCTCTACTCGGCCATCACCTTTTACCTCGGCTTCAAGGTCAACTCTGCGGAGTACAAGGTCATGGGGCTGGCGCCGTACGGGCAGGCGAACTTCGTGGAGCACATCCGCAAGCTCATCGCCGTGGCCGAGGACGGCAGCTTCCGTCTGGACATGGACTACTTCGATTTCGAGCGCGGTCAGCGCATGTACAAGCCCAAGTTGGAGGCCTTGTTCGGCCAGCCGACCCGGCCATTGGAGGCAGTGGAGGTGACCCAGTTCCACAAGGACGTGGCCAGGTCGCTGCAGGTCGTGGTTGACGACGTCATGGTGAAGCTGGCCACCCACATCGTGGAGCGCACGGGGCTGCCGCGGCTCTGTCTGGCCGGTGGCGTCGCGCTCAATTGCGTGGCAAACGGAGAAATCTTACGACGTGCGCCGGTAGAGGACCTCTACATCCAGCCCAGCGCTGGGGACGCGGGCGGCGCGATGGGGGCGGCGCTCCAACTGTGGAATGGGCTGTTGAAGAAGCCTCGGCTCCCGCGCCTGGCCACCGCCTACCTGGGGCCGGAAGAGTCCGACGCTGAGGTCCGCGCCACCCTCGACAAGTACGGCGCCGCCTACGTCGAGCTCGGGCGGGAGGCGATTCTCGACCGCACCTGCGAGCTGCTCGAAGCCGGTAAGGTCGTCGGTTGGCACCACGGGCGCATGGAGTGGGGGCCGCGCGCGCTCGGCCATCGAACCATCCTTGGCGACCCTCGCAACGTCGACATGCGCGACACCATCAACCGCAAGATCAAGATGCGCGAGGGATTTCGGCCCTTTGCACCCTCAGTGCTAGAGGATCGCGTGAGCGAATGGTTCGAGATCGACCGGCCGTCGCCGTACATGCTGCTGGTGGCACAGGTCAAGCCCGGAATGACCCCGCTGCCGTCGATCACGCACGTCGACAACAGCGCCCGAATCCAGACGATCTCCCGCGCCGAAGACGCGCTGTATTACGACCTCATCGAACGCTTCGGCCAGCGCACCGGCGTGCCGGTGGTCATCAACACCTCGATGAACGTGCGCGGCGAGCCGATGGTCAACACCGCTGACGACACCTACCGCTGTTTCATGCGCACCGGCATGGACGCGCTGGTGTGCGGCTCGTTCGTGTTGCTGAAGGAAGAGCAGCCGGCGCTGCAGTTGAGGTCGGCCGCGGATGAGTTCGGGCTGGACTAGGTGGGAAGTGGTGCGCGCCGAAACCGGGGCGTCACATGGCCGTGGTAGACAAGCCGCCTCCCGCGGTGGCCGATGCCCGACTGGCTCCAGATTCCCGAGTGGCTCCAGAAATTCCTCCCCATCTGCATCCTCCTGGTGGTGGTCGGCGGGGTGGTTTCGCTCCTTCCGAAGGTCGAGCTTGGCCACAGCGCGGCCTACAAACGCCGGCGGTTGATGAATTGGGTGCCGTTGGGGCTCACCTACGCGTTCTTGTATTTCGGTCGCTACAATCTCTCGGCGATCGCCGGCGAGCTCGACAAGGCCGGAATCCTGGCGAAGGCCACCTTCAACGAGATCGATGGGGTGGGCGCCTGGGTGTACGGCATCTCCTTCCTCATCAACGGCCCGCTCGCCGATCGCTTCGGCGGGCGCCTGACGATGTTGGTCGGAACCACGGGCTCAGCGCTGGTGAACGTGGGGATGGCCTTGGCGATGCAGAAGGCGATCCTCCCGGGCGCCGACGCGACCGGCACGCGCGACGACCTCATGATGCTCAACGCCGCCAACATGTACTTCCAGAGCTTCGGCGCCGTCAGCATTGTCAAGGTGAACGCTCCGTGGTTCCACGTACGCGAGCGGGGGGTTTTGGGCGGGCTGTTCGGGGTGCTCATCTCGCTCGGACTGTACTTCAGCTACGACTGGAGCTTGGCGATCGGGAAGTCTTCGCTCGGCTGGGCGTGGTCGTTCTGGACGCCCGCCATCGTCATCGGCCTGTGTGTGGCTGCTACCGCCTTGCTGGTGCGCGACACGCCGTCGCTGGCGGGGCACGCCGACTTCGATACCGGCGATGCCACGTCGGGGCAGAAGGGGTCGCTTCCGGTGCTCGACGTGCTGCGGAACATGTTCTCCAACCGGATCATCTGGCTCATCATCGCGATCGAGTTCTGCTCGGGCTTTTTGCGCCAGGCGGTGATGAAGCAGTACCGGCTCTACGCCAAGGCGATCGGCGACGGTGACAGCTTCGTCTATGAGAACTGGGGCATGCTCTTGTGCATCGCGGGCATTCTCGGGGGCGTCTTTGCCGGGTTCATCTCTGATCACGTCTTCGGCAGCCGGCGAGGCCCGGTGTCGAGCGTGCTTTATGGTGGCTTGCTGCTCGGTGGGGTGGGGGCCTTCTGGACCCTCGGACACCCGCTTTTGGGGTGGAGCGTGGTGTTCATGTCGCTCTGCGTGATTGGCGTCCACGGCATGCTGTCGGGCACCGCCTCGATGGACTTCGGCGGCACCAAGAACGCGGGTCTGGTGACCGGGGTGATCGACGGCTTCGTCTACTTGGGGACTGGCACCCAGGCCTTCCTGTACGGTGCGATGCTCCCGACGGGTGAGGCGGCCGAAGACCCCGCCAACTGGAAGATCTGGCCGGGGGCAATGCTCCCGGTGGCGGCAATGGGCTTTTTGTTGTGCACGCGGATATGGAATGCGAGGCCGAAGGGGAAGGGGGGGAGTTGAGGTGGGAGAGTTTCGTTTTGCGTACTGGAGACGATCCCGGAGCGGCGTAGAACGCCGGGTATCAGTGGTAGGATGGACGCAGGGCGGGAGGGTCGTGACCGCAAGTGATCCCCGGAGCGCTCCGCGGCGGGCATGACGCGATCGATGCTCATTCGTCCTCGACCCACGGGGGCA
>CANLGL010000020.1 GCA_947490345.1 Deltaproteobacteria bacterium
AAACGGCAGACGATGTTCTTCTCGGCGACCCTGCCGCCCGAAGTACGCACGCTCTCCCGCGACATGCTCCAGAACGCCGCTGCCATCAATGTCGAGCGGCAGGCGGCCCCGGCCAAGGGCATCACCCAGGCCGTCTACGCCGTCCCCGCGGCGGCAAAGAGCGCGCTCCTCGCCGAGCTGCTCAAGCGCGACGAGATCGGCAGCGTCATCGTTTTCACGCGGACCAAGCACCGCACCAACCGGCTTTCCGAGTACCTCGAGAAGCACGGCATTCCCAACGCGCGCATGCACGGCAACCGCAGCCAGGGCCAGCGCACCGCCGCCCTCGCCGACTTCAAGTCCGGCAAGATCCGGGTGCTGTGCGCCACCGACATCGTGGCCCGTGGCATCGACGTGGAAGCGCTGGAGCACGTCGTCAACTTCGACGTTCCGCACATCCCCGCCGACTACATCCACCGCGTCGGCCGGACCGCCCGCGCGGACGCGATCGGCGAGGCGTTCACCTTTGTCTCCCCGGAAGAGGAGATGGACATGCGCGCCATCGAGAAGGCCATCGGCGTCCGCATCGAGCGCCGCGCGCTCCCCGAGTTCGACTACAACCAGCGCCCCACCGAAGCGTTGGAGATTCCCATCGGGCAGCGCATCGCCGAAATCCGGCAGCGCAAGTCCGACGACCGTGCGCGCGCGTCCGCCAAGCGGAGCGGCCCCACGGGGGCGCCTCGCAGCCCGGGACCGTCGGCGGCACCGAACAGCGCGCCCCGTCGCGACGACGCCCGTCCCAGCGGACCCGGTCGCGACGATCGCGGGCCACGTCGCGACGACCGTGGGCCGCGTCGCGATGGCTGGGGCGCCGGCCCCTCACACGGCGGCGGAGGTCGTGACGATCGTGGCGCCCGCGGCCCCGATCGCCTGATCGCCAGCTCCGGCCCCGGGGAGCGCGCCGCGCCCCCGTCCCCCATCGACACGCCCTCGTGGCGGCGGCCGGGGGCTCAGGCCGAAGGGCCCGTGCGCTCGCGCGACCCCAACGCCCAGGAAGTGCAGCCGGGAATCTGGCGGAAGAAGCCGTAGACGGGCGGGGGATGGTACCCTCTTCGGATGCGCCTGCCCCTCCTCGCGTTCCTCCCGTCGCTCATTTTCGCCTGTTCCCCTGAGGGCGCGAACAAGTCGGACACCTCGACTACCGACCCGGTTGAGGGCGGGGTCGACGAAGATCAGGACGGTTACCAGCCCTCGGACGGCGACTGCGACGACCACGACTGGACGCTCAACCCGGGCGTTGCCGAGTCCTGCGACGGCATCGACAACAACTGCGACGGCAGGGTGGACGAGGGCCTCGCCACCACCTGGTACGCCGATGTGGACGGCGACGGCTTTGGTGACCTGACGGCGGCGCTGGTCGCCTGCGAGCCCCCGACCGCCGCGTACAGCACCGACGCCACCGACTGCGACGACCAGGACTCGAACATCAACCCCGCCGCCGAGGAGCTCTGCAACGACGTCGACGATGACTGCGACCAGCTCATCGACGAGGACGTGACCACGACGTGGTACGCCGACGCCGACGGGGACGGCTTCGGGGACGCAGCCGCGGACGGCGTGTTCTGCGGCGACCCGGGCCCCGGCTGGGTTGCAGACACCACCGACTGCGACGACACCGAGCCGAGCGCCTTCCCCGGCGGCGTCGAGGTGTGCGACGAGCTCGACAACAATTGCGACGGCACCGTCGACGAGGGGGTCACCACGACGTTCTGGGCCGACACCGACGGCGACCTGTACGGCGATGACGGCGCGCCGGAAGACGCGTGTTCGCTGCCCACCGGGTACGCGGCCACAGGCGGCGATTGCGACGACATCGACGCCGCGGTGAACCCCGGCGCGGCGGAGCTGTGCAACGGCGCCGACGACGACTGCGACACGCTCGTCGACGACGCCGACCCCGATCTCGACGCGTCCAGCGGCGGCACCTGGTACAGCGACGCCGACGGCGACGGCTTCGGCGATGCGAGCGCTGGCATTTTCGGGTGCACGCAGCCGCTCGGCTCCACGACCGACGCTACCGACTGCGACGACACCGACCTCACCGTCAATCCCGGCGCCACCGAGCTCTGCAACGGGATCGACGACGACTGCGACACGCTCGTCGACGGCGACGATCCCACCGTGGACCTCTCCACCGGCGGCTCCTGGTATACCGACAGCGACGGGGACGGCTTCGGCGACCCGAGCGCGCTGGTCACGACCTGCGACGAGCCCGCCGACGCGGTCAGCGACGACACCGACTGCGACGACACCGACAGCAGCGTGAACCCCGCCGCGACCGAGCTGTGCAATGGCCTCGACGACGACTGCGACGGCACGGTCGACGAGGCCGACGCCGCCGACGCGTCCACCTGGTACGCCGACAGCGACGGTGACGGCTTCGGCGACGCCACCACCACCACCGACGCCTGCGACGCGCCCGCTGGCTACCTCGCGGACGACACCGACTGCGACGACACCGACGCGACCATCTACCCGGGCGCCCCCACCCACTGCGGCGTCGACGCCGACTGCGACGGCACGATCGAGGACGTGGATCCGGGCGCGATCCGAGCCGGCAGCCTCGTCGCCGGAGACAGCCAGCGCTTCCAGTACAGCGACGTCGCCGCCGGCTCAGGCTGGCTCGATGCCAACTGGGATGGCAGCCCGGACGCCGATAGTTATGAGCTCGCCGTGGGCACCAGCCCCGGCGCCGAGGACGTGCTCGCGTGGACCGACCGCGGCGCCGTCACGGACGACACGCTCAGTGGCCTCACCGTCGACGGGGCGTGGACCGGCGCCGAGTACTTCGTGTCGGTGCGCGCGGTCGCGGGCGGGAATGCCTGCGCCACCGTGCAGACGGCCGAGGTCGTGCAGATCGCGGAGGGTGTGCTCTGGACGGGGAACGCCGCCGATCTTCGCGCGACCGACGCGTGGGGCGGCTACACGGTCGACTGGCCGGAAGTCGGGACCGACACCGTGTACGGCGAACACTGGTTCGAAGAGGTGAACATCCCGGCGGGCACGGTGGTCCGCGTCCAGGGTTGGGGCGCGGTGGACGCTGTGCCCGAGGGCGTGTCGGCCACCGACGCGGCGGTGACGTCGCCGGCCGACGGCTGGCTCGCCCTGTACGCCAACGATGTGACCGTCAGCGGCACGATCGTCGCGACGGGGGCCGGGTTCGGCGGCGGCGGCGGCGGCGGTGGCAGCGGGACGACCAGCTACCAGGGGCACGGCGGTCAGCTTGGCATCGGCGGCGACGGCGGCATCTCGTTCACCGGCTACGCGGGCGCCGGCGGGGGGGGTTCTCCGGGCGGGCTCGGCGGTGTGGGCGCGACCATCGGCGGCGACGGCAACCTCCACGGCGGCGGCAGCGGCTCCACCGGTTGTAGCGGCAGCGACGGTCGCGACGGCGGCGACGGGACGGCGTCGACCTTCGGCGGCACCGGTGGCGCGGCGTCGTCAGGGGTGCCTGGAACCGCCGGCGTCGGCGAGTTCTCGGCGGGTGGCGGCTCGGGCGTGAGCGGCTGCGACAACTGGTCGGGCGGAGGTGGAGGCGGCTACGGCGCGGGTGGCGGCGGTGGCGCGCAGTGGTCGGGCGGCAGCGAGGACAGCTCGGGCGGCGGCGGCGGCGGCACCGGTGGGATCGGCGGGGCCGACGCCGGCGACGGAGGCAGCGGCGCCGGACCCTGGGCGGGCGCCGGCGGCTCGACCAGCGGCCGCATCGGCATCGCGGGGACCGTCGGCGGCTACCTCGGGGCGGCGAGCAACGGCGACACGTCCACGGATCGCAGCTTGACCCTGGGCTCCGGCGGGGGCGGCGGCGGCGGTGGCTACCAGGAGACCGGCGGCGGCGGCGGCGCGGCGGGCGGCGGCGCGATCCACCTCTACGCCTTCGACAGCCTGTGGATCGACAGCGCCGGCCGCCTCTTGGCGAACGGCGCCGGGGGCGGCGGCGGCGCCCAGGACAACGGCGGTGGCTCCACCAGCGCAGCCGGCGGTGGTGGCGGCGGCGGAGGGCTCCGCGTCGAAGGGCGTGACGTCACGATCGACGCCGCCTGCCCGGCGCTGAGCGTGCGCGCCGGCAACGGCGACACCAGCGCGGGGGGCACGATCAAAGTGTTCTACGACACCCTCACCGGCACAGCGCCCTCGGCCTCATGCGCCGGGCGCGTGCTCGACGGCGGCCCGGGTAGCTACGCGGCGCCCTGAAGGCGGGGAGCAGGCGGCGTCGCGACGTCGTGTGTGACTCACCAGGCGACGTAGCCCACGCCCAGTCGACCGCCTGCTGTCACCGACCGCCGCGCCCAATCGTACGGTCAGGTACCCCCCGAGTGCCGATGCGCCACATTGCCCTGTTCATGTGCCTGCTCATTTTCGGGGCGTGCCGCGCCGACGGCGAGACGAAGTGGATCAGGGACATCGACGGGGACGGCTACGCCGAAGGGGAGGACTGCGACGACAACGACCCTGCGATCGGCGCCCCGACGACCTACTACGTCGATGCCGACGGCGACGATCACGGCGACCCGGACCGCGGCGACGGCTCCTGCTCTCGCCCCGAGGGGTACGCCCTCGTCGGCGACGACTGTGACGACACCGCACCGACCACGTACCCGGGCGCCCCCGAGCTGTGCGACGACATCGACAACGACTGCGACGGCCTCATCGACGACGGGGTCCCCAACCTCTCGTGGTACGCCGACGTCGACGGCGATGCCTACGGCGACGCCGCGACCTTGGTGGAGGACTGCGCTGCGCCCGAGGGAATGGTCGCCGACAACACCGACTGCGACGACGACGACGCGACCATCAACCCCGCCGCCCTCGAAGTGTGCGACGGCATCGACAACGACTGCAACGGCCTCGTCGACGACGGCCTCGACTCCGCCACGTGGTATGTCGACGCCGACGGCGATGGCTACGGCGACGATGCGACCGGCGTGTACACCTGTGCGCCGGCCAGCGGGACCGTCGACCTGGGCGGCGACTGCGATGACGCCGACATCGACTACCACCCCAACGCCGACGAGTTCTGCACCGACCCGAACGACTACAATTGCGATGGATCGGTGGGCTACGCCGATCTCGACGGCGACGGCTTCGCCGCCTGTGAAGAGTGTGACGACGGCAACAGCGCCACCTTCCCGGGCGCCGACGAGACCTGCAACGGCCTTGACGACGACTGCGACGGCAGCGTGGACGAGGACGCGATCGACCCGGCCACCTGGTACGCCGACCTCGATGGTGACGGCTTTGGAGATGCCACAAACACCACACTCGCTTGCGATGTCCCGGCTGGATATGTCGCCGACGCCACCGACTGCGACGACGGCCGCTTCGACGTCAATCCAGGCGCCACCGAGGTGTGCGACGGCTTCGACAATGATTGCGACACCCTCGTCGACGATGCCGATCCCTCGCTCGACACCGCCACCGCCGCCACCTGGTACGCCGACGCCGACGCCGACGGCTACGGGGACCCGAGCTCCGCCTACCTCGCCTGTGATGGCGGCACCGACGTCAGCCTCGGCGGCGACTGCGACGACGCCGATGCCGCCTACAACCCCGGTGCGAGCGAGCTCGACTGCACCGACCCCAACGACTACAACTGCGACGGCTCCGTGGGCGCGATCGACGCGGACGGGGACGGCTATTACGCCTGTGAAGAGTGTGACGACGCCGACGCCGCGGTGAACCCGCTCGCCGCCGAGGTCTGCGACGGCGTGGACAACGATTGTGATGGCACCGTGGACGTCGGGGCGATCGACCCGAGCACTTGGTACGCCGACGCCGACACCGACGGCTACGGCGACCCGGCTGCGACGTTGGACGCCTGCGATGCGCCGGCCGGCTACGTGGCTGACGAAACCGACTGCGACGACACCGAGGCCGCGATCAACCCGAGCCAGACCGAACTCTGCAACGGCTGGGACGACAACTGCGACGGCGTCATCGACACCGACGCCGCCGACGCGAGCACCTGGTACGCCGACACCGACGGCGACGGCTTCGGCGACCCCGGCTCCACCACCCGCGCCTGTGACGCGCCCGCCGACTACGTCGCCGATTCTTTGGATTGCGACGACGCCGACGGGGCGGTGAACCCCGACGCCGCCGAGGTCTGCGACGGCATCGACAACGATTGCGACGGCTCCATCGACACCGGCGTGGGCTCGGTGTGGTAAGCGGACGACGACGGCGACGGCTACGGGGATGCCTCTTCCTCCACGCTCGCTTGCGATGTGCCGGCCGGCTATCTCGCCGACGCCACCGACTGCGACGACACCGATGCCGCCATCAACCCCGCCGCCGCCGAGCTTTGCGATGGGCTCGACAACGACTGTGACACCCTCATCGACGAAGACAGCGCCACCGCCACCTACTACGCCGACATCGACGGGGACGGCTACGGCGACGCGGGCAGCACCGTCGACGCCTGCTCGATTCCGCCCGGCTATCGGACCGACGCCACCGACTGCGACGACTCCCGGTCTGACATCAACCCGGGCGCCAGCGAAGTCTGCGACGGGCTCGACAACGATTGTGACACCCTGGTGGACGACGAGGACGATTCACTCGATACCAGCACGGCCTCTGTCTGGTACGCCGACGCCGACGGCGACGGGTACGGCGACGACGCCTCGACGGTGCTCGCTTGCGACGAGCCGGCCGGCACGTCGGCCCTGGGCGGGGATTGCGACGATGGCGACAGCGCCTACAACCCAGGCGCGCTCGAGGTCGACTGCACCGACCCCAACGACTACAACTGCGATGGCTCCGTCGGGACCGTCGATGCCGATGGCGACGGCTACTACGCCTGTGAGGAGTGTGACGACGGCGACGCGGCGGTGAACCCCGCCGGCACTGAACTCTGCGACGGCGTGGACAACGACTGCGACGGCACCGTCGATGAAGCCGATGCCGTCGATGCCTCCACCTGGTACGCCGACGCCGACGCCGACACCTACGGCGATCCCGCGGTGTCCGTCACCGCTTGCTCCGCGCCGAGCCGCTACGTGGCCGACGACACCGACTGTGACGACTCCGACACCACCGTCAACCCCGCCGCCACCGAGGTATGCGACGGCGTCGACAACGACTGCGATGGCAGCATCGACGAGGGCTTCGCGCCCGCCACCTGGTACGTCGACGCCGACGCCGACGGCTACGGCGACGCGAGCACCGCGGCTAGCACCACGTGCGACGGGGCGCCCGCCGGCTACGTCGCCGACGACACCGACTGCGACGACGCCGACGCCGCCGTCAACCCCGCCGCGACCGAGGCGTGCGACGGTGTCGACAACGACTGCGATGGCAGCATCGACGAAGGCTTCGCACCGACCACGTGGTACGCCGACGCCGACGGCGATGGCTACGGCGACCCCGATAGCGCGAGCACCACCTGCGACGGAGCCCCAAGCGGCTATCTGGCCGATGACACCGACTGCGACGACACCGACGACACCATCAACCCTGCCGGCACCGAGGTGTGCGACGGCGTCGACAACGACTGCGATGGCAGCATCGACGAGGGCTTCGCGCCCACCACCTGGTACGCCGACGCCGACGGCGACGGCTACGGCGACCCCGACACTGCGACCACCACCTGCGACGGTGCGCCCAGCGGCTATCTGGCCGACGGCACCGACTGCGACGACACCGATGCGTCCATCAACCCCGGCGCCACCGAGGTGTGCGACACCCTCGACAACAACTGTGACGGAAGCATCGACGAGGGCGGGGTGTGTCCCTGTGACGTCGAGGTGTACGACGGCCACGTCTACCTGTTCTGCAACGCCACGACCGAGGACTGGGACGACGCCCGCACCACGTGCCTTAGCTTCGGCTACGAGCTGGCTACCGTCGGTGACGACGCGGAGAACACCTGGATCGTGACCACGGGGGCCTCCTACGGCGGCGGCAACTGGTGGATCGGACTCAACGACCAGAGCACCGAAGGCACCTACGAGTGGTCCAGCGGCGAGGCCGTCAGCTACACCAACTGGTCCAGCTCCGAGCCCAACGGCGGCCGCAGGGTAGACTGCGTGCACTTCAAAGCATCCCGGGGGACCTGGGCGGACCACACCTGCGGCACGCGGATGCAGTACGTGTGCGAGGAATAGGCATCGGCAGCGCGATGCGCCGCCGCCAACGCCGAGACCAGGACGTCTGGGCCTGCCGCATCGCCCTCATCCCTCAGAACTCTTGACAAAAGTGTTGTTGTGTCAACACTGAGTCTTGCATCCCGCCGCTGCAACGTGGTACTCTGCCAATACCCCCCGCGGACCTCCCGGCCCGTACCCGCTCCCTCCCCTCCCCGCACCGCCCCCCATGTCCGACCTCGCCTACGAGCGCGAAGCTCCCCCGCAGTCCCCGTTGCAGCTTCGGGGTGCTCCCGGCGGCCTGCTGGTGCTGACGCTGCCGACCACGGTGCGTTTCGACGGGTTGCGCCTGTTGATTCGCGATCTGCTCGGCAATCCGCCGGGTCGATACCGCGGCGCGCGCGTGCGCCTGGACCTCGGCCAGCGCGACCTGGATCTTTTGGAGATCCGCCGGCTCGTCCACCTGTGCAAGGACGAGTTCGAGGTCGAAGTCGTCGGCCTTCAATGCGACAACCTGTCGATGCAGCGCATGGCCGAGCGCGAACTGAAGTTGAAGATCCTCGTCGGCGCCCCCCCGCCCGACCCGACCGAGGTTCCGCACACCAGCCCTGACACCGAGAGCACCGCGGTCGTGCTTCTGGACGAATCGGCGACCAGTCCCGCGCTCTTCGCGGTCGACGCGGACGAGAACGTGGGCCCCAACTTCGAGACTGAGGTCGGCTCGACCGACATCGTCAGCCCCGCGGGTGAGGCCAGCGACGAAGCGGACGCCGACCTCGGCGGGCGCACCCTCACCATCTACAACACCCTCCGCAGCGGCGCCTGCGTGCGCTTCGGCGGCGACGTGACCGTGTTCGGCGACGTGAACCCCGGCGCGCAGATCATCGCCGGCGGCAACATCGTGGTGCTGGGCGCGCTCAAGGGCATGGCCCACGCCGGCACGCGCGACGACGGGGCGATCATCCTCGCCTTCGATCTGCGCCCCACCCAACTTCGCATCGGCAAGGTCATCGGCGTCGTCCCCGGCGCCGACCCCGACAAAGCCGGACGGAACTTCACTCCCGAATTGGCCACTGTCGTCGACGGACACATCTCCGTCGAGCCCTACCGCGGCAAGTTTCCGCACCCCAAGGAGAACGCATGAGCGAGTGCATCGTCATCACCAGCGGCAAGGGCGGCGTCGGCAAGACGACCACCACCGCCAATCTCGGCGTGGCCCTGGCGCGCCTGGGCAAGCGGACCGTCGTGGTCGACGCCGACATCGGCCTGCGCAACCTCGACGTCATCCTCGGCCTCGAGAACCGCATCGTCTATGACCTGGTGCACGTGATCGAGGGCGAGTGCAAGCTGCGCCAGGCGCTGATTCGCGACAAGCGCACCGAGAACCTCTTCCTGCTGCCGGCCGCCCAGACCCGCGACAAGAACGCGGTGGGGCCCGAGCAGATGAAGAAGCTGGTCGCCGCGCTGAAGGCCGAGTTCGACTACGTGCTGATCGACTGCCCAGCCGGCATCGAGCAGGGCTTCAAGAACAGCATCGCGGGCGCCGACCGCGCCATCGTGGTGGTCACGCCGGAGGTCAGCTCCGTGCGCGACGCCGACCGGATCATCGGGCTGGTCGAGGCCGCAGAGCTGCCCGAACCCTCGCTGATCATCAACCGCTTCCGCGCCAAGATGGTCAAAGCCGGCGAGATGATGAGCAAGGACGATGTGCTCGAGATCCTGGCCATCCCCCTGGTGGGAATGGTCCCCGACAGCGAGGACGTCATCGTGAGCGCCAACCGGGGCACCCCGGCGGCCTTCGACGACAAGTCCATCGTGGGCGAGGCCTACCGCCGCATCGCGCGTCGCGTGACCGGGGAAGAAGGCGTGCCCTTTGTCGCGACCGAGGAGCCCGAGAACTGGTGGGGCGTCATGAAGCGCTGGATCGGCGTCGGCGAAGCCAAGGAGATGTCAGGATGACCAACTTCTTCAACTCCCTGTTCGGCAACCCCCGCGGCTCCAAGGACGAGGCAAAAGCTCGCCTGAAGGTGCTGCTGGTGCACGACCAGGTCGACCTGACCCCGAGCCAGATGGACGCGATGCGTGCCGAGATCCTCGAGGTCATCGCGCGCTACGCCGAGGTCGACCGCGAGAAGGTAGACATCCGCCTGGAGCGCGCCCACGACCAGGTTCGACTCACGTCGAGCGTGCCGGTGCGGCGAGTGACCCATCGCGGCGTCGCCAGCGCGTAGTAGCTGACGCAGGCGTCTGACCGGGACCGGCGCCCCCCTACTGCAAATGCCGGATCCGATCCTGCTTCTTCTGCGCCGTGACCTTGTCGATGAGCTCGCTTTCGCGCGAGACGCGGTGCAGCAGGATGCGGCGGTAGCCCTGGAACTGGGTGACGCGGAACTCGCCTGAGAACTCCAGGTATTTGTCCGCGAGCCCCGAGAAGCCGCACGCCATCATCGCTTCAGGGCGCCGGAGCGGTTCGGGGAGGGACACCTCGATCTCATCGATCTCGCCCTGGTCGATGGTGAGCGTGCCCCGCGTCAGCAGCTTGACCTCGCGGCCCTGTTTGTCGACCTCTTCGCCCAACAGCGGGCCGAACTGGTCGACGATCAGGTCGCGGACGTTTTCCCAGCGGCGGCCGCCGAAGAAGTGGACGTCGATGTAGACGCCGGCGGGCATCTGGTAGTTGACCTCCAGGTTCCGCGGTGAGGTCCGGATTTCCTCCGTCGTACGCTTTGCTGCGACCTCGGCAACGGTCGGCGGCGGCGGGCGGACCGCGCGCACTGCCGGCTCATCGGCGCCGGTACACGACAACAGCACAGCGAGCCACATCCGTCCCCGTTAACGATGCGGCGTGACCGTCGTCATCCGCTACTTCGCCAACCTTCGCGAACTCCGCGGCACCTCCCAGGAGTCGCGCGAGATTTCGCCCGGGAGTACGGCCGCTTCCCTCTATCGGGACCTTGGCCTGCCGTTGGAGCTGCCGGTGGCGTTCGCGGTGAATCAGGAGCGGGTGGCGGGCGCCACCCTGCTCAGCGACGGCGACGAGGTGGTGTTTCTGCCGCCGCTCGGCGGGGGCTAAGTTGCTCCGCTTTGGGGCCGATGCCATCGACGTCGCCGCGGTCGAAGCGGCGGTGACTTCGTCGACCCAAGGGGCCATCCTCGTGTTCTCGGGGGTCGCGCGCGATCACAACCTGGGCAAGGGCGTGAGCGGGCTGCACTACGAAGCCTACGAGCCGATGGCGCTTGCCGAGCTCGGAAAGATTGCGGCCGAGGTGGCCGAGCGGTGGCCCGACACCAAGCTCGCGATCGTCCATCGCCTCGGCGCCGTCGCGATCGGAGAGGCCAGCGTCGTCATCGCGGTGGGCTCGCCCCATCGGGCGGCGGCCTACGAAGCCAGCCGCTACGCGATCGATGAGCTCAAGGCGCGGGTGCCGGTGTGGAAGCGGGAGAGCTACGCGGATGGGACGGCCTGGATCGCGAATCGGTCGTGAGTGGCTACGGAGGCGCGTCGGTCAGGAAGAACCGGGCGTCCACACAGCCCGTCTGGTTGCCGTTGTAGTCGGCGAGCTGCGCGGTGAGGGCCCCCGAAACCGTGCCACCGTCGGAAACGTCCTCGTCGAGGCGGACGAGACAGGCCGAGTTCGCGAAGTCGGGGCTCGCGGCCCCAGCGCTTCCACCGTTCACGTAGAATCGATCGGGGTCGTCGAGGCAGTTGTAGGTGCCCGCGGCGAGGCCCTCACCGATCCCGTTGGCGGCGTAGAACCCCAGCGCGGCGAATGTCGTACCATCGTAGAGCGAAACGCTGAGCTGCCCGTTGTATACGTAGACCCCGCCGGGGTACGGCCGCGAGACGTTTTCTGCCCCAGCGAGGAACCACTGGAGGTACTCGGTGGCGCCGGGGTCGGAGAACCCGGGCTCCGCGCCGCAAAGGGAAGCAAACGAGACGTCGGTGTCGCTGTCGGTGTCGGTGTCGGTGTCGGTGTCGGTGTCGGTGTCGGTGTCGGTGTCAGTGTCGGTGTCGGTGTCAGTGTCGGTCTCGGCGTCGGCCGCGTTGGCGGGGTCGGCCTCGCCGTCCGGAGTACAGGCGGCCAGGGCGAGGACGAGGAAGCGCATCGGGACTCGGTGGAGGTGCCGCTATACCTTATTGCCTCGGGTGATGCGTTTCTTGATACCGGTGCGCGCCATGCACCTCCTCCTCGCTCTCGCCTGCGCCCCGTACCCCGAGGGTCTCCTCCAAACGCCCGATGGAGACGGACCCGTCGTCCGCTACGAGTGGGACGCCAAGCCGCTTCCGGACGTACCGTTTCCTTCTGATCTCGCGACGCGTACCGACGTGACCAGCCCCACCGGTCTCCGGGTCAACATCCCCACCGATGCACCCACCCGGCTCGAGCGCGACGCCCGCACCAAGCTCAACACCCTCGACGGCTTCGGCGTGTACGCCCCGATCTCGGTCGCGTTCGACGCCCCGCTCGACATCCAGAACCTCGTCACCCGCCACCGGGACGACCCCAACTACGGCGCCACCGCCTTCGCGGACGACGCGGTCTACGTGATCGACGTCACGCCGGACTCGCCCGACTACGGCCAACCGGTGCAGTTGGACCTGGGCCAGGGTCGATTCCCGATGGACGTGCCCAACCCCAACCGGTACTTCCCGAACGACAGCCGCTCGATGTCGCCGACCCTGGTCTTCGAGACCGAGTCCGAAGATCTCAACGCCAATGGCGTGCTCGACTGGGGCGAGGACACCGACAATGACGGCGTGCTCGATCATCCCAACGTCTGGCCGGTCGGCGGGGACACCCGTGACGATCTGCTCAGCTTCTACGAGATGGAGAGCAACACGCTCCTCTTGCGCGTGGTCCGCCCGATGCGCGAAAAGACCACCTACGCGGTGGTGCTGACCAGCCGCCTCGTGGGCGAGGACGGCGCTGCAATCCGCTCCCCCTGGCCGTACGTGCACCACCTCCGGCAGACCGCCGCCCTCCGGCCGCTGGAGACGGTGCTCCCCGAGCTTGGCCTTGCCCTGGAGGAGGTGGCGTTCGCCTGGACCTTCACCACCGGGGACGTCACCGGTGACTTGCGCGCCGCTCGCCAGGGGTTGCTCGGCGACGGCCCGCTCGCCTCGCTTGCGGATGAGTTTCCCGCCGGTATCGACGAGGCCTCCACCATCCACGAGCTGGCGGGCAAGAACCCGGTGGCGCTGCCGGTCGATACGCTCCTGGCCGCGCTCGTCGAGCTGGGGCTCTTCGATGGCGCCGCCGCCGACGCGCTCGTGGAGAACTACGGCGCCTTCGGCTCTACCGTGGTGGGCGGCAGCTTCACCACCCCCAACTTCATGGCCGACCTCGACGGCACCCAGGCCGCCTGGCCCGCGGCCGACGACAGCGACGACTTGTGGGCGGTGGACGCCACGAGCGGGACGTACCAGGCGCGGGCGGAACGGGTCGTGTTCACCTGTGTCCTGCCCAAGGGGGTCGACGGGCCGGCTCCGGTGGTCAGCTTCGGCCACGGCTACGGCTCCAGCCGCTTCGACTTTCTCGGCTTTGCCTGGGCGTTCAACCGCTTCGGTTGGGCGGCGTGTGCCTTCGACTACCCGGGCCACGGGCCCACGGTCGACGCCGAACTCGAAGCCGTCCTCATTCCCGTGCTGACCGGCAAGGGCCTCCTGGCCTTCTACACCCACCTCCAGGACAGCCGCTTCCGCGACCTGGACAACGACGGCATCGGGGATTCCGGCGGCGACCAGTGGACCGCCGACGCCTTCCACACCCGCGACATGGTGCGGCAGGCCGCCGTTGACCACGCGGCGTTCATCGACAGCGTCAACCGGTGCGGCAAGGGCACGATGCTCCTTCCTGACGGCAGCGAGGCCGTGTCCTGCGACTGGGATGGCGACGGCGTCGCCGATATGGGCGGCCTCGACAACGAGACCTACGTCATCGGCGGGTCCCTCGGCGGCATCAACACCGCGGTGGCGGCGGCGGTGATCGACGAGGTCAGCGCCTGGGCGCCGATCGTGGCCGGCGGTGGCCTGGTCGATGTCGCGACCCGCACCGAGATCGGTGGTGCGGTCGAAGCGATGCACGGCCGACTGCTGTCGCCGCTGTTTGTCGGCTACCCTCAGGACGATGGGAGCTTGCAGATCGTCCAGATCGTGAACTCCGTGAGAGACATGGTCGAGCTGCCCGTGGCCACCCTCCCCAGCTTCCCGGCCGGTGGACGCGTGGTGCTGGAGAATCTGTCCAACGGCGAGGTGCGCGAGGGTTACCTCCCGACCGACGGACGCTTCCGGCTGGGCATCCCCGCCGACGCCGCCAGCGCGTGGGAGAAGAAGGCCCTGGCCGGCATCCCCGAAAACGGCGCCCCCGCCGGCTCGCGCTACCCGCTCCCGGACAACGCGGCGGCCGGTGACCTGCTACGATTGAGCGTCCAGGATGCCGATGGGAACGAGCTTGCAGCGGTAGAGACGTGGGAGGCAGATGTCGCCTTCCAGGGGGCCACCTACGTGGCCGGCAGCCCGCTCGTGGCCGCCGCCGAGGGCCTGGGCAAGATTCGCGGCACCCCCGACCTGCGCCGTACCGCGTTCATCTTCGGCGCGGTGCTCGAGGCCGGCGACCCCATCGCCTACGCCAGGCGCCTGACCGAGGACCCGTACAACGGCCTGGCCCGCAACGTGCTTCTGGTGCCGACGCCGGGAGATACCATCGTCTCGGTCAACGCCGAGGTGGCCGTCGCCCGCGGCGCCGGCTGGCTGGACGACAGCGTCGACGACGAGCGCTATGGCACCAGCGTGGACCGTTGGCTCATCGACCGCAAGGTCGTCCAGGGCCTCGAAGAGCATGGCCCCTACGTGGACGTCAACGGCGCCTCCTGCCTGTTCGACGCCGACGATCTCGACAACGGCACGGATG
Organism: Deltaproteobacteria bacterium; assembly: GCA_947490345.1. Classification (GTDB taxonomy): domain Bacteria; phylum Myxococcota_A; class UBA796; order UBA796; family SXON01; genus SXON01. Next base: position 15,035 of record CANLGL010000020.1, read on the forward strand.
GTACTGGCGCCCCTTCGGAGGCGCCCCTGCGGGTGACGGTAGAGACCAACGCCGGGGTCAGCGCCATGCGCCTCCCATACGTCCGGACCACCGGCACCCACGGCTTCGCGCTTCCGGAGCCCGACCAACCCTTCGACATCACCACCTTCATGGTGATGCAGATCGCGTCGTACTTTCAGCAGAACGGCCTCGCGATCAGCGATGACGTGTGCCTCGAAGACGCCAGCTGCGCCTGGATTCCCGCGCTGCCGGTGACTGAATGATCGCCCTGCTCGCCCCGGCGCTCGCGTTCGACGTGCCGCCGCCACCGCCCCCCGCCGAAACACCGGCAATGACCTGGGCCACTCCGATGGAGGCGCGGATGATCGGCACCCTCCCGCCGGCCGAGCTGGTGCTCGACGACGAGGGCCACACCCTGGGCCAGGGCATGGTGCTCGACACCCGCCTTCGCCTGGGGCTGGACGTCAAGTGGAAGGGCGTCGACGCGCGCACCGAGTGGGACCTGTTCGACTCCCAGGTCGCCGGCGACCCCTGGGATCTCCGCGGCACCGAAGATGCGCGCCACCGCGAGAGCATCGACCCCTTCGCCCGGCCTGACGTCTTTACCGCCCGGCGGTTGTCCCTCGGCGGCCGCATCGGCATCGTCGCCCTGGAAGGTGGACTGGTCACCTCGCATTGGGGCCTGGGCATACTGGCCAACGACGGCGCCCACGACCCCGAGTTCGGGCGCAACGACTTCGGCGACCGCGTGTTGCGCCTCCGCGCCGCCACCCGACCGCTCGCGGATCAGCCGCTGATCGTGGCGATCGCGGGCGATCGAGTGATCGAGGACGAATCGGCCGACTGGAGTCCGCTCGAAGGGGGCGAGACCGCCTGGCAGGGCGTCGCCACCGTCATCTACGGGGAGCCGACCAAAGCTCGCGGCGGCGTCTACTACGTGTACCGCGACCAGACCGAGCTCGACGCCGTTCGCCACACCCAGGCTCACGTCGTGGACCTGTACGGTGACGTGCCGCTGAAGGCCGGGGAAACCACCCTGCGCTTCGCCGTGGAAGGTGCGGGCATCTTCGGGACCACATCGAGGGTTCAGAGCTACAGCAGTCGCGACGGGCTCGCCCTCGGTTCCGCCGGCGTCAGCGCGCTCGCCGAGGTGAAGCTGAGCCCGCTTCCGCTGCGCGCGGCCCTACGCGGTGGTTGGGCCAGCGGCGACACCGATCCCGACGACGGTCGCAGCGAAGACTTCGGCTTCGACCGCGACTTCGATGCCGGCATGGTGCTCTTCGACGAGCTGCAAGGCGCAATCGACGCGGCCACCTACGCCCAGCTTTCCGATCCCGCGCACAGCGGGAGCCCTCCCGACGGCGCTGAAGCGCTCGTGGGTGAGGGCGCGCTCCGGGCGGCCACCTTCGTCCAGCCCATCGTCGAGGTCACCCCCACGCCGTGGCTGAGCCTGAAAGCAGGAGCGCTCCTCGCTTGGAGCAGCAAACCCGTGCAGCAGGCGTTCACGACGTTCCGCGCTGGAGGAATCCCGACAAACCACCTGGGCGAGACGACGGAAGGCTACAGTCTGGGCACCGAGCTCGACTGGGCGGTCAAGCTTGGCGACATGCCCATCGGCGGGGCTCGCCCGGTGCGCCCGGCGCTCCTGGTGCAGGGCGGGCACCTCTTTGCCAGCGACAACCTCGGCGGCGGCACCGTGCACCTGGTGAGCGCGGCGCTGCGGGTGCGGATGTAGGGCTACGCCCCCTCGTAAACGCCCACAAAGTAGATCGCCGCCGGCCCCGGCAGCGGAATGTTCGAGCTGCTGACCAACCGGAAGCCGGCCTCGCGAATCCGCCCGTCCACCACCGCCGCGTTGGACTCGTGGTAATGCCCCGAGAAGCCTGCCAGCTTCCTGCCGAAGCGGTACAGCGCGTTCTCGGTCGGCAGGCTGACCAGCAGCTTCCCGCCCGGACGCAACACCCGCTTGAAGAACGCGAGCTCCTTCGTCGGCTCATCGATGTGTTCAAGCACCTCTGCAGCGACGACCACATCGACGCTTCCAGGCTCGACCTGCGCAAAGGCGACCTCGGGCGACAACAGCGTCACCTGGCCCAGCTCCTTCTTCGCCTTCCACAGCTCGGCGGCGCCCAAAACCAGGTCCACGCCGATCACCGAGGTGGCCCGACGCAGGGCCGACTCGAAGAGCACGCCGGTACCGCACCCGAAGTCGAGGACGCGGCCGCCTGGGGGACAGTGTTTCTCGATGAGACCGGCGACCACATCGACCCGACGCCAGGCCATCCACCGGAGGGCGGGGTTCTTGTGCAGGTAGCTGGGAATCGCCATCTCATCGCGGTCTTCGTCGCGGAGGAGGGCGGCCATCTCGCTGAGGGTGGCGGCGTCAATTCGCATCGGGTTCTCCGGGGGGGGGCGGATCGCCCAGGCGGGGCAGGTAGCGACGTACCAGGTAGAGCTGTTGTTCTTGAACGCTGCGAAGACGCGACACCATCAGGGCGATCTGCCCGAGGCCAAAGACCAAGAGCGCGAGGCCCAAAAGGAACGCTGCCACGAAGCCCGCCCAGATGTGGGGGCTGAACTGCCCGGAGCTGAGCCGGTTCCAGCTGAAGAAGCCACCGAAGCCGAGCGTGCCCGCAAGCAGCAACCCGGTGAGGTTGTCGAAGAGAATTCCCGGCGAATAATCCCGGATGAACCCGAAGATGATGCCGAGCGTCCGCCACGCGTATTTGAAGAGGTTGCTGGCGATGCGGCTTTTGCCGAACTCGCGCACGCCCCGGACCTTCATGGGCATTTCGAGGAGGCGAAGGCCCTTCTGCGAGAGCACCAGGAAGCTCTCCTGGGTGTAGGTGAAGCGGCCCAGCAGCACCAGCCGCAACATCGCCTCACGGCCGTAACAACGGAATCCGCAGCTGACGTCCTCGAAGGACTGGCCGATGAGCGTGCTGATGATGCGCGCCATGCCCCAGTTGCCCAAGCGTTTGACGCCGGGCATGTCGGGAACGAGCCCGGGATCGAGGAAGCGCGAAGCGGTGACGAAATCCGCCCGGTCCTCGACCACCGGAACCACGATGCGGGCGATGTCTTCCGGCGCAAACTGACCGTCGCTGTCGATGTTCACCGCGAGGTCGACCCCGCGGCGCAACGCCTCGGCGAGCCCGGTCTGGAGCGCGGTGCCCACGCCGAGATTGCGGCCGTGGCTGATCACCTGCGCACCCGCCGCCCGCGAGATGGCGACGGTGTCGTCCGTCGAGCCGTCGTCGATCACCAACATCGTGATCTCGGCGATGCCCGGCAGGGTGCGAGGCACGCGCCCCAGCACCGCACCGATGGTGGCGGCTTCGTTGAGGGCCGGCATCATCACCAGGAGGCGCAGCGGACGAGGAGAGTTCAAGGCCGAGCCCCGGGAAGGCGCCGGGAGCTAACACGCGGAGAGTGGATCAGGTTAGCCCGCGCGAGCTTTGGAGCCGCTGATGCCCTTGTCCGCCCTCACCGCCCGCCTCGCCGGCCCGCGCCCCACCGTGGTCGTCGTGGGGCTCGGCTACGTCGGATTGCCGCTGTGCGTGGAGCTCGCCGAGTCGGGTGCCGAAGTGCTCGGGCTCGATGTGCACGCCGGGTTGTGCGCCCAGCTCAACGCGGGGCGGTCGCACGTGGGGGACATCTCCGATCAGCAGCTTCGCACCGCGCTCGAAGCGGGTTTTGTGGCCGGGATCGATGCCTCCGTCGTCGCGCGGGCGGACGCGGTGGTGATTTGCGTCCCGACTCCACTGCGGCGCACCAAGGACCCCGACATCTCCTACATCGTCGCCGCCGGTCAGGCGGTCGCGGCACACGCCCGCGCAGGGCAGCTCATCGTCCTGGAGAGCACCACCTACCCTGGCACCACCGAGGAGGTCCTGGTCCCGATGCTGGAGGAGCGAGGGCTGGTGGTGGGGAAGGATGTCGCCGTGGCCTTCTCACCCGAGCGTGTGGACCCCGGGAACCCCACCTACGGCATCCGGAACACGCCCAAGGTGGTTGGCGGCATGACGCCGGCGTGCTCGGCGGCCGCTGCCGCGCTCTACCACCGCTGCTGCGACACGGTTCACCTGGTGTCGACGCCGGCCACGGCCGAGACGGTCAAGCTGCTCGAGAACACCTTCCGCATGGTCAACATCGCGATGGTCAACGAGTTCGCGCTCATCTGCCGACAGCTCGGTCTCGACGTGTGGGAGGTCATCGATGCGGCCGCGACCAAGCCCTTCGGCTTCATGCCCTTCCGTCCGGGTCCCGGGCTCGGCGGGCACTGCATCCCCATCGACCCGCACTACCTGGCCTGGAAGCTGCGCGCGCACAACTTCACCGCGCGTTTCGTCGAGCTGGCAGACGCCATCAACTGCAAGATGCCGGAACACGTGGTCGAGGTCCTCGCCGACGTGCTCAACGACGCGGCGCTACCGCTGCGCGGCAGTAAGGTGCTGGTGCTCGGCGTCGCCTACAAGGCCAACATCTCCGACATGCGCGAGTCGCCGGCGCTGGAGGTGATCACCCACCTGCAGAAGAAGCACGCCCTCGTCGACTACAACGACCCCTACGTGGCCACGTTGCAGGTCGGAGATCATGAGCTTCGCAGCGTCGAACTCAGCGCCGAAGCCCTCAGTGGCTATCAGGCGGTCGTGGTGGTGACCGATCACAAGGCCTACGACTGGGACTTCGTGCTCCGCCACAGCGTGCGCATCGTCGATGGCCGCAATGCGACGTTGGCGGCGAGGAAGCGTGCGCCGGAGCTGGCAGGGAAAGTGCGCGCGATTTGAGGGTAGTCAATTCGCCTCCACCGCCGCCACCTCCGCATCCCAATACGTCGGCGTCTGCAGCCAAGGATTCGGGAGCTTACTGTCAGTGGCGTACACGAAGCCGACGCCTTGGGCCACGACCGCGGCGAGCGTCTCGCCGAGGTACTGCGAGGGGACTTCGTAGCTGAGGTAGGCAAAGCGCTCGGGCGGGTAGTCGGCCATCCAGGATGCGGCCGCCCACTCGAGCAGCTGGTGGCGGGGACCCTCCGCGACGACGAGCACATCGGCCGCGGTGAGGTACTCGGCGCACGTGATCACGCCAGGGTTGTAGACGATCCAGGCGTCGTGACCCAACAGTGAATCGACGGTGCCGGCGCGGCTGGCGTAGAACGAGGCCCACGTCGCACAGTCCGGAGCCACCTCGTCGAAGAAGATGCCGTCCACACCGTACCAGTCCACATAGCGGCCGATCTCGGTGTCCACCTGACCCGCGGTCTTGTCGCCGTACGTTGTCGCGACATAGCCGATGACGATCGCACGCTGAGCTTGCGCCTCGACAACCGCGGTGACGTAGGCCGCATCGACGACGCCGCCGGGACCGCTGTTGGGATTGATGATCACAAAGCCGCCGGTCGCCGCCGCGCCGGCCACGAACCGAGGCCAGTCTTCGCTGCTGGGATGGGCGTAGCTGGGGACGCCCAGGCGTAGGCCGAGGTCTTCGAGCTGACCGGTGTCCGCGGTGTCGCCGGTGTCCAGAGCCGTGTCGCCGCCGGTGTCTTCAGGAGCGGTGTCGGCCGGCTCTGCGGACTCGCCGGAGGGTGCGGCGGTGCAGGCCAGGTGAAGGGCGAGGAGCATGGCCCGAGCATAGCCGCCCCGCGGCGTCACCCCAACGCCGCGAGCGCCGCGTGGAGTGTGGCCAGACGCGCCTCGTCACCCTCAAGCTCCGCTCGACGACTGGCGAGCAGCTCAGGCTTGGCCTTGCCGACAAATCCTTCGTTCCCGAGGAGCCCGCGGAGAAAATCGACCGACTTCTGGGCCTTGGCGATGTGCCCGCCCAGCCGCTCGCGCTCCTTGTCCAGGTCGAGCACTCCCGTGAGCGGAATCCACGCCTCGATCCCGTTGACGACAACGGTTGCGCACGCGTCAGGCTTGTCGCCATCGACCACCGACGCGTTGCAGATGTCATCGAGCACCGCCGCGTACCCGTTGAGGGCGCCGAGGCCACGGGAGACCAGTTGCAACGGGACCTTGCCGCCCAGCTCCTTCTCGGCACGCACGCGCCGCACCGCGACGATCGCCTCCTGCAAGAGCGCGACGTCATCGAGTGACGCGTCGGCAGCGGGGAAGTCCTCGGCACGCGGAAAGCGCGCCACCATCACGCTCCCCGAGGTGCCGGGCAGGTTCTGCCACAGCTCCTCAGCCAAGAAGGGCATGAACGGATGCAGTAGCCGCGCCACGGCGGAGTACACCGTCCACAGGGTGTGCTTCGCCGCCGCCTTGGCCGCTTCGTCCTCGCCGTACAGGGCAGCCTTGGAGAACTCCAGGTACCAGTCACACAGGTCATACCAGACAAAGCGGTGGAGCTCGGTGACCGCATCGTTGAAGCGGTACCCGTCCAGCGCGGCGCGGACGTTGGCCACCGCCACCCCGGCGCGGGCGAGAATCCAGCGGTCCATGGTGCCAGGAATCGCGGCGGGAGGCAGCTCGTGGACGTGCATCCGCAAGAACCGGAACGACTGCCACACCTTGTTCTGGAAGCGCGTCCACACCTCGACGCTCTTGTCGCTCCACATCAGGTCGCGACCGAGCCCGGCCAGCGACGCGAGCGTCATCCGAAAGGCGTCGGTGCCGTGTTTTTCGATGCTGATGAGCGGATCCACGACGTTGCCCTTGGTCTTGGACATCTTGTCGCCGGCTTCGTCCCGGACCAGGCCGTGAATGTAGACGTCCCCGAAGGGCACGCTCCCGACCTGGTGGATGCCCGCGATCATCATCCGGGCCACCCAGAAGAAGATGATGTCGAACCCGGTCACCAGGACGCTGGTGGGGTACCACCTGGCCAACTCTTCGGTGCGATCCGGCCAGCCGAGCGTGGAGAGCGGCCACAGGGCCGAGCTGAACCAGGTGTCGAGCACATCCTCGTCTTGGGTGACCTGGGCGCTGGCGCAACTTCCACACACCACCACGTCGTCACGCGATACCGTGATGTGGGCACACGCGGCGCAGTGCCACGCCGGAATGCGATGCCCCCACCAGAGCTGGCGCGAGATGCACCAGTCCTTGATGTCGCGCAGCCAGGCGAAGTAGGTGTTCTCCCACTGCTTGGGCCAGAAGGTGGTGAACGCGTGCTCCACGGCGCCCAGCGCCGGGCCGGCCAGCGGCTTCATCTTCACGAACCACTGGGTGGAGACCATGGGCTCCACCACCGCGCCGGAACGCTGACTGCGGGGCAGCGTCATCACGTTGAGCCGGGCCCCGCGGAACAGCCCGAGCGCGGTGAGGTCGACCTTGATCTTCTCGCGCGCATCGAAGCGATCGAGGCCGACGTACGCGCCGCCCTGTTCGTTGACCTTCGCGTCCGGGGTGAAGATGGTGATCATCGGAAGGTCGTGACGTTTGCCGACCTCGTGATCGTTGAAGTCGTGCGCCGGCGTCACCTTCACGGCCCCACTGCCGAACGCCGGATCGACGAGGATCGCGTCCCCGACAATGGGGATGGCACGGTCGAGCAGCGGGTGCCGGACCGTCTTTCCGATGAGATGGCTGTACCGAGGATCCTCTGGATGCACGGCGATAGCGGTGTCTCCGAGCATCGTCTCCGGCCTAGTGGTCGCGACAACGATCTCGCCGGACCCGTCGCTGAGCGGGTAGGCGAAGCTCCACAACTCGCCCTGGACGTTCTCTTCCGTCTCGACCTCAAGGTCGGAGATGGCGGTGAGCCCGACCGGATCCCAATTGATGAGCCGAGTCGCGCGGTAGATCAGGCCTTCTTCGTGCATCTTCACGAAGCTCTCGCGAACGGCGCGGCTGCAGCCCTCGTCCATCGTGAAGCGCTCACGCGACCAGTCGCAGCTGACCCCCAAGCGCTTGAGCTGGCGGACGATGTTGCCGCCGGAGTGGGCCTTCCACTCCCACACACACTCCAAGAACTTCTCGCGACCCAGCTCGCGCCGGTCGATTCCCTTTGCGCGCAGCTGCTTTTCTACGATCCACTGGGTCGCGATGCCCGCGTGATCGGTGCCGGGAATCCAGATCGCGTTGAACCCGTCCATGCGCTTGTAGCGCAAGAGCAGGTCCTGCAGCGTGTTGTTGAGGGCGTGCCCCATGTGGAGGTCGCCGGTGACATTCGGCGGGGGAATCACGATGCTGTAGGGCAGGCCCGGGGCGTCAGGGCGGGGGCTGTAGACGCCCGACGCCTCCCACTCCGGAGCGTAGCGGGCAAAGGCGGCGTGCGGATCGTAGTACTGCGGCAGTTCGGAGGTGGGGTCGGACACGCATGCCTCTCTATCATGCCAAGGGGAAGGGGCCTGCGGCCCCTTTCCCCTACCGTGCCATTCCCTCCGGCCTCCACCTTCGGTTTCCGGCCTGCGGCGCCCAGCGCGCTCAATAGCGCGCTGGGACGTGGCGCTCTCCCCATCCCGCCCAGCCGCAGAACCGCCTACGGCGCCGTCCGCTCGCCGGTTTCATCGCTCCGTGAGCCGGCGGCGCCCATGGCCGCCGCGTTTCAGCCGTCGCCGCGCTCGATCTCCGCCATCCGCTGGCGCACGACCTGCCTGACAATCGCCGGCAACTCCTCGCGCAGCGCGTCCTCCACCGCGACCTCCACCATTTCGCGGAACGCCGGGGAGCTGCTCATCGCCTTGTTCAGGACCGCCTCGACCACCTGCGGCAGCACCGCAAGAATCGCGCGCTCCATGGCAGGGCCGACGACGCTGGGATCCACCGCGACGGGAGGAAGCGCGCGCCAATCGCGGGGCAAGAAGCTGGCAAGGCGCTCGTCCCCAACCGAGGCGAGCGCCTCGAAGGCGAGAGTGGCAGGCTCAGGCGAGGGAGCATCGACCTCGACCTCCGTGAGGGGTTCGAGCGTCAAACCGGCATCGAGCACGTCATCCTCGCCCGTCAGGGGGCCGAGCGCCGCCTCGAGTTGGCGGCGCACGGCGTCCACGGTGAACGGCCGGGAAAGGCGGACGGCGCCGACCTCCGCTGCCCGCTCCGCGTTGAACACGTCAAATCCGCCCGAGACCAGAATCACCGCCGCGGCAGGGTGCTGGCCGCGAACGTGGCGTGCAAAGTCGTAGGCATTCCCGCGAGGAAGATTGATCGCCGCGAGCACCGCCACCACAACATCGTGCTTGAGGACCTCTTCGGCCTCCGCCGCGTCCCGAACGGCGCGCACCGTGAAGCGCGTGCCCGCCAGGGCGTGTGACACCCGCTCGGCCGTCTGCACAACGGTATCCACCACGAGGACCACAGAGCCGGACATACGCCGCAGTTATCCTAGTTGACGACGGCGGCGTGGATGACGCGCGTTACCACTTCAATCTTCTGACCGTCCTCGGTCGTCAGGGTGTCGGCGTTCTGTACGGTCACGTAAAGGTTGGTGACGTCAGGCTCGATCGCCGTGTTCATCAGGCCCCAGACGTCCTCGTCGATGGAATATGCAGTGTTTCCACCGGTGTTACAGGTGACCGAATCCACCAGTTCGCCGCCCGACTCGGCCCGGATCTGCACCCACGCGTCCTGCCAGCCCTCGCTGGTCCAGCTGACGTCGACGGACTGCCCGAAAACCAGCCCGGTGGCCTCGTCGTAGTCGCTGATCTCCACCTCGTCGAAGGTGCCTGCCTTCGGCGTGCGGGCGCCGGAGAAAACCCCGGCCGCGGTGATTTCCGTTCCCTCGCCGATCAGGTCGTCTGCGTACGCGCAGTTCTCCACCGAGCCGAAGACGTCGTCGTAGTAGAAGCCATCTGACTTCAACTGCAACGCGCCGCTGGAGTCGCCATTGGCCCAGGACGGGCTGTCGCCGTCGGGAATGTCCGTGCCGCCGCTCCCGGCGTCGCTGGGGAACATGTCGAGTCCCGCGGTACAACCGGTGGCGGGGAGCTTGCGGGTGACGAGGTCGTCGGGGGCGTACTCCAACGCCACTTCGTAGCTGAAGACGCCGTCATAGTAGGTGATGTCGGTCTCCGTCCGCTCCTCACACTGCCAGGTGTAGACGTCGGCGTACAAGCGCGCGTCATCGTCACCGCCCTGGCCAAGCGCAATCTTGTAGGGGTCGCACGCGGCAAGCGCCAGGAGCATCGGGGTCAAGTTCTTCATCGACAAAGTCTCCGTCTTGTCTATCGTAGCCGGGCAGGTTGCCAGAGCGAGGGCGGGGTGTAAAACGATGGTCCAGCTTAGCCCGGGGGGCGTGGCGGAATGGCAGACGCAGGGGATTCAAAATCCCCCGAGTGTATACTCTTGTGGGTTCAACTCCCACCGCCCCCACCACCGTTCGCAACGAGGTTCTCCGCATGTTCAAGTTGGATCCGGAGAGCGCCGCTGCGATCATTGCCGAAGAGGCTGCGCTCGCGACGCTGCGCCAGTATCCAGTCGAAACGGTGCTGGCCGCGATCGAGGACACCGACAACATCGCCGATGAGGAGGGCGCCTTCAACGCGCTGATGGAGGCGATGTACTCGCTGCGACCGGTCGGGTACCTCTAGCAATCCCACCGTGCGCGCGGTGGCCCCGGAAACGACGGTGAGCTAGACGAGGGCCCGATCCCCGAGGCCGCCACATGCTCACCGTCTACCTGTTGACCAACCTCATCGCCTGCAGCGAGCCGCCGCCGCCGCCCCCTCCCCCGGCGCCGCCGAAGGCCGTCGAGCCGCCGCCGCCCCCCCCCGTGGCCGCGCCGGCACCGACCGGGCCCTACACCCCCGATCCGTTGGCGCAAACGGCGTATGACGCCGCGAAGGCCGCGGGCGCCGACGCCAAGACCAATCCCAAGGTCGCTGATGCCGCGGTCCTCGCCGCCGGAAAGGTCCAGTACGAAAAGTGTCAAACCTGCCACGGCGCCACCGGCGCCGGCGATGGCATCGCTGGGGCGGCACTTCCCCAGAAGCCCGCGCAATTCACCTGGGACGAGCGCTGGGCCGCGACGTCAGCGGGCACCAAACACTGGATCGTCCAAAATGGCATCGCTGCAACGTCCATGGCCCCGCTCGGGCTCACCGACGACCAGGCCTGGGAGGTACTGACCTATATCGAAGCCGAGCTTCGCAAGAAGTAGGCGAGTGAGCGGCCTCGGCGAAAACCCCTCGCCGGCGCCGGTCCGCACCCTTGTGTGACCGGCCCCACCGCATTAGGGTGGCGCGCCTCTCTCCCCCCCCCCTACCGGCCAGAAGGCTGGAGGCATGATGCGACAGCTCACCCGAGCCACCCTGGCATTTGCGCTCACGATGGGCGTGGGTATCGGGTTGGCGGCGGCGAACGCGGCCGAGACCGCGTCGGACGAAGAGACCTTCACCATCGGGATGAAGAACCTCCTGCCCCCCGCGCTCTTTGATGACAACCTCGTCGTGACGGTCGGTGATCCGCAGGCGGAAGCGAAGCCGCAGCCCATCGCCTTCACCCACGAACGCCACGTCACGACGCTCGGCATGGACTGCAACTACTGCCACAGCAATGCGCGCAAGGGCGTCCACGCCGGAGTGCCCGCCACCAGCGTATGCATGGGCTGCCACGCGCTCATCGACACCACCGACCGTCCTGAGCTGGTCAAGCTCAAGGACTACTGGGACAAGGGTGCGGTGATCCCCTGGGAAAAGGTGCACGACCTTCCCGACTACGTGTACTTCTCCCACAAACGCCACGTGATTGCCGGCCTGGATTGCCAGGAATGTCACGGGCAGGTGCAGGACATGACGGTCAACCAGCGGGTTTCCTCGCTGAAGATGGGTTGGTGCCTGGACTGCCACGCGCAGCATCCGAGCATCGACGAAAACTACGGAACCAAGGCAGAACTTCGGCGCGCTGAGCTGAAGGACTGCTGGACCTGCCACAAGTAGCGGGAGCCACGATGGCCGAATTCAACCGCCGCGACTTCCTCAAAGCAGGCGCCGTCGCAACCACCGCAACCGCAGCCGCCTGCAGCTACGACTACGTCGTGCCGCAGGAAAAGGTGCTGCCGTACGTGGTCAACCCCGAAAACGTGCAACCAGGCCTCGCCAGCTACTATGCGTCGTTGTGCAACGGCTGCGCCACCGCTTGCGGCCTGGTCGCCCGTAACAAGGACGGCCGTGTCGTCGGCGTGGAAGGCAACCCCGACCATCCCAGCGGACCCGGGCTCTGCACGCGTGGTCACTTCGACCTCGTCGCAACCTACGGCCCGGACCGCGTCGCCGGGCCGAGCGACGGCAACGCCGCGCTCAGCTGGGACGACGCCAACAAGCGCGTCGCGGACGCGATCACCGCGGCCACGGCCGCCGGAAAGTCTGTCGCCTGGCTGGGCCGATATCGCTCCGGAAGCGTCGCGGCGCTGCTCGACGTGGCCTCGGCGCGCGGCATTCGCCGCGTCAACTGGGAGCCCCTCGGCGTCGATGCCCTCCTCGCGGCGGCGCGCATGAGCTACCAGGTCGATGAGCTGCCCGTATACGAGCTGGCCGGCGCCAAGACCATCGTCAGCTTCGGATACGACTTCCTGCATACGGCCTTCGGATCCATGGGGATGGCAAAGGGCTGGGCCAAGGCAAAAGATCCGTCGCACGACGGCTTCGTCACCCGACTGGTGGCCATCGAGCCCCGCCTGGGCCAGTCGTCCAGCCAGGCCGATCACTGGCTGTCCGCGGTCCCCGGCACCGAACAGGCGGTTGCCGCCGCCCTGGCGCGACTCTGCGCCGAGGCGAACGGCTATGCCGGCCCGACCCTCACGCTGGTGAACGAGGCGGACGTCCCCAAGATCGCGGCCGCCAGTGGCATCGCGGAGACCAAGCTCCGCGAGGTGGCCGCGTGGTTGACCTCGGGTCCCTCGGTGGTCCTCCCGGGCGGCCCGTCCACGGCGGGAGCCCAGGCCGCCCACCTCGCCGAGGCCACGTTTTTGTGCAACGAGGTGCTCGGCAACGTCGGCAGGACCGTGCAGTTCGGCCGTGGGTCCCGGCCCGGGCACGTCAGCAGCTATGCGGACGTCAAGTCGCTCCTCGATGACGCGACGGCCGGCAAGATCGGCGTCCTGTTCCTCGACGGCGTGGACATCGTCCACCTCGCGCCCGCCGGACTCGACGCGGCGGCCGCACTCGCTCAGTGCGACCTCGTGGTGCAACTCGCCAACGAACCCGACGACAGTTCGGGGGCCAAGACCCTCCTGCTCCCGACGGGATCGGGCCTCGAACAGTGGTCGGACGCGAATACCGAAACCGGACTGCACGTGCTCGGACAGCCGGCGATGGTTCCGCTGAAGGACTCGCGCGCAGTCGGCGATGTGCTCCTCGGCCTGGTCAAGGCGCTCCCCGCGCCTCCCGCCGCGGTCCCGACGGATCCTGCCGCTCCAGTGGTGATCGACGTCGCGACGCTCGCGGGCGCCGCCACCACCTTCGCCGACTTCCTCAAGGCGCGCTGGCTGGCGTTGGTCAAGCCCGCCGAGGCCGAGCCCACCGCCTGGTGGCGAGATGTCCAGGCCAAGGGCGTCTTCGTGCACAAGGTCGCTCCCACGAGCCCGGTGTGGACCGGCGGTCCGGTGTCGGAGTTGCCGGCCGGGCCCCCCGCTGGCGACGTGGCCCTGGTTCTCTTCGCGGGTCACCTCGCCGAGGGCCGCTGGGCCAACGTGCCGTGGGCGCAGGAGCTTCCGGACCCGATCAGCACGTATTTCTGGACCACGTGGGCCGAACTGAGCCCCGCCACCGCCGCACGCCTGGGCCTCGACGAGAAGGACCTCGTCAAGATCACCACCGACCAGGGCTCCATCGAGGTCGGCTGGTTCGGCTCCCCGGCGGTTCGGGACGATGTCGTGGCCGTCATCGTCGGGAACGGCAAGAAGACCGGAAAGTATGCCAAAGGGCGCGGCGCCAACCCCTACCGCCTCCTGTCGGCAGAAGCAGGCTGGTACGGCAGCCTCCCGCTGTCGGGCGCCCGAGCCTCCATCACCCGGGTGGTGGGCAATAGCGGCGTCCACGCGCTCGTCGGCAGCATGCACCAGGACGGTCGCAGCGTCGCGGTCAACGTGAACGTGGACGACGCCGTCAACAATCTGGTCGGCGCCGCCGGCTCGATCGTGCCCATCCACCACCTGCCCACCGACCCCCGGGTCGAAGCGGCCGGCCCGGTGGACATGTACCCCGAGCCCCAGCACCCCACCTACCGCTTCGCGATGACGATCGACGCCAACGCGTGCAACGGCTGCGGTGCCTGCCAGATCGCCTGCGCGGTCGAGAACAACACGCCCTTTGTCGGTCCAGACCAGCTCCGCAAGGGCCGGACGATGTCGTGGATCCGGATGGATCGTTTCTTCGAGGGCAAGGGCGAGAACCCTGATATCCGCTATCTCCCCGTCATGTGCCAACACTGCGCGCATGCGCCGTGCGAAGGGGTGTGTCCGGTCCTCGCGACCTACCACAACCTCGACGGCCTCAACGCGATGATCTACAACCGGTGCGTCGGCACCCGGTACTGCGCGAACAACTGCCCCTACACCGCGCGGCGCTTCAACTACCACTCCTGGGAATGGCCTGAGAGCTACCATCTCATGCTCAACCCCGACCTGAGCACCCGCGAGATGGGCGTGATGGAGAAGTGCACCTTCTGCGTCCAGCGCATTCGGTCGGCCAAGGACCTGCATCGCGACGTGGCCTTTGCCGAGCGCGAGGCCGGAAAGCCCGTGAACATGCGCCAGAACGAGGTGCCCGACGCCGAGCTGCGCAAGCTCACCGCGTGCGCCGCCGCCTGTCCGACGGACGCCATCGTCTTCGGCAACTGGAACGACGACAAGTCGTCGGTGGTCAAAAAGGGCACCACGCCCAGGGCGTACACGCTGTTCGGTGAGCTCAACACGAAGTCGGCGGTGCACTACGTCGCACGCGTCAATCACAACCAACCCGCGAACGTCGGCCATCACGGCGGCGGCCACGGCGAGGACCACGGCGGGGCCAAGCCCGACGCGGACAAGGGTACCCACGGCGCTGACGCTCACGGCGCCGCGCACGAGGAGGGCTGATGTCAGACAAGCTCACCTACTCCCAGGTCAACCGCGATGTGATGCGGCCCCTGTTCAATGCCACCTCGTTGTGGTGGGGTTTCATGGCCATCGTCGGCCTGGGGCTGGCCTACGGCGCCGTCTGCTGGGGCATCCAGTTGGTGTGGGGGCTCGGCGTCGCCGGGTACCACCCCCCGGTTTTCTGGGGCGTGTACATCACGACCTTCGTCTTCTGGGTCGGCATCGGCCACGCTGGGACGCTGATCAGCGCGATCCTCTTCTTGACGCGAAGCCGCTGGCGCACCGGCATCTACCGGGCGGCAGAGGCGATGACCATCTTCGCCGTCATGACCGCCGCGCTCTTCCCGGCGATTCACGTCGGTCGGGCGTGGCAGGCCTACTGGCTTTTCCCGTACCCCAATCAGCGTCAGCTCTGGCAGAACTTCAAGTCGCCGCTGATGTGGGACGTCTTCGCGATCAGCACGTACTTCACCGTGTCGACGGTCTTCTTCCTCATTGGTCTCGTCCCTGACATCGCCGCGGTCCGCGACAACACCCGCGGCTGGACCCGCAGGCTCTACGCCGCGATGGCGCTGGGCTGGCGCGGCACCGACAGGCAGTGGCACCACTACATGGCCGCGTACGGCTTCTTCGCCGCGCTCGCCACGCCCCTGGTGCTCTCCGTGCACAGCGTCGTGTCCTGGGACTTCGCCATGGCGAACACCCCCGGCTGGCACAGCACGATCTTCCCGCCCTACTTCGTTGCCGGCGCCATCTACTCGGGCTGCGCGATGGTCATCACCTTGATGTTGCCGCTGACCAAGTTCTTCAAGCTTGAGGCGTACATCCACATCTGGCACTTCGAGCACCTCGCCAAGTTGTGCATGTTCACCGGCGGCATTCTGACCTATGCCTACGGCACGGAGTACTTCGTCGCCTGGTACTCGGACAACCCCTACGAATGGGGCGTCTTCGTCGACCGCGTGGTCGGCAAGTACTGGTGGGTCTTCTGGATCATGTTCATGTGCAACTGCGTCCTGCCGCTGGTGTGGTGGTTCAAGAAGGTCCGCACCTCGTTCATGGGCCTCTTCGTGGTGAGCCTGATCATCAACGTCGGCATGTGGTTCGAGCGTTTCAACATCATCGCCAGCTCGTTGGCGCACAGCTTCGATCCGGCCGCGTGGGTGTACTACACCCCCACGTACATCGAGATTGGCATCCTCATCTTCTCGTTCGCGTGGTTCCTCCTCTGGTTCCTCTTGTTCGTCAAGATCATGCCCAGCGTCGCGATCGCCGAGGTCAAAGAGACGCTTCGTCCGCCGCTCAAGTCTGAAGGGGTCGCCGCCAAATGAGCACCGCCGCAGCCACCACCGCCGCCGACGTGGCCGTCAAGGCCGTCTACAAGCAGCTGGATTGCCTCTTGCAGGCAATCCACGACCTGCAGGCCGCCGGCTTCACCGACTTCCAGGTCATGAGCCCCTTCCCCCGGCACGAGATCGAGGACCTGATGTACAAGGGCGAGCCGAGCCCCATTCGCTGGATGACGCTGGCGGGCGGCATCACCGGCGGCACCATGATCTTCACCCTGGCTTCGCTCACCCACGCGAACTGGCCGATGATCATCCCCGGCGGCAAGCCGCTGATCTCCATCCCGCCCTTCCTGGTCATCACCTTCGAAGGGACGATCCTCTGGGCGTCGATGATGACCCTGTTTGGACTGCTCATCCACTGCGGGCTGCCGGCCACCAACCTGCACCCCGCCATCGAGGACCCCCGCTTCACCAACGACTGCTTCGGCATCGTGTTCACGAGCACCGGCGGGCAGACCGCCAAGATCCTGCACATCCTCGAACACTCCGGCGCCATCGAGGTCTCCAATGGTTGAGCGCTTCTCACGCAAACGATGGCTCGTCGGCGGGCTCATGCTCGTCTCGGCGGCCGCATGGGCTTCCCCCTGGGACATCGACATGGTCGATGCGATCATGTTCAAGGCCTACGAGTGGGAGATGAAGCCGCAGCCCGCGGATGTCGTCTCGCGCGAGTCCGTTGGCGCCCCTTTGCCGCGCGAGGCTGGCTACTACCAGAACGCCGCAATCGCGACCGTGTCCCGCACGGACATGCCGGCGGTGGACGCGCTGACCGACCCGTACGCCGGTGACGTCAACCACGCGGAGCGGGGCCAGAAGCTGTTTCGGATCAACTGCGCGCCCTGCCACGGACTTGAGGGCAAGGGCGACGGTCCGGTCACCAAGAACGACGTCGCGACGGGTGTGCGCCGCTTCATGATGGCGGCGCCGATGCTCTCCGGGCCGTCGTCCCGGACGGCCAAGCTGACCGATGGCTTCCTCTACTCCTACATCCGTAACGGCGGCAACGGCAGCCTCGGCGCCACCACCGAGCGTCCTGCAGGCGTCGCGGCGATCGGCGCCGGAATGCCGGCCTACGGCGCACTGTTGACCGACGCTGAGCGCTGGTCGGTGGTCGCCTACATGCGCACCCTCCCGGGCTCGGCCTACGCGCCCCCCGCCCCGGCCGCGCCCCCCTCTGCAACGGAAACGCCGCAATGAGCGAAGAAGTCGACTTCGTCGCCGCCACGCGGCGGACCGTGGGCCCTGGCCCGGACGTACGCGCGACGGTGGAAAGCACCCCCCGCGCCCTCCCCGACGGCACCATGAAGATGGGCCTCATCGGCATCGGCATCGGCCTGGCGTCCCTCGCCTACGGCTTGAGCACCGAATCGCACCGCACGCTCGGCGCGCTTTTGGTGTGCGTCGTCTACTTCATGGCGGTGGCCCAGGGCGGACTGATGTTCTCCGTGGTGCAGACGCTGACCTTCGGTCGGTGGACGCGGCCGTTCAAGCGCATCGCCGAATCGTTCTGGTTCTTCATGCCGGTGAACTACGCGATCTACGCCACCTTCCTCCTTGCGGGTGGGCTTGAGCTCTATCCGTGGTTGCATGAGGACATGCCGGCGCACAAGGCGATCTGGCTCCAGCCCGGCTTCTTCGTGGCGCGCCAGTTGGCGATGCTCGGCGTGCTGATGGTTTTGGACTTCGTGTTCATCCGGAACAGCATGCGGGCCGACATGGGCGTGGCTGCGGAGACGCTCGGCACCCGCGCGCCGGCCTTCTGGGCCAACCTCACCGGCGGCTGGCGCGGCAAGGCCGTCGAAGCTGAAGAGACCTACCAGAAGAACATCCGCCTCGCGCCGGTGATCGTCATCCTCTACGCGATCTTCTTCAGTCTGTTCGCCGTCGACGCGATGATGAGCCTGTCGCCACACTGGTACGCCAACATGTTCCCGGCGTGGACCTTTGTGTCGAGCTTCTGGCTCGGCATCAACTGGATCTGCATCGTGAGCGTGTTCTTCGGCGCCTGGCTGAAGATCGACAAGCTGCTCACGCCGAAGCACTTCCACGACCTCGGCAAGATGATGTTTGCCCTGGGCATCTTCTGGACCTACAACTTCTTCGCGCACCTGCTGCCCATCTGGTACGGCAACATGCCGGAAGAGACCTGGTACCTCATTCTGCGCATGTACATCGAGCCGTGGTCGGGCCTGTCCAAGGTCGTGATCTCGATGTGTTTCTTCATTCCGTTCACCGTGCTGTTGAGCCGCGGAATCAAGAAGACGCCGAGGTCGCTCGTCGCGGTCGCCATCGTCATCGCGATCGGGGTATTCCTCGAGCGCTTCATCCTGATCATGCCGGCCGTGTGGTTCAAGAACGACCTGCCGATCGGCCTCGTGGAGATCGGGTTGGTGATCGGCTTTGTCTCGGCCTTCCTGACCGTGGTGCTCAACGTGCTCGCGCGGGTCCCGGCCGTGCCGATCAGTGATCCCTTCATGCACCCGCACCCCGACGATGTGCACATCCACGTCGGCAGCGCACACTCGCACTGATCCTCAGAGGGGGAAAGGGCTGCGCCCTCTCCCCTACCGGTCCGTTCCCTCCGGCCTCCAAGCTGCGCTTTCCGGCCTCCGGCGCACCGCGCGTTCATAACGCGCGGTGACGCGGCCCTCTCCCCTCTCGGCCCAGCCGCAGAGCGGAGGCGCAGGACGGCAAGCTTCAGGGGAATTGGCCACTGCAGCCTCTCCGCGGCGCGGGACGCGAATTAGCATCTCCCGGCCGTGATCGAAGTCACCCGCGACGACCTGATTCGCCTCTGCGCCCCGATCGCGGCCGTGGCGGCGCGGCTCGGAACCACCGACGGCGCGGCTCTGGAAGCCGCGCTGGATGCTCTGTCCACCGACGAGCTCGAAGCCACCGCGCTCGCAGCGCATGCGGCGGGCTGGCTGACGCCCAAGGAGGCGGGCGGCGTCCGCTTCGGGCGCATCAGCCGACCCAGCGCCGACACCCACGGCCACAGCATCGACGCCGTCGACATGGACGGCCCGGCCGCGGGCGCCCACACCCACCCCCGTGGCGAGGTTGAGCTCTGCATCGATCTGATCGGCCAGCCCGCTTTCGACGGGCGGCGGGCGCGCTTTCAGAGCTATCCGCCCGGCAGCCGGCACGTCCCGACCGTCAGTGGGGGCAGGATGCTGATCCTGTACTTCTTGCCGGGGGGGGAGATCGACTTCGGGTAGGGGGTGAGGGAAAAGCAGGATCCCGCGCCACAGGCCGCGGGCGCCGCTCCCTCCCGGTCGCCCGGAAGAAACCGGCCCAGAGCGATAGCCCGGAGACGCGAAGCGGCGGCCGCCAATATGGCTCGGTCGCGACAGCAACGACTAAGGCACGACCACGGGCACCCCGGTCGGCAGCCCCAACCCGTCCACCCCGAAGATCACCACCTGCGACAAGACAATCGCGCCCGCTCCCGGCTCGGTCTCCACTGCGAGCGGGGGCAAGGCCTGGTTGCTGGCCCAGTCGCCGCCGTAGTTGACCAGGACGACCGCCACGGCGATGGTGGTCCCGCCGCCGTCCAGCGCGTTCGGGCCGAGCTCGCCCCAGGGAATCATCCCCTCAAAACCGTTCTCCGTGAGCCCCGTCGCGCCCGCGTCAGGCGCCGGTCCGCCGACGGAGACGTTGCCGTCGTCGAAGGCGGTGATGGACTGGAGCCAGGCAAAGTCGGCTGCCGACCCGATGCCGTTGGTGAAGCCGCGCAGACCCCCCTGTTCGCCCGGCTCCCCAAAGATGGTCTCCTCCGCGCTGACGGCCCCGAGGACCACGTCGAAGCCCACTCCCGGGACCTCGATGGACAGCAGGGTGTTGCTGATCGCCGCGTCGAGCCCCTCGTCCAGGTCGGCAAGGATGAGCTCCTGACCGAAGCCGGTGCCGACGCCGTAGTCGAGGTCGACGAGCACGAGGACGGCGTTGTCCTCGCGCTGAAAGACACCGTCGACGCCCACGCGGAGGCCGTCCCGATCGGCGCCGAGCCGCAGCGCGTCGAGCTGGTTGAAGCCGGGCCCGAAGCTCGAGGCCCAGGTCTGGGTCACGACGATCTCACCCACCTCGGAGGTGGTGCCGTCGATGAGCGCCGGGACTTCCGGCGGCGTCACCGAGCCTGCCCCGTCCACTGCCGCAACCAGCGTCGCGTGCACCCAGAGCTGGTCGAGCCGCTGGTCGGCCAACACCCCAGTGAGGTTTCCACGTGCGTAGACGGGAACGTCAGCGTTGGTGTGCTGCCCCCAACGCCAGGTTGTCGGCGGGATCGTCCCCGCCGGAGCCGTGCCGGTGAGCGTCAGTCCACCGCACTCGTGATCCGCGGTGACGATGAGCGTCACCTCGTGAGCCGCGGCATCCGCCCAACCATTGGCCGCTGCAACCGCGGCGTCGAGCGCGACCACCTCAGGCAGCGCCTGCCCGGCATTGCGGCCGTGGCTGCCATGGTCGATCCGCGCTCCCTCGACCATGAGGAAGAACCCTTCGGGGTCGTCGCCGAGCCAGGCGAGGGCCCGCTCGGTCATCTCGGCCAGCGTCGGAGTCTCCGCCTCGTAGCCCTCGGAGACGAAGAGAAACTGGGTGTTGGTGAACACGCCGAAGAGGCGGCGACCGTCGGGGACCGCGGCCAAAAGGGCGGTGCGGGTCGTGACGACCTGGGCGGGAAGTGCGGCGAGCGACGACTCGAACTCGTCGAAGCCGCCGCCCAGGGTCACGTCGGGAAGCGAGGCGTTGTAGTCGAGGACGATGCCGCTGACGTCGCTGCGATTCGGCGTGTGGGCAACAAAGCTCGAGGGCGTGGCGCCGCTGAGGCGGTCGGTCGTGACGATGCCGGTGGCCAGGCCCAGGGCGCGCGCGCGCTCGAGCAGATTCTCGACGACCACCCCATCTCGATTTTGCCCCACCACATCGTTCCAGGTCTTATGGCCGGTCGCAAGTGCTGTGGCGCTTGCGGCGGAATCGGGCGTCCCTGAGAGTGAGGCGGTGCGGGCCCTGCCGCGATTCGGCAGCGTCTCCATGGTGAGCGAGCCCGAGGCCCCGTTGGCGTACATGCCCGCGGCAGCGACGTGCTCTGTACCCATGCCGTCACCGATGAACAGGATCACGCCGCGGAGGCCGGTGACGTCGACGGGATCGGTGTCGCTGTCGGTGCTGTCGCCGGTATGCTCGGAGGTGTCGCTGGGCTCACCGCTGTCGGTAGAGTCGGCAGCCGCGGGCGAGTCGGCGGGATCGGTCGTCGGGGACGTCGCGCAGGCGACCAGCATCAGAGGGAGCGTCAGACAGCGCATGCAACAGTTCCGTGACGGAGCAGTGTAGCCCGGAACTACCCGCCGCTCCCCCCATGCATCCTCCCCGCGGCGGCGCTACATACCGCCGCCCCGGGAGCCGGCGTGCTGCTTGAGTCCAGAGTCAACGACCGCGTCACCCTGCTCGTGGACTGCGAGAACGTCGGGGGCGTGGAAAAGAACGCCCTGACGTCGAATGCTCATCCCGACAAGATCATCGACGGCGCGATCGCCATCATCCGAGCCGCCGCCGAGCGCTTCGGCGAGGGGCTGTCGCTGGAGGGTCAGCCGGCGCCGGTGGTCCTGGAAGTCGAGTTCGGCGTGAAGATTGATGCCAACGCAGTGGTGTCCGTGGCGCGACGACCGGAGGAGGGGCACTTCCGCGTGAAGTTACGGTGGGATGGCTGAGGGCGTGCCCATCGCGGCGGACAGCGTCCCCTCCCCTGGACGCCAGACGCCGTAGTGGACGACGACCCTCGCGAAGGGCCAGGGAACGAGGAACCGGTCCCACGACCGCGCTCGCCAACCGCGGGTCTCCACGTGCCCGAAAACCACCGGCACCTCTTCCAACTCAGCGAGCGCGGCGGCCCCCGGTGCGACGCGGCCGGCCGGACCCCGCGGACCATCCACCGCGAATGCGGGGCTTTTTCCCTCCCGAAGCACCTCGCGGAGCGCAAACAGCGCGTCCCCGCCTCCTGCCGATGACGAGCCGCGCACCACGCCATACCCCAACTGTGTCAGCACCGCCGCGATCAGCTCACCATCCCTGGACTGACTCGCGAGCCCGACAAAAGCACGGTCGCGGTGGAGCGCGACCATCGGCAGGAGCTCGCCGTGCCAGAACGCGACCACGCAGGCGCCCTCTGCCGGCCACGACGGCTGTTCGACGCGCCACGTCGCTGCGAGCAGGCGCACCAGGAGGCTGAGGACGCGGGGGAGCACGCCGCCAACGTAGCGTCGGGCGTGCTAGGCTGCGCCATGCAACGTTTCCTGGTCGCGGCCATCTTCGCCGCGGGTTGTTCGACAACACACGGGATCCGCCCGATCGGGAAGGGCTCGGTGGGGGTGGACGCGTCGATCGGCGGCCCGATCACCCAGGTCTTCGGGGCGCCGATCCCCCTGCCGCTGAGCACGATCGGCGCGACCGTGGGAGTGACCGACACCACCGATGTCCATGCCGCCTTCCACCCCACCGCCGCGGCCATGTTCGCCGTCGCCGCGTTCGACCTCGGCGCGTCGCAACAGCTCCTCGCACCCAGCGGCGCTCGGCCGCGGCTGATGGCCGATCTGACGCTGTTGGGCGCGGGCGGCGACCTGGATCCCGACCAGCGCCCGGAGGGGGGCTTTCGCTTCTTCTTCCAGCCGTCGGTCCTGGCCTCGTGGGACTACGGCAAAGTCGGGCAGCACAGCTTCTACACCGGTGTCACCGGCTTCTTCGAAGCAGCAGAGGCTTTCCACGGCCTCGGCGGCTTCATCATCGGCAGCCGCCTGGGCGTCGGTCGCAGCCACGTCGACATCGAGATGAAGTGGCTCAACCCGTGGGACAACAACACGAACATCGTCCCCGAGTTCTCGGCCCCGGGCAATCAGGGCGCGGTGACCGTGCAGATCGGCTACGGCTTCCGCTTCGGCGGCAAGGATGGTGCGAAGTGAGCCTCCTCCTGCTCTTGGGCGCCTGCTACCAGCTCGACGGCTTCTTCTTCAACCCGACGGTGGTGGAGGCCTACACCCTTGGCGGCGACGTCATTCCCACGAGCTGCCAGGAGCTCGTTTCCTTCGACAGCCCCGGCGGCTCGCTCTATGGCGCGTGGGCTCACTGGCCGCTCGATGACGCGACGGAATGTGTCGATACCGTCCCCAATCACCTGGTGCCCCTCGTGCTCTACTTCCACGGCAACTCGGACAACATCGACCGCTACTGGGACCAGGTCGAGTTCTACTGGCAGAGCGGGTACGAGGTCTTCATCTTCGATTACGGCGGCTACGGTCGCTCCTGGGGAGAGCCGAGCTTCGACAGCGTCATCGCCGATGGTCGGCTCGCCATCGACTACGTCAGCGGCGCCACCGGCCGACCCAGCCACCAACTCATCTACGTCGGGCTCTCGCTCGGTGGTTTTGTCTCGGTCCACAACTTGGTCGACACCCCGCCCGGCATCCTCATCACCCAGGACATGTTCGCAAACACGCAGAAGATGCTCGATGACGGCACCCAGTTGGACATGCCGTCGGGCTGGTTCTTCGAGCAGAATTACGACAACCTCGTCCCGCTCCGCGCGATGCCGACGGAAATCCCGTACCTGGTCACCCACGGGGCCGCCGACACGTACATCCAGCCCGAGCACGCCCAGCTCGTCTTCGATGCCGCCGGGGCGACGACCAAGCGGCTCTTCCTGGTCCCTGGCGTCGACCACGCCGATGCAATCGTCGAGGCGCCCGAGGTCTTGCGCCCCGAGATAGATTGTTGGATCCGCCAAGACTGCGTCGAGGGCTAGCGCGTGGGGCTCGAGCCGGGGCTACGGATCGGTCGGCTGAGAGTCGGGACGGCGCGACCGGCGCCGCCGGGCTTTGTGCGCTTCGGGGTCGAGGGTGAGGTCGAGCTGGAGCTCATCGCGCCCAACGGCCACCTCCGGCTGCGCGCCGGCGCCAAGGCGCTTTGGGCGGACGCGCGAGCCCGGCGGGTGGCGGCGGCGACGGTCTCGGTGGCGGAGCACGCCTGGGTCGAGGTGGACGGCTGGCCGGTCTGGGTGCGGCCGCGTTCGGAATTGATTTCGCTTGAGTCCCTCGATGAGCGCGCTCGGGCCTCGCTAGCGGGATGGCTGCAGGCTGCGGGGGTGGACCTGGCGACGGCGACCGAGGCCGACCTCGTGGCGGACGCCGAGGGCGTCGTCCGGTACGCGCCGCTCGGACTCGCGGAGAACCAGCTCGACCGGGCGCCGCCGGCGCCGCTGGCCACCCTCTTGGGCACGCCGGGCGCGGCGGGTGAGGTTCGCGTGGCCGTGGCGAGGCCCGCGCCTGTCCCTGGCCGCCCACGCGATCTCGTGTTGCCTGACGCCCCGGCGCTCCTGGTCGTGGTCGCGCTCCCGCGGGGCGACGCCGGTGCCCTGGCCCGGGTAGCGGCGCGGACGGCGACGGAGCTGCGCGAGGTGGAGCGCGCCGCCGAACGCGGGGCCTCCTGGGTGTGGGCGGCCGTCACTGATCCAGCGCAGGCGCCGCGGTTGCGGGGCCAGGCGGAGCGCGCCGGGCTCCGAGCGCAGCTCGTGGCCACCCAGGCCCCCTCCCCCACGTTCCTGATGCCGATGGTCCTGGCCGGCGGCGCGCAGGTCCCTTTCCTCCTGCCGACGGGCATCGCGGCGCTGGACTTCGCGATCATCGGCGGCCTCGGCGTCACGTCATTGGCTTCCGCCCTCCGCGCCCTCGCGCGCATCGCCCCCGCGCGGCGCGCTGCCGCTGGCGCCGGGGCGTGGGAAACGTGGCGGCGGAGCACGCGGACGGCGGGCGCGGCGCGGCGGCTCCTGGCGTTGGAGCTACGCCTGGCGGCGGAGGTGCAACCGGGGCCGGTGAGGGTCGACCTCGGTGAGGCCCTCGACGCGGCGTGGACGCGACTGTTTTCGGCGCTCGCCGAGCCGCGTCCGGGTGAAGCCGTCGAGGCCCGCCTCGCGCTCGCCGCGGACGCCGTCGATGCCGAGCTGGCTCATCCTGATGCAGTATCGTTTGGCACCGCACTCAGGAAGCTGGCTTCGGGGTGATGGGGGGGCTCAGATCCGATCCACCTCCGCGACCTCGAAGACACAGTCCGCGTCATCGCCGACGGCCTCGGTGAGGGCCAGGCTGTCGCTCTGGAAGGTGAGCCGCCCGGTGCGGCCCCAGCACTGGCTCCACGACCACACCGTCTCGCCGAAGCCGCCGCCGGCCACCTGCGCGTCCGAGCGTCCACCGGTGCCCGGAATCCAGCGGTCACGCACGGTGATCGTGGCCAATTCGTCGCTTCCGTCGTCGGCGAGGTCCGAGACGGTGCGGTACTGGAAGTCGCCGAGCGTGTCGGTCCGGGTGTAGGCGTAGGTCCAGTCAGTGGGCTCGCCGCCGTCGAGGCTCAGGTCCTCGACCAGCACCAGCAGGTCGACGCCGTCGCGGTTGTCGTAGTCGACGGTGACGAGCCCGCTCTCGTCGAGGCCGCACCACCCCGCCCAACGGCGGTGATCCCACACAAAACTCCCGTCACCGCCCGCTACCGTCTCCCCGGAAAAATGGGTGCCGTACAGCACGGTGGCGTCCTCCCCCTCGCCCGGGTGGCCTGACACACTCCACTGATACACGCCGAACTCTCGCGACATCAACAGCGACGCGGACACCCCACAGTCGCCGTCGTAAGGACCCCAACGCCGTGTGTCGTCGCCGCGCTCGGTCGGCGGCAGCTCGCGCACCCGCTCGACGAGCCCGAGCGTACCGAGGACAAACCCATTGACCTGCGACGCGATCGCCACCGAAAGCTCGACGAGATCGGCCCGCTCGCCGAGTCCGCGGGCCGCCGCGTCCGTGGTGTCGTCGCCGAAGCCGACAGTCTGGCGTCCTTCGTCGGGCAAGGCGGCGAGGAAGTTGGCGTCGTCGTCGAAAGTGGCGTTGCTCACGTCACCGCACGCAGCGAGAAGGAGGAAGATCATGGTCAAAACCGATACCCCAGTCCGAGAAGCAGCTCGGAGAAGCCCATGCCATTGTCGCGACCGTCCACCACATAGGGGAGGTAGTGGACACGAAGTTGTACGTCGATCTCGAATTGTCCTGGGTGGAGGCCGAGCCATCCCACGATCCCCGGCGCCACCGAAAAGAGTTCCTGGTCCTCGACCCCGCCGTCGGGAAAGCGCCGCCGCAACCAGAAGCCCTGGAGATGGAGCCCGCCGCCCGCCTGGACGATGAACTCCGGCGTCCGCCAGCCGGCGCCGACCCCGAAGGTGGCCGAATCGAGGTCCACATCCACCGGATACCCGAGACCGTCGATCGCCAGGGTCCCCTGTCCGCTCCCGGCCAAGAAGTCCATCGAGACATACTTCCCGTCGCGCCAGCCGAAGCGCCCTTCAAGACCGGCCGCGCCCGTGGTCGGAAAGTAGGCGGCCTGGATGGTCGGGTCCGAGAAGCTCCGCCCGCCCACCAGCAAGTGCAGCGCCAGCTTCGGACGCTTGGCGTCGCGGATGCTCTTGTCGATCGACCCCTTGGCGATGTCGTCCTCGTACTCGCCGTCCCGAAAGCGCGTCGAATCGACGGTGACGACCGCCCGTGCCGCCAACTGGATCTCCGCCACGGACAGGTGCGTCGGCAACCGCTCCTGGACCAGGTAGCGCCCCGGTCGCAGCGCGATGCGTCGGTCAAAGACCGTCACTTCCACTTGCGACACGAACATGCGTCGGTCGACGTCGAAGACCGCGAACGTGCCCGGATTGCTGCCCGGCAGGTGCAGGGTGCCGGTGCCCGATCGGCCCAACTCCGTGACCACCACCTCCCCATTGGCGTTGAGGTCCCAGTCCTGAGTGGGGTGCTGCGTGCCGGAGCGGGTCGCGGACGTCCGGTAGACGGTCTCGTGGTAGACGTACCGATAGGCCTCGGACAGGGTCACCCGCGAATCGCCGTCGTCGTCGGCACCCCCGGACAGGCCCGAGGCCAAGAAGTGGGTGAAGTAGGAGCCGCCGATCTCGTCGGACTCCTGGCTGGCTTCGTCGCCACCGCTGCTGGTGACGATCACCGAACCGCGGGCGTCCAGCCGCTCTTCCAGGTCGAACGCGAAGGTCGGCGCCCGGGTGCCGCCCTTGCGCCGGGTCATGCTTCCCGACTGACACGCATCAACGAACGCGACCCGAACGTCGGCGCCGCTCTTGTCCAAAAGTGCGGTCAGCTCCGCCCAGGTGACGCTGGTTCGACCGAGGTGCAACGCCGTCTCGTCGGCGTGCCCCGAGTAGAAGAAGTAGAGCACCGTCTGGTTCCCGTTCTGCCGGGACCCGGCGATCGGTCCTTGCAGCTCCGCCATGCTGCGCAGCAGCTCGGCGCGACCCTTCCCATACAGCGACCGCGTGTTCAACAGTGAGACGCCGCCAAGTTCGGTGAGGACACCCTGCATCTTTCGTGCGTCCTGCTCGGCGAAGTAGAGCGCAGCGTCCCCGATCGCCCCTTCGTTGTTGCCCACGACCACCGCGAAGCGTTGGACGTCGGCGTGGGCGAACGTCGCGCCAAGGACGATGGCGAGGGCACCGATCAAGGCTTGTCCAAAACCAGGATCGCGACGTCAGCCCGGGCGGCGTCCAAGGCGACCAGACCCTCCACCCCCGACTCCTCGTAGATCGCCGCGACTTCGGCCCGGACCACGTCGGCGTCGGCTCCCGAGAAGCTCGCCACGAAGATCTCCGGACCCGGCGCGTCGTCCAACTGGATGCTGCCGTCGAGGAACTGGCGTTCACCGGGGGTGATAGCGAAGGGTACGCTCCCCGCTTCGGGCCAGTAGGTCTGCACGGTCCCCGTCCCGTCGACGCCCACGAGCACCAGCGTGTCGTGAACACCGGCGCGGTAGGAGAAGCGGAGACGGTCCCCGGCGCGCACCTCGAAGGCCGCGTCGCCCTCGAAGGGCTGCCCGTCGCGCAAAACCGCGAACCCAAGCTCGGCGTCACCCTTGACGCGGATGCCGTCGCGGGGCGGAGGCTTGACGATCAGCAACAGGGCAGCGGCCAACGCAAGGCCGCCGCCGATCCACGGCGCGACCCGCCGAAACAGCGGCACGACCTGGCCCGCAGCGCGCGTCGGCCGGCCCTCCGACGGGGCGTCCGCGAGGGAGCGCAGGGCGGCGATGTCCAACGCCGGTGGCCGAGCCGCCGCCACTTCGGCGCGCCACGCCGCCGTGGCGGGGTGCGCGGCGTGGTCAGCCGGAAGCGGCGCCTCCCCGGAGAGCTCCCGCCCGATCGCCAGGCGTGACGGACGGCTCCCATCGTTGAGCCGGCTCATGGCGCCCCCTGCATCACTTGTAGCGCACACCAGGCGATGCTCGCGCTGAGCACGGTGAGGCCCAAGGTACGTCGGGAGCGACGCAAGAACTCGTCAAGCCGCTTCCGAAGGGTGGGCACCGAGATCCCCACCAGCACTGCCGTCTCCTCCCGGGTGAGGTCGTCGAAGAACAGGTGGACCACGATGCGTTGGGTGGTGTCATCTTCCGAGGCCACGAGCGCGCGGATGCGGGCGTCGTCCAGGCGCTCGTCGTCGGGGGTGACCTCTTCCCGGTGGACGAATTCGCCGCGACGCTCCACGTGTTTGCGGTGGTGGCCACGTTGGTCGCGTAGCCGGTTGAGGCACCAATTGGTGTTGATCTGGTAGAGCCAGGTCAAGGGCGACGACTCGGAGCGGAAGCCATCGCCGGCGCGGATTACCCGGGCGAAGGTCTCCTGGACCGCATCGCCAGCTTCCGCGTCATCGCCGAGAATCCCGCGGGCGCGGGCGTGCAGGATCGGGGCGTAGCGCATGTACATCTCACTGAGCTCGGTGTCGGTGATGGCCATCGTCCTGGCTTCGACCCCCAAGCGCCGCAGCGCCGAAAGAAAATCGCAATCAACGGATAACCACATGGCCTCACGGTGATACCCGCGGCCGGTCGGAGGGGACGTGGAAGAGCCGCAGTGGGCGCTAGTGTTTGCCCGGGTCATCGCTGGAGAGTCGATTCGAAGTGTCGCGGTGGCGTTTGGCACCAACCCTCGTCGGATACGCCGTGCGTTGGCCCGGGCCGGGTTGCGAGCGGGCGGCATCGTCGTCGGCGCGCGCGGCGTCCCGGCACTGGCGCCCCAACGCTCGCGCTTGGGCACCACGCCTGACGCACTGATTGCGAAAGCCGCAGGGGTCACGCCGGAGGCCGTTCAGGGAGAGCGCCGTCGGCTGGGCATCGCGGCCTACCGGCCCGCTCGCCGACCGGCTCCTCCCCCGATCGCACCGCGCATCCTGCCACCAAGCCCGGCCCCGCTGGTCCGCCCACCGCCGTCCCAACGGGGCCACGACCCCGTCGTCGTGCGGAAGTCACCCCGCGACGGCGACGCGGTCCGCAGCATCCCCGCGCGCCTCGGCGTCACCACGTTCCGCGCCAACGAGCCCGCACCCGTCGCCGTTGTCGCCATTCCGGTGTTCACGCCGCGCCCCCGCACTGAACGTGAACAGGAAGTCGACCGGCTGCTCTCGGTGCCGCGTCGCGGGCCGGACGAACGAAAGCGCATCATACGCGCAGAGACACGCCCGTTTGAGTTGGTCAGTAGTCGCCCTGGACCGACGCCGGCTGTCCAGCGCCGCCCCAGCGGCCCGACCTGGCGCGCTGCCGATCCAGCGGTGTTGCGCGAGTTGGCCGCGCGCGCCGAGGCGGAGCCTGGACCGGTCCGCCCTCCTCCCGTCGCGACAGTCGTCGTGCCGTCCGTGGCCACTACATCCGTGTCGGCGCGAGCGATTCAGGTCGCACCCACCCCGGCGCCCACCCTCGCCGCCCCCCCGCTGGCGCCGGTCGTGGCGCCCGATCCGGTCGCGACACCTGACCCATTCGGCGGAGTGGTCTGGGCAGTACACTTCGAGGGGCTCAACGAGATCGTGCACATCTGCGCGGCCGACGTCGTGCAGGCGTTGGCCGCCGCGCGAGCGTGGCTTCCGCCCGAGCGCTTCGCCGTCGTCGCGATCGAGGCCGTCTGAGATGACCCGCTTCCACAACGGCCGGCTCCGCAAAGCGCTGGTCGTCGAGAGCCCCGACCGTGTTCTTGACACCCTTCTTGAGGCCGAGGGCATCACGGTAGATCGCCGCGACGAGGTGCCAGACGAAGCCACGCTCGCTCGGTGGCTGGGCGAGGGCGGACACGACGTCCTGTTCAAGCGCAGTCGGGTGCCGGTCACCCGCGCCGTCGTGGTGGCCGCGCCGGCGCTTGCGGTGGTGCAACTTTGCTGCATCGGCGACGACAGCGTCGACAAACAAGCGTGCGCCGACCACGGGGTGCTCGTGTTCAACGACCCCGTCAGCAACGGTCGCAGCGTGGTGGAGCTGGCCATCGGCCACCTGATCGCCCTGTCGCGACGGCTGTACGAAACCTACGATCACACCCGCCTGGGTGGGTTCGACAAATCCCAGAACGAACGCTTCGAGGTGCACGGGCGGGTGTTGGGTGTGCTGGGTCTGGGAAACATCGGGCGCGCGACGGCGCGGGCCGCCGAGGCGTTGGGGATGCGCGTCGTGTTTTACGACACCCGGGAAGTCGCGCGCGAGGTGGGGCTGGAGATGGGTTGGCAGAGCGTCGCCAGCATCGACGAGCTCTTCCGCAAGTCCGACGCCGTCACGGTCCACCTCAGCGCGGAAGACGTGCGCGGGCACAGCAACCGGGCCATCCTCACTCGGCAACACTTCGCGCAGCTCGCGGCCGATCGTCCGGGGGACTCGCCTCGCCTCTTCCTGAACCTCGCGCGCGGGTTCCTGTATGACCCCGCCGATTTGTTGGCCGCCATCACCTCGCGCGAGGTGGCACGCGCCGCGGTCGATGTGTACCCCGAAGAGCCTCGCGGGTCCGGCCCCTGGACCAATCCCTACGCGGCCGAAGCTCGTGTCGCGAGCACGCCCCATCTGGGCGCCGCCACCTTGGACGCCCAGCCGCGGATCGCACGCCGGGTCGCGCACACCCTCCGCGGCGTCTCCCGGAGCGGCGCCATCCGCGACTGTGTGTTTCGTCCCCGGCTTACATTGGGGCTCAACGAGCTCGAGCCCGGAAACGCCTTGGTCTCAGTGGTGCACAGCACGGTCCGGGGCACCCGCAAGGCCATCCAGGACGCAGTCTTCGAAGCGGGCGTCAGCAACCTCTCGACGGTCCACCAGGACTTCGAAGAATTCGGAGTGGCCTACGATCTGTTGGCTCTCGACAGGCCGCTGTCCGATGTCCAACTCAAGCGGATCGCGGCCGACGCTGCGGCGCTCACCGGTGACGAGAACACCGTGCGTTCGCTGCGACAGATGCTCGTCGAGTAAGCATGGCCACGCCACCACCGGTCTGGCCGGTTCACCTTGAGGCACGCTACGTGCGCGCGCTCGCCTCGGAGTGGAGACGCTTCAATCAGTTCCAACTCAAGGGGGCGCTTCGGCCGCCCACCTTCGAGCTCATCGACTCCACCACGCAGCTCGGCCGCTGGCAGCTTGGCACCCGGACCATCGCGATTGCCCGCTCCCTGGTACACCGGCAGCCGTGGGGGGTGGTCGCCGAGGTGCTCCGCCACGAGATCGCCCACCAGTACGCCCACGAAGTGCTCGGCGCCATCGACGAGACGGCGCATGGTCCCGCCTTCCGGCAGGTATGCGCGCGCCTCGGCATCGACGCCCGTGCCGCCGGGCTGCCGGCGCCGTCGGAGGCCGACGCCCGCGTCCACCGCCGCGTGGAAAAGCTGCTCGCGCTGGCCGGCAGTGACAACCGACACGAAGCCGAGGCGGCAATGGCCGAGGCCCGTCGCCTCCTGCTGGTCCACAACCTGGGCGCGCCGCCCCAGAGCTACGGCTGGCGGCACCTGGGCGCCCCCTCTGGACGGATCCAGCCCTGGCGAAAGCAGCTTGGCGCGCTGTTGGGCGAACACTTCTTCGTCGAGACCATCTGGGTGAGAACCTACGTCGTGGCTGCCGACGCGTGGCGCTCAATGCTCGAGATCTGCGGGACCCCGGGTAACGTCGAGACCGCGGCCTGGGTCCACGACTGGCTGATTGAGACCGCCGAGCGGTTGTGGCTCCAAGAACGCGGCACCTTGGGCCTGGCCGGGGCCAGCGAACACGCCCATTACCTCGGGGGCGTGGTCCGCGGATTCTCCGAGCGGCTTCGGAAGGGCGCTCTAAAGTGCAAGAAAGAGGGGCTGGTCTGGGTGGGCGATCCGGGCGTCACTGCGTTCCTGGGGGAGCGCCACGGGCGGATGCGGATGGTGAGCTACTCGGTCCCGCGCGGCGGCGCGGCGACGGCCGCCGGGCTGGCCCAGGGACGGGCGCTGATCATGCACCGGCCGGTCCACGGCACCACGGGCGGCTCCGGGAAGCTGCTCGGGGTGAAGGGGCCGACGGGTTAGGCGCCGGGGTGCCCACCATCGCCTTTCTGACCGACCGCGTGCGCCCCTCCGGCGTGGCCGACGACCACCTCGTGCTCCCCGCACTGACGGCGCTCGGCGTGACGGTGAGGTTCGTCCCCTGGGAGGACGCGCGGCCGCAGGAGGACATCGCCGCCTGGGTGGTGCGCTCGCCCTGGAACTATGCCGCCGCGGTCTCTTCCTTTCTGTCGTCGCTGGCTCCGCTGGCCCCCCTACACAACGCCATGACGGTGTTGCGCTGGAATAGCGACAAACGGTATCTGTTCGAGCTGGCCGAGGCCGGGGTGCCCATCGTCCCCAGCGTGGTCGCGCCCCGCGACGCCCTCGCAGCCATCGCCGAGTCCACCGGCTTCGTCGAGGTCGTCGTCAAACCGCTGGTATCCGCGGGGGGGAGCAACACCCGCCGCGTGCGCGCCGAGAACCTCGATGACGACGACATCTTCGCGGGCCTGCCCGATGGCGACTACCTCATGCAGCCGTTCCTGGATGACGTGCTCGCCGGGGGCGAAGTGTCGTGTGTGTTTTTCGAGGGGGTGTACAGCCACTCGGTACGGAAGCGGCCACAGGCAGGGAACTTCCTGGTGCAGGAAGAGCATGGGGGCAGCACTGTCGCCGTTATTGTCACCCCGGAGTTGATCGAGGCCAGCCAGGCCGCCCTCGCCGCGGCGCCGGCGCCCGGACTCTACGCCCGCGTCGATTGGATCGAAACCCGTCGCGGGCCGCGGCTGGTTGAGCTGGAGTTGATTGAGCCTGAGCTGTACCTCCGCGCCCACCCCGACGCCCCCGCCCGCTTCGCCGCCGCCATCGTGGGCCGCCTGGAGCGTCGATGAACTCGGCTCCGGGGCGCATCTGCCTCGTGGGGGAGCACAACGATTGGGCAGGCGGCGCCGCGATCGTCGTGCCCCTGGACCGCTACGTGCGCGTCCATGCGCGCAAAGCGGCATCGCTCGCGGCGACGGCGGTCTTGGACGGGAAGGCGCTGTCCTGGCGCCTGGGCGAGGAGCCGGGCGCGCTGCTTTTCGTCCCCGCGGTGGCGCAGGTCGTCAGCGCCGCCTGGGGTGTCACCATCCAAGCCAACGTACACATCGAAGGGGAGCTGCCGGCCGGCCGCGGATTCTCCTCCTCTGCCGCGGTGTGCGTGGCCTTGGTGCGCGCGTTCGCCGAGCTGTGCGGACGCGAGGTCGGCGTCTCCGAGGCGGCGGAGCTGGCCTATCGTGCGGAGCACGACGTCTGTGGCATCGGCTGCGGGCGCCTGGACCCGTTGGCGTGCGCCTGGGCTACCCCCCTGTACCTGCGCTTTTCGGGCGACGAGGTCGACGTCGAGCCCCTTCCGGCTCACCTCAGTCTCGCCGTCGGAAGCTTCCGCGCCCCGCGGGACACCGCCGCGATCCTCGCTACGCTGGGTCGCCACCACCGCGGCGAGGTCGCGGTCCGTGATTGGGAAGGCGTCCGTCGCGTCGGCGCGGTCCGGGGCGCGCTCGACGGCTTCTGCGAACAGGCCCGCCACGCGAAAGAAGCGCTCCTCAGCGGCGACACGCGCGCGCTCGGCGCGTCGATGGACGTGTGTCAGGACATCTACGAGGAGGAGCTGATACCCGCGTTCGCAGAGCTTCGCGCCCCGGGATTGGTACGCGCGGTGCGCGCGCTACGGAAGGCGGGCGCGCTCGGCGCCAAGTTCTCCGGCGCGGGCGGCGACGCCTCGGTCATCGGCCTGTACGCACCCGATGATCCCGCGGTGGCGGGGGGGGTAGCGGCGCTTGATGCGTTGGGGATCGACGCTTTTGCGATGGATGTCTGGTGTAGTGTTTGATTCGGAGGGGCGGGCGGCGTCCTGCCCATGCACGGCGAGGGTGCCGGTAAGTCCTGACCAGTCCCTCATGCTGTCGCGACGCCAGCTCCCAGGGTCAGGAAACTGTCGCGGCACGGTGACGCCCAGGCGTAGGCGGCTCGAAAAGCAGGCGGGCGACGCTGCGACTACGCGAGCGAGCGCGGGAAGTGCGTCGCCCCCGCCCCCCAGGAGGCCGCCGGGGAGACATGCGGCCGCCCTGGCTCGGCGGCCTCGCAGTGCGTGGGACGCTCGGTGTGCTGGTCACCGCGAAGGCAGCCGGCTGCCGCCTACCCCAAAACCACACTGCGCGGCAGCGGGCGGGAGTTGTACGTCGAGGCCATCGCCAGCCCGTACGCCCCCGCGAGGCCGATGAGCAGCACGTCGCCTTCCCGGGGATCAATCAGCGTACGATCGCGACCCAGGACATCCGCCGATTCACAGATCGGCCCCACGATGTCGCAGCTCACGTTCGGGCCGTCGACCCGGCTCAGGTTCACGATCGGATGCCAGGAGCCGTAGAGCGCTGGCCGGAGCAGCGCGTTCATGCCCGCGTCCACGCCGACAAAACACCGGTCACCCTTCTGCCGAACCTGATTCACCCGGACCAGGAGAGCGCCCGCTTCGGCCACCAAGAAGCGCCCCGGCTCCATCCACAGCTCTACTCCCGTCGCGCTCGATCGGAAGGGTGCGAGGGATTCGCCCAGCGCACGCAGATCGAGCCGAGGATCGCCCGGTCGGTAGGGCACGCCGAGCCCACCGCCGAGGTCGAGGATGCGGAGGTCGGGCAGCACCTCGCGGAAGCCGAGGAGAAACTTCGCGGTCTCCGCCCACGCGCCCGCGTCGCTCACGCCGCTGCCCACATGGGCGTGAACGCCGACGATCCGGGCACCCGCCGCCGCAGCCAGCTCGCGGAGCGCCGAAACGCGCTCCGGCAAGACCCCGAATTTCGATTCGCCACCCGCGGTCCGAACGTGGCGGTGGTGGCCACGCCCTTGCCCCGGGTCGATGCGGAGCAGAACGTCGTGACCAGCGAAAAGCTCAGGCCACGCCCGGAACGGGTACTCGCTGTCCACGGTCACCACCGCGCCGGCCTGGAGCGCGGCTGCGTACTCTCGCCGGGACGCCACGTTCGGAGTGAACAACAGGGGTGCCAGCGGTGCGGCGGCGCGCGCCAACGCGATCTCGCCCTCCGAAACACACTCCACGCCGAGCCCTGCCGCCGCGACGGCTGCGACCACTTCAGGCAGCGGGCAGGCCTTCATCGCGAAGTAGCAGCGGTCGATCGGGAGTGCCCGGAGGAGCGCGGCCTGCTCGCGCACCACGGCCAGGTCGTGGATGTAGACGGGCGTGTCCACGACCGCCGCGCCGAGCAGCGTGTCCCGCCGCAGGACCCACCACGCCGGTGAGGCCAACGCCGCCGGGCGCCAGGCGGGACCGAGATCGGCGCAGTCTCCGCCCTCCAAAAGCCGCTGGTGGAGCGAGAGGACCAGCCGCGCCGCCTGATCCTCGTCGACGACGAAGGTGAGGTTCAGGTCACTCGCCGCTTGCGACACGAGGTGGATGCGATGCTCGGCAAAGGCTTCGAGCGCGGGCCCGATCTCATGGAGGATCGAACGAATCGCGCGACCGACGAGGCTGACCGCGGCGCAAGGCCCGATCACCCTGACGGAGCAGAACGTCGCCAACTCCGCGACGGCCGCATCCACGACGCGGGTGTCCAGCGCGTTGGCGAGCGAGTCGAGGGACACGGTCACGTTCGTCTCACTCGTCGCGACGAGGTCCACGGAGAGCCCATGCCGGGCCAGCACGGCGAACGCGCGCGCCAGGAAGCCCGGCTCCTGCCACATTCCCAGGGTCTCCATCGAGACCAGGACAATGCCGTTCCGAGCCGCGATCGCGCGCACCCGGGCGCCCGACGGGGCGTCCGGGCCCAAGATGGTGCCTTCGAGGTCGGGCTCCGCCGTTGACCGGATCCACAACGGAATACCCGTGTCGCGACAGGGGGCGATGGACCGGGGGTGCAGCACTTTGGCGCCGGTGGCGGCGAGCTCCTGAGCCTCGTCGAACTGCAAACGGCGCAACAAACGGGCGTGCGGGACCACCCGCGGGTCGGCGGTGTACATGCCGGCCACGTCGGTCCAGATTTCCAAGCGCGCCGCTGAGAGCTTCGCCGCAAGGTAGGCCGCGGACGTGTCCGATCCGCCGCGGCCCAAGAGCACGGTGTGTCCCGCCGCGTCCCGCGCCACGAACCCCTGGGTGAGGGCCCCGCCAGCCAGCCGGGCGTCGAGCGTGGCATCGGCAGCGAAGATGCACGTGGCCGAGAGATAGTGCCGCGCCTCGTTCGCGCCCGCCTCGCTGGTGAGCAACTCGCGGGCGTCCTGCCACGCCATCGGGATCCCCTCGGCGTGCAACCACGCCGCGCCCAGCCGCGTTGCCATCAGCTCCCCTGCCGCCATGACGCGGGCCTGCAGGCGGGGCCCGTACTCCCCCAAGAGCGCCACGCCGCTGGCCACGCGCTCGATGTCGGTGAGCTCGGCGGCCACGAGGTCCGGCGCCACGCCGAGCTCGAGCGCCAACGCCTGATGCCGCGCCTGAATCGCCGCCAGCGTGCTCGTGTGAGTCCCGGCCACGGCCTCGGGCAACAGTCGCTCCAGCAGGTTCGACACCCCCGTGACCGCGCTGCACACCACGACGGGACAGAAGCCCTCGCCCCTCCGGCGCTGGATCAGCCGGGCAATCGTCTCCCACCGCGCGCGCGACGACACGCTCGTCCCACCGAATTTCAACACCACGAACGGGGCGGACGACATCGCGGGGGCCTATCCCCGCGGGATACATCCCCGCCGATGAACACCGCCGCCTTCTCGGAACGGTTCCCCCGCTTCACCGCTGGGGTGGGCGCGAAGCACCTGCCGGACGTGTTGCCGCTTTTGACCCGCCGCACCCTGGCCGCTGGCGAAGCTGCCAGCCAGCAAGACCAAACCGGGGGCGCCTTGGTGCTCGTCGAATCAGGCGAGGCCGAGGTCTCCGTGCACCGGGACGGCCGGGACTGGGTGGTGGGCCACATCGGTCCGGGCGGCGTTTTCGGCGAAGTCTCGCTGGCCGACGGGGGGACGCATTCAGCCACGGTGACCGCCCGGAGTCCCATGTCGGTCTTGGTGCTGGAGCGGGCCACGCTCGCCGCGCTGAGGCGCGATGCCCCGGCCGCAGCGGCCGCGATCCAACGCGCCCTCTGCCACACGCTCGCCGACCGCGTGCGGGAAAAGTCCGACCAGGTCGAGGCCACCGCAACCGGGGGCGTGGCGTCGGTGCCGCGCGGGGCGCTCGCTTCCCTCGCCGCCCTGCTCTTCTCCAACGGAGCGTGAGATGAACCTCTCCACCGCACTCGGCTCGCACCCAGCGTTCAACCATCTGGCAGCCGACGACTTCGATGCGCTGGCCTACGCCTTCGTGCCGCGGACCCTCCGCGCGGGTGAGGTGCTGTTCGAAGAGGGCGCCGCCGCCACGGAAGTGGCAATCGTACTTTCCGGCGAGTTGGACATGGAGCGAGAGCGCGGAGCGCGCACCGTGACCTTCGGACGGACCGGTCCCGGGTCGCTGCTCGGGTTGGTCGCGATCCTCGGTGGCCGCCGCTCGGCCACCTGTCGCGCGGTCGGGCGGGTGGAAGTGGCGGCGGCTCCCGCGGCAGCCTTCCACCTCCTGCTGGGCGGGCACTCGCCATTTTCGCTGGCCGTCCAAGAAGCGCTCGCCTCCCAGCTCGCCGAAGACTTCCGTCGGCTGAGCGACCGCCTGGTGGATGGCCTCGCGTCCTCGCGATGACCATGCGGCCAGATCAGGCCAACTGCTCCCCGAAGACGCGTTGATACAGCTCACGATACGTCTCGCTGAGGTCGCCGAGGTCGCGACGGAAGACGTCCTTGTCGAGCTTGCGCCCGGTGCCCCGCTCCCACAGGCGGCTACCGTCGGGAGTGATCTCGTCGGCGAGCACCACCCGCCCACCCAACCGGCCGAACTCCAGCTTGAAATCAACCAGGTCGACGCCGAGGCCACCCCAGAACTCCAAGAGCATGTCGTTGACGGCTATCGAATACTCACGCATCGCGACAAGTTCCCAGCCGTGCGCGTACCCCATGAGCACCGCGCCCTCCTCGTTGATCTGCGGATCATTGAGCGCGTCGGACTTGTAAAAGTGTTCGACCAGCGGCCGGGCGAGGCGCTGCCCCTCGGGCTGGCCGAGCCGCTTGGCCAACGAACCCGCCACGACGTTGCGCACGACGACCTCGACTGGGATGATCTCCACTCGGTGGCAGAGCTGGTCCCGCGGCGCCGTTTGCCGGATGAACGCGGTGGGGATGCCGAGCGCGGCCACCTTCTCCATGAAAAAGGCGCTGATGCGACAGTTGATCACCCCTTTGTCAGCGACGCTGGCCTTCTTGACTCCGTTGAACGCCGTGGCGTCGTCCTTGTAGTGGATGATGACCTGATCCGAGGCGTCGGTGGCGTAGACCTGCTTGGCTTTGCCTTCGTAGAGGAGGCGTTCGGCGGGGTGCGTGCTCATGCGCGCGGGTATCGTCGGGCTGGGCGATGGGCTACGCTGCCAATCGATGTTCCCTCTGCTCCTGGCCTGTTTGTCCGCGACCGAAGCGCCCCCTCCCGAGGGCGGTGCGACGCCGGCGCTCACTGGGGACGGATTCTGGGATCGCCCCTTCCCATCGGACGATCGCCTCGTCGACGGCCGCCCCTCGCTCGAAGGATTCCCGGGCGGCAACACGGTGCCCATCTTTGAGACCTACCTTGCGGTGGCGCCCACGCTCGACGGGTGGGGCACCAACAGTCCCATCTACGTGCGCTTCACCGAACCGCCCGACGCGGATTTGGTGCCGTCGCCGGCCGAGAGCATCGAGTCCGACTCGCCGATCCTGCTCCTCGACGTGGACCCTTCAAGTCCCCGCCGCGGCGAGGCGATCCCCATCGTCACCGAGTTCTATGACGACGCCGACGCCTACACGGCCGACAACCTCCTCGCCGTCGCGCCGCTCCTGGGATTTCCGCTGCGTCCGCACACGCGGTACGCGCTGATCATTCGGCCGCCCTATGCCGCGATCGGCCAGATGCCATCGGGCTGGGAGGAGGAGGAGGGTTGGGCTGACGTGGTCGGGACACTCACGACGATGGGCATCCCGACAAGCCACGTGGCCGCGGCCACGGTTTTCACCACTCAGGACCCCGTCCGCGAGCTGGCCAGCATCGCGTGGTCCATCCAGTCCAACCGGATCGGGCGGCCGCGGTGGGAGCCCACCGTCACCCTGCGCGAGGACAGCGGCGGCCACCTGCTCTTTGAGGGCTACGTCACGGTCCCCGTCTGGCAAGAAGGCGAGCGCCCCTATCGTGATGTGGGCGGCGGCTTTGTGCTCGACGCGTTCGGGCGCCCCGAGGTCCAGGGCTGGGAAAGGGTGCGTTTTGCGCTCACCGTACCCGACTCGGGAATGCCCGAAGCAGGCTTCCCGTTGGTGGTGTACAGCCACGGCACTGGCGGCGATCATTTGAGTTTTGCGACGGGCTCCGCCGCCGAAGGGCCGGCCATGGCGTACCGAGGCGTCGCGATGTTCGGCATCTCGCAGCCCCTCCACGGCGACCGCGCCACACCCGACACAAGCCCAGAGTTCGATACCTTCAACTATGGCAATCCTGCGTCTGGGCGAACGAGCTTCCGCCAAGGCGCCGCGGACCAGCTGTGGCTGGCGAGTCGACTCGCCGAAGCCGGCGTGGGCTTTGAGTTCGAGGGCCAGCGCATCGAGATCGACCACGCCCGCCTCTGTTTCTTCGGGCACAGTCAGGGCGCGATGGTGGGCGCGCTGGGGGCCAGCTGGCTCGGCAACGACGTCGTCGCCGTCGGCCTTTCCGCAGCAGGCGGTGGCACCGCGGCCAGCGCGCTCGCCAAGATCGACCCGATTGCCATCGAGCCGCTGCTCGCCGCGATGGTCGGCCTCGAGTCCGGCTCGCTCACCACCTTGCACCCGGTCATGATGCTGGTGCAAATGCTCAGCGAGGCCACGGACCCCCTCAACTACAGCCCCTACTGGTTCGCGGAGGAGCCGCCCTGGCGTGCCCACCCGGTGCCCATCCTGATGACGGAGGGCCTGGAGGACACCTTCACGCCTCCGGTCAGCATCGAGGCGCTGGCGACCTCGGGGCGCATTCCGATCGTGGGCACGATGCGCGCGGAGCCGCCCGGCTTCGATCTCCGCGACCTGGGTGCGGAGTCCCTGCCAACGGAGGCCAACGTGACCGGGTGGGACGACAGCTCCCTGACCGCGGGGATGGCGCAGTTCGCGGGCCAGGGACACTTCGCCATCTACGACGACCGCGACGCCAAGGACCTGTACAAAGACTTCTTGGAGAGCGCTGCCGCCGGTGCGCCGGAGCTCCGGTGAACGTGCTCCTCGGCGTCAGCGGCGGCATCGCGGCCTACCGGGCGTGCGAGTTGGTGTCGCTCGCGGTCAAGCGTGGCCACACGGTGCGAGTGATCATGACCAGCAGCGCCCAACGGTTCGTGGGCACCACCAGCTTTGAGGCGCTCTCGGGGCAGCCCGTGATGATCGACACCTTCGCGGACGCGCTCGGGCACATCGAGTGGGCAAAGTGGGCCAGCGTGGCGGCCGTCGCGCCGGCCAGCGCGAACGTCGTCGGGAAGCTGGCGTGCGGCCTCGCGGACGACGCGCTCGGCACCACGCTCATGGCGCTCCCCCGGGGGCGGCGCATCGTCCTGGCGCCCGCCATGAACACCGAAATG
The DNA here is from genome assembly GCA_947490345.1 of Deltaproteobacteria bacterium. GTDB lineage: Bacteria > Myxococcota_A > UBA796 > UBA796 > SXON01 > SXON01. The sequence continues at coordinate 56,351 of CANLGL010000020.1, forward strand.
TGGCTGAACCCGGTGGTGGAACGCAACCTGCGCTGGCTCGCCGAGCTCGGCCGGTACGACATCGTGGCGCCGACGGAAAAACGACTCGCCTGCGGGGACGTCGGTCCGGGCGGCCTCGCCGAGCCGGTCGATGTCTTGGCGGCGATCGAGGCGGCGGGGGGGTAGCCACCGACTGCTTGCACCCCCCTTGCACATCCTCGCCCGGCGGTCGTCAATATCGCCGCCTACGCTCAGGGGATGTCCAACTCCCGACGCGTCCTTCTCGTGGTCACCGCGCTGCTCCTGACCGGCGCTGGCCTCGCCGCCGCCGCAACCCGCCCCGCGCCCGCCGCCGACGCGGTCACGCTCCAAGCCGAGGGCGTCGCCGACTGGCTCGAAGCCGGCGCGCCGACTACAGAATTCACCACCGGCAGCGCTCTTTTCGACTCCGAGTGGCACTTCGGTACCTGGCAGATGGCGGGGCTCGGCTTCGCGGAGCACGCGGCGACCCATCCCGAGGACCGCGCCCGAGACCTGGGCAGGATGGACCTGTGCATCGAGCGCCTCTTCGCCGCGGAGGCCCGCGCCTTCGACAAGACTTCGTGGGGCGTCGACCCACTGGATGCCCTCAACGACCCGCGCGGGCACATGGCCTGGCTCGGGTACACCAATCTCGTGCTGTCAGCGCGGCGGGCACTCGATCCGCACGGGCCCTGGGCCAAGGAGAACGACGCGCTCAGCGCCGCCCTGACCCGCCGCTTCGACGCCCAGTTGGCGCCCGAAACCTACCCCGGTGAGCGTTACCCCGTGGACATGGCGGCGGGGGCCGCCTCGTTGATGCTGCGCGCACGCGCCCTCGGCGAGCCCCTTCCTGCCTTACTCACCGCATGGACAAGCGCGCTGCGTTCACGATGGATCGTCGACGGGGTGCTGGTGCAGTCGGTCGCTCAGGACGGCTCGGCCACCGACAAACCCCGCGGCAGCGGCAGCTTCCTGGCAGCGTGGTTCTTGTCCTGGGGCGACCCGGCGCTCGGCGCGGAGCTGTACCGCGGGGCGAGCGCCCGATTGTTCACCACGTTGGGACCGCTGGGGGCCATGCGGGAGTACCCGCCCGGTGTTGACGGCGGCGGCGACATCGACTCGGGTCCGATCGTCGCCGGCATGGGCGTGAGCGCCACCGGCTTCGCGATCGGCGCCGCGTTGGCCAGCGGCGACGAGGCCACCGCAAAAACGCTCACCGCGACCGCCACCTTGGTCGGCCGGCCGGTGGACGAACGCGGCGCGCGCCACTGGGCGACGGGCGCAGCGCTGGGTGGGGCCCCGTTGGCGGACGCGATCCTCTTTGCGATGATGGCGACCCCAAACCGTTCGCCATGAGCGCGAAGCCTACTTCCACTTCAACATGTTCAGGTCCTGCCACAGGCTCGCCTCCTCCGCGTCGGCCTCCGCAACAAAACTGACCCGAACGTAGTCGCGCTTGTCCATGGTCGCGACGGTGCGTTCGGGAATCCCCAGGGCCGCCAGCGCGTCTCGGAAAAGAGGGTCGTCCGGGGATGCGTACAAGAGGCCCAACTCGTCGAGGATGACGGTCTCGCCGAGCTCGCCGCGCAGCCAGAGCTGATGCCGGCCGTCACTCCACAAGAGTGTCGGTCGCGCTTCCATCGCGGCGCGGACCCTCTCCTTGGCGAGGCCCATCGCGACGCGCCCTTGGGGCGCCGGGAGCTGTCCGCTGGCTCGGTCGGTGAGCTGGACGTACCGCAGCCCCAACGGCCCCGCGAGCGTCTCCAAGAGGGCCAGGTGTGTCGCCCCAAGCTCGGCAGGGGGGACGCTGATGACCAACCGGGTGTGCCCATCTGGAAAGGTCTCGAGCCGCCAGGCTTTGGGCGGTACGAACCCGTCGGGCTCCCCCGCCGCGGTTACCGATTGGGCCTTTTCAATCATCGGCGCGAGCTAACGAGCAACGCTCTACTTGACGAACGCGCGGCACGGCGGCACCTTCGCCGCGTGTTCCCCTCCCGCTACCGCATCCGCGACATCCCCATCGAGCCCAACCTGGTCCTGGCACCGATGGAAGGCGTCACCGACCTGATGTTTCGGCGGCTGGTCCGGAGCATCGGCGGCGTGGGAATGACCACGACCGAGTTCATCGCCGGTGAGGCGCTGCGCCGCGGGGTGGCGCGCGCGGAGATGATGGCGCGGTTCGACCCGGATGAGCACCCGGTCGCCATCCAGATCTACGGCGCCAAACCAGAGTCCATGGCCGAGGCGGCGCGCGCGATCCAGGACGCGGGGGCCGACATCGTCGACCTGAACTACGGCTGCCCGAGCAAGAAGGTCTGCGCGCATAGCGGCGGGAGTTCGCTGCTCCGCGAACCCGTTCTCGCCAGGCAGATCGTGCGAGCCGTTCGCTCTGCTGTCACGATTCCACTCACGTTGAAGATGCGCTGCGGTTTTGACGGGAGTCAGCGCAACGCGCCCGAAGTGGCGCGAATGTGTGAGGAAGAGGGTGTGGAAAGCCTCGTCCTCCACTGGCGCACGCGCGCCGACCTGTACGGGGGCACCCGTGCCGTCGACAAGATCGCCGAGACCAAGTCCCGGGTCCGCATCCCCGTCATCGGCAACGGGGACATCGTCGATGTGGCCTCAGCGGAAGCGATGTTCCGAGAAACGGGCGTGGACGGCCTGATGATCGGGCGCGGGGCGATCAAGAACCCCTGGATCTTCAAACAGCTGCACGCCCACTTCGCCGGGCTACCCGAGGTCGTGGTCGACGCCGCCGAAAAATACCGTGTGCTTCTCTTGTATTTCGAGAGCCTCCGCGGGGAATTCCGCAACGACCACGGCGTGCTCGGGCGGATGAAGAAGATTGCCAACTACTTCACCCACGGTCTGCCCTACGGCAGCGACCTGCGCCTCGCGTTCCTACGCAGCCAGACCATCGATGCGGCCATCGGCCACACCAATCGCTACTTCGCGTGGCTGGGCGAGGAAGAAGCGCGCCGCGGTCGGCCGTTCTCCCTGCAGAGCCACCTGCCCGGGAGGCTGCCGCCGGGCGCCGATCAGACCGCGGCCTGGGCGGCGGAGCGGCAGGCCTTGCACCTCGGGTCGCCGCTGGGACCGAGTCCTTTCGGAGATTCGCGATAGATCGTCCGATGCCCATCGAGGTCCGCCCGATCCAGCTTCCTGCCGATGCGGGCGCGTTCATCGAGGTCTGGTTCCAGCTGTACGGTGGCCATCCCCCGTGGGTGCCGCCGCTGCGTTTCGAACGGAAGGAGTTCCTGGACCCGAGGCGGAATCCCTACTTTGATGTCGCGAGCATTCAGTGCTTCATCGCGTGGCGAGACGGCAAGGCCGTGGGCACAATTTCCGCGCAGATCGACCAGGACTACCAGGCCCAGGAGCCCGGCACCGGCTTCTTCGGCTTCTTCGAGTTCCCCGACAACGCCGAGGTCTCCAAGGCGCTCTTCGACGCGGCCATGACCTGGCTGCGCCTGCGGGGGATGACGCGCGCGCACGGGCCGTTCAGCTTCAACTCCAACCACGAATGCACGCTTCTGGTCGACGGCTTTGACAGCGATCCGCTGGTGATGATGGCATACAACCCGAAGTACTACCTGGATCACTACGCGGCGCTCGGCCTGGCCAAGGTCAAGGACATGTACGCGTACTGGTTGGCGAACGACGGTCCCATCCCCGATCGGGTGGGTGCCATCGCCGACCGGTTCGAGCAAAAGCACCCCGAAGTCACCATCCGTTCGGTCAACCTGAAAAACTACGAAGCCGACGTCGAGTTGTGCCGGGTGATCTACAACGACGCGTGGGCCCAGAACTGGGGCTTTGTCCGCCTTGGCGATGCGGAGTTCGCGAAGGTCGCCAAAGGCCTCAAGCCGATGGTCGATCCGCGCTACTGTTACTTCGCGTTCGTCAATGGCGAGATCGCGGGCTTCTCCCTTACGCTTCCCGACTTCAACCAGGTCGTCAAACCCATGAGGGGGGGCATCTTCCCCTTCGGCTGGTACCACTGGCTCACCAAGCCGGCGAAGGTCGACAAGATTCGTGTTTTTACACTGGGAATCCGGAAGAAATACCAACACCTGCCGCTCGGCGCGCCGCTCTACAAGCGCACGTGGGAAGCCGGCGTGAAAGCGGGGGTCAAGGGTGCCGAAGCCAGCTGGGTGCTCGAGGACAACCACCGCATGCGCTCCGCCATCGAAAAGATGGGCGGCAAGATCTACAAGACCTACCGCATCTTCGGCGTCGAGCTGGGCTGAGCCCCCTCCCACACCAGCCCTGGCACCGCCACAAGCGCCTCGTCCAGGCTCATGAACCGCGGCAGCCACGCCGCCTCGTGAGCGGGTTCTTTGGCTGGGCTGAGGTTCTGGAAGGTCACCTGGAGCTTCGAGCGTTTTCCCGGAAGTACCAGCCCCTGCCGGGTGGGCGTGTCGGGCAGGGTCCAGACGCGGGCGGCGGCAGGTGCACGGTCGACGGTAATCTGTGTACTTTGGTCTTCGAACCATACGAAGGCGGCCATGGGCCGTCGGCGGTCGGCGGTGACCACGCCGCGCGCGGGCGCCTCGTACAAGAGCAGGAAGGTCTGGTTGGCGAAGACCTTGTCCCTGAGCGGAAAGACCCAACGCATCAGCAGATCGACCTCGCCCTCGCGCAGCGCCAATCCCCCCGCAACGTCGATGGCGCCGGCCTCGCGGAGGGTAGCCTCCTGCTGACGTACCTCCTGAACCAGGGCGTCGCGACAGCTTGGCGTGTCCGTGCAGACGACCGAGCCCCGCCAGATATTATACAGTCGCGACTCACCAGCGACCCGATCCGCGGGAACGTCGACGGTCGCCGTGACCACCAACTTGTCGTAGCACGCCAACAGAAGCGCGAGGATCATGGCTGACTCTGTGCGAGTGCATCGGCATAGTCGAGCTGGGCTGCACGGATCACGTCCAATGCACGGTCGCGACCATATTCGTGCTCGATGCGCACGGGGTTGCCACCCGGCTCCAGCTTGTAGGTCTCGAAATAATGGCGCAGGCGTGCCACCAAAGCCCGCGGCAAGCTGGTCAACTCCCGGACCTCACCCCAGACCGAATCCCCGTCGAGGACCGCGACGATCTTGTCGTCGGCCTCGCCCTTGTCGACCATGAGCAGACCCCCCACCACCCGCGCTCGCAGGATGATGTCGGCCCGGTCGATGACCCGCTCGGAGAGCACGCAGATGTCGAGCGGGTCGCCGTCGCCGCGGGGCGTTCCGGCCAAGGCCGCGATGGACGCTCCGCAGTAGGTGCGCGGGACAAAGCCGTAGAGCATCGGGGGCAGCGCGTTCATCCGCTGCGGGCGGTCGACCTTGAGGAAGCCGCTGACCTTGTCGACCTCGTATTTCACAGTGCTGTAGGGGGTAATCTCGATGTACGCGGTGACGATGGACGGGGCCTCGGCGCCTATGTCGAGTCCGTGCCAGGGATGCGGACGTGAGGCCGCGAAGGGGGGGAGCATCCCTTCCGATAACGCAGCCGGACGCTACTCTACCGTCACGCTCTTGGCGAGATTGCGGGGCCGGTCGATGTCGCGAGCGAGCGCCAGCCCGGCGCGGTAGGCGAGCAACTGCAGCGGCAGCACCGAGAACAACGGCGAAATGAGCGGATTGCTGCGCGGCACCGGAATGCAGACGTCCGCCACTTTCGGGGTCTGGTCATCCCCGACAGTGTGGATGGCGATGACCTGGGCACCGCGCGCGCGCACCTCCTGGATGGTCGACAGCGTCTTGTCACGCATGACGTCGTCGGGGACGACCACCACAACCGGCGTCCTCTTGTCCAATAGAGCGATGGGTCCATGCTTCATCTCGGCCGCGGGGTACGCCATGCAGGGGACGTAGGCGACCTCCTTGAGCTTGAGCGCGCCTTCGAGGGCGACCGCGTGGCTGACGCCCCGCCCGAGGAAGAATACGAACTTCCCGCTGGTGCACAGCTCGACCGCATCCATCAGCCCCGGTGGCTCGGCGGTGAGCCACTCCCCCACCCGCTCCGGAACCGACAGCAGCTCTTCACCGAAGGCCTTTCCTTCGTGCGGGCCGAGCGCTCGGGTCCGCGCGAACGACAGCGCCGCGACAAGCATTGCCGCCACCTGCGACGTGAACGCCTTGGTCGACGCCACCGCGATCTCAGGGCCGCTGTGTACGTACACGCCGCGGCCACAGGTGCGGGCGATGGAGCTCCCGACCACGTTGACCACCCCGAAGACGCGGCCACCCTTGACCTGCACTTCCCGCACGGCGCCGAGGGTGTCGGCGGTCTCGCCCGACTGCGACACCGCGAAGTACAGGTCGTCCGCAGCGACCACGGGGTTGCGGTATCGGTACTCCGAGGCGATCTCGGCCGAGGCGGGAATGCGCGCCAGGCCCTCCATCGCGGCGGCACCAACCAGTCCGGCGTGAAAGGATGTGCCACAGCCAAGCACGGTGAGGTGCCGGATGGCGGCGATGTCCCGCGGACTCAACTCGAAGCCGCCCAGCCGCGCCGTGCCCTGATCGGGAACAACCCGGCCGCGAAGGCACCGGGCCAGGGATTCCGGCTGCTCGTGGATCTCCTTGAGCATGTGGTGGCTGTAGTCGCCACGGCCCTCGTCCTGCCACTCCTCGCCGAGGACCTCCACCGCACGGGAAACGCCGCCGCCGTCCATGCGTGAGATGGTCCAGCCGGAGGCGTCGATACGCACGATGTCGCGATCCTCGAGGTACACCACCTCGCGCGTGTGCGCGCTGAGCGCGTGGGGATCCGACGCCAGAAAGGTCTCGCCGTTGCCCTTGCCGACGACCAGAGGCGAGCCATTGCGCGCGGCGATGATGAGGCCGGGATGATCGAGGAAGATCACCGCGACACCGTAGGTCCCCTGCACCAGCTCCAGGGCCTGACGGACGGCGGCTTCCGGACCCGCGGTAGAATCCGCCTTGTAGAAGATGCTGATGAGGTGGGCGAGCACCTCAGTGTCCGTTTCGCTGCGAAAAACAACGCCTTCGTCCTGCAGTCTAGCCCGCAGCGGCATGTGGTTCTCAATGATGCCGTTGTGAACCACCGCGATGCGATTTGTAGAATCGAGATGGGGGTGGGCGTTGTCCTCGGTGACCCCGCCGTGGGTGGCCCAGCGGGTGTGGCCGATGCCGGTGCTGCCCGGCAAGTCTGCCGGAACCGCGGCCGCCAACGCCGCAACGAATCCGACACGCCGGACCAGCCTCAGTTCGTCCTGGTCGATGACGGCGAGGCCCGCCGAATCATACCCGCGGTATTCCAACCGACGCAGGCCATCGAGGATCACCGGCGCCGCCCGACGCTCTCCCACGTATCCGACGATCCCGCACATCCTGCCTCCGGTGAGCGCCCGACTCTATGCCAGCGGCCGCACGAAGGCGATGCCAAGCACGCCGCGTGCCGGGTCCTGACCCGGCTCGAACCGGACCCGCGACGCGGCAGCAAGGCGGGCCGCCATCCGCACGCGGGCGCCGCGCTTGCCGAAGGGGTCCCCGGCTTCCCAGCGTCGAATCACCGCGACGTTCCAGTCCACGCCGAGCTCAGCGGCGTCGAGGTCGGAGATCAACAACTCCACCGTTGTTTCGGACTGAACGAGTTCGAGCACCCCGTAGGGGAGATCACCCAACGCCTCCTGCAAAAGCCGCAGCCCCGCGGTCATCGCCCGGGCTGACGGCACCGCAAAGAAATCCGCAAGGTCCTCGTCCCGGTCAGCCACCGGCCGCGCTGGGAGAACCGACAGCATCTGGTTGAGACGCACGACGCCCTGGCGTACCTGGGAACGCACGTGCACCCCATCAAGTTCTGCGAAGCCGTCGATCGCGGTGAGCGGGCCGCGAACGTCGTGGCAGACCGCGGAAACCAGCAGCTCGCGGTCCAGGAACGTCGCGAGCAACGGCTCCATCAGCGCGGCGGGAGCGCTGCCTTGAGCGCGCTGAGCACCCCTGGCGCTAACCACGCGGAAGCGTCACCCCCGGCCGCCACGATCTCCCTCATCAGCGAGCTGGAAACGCACGCCAGGGTCGGGTCGGTCAGCACAAAGACCGTCTCGATCGTCGGCGCCATCACCCGGTTGGCCTGTGCCAGAGGCGCCTCGAAGGCGAGATCGGCGCCATCGCGGAGGCCGCGGAGGATCGCGGCAGCGCCAAGCGTCGTCGCGAAGTCAACCGTGAGCCCCTCATAGCTCTCCACCCTCACCGCACCGAGCCCAGAACAGGCGTCCCGGACCAGCGCGAGTCTGAGCTCCAAGCCCAGAACACGCGACTTCTTCGGATTGTGGCCAATGCCCACCACCACCTGGTCGAAGAGGGCCAGGCCGCGGCGAATCACGTCCACATGACCAAGCGTGATCGGGTCGAAGCTGCCAGCGAAGAGGGCGATCCTCATGAACTGGAGCCTATCATTGCGGTTCCTCTGGGGTGTCGGCCGCCTCCTTGCTGCCCAGGAACCACCAGGCACCGGGGCGTTCGCCATAGTACTTCATCAAGAGCTTCTTGAATCGGGGCGTCTCCCGCATGGTCGAAAACGCCGGGTCCACCCGGATGTCCTGCTGAAATTCGATGTTGTGGAGGGTGTCGAGCTTCCGCATCGTCTTGAGGGACTGCCGCAGGAACCGGTACGATTCTTCTTCTTTGCCCATCAACGCTGCGATTTTGGCGCGATGTAGGTCGGCGTAGGGGTCGTCGGGCAGCTCCCGCTCCAAGCGCTTCATGATCTGCAGCGCTTCGTCGAAGCGACCCTGATGGGCCAGGCACAACGCGAGGTTTACATAGGTGTTGGGCTCGTTGGGTTCAAACATCAACGACGTCCGGTACAGCTCCTCCTCCTTTTCGTAGTCGCCGAGCCGCTTGTACACGAGCGCGAGGTTGTTCCACTCGGAGCCGCGGGTGCCATCCAGCCGGATCATGTGATCGTAGGTTCCCTGGGCGGCGTCGAAGTCCATCGCCAGGTATTCGTAGTAGGCCTTCACCGAGAGGCCGATCAGATTATCGGGGTCAAGCCTGAGTAGTTTCCGGCTCAGCTCCAACTGATCCTGGATCTCCTTGGCGTCGGCCCGGGCGTCCTCGGTGTCGTACCAATCGGTGAGGCCCCAGCCCTCCTTGACCTCAACGCTTTGGTGTTGCCCCTCCTGGGCGCCATCGGGCGTGGCGAGGGGATCGGCGAGGTCCTCGATGCTGGGCTCGGGGGGTGCTTCCTGGGGTTTGAGCTCCTCAGTCTTGCCAAGCTCCTCGATCTGGATGGCCACGTCCGGCTGCGCCTTTTCGGTGCGGGGATCAGCCGAACGTGGCTTGGAGCCCACTTGCGCGCCGCCACCGACATCGGTGATCGGACCGGCGCTACCCGCCGGGAGGTAGTAGCTGTCAATCTTCGTTTCACCCGCTTTTACCGTCCGTTTCAGCGTAACGTAGCCCTGCTCCTCGCCGGCATGGTCGCCGGTCAAAAGTCGTTGGAGATACTCGGCAGACGGCTCGGGAGCCGTGGGCCCTCCGCCCGGAAACATACTTTGGAGCAACATGGCCAACAACGCCAACTGCATCGCGAGTACGCTGACCGCGCTGATCACCAGCGGCAGGATGATCGCCGACTGCTCGAAAATCCACCGCGGCAGACGGAACCGGCGCACGACCTGAGCGGCCACCTCGGCCTTGCCATCCCGAAGCTGGCCCGCCTCCTTTCCAACTCCGATCTGCCCGTCGCGACCCCGCACGACGTACGCTCCGCCCTCACGACGCACCTCCATGCCCACTGGCGCCGGGGTGGCGTTGCCCAACGACATGCCGTGGGCCAGGTGCTCCATCCCGGCGACGACGGGGGTGAGGGCCAAAAAGACGAACCCGCCCGGTAGGTACAGTAGCCCCACGGCCAGGATGCCGAGCCCCATCCCGATGAGCATGAAGCCACGCACGTAGAAGGGCCAAACGCCACTGCCGGACGGGTCGAGCACACCGTCCGCAATGGCGTGCTGATTCACCCGGTAGACGAGCGCAACCGCATCCGAGCCGTCCGCAGCCTCATTCCCGGCGCGCGAATGGCTGCGCCACGCCCAGACCAGCACCACCACCAGCACGCCACCCGCGACACCCCACCAACCGAAAAGTAGCTCCAACCCGACAAGCGCCAGGAGCAGGACGGCGCGGAGGAGGGAGCCCACAAACCACAGAGCACGAGCTTTGCCGACGTCCGACACCCAACCAAGGTAGCCGCTCGATGCGTTAGGCGGAAGCATGCCGAGCGCCGGGGTCGTCATCATCGGCAACGAAATCCTCAGCGGGAAGTTCGCGGACGAAAACAGCCCCTGGCTGGTCGCCCGGCTTCGACAGCTTGGGTGCGACTTGTTTCGGGTCGCGGTCATCGCCGACACCCTGGACGACATCGCGGCGGAAGTTCGAGCGCAGTCCCGCCGCTACGACTGGGTTTTCACCACCGGAGGCGTGGGCCCGACCCACGACGACGTCACGTTCGCTGGCGTCGCGCAGGCCTTCGACATCCCCCTGCTCCACCATCCAGAGCTGGTCGCGATCTTGCAGCGGAAGCTCGGGGACGCATGCAACACCGCGGCCCTACGCATGGCGGAAGTTCCCCAAGGGAGCGCGCTTTGGTGGGACGGCAACGTCACCTTTCCGCTGGTCGTCACCCGCAACGTCTGTATCTTCCCCGGCGTACCCTCGCTTTTGCGACTCAAGTTCGACCGCGTGGCGCACCGCTTCGCCGGGACGCCCGTCCACAGCGTCCGGCTGCGCACCTCTCGCCAGGAGTCTGAGATCGCAGCGCTCCTCGCTGAGGCGGTCGCGAAGTGGCCGGCGGTCGCCATCGGGAGCTACCCCCGCCTCGACGAGGCCCCCGTGCACGTGATCATCACCCTCGAGAGTCGCGACAATCAGGCGCTCGTCCTCTGCGAGGCCTTCCTCCGCGCCGGCGGTCTAGCCGACGCGCGTTAGTTACCCATGGCGTGTGCCGCGCCTCCCGTGAACCGCCACGCCGCCCTCGCCATCGGCGTCGCCAATCTGCTCGGCCGGCTCACCGGACTGGCGCGTGACGTGATCTTCGCGGCCATCTTCGGGGCCGGCGCGGTCAGCGACGCCTACAACGCGGCCCTCCGGGTCCCGATGCTCCTTCGGGAGCTTGTCGCCGAGGGCTCACTGCAGAACGTCGTCGTCCCTGCCTTCGCCGACACCGCCGAGCGCGAAGGCGTCGACGCCGCGTGGACGCTCGCCAACGCGGTTTTGGGGGTGCTTCTCCTGTTTCTCGGTGTCTGCACACTGGTTTTCTGGGTCGGCGCCGAGTGGTGGGTGAGGCTGGTGGCCGACAGCTTTGCGGCCGACAGCCAGAAGCTGGCGCTCGCGACGACGTTGACCCGCTGGTTGTCGCCGTTTCTCGCGAGCTTGTCCCTCGCCGCCTACTTCGGCGGACTGCTCAACGCGCGGGGACGATTCTTCGTGCCGGCGATGGCCCAGAATGTGCTCAGCCTCGGCGTGATCGCGGCGTGCCTTGCCGGGGGAAGCATCGTCACGGTCGCGGCGGCGACCACGCTCTCTGGTTTCGTGCAGGTCGGCCTGTGCCTTCCCCCCCTCTGGTCGGCGGGCTTCCGCTTCCGGCCCACCTTCAGAGGCCACCCCGCGCTCGGGCGGATGCTCCGCTACTTCGCCACCGCCATCGTCGGCGTGGCCACCGTCCAAGCCAGCATCCTCATCGAGAGCCAGTGGGCCAGCAGCTACGGCGACGGGGTCCTGACCTGGCTTCTGGGCAGCTTCCGTCTGGTCCAACTCCCCCTGGCGCTGGTCGCCGGAAGCCTCGTCACGGCCCTGCTCCCCGCCGTGAGCGCGTTGTCCTCACGCGGCGACGACGAGGGGGCTGGGCGCTTGCTGGACCGCACCCTGCGCACCCACGCGCTCCTGGTCCTTCCGGCCGCGGTGGGGCTGCTTCTGCTCGCCGAACCCATCGTCGCCTTCATCTACGAACGAGGCGCCTTCGATGCAGCAGACACCCAAGGCACCGCCGACATGCTCCGGATGTACGCGCTCGCCACCTACGGCATCTGCCTTCACCGAGTGCTGGTCCCGGTCTGCTACGCGCTAGGTCGCCCGCGCCTGCCCATGTGGTTGAGCATCATCGCCGTCGCGACGAAGGTGCCGATCATCCTCTTTTTGACTCGCGGCGTCGGCATGGACGCCACGGCGCTCCCGCTGTCGCACGCGATCACCGTGTCGGGTGAGGCCGTGGGCCTGTTCTGGGGGCTGCGGCAGGCGCTCCGAGGGCGCGGGCTCCTCGGGTACCACGGTCGCCTTCTGGTTGCGCTCGTACCGATGGGGGCGCTGGCCCTCTGGCTGGCCCCGCGCGTGCATCTGCTGGTGGTCGTCGTCGCCTGCGTGGCTGTTTACGGTGCAGTGGCATGGGCCTTGGGGGCGATCGTCACCCCCCCGACTCCGCCGCTCATCCCCCCCTTCGTCGACGAGGAGACGACAAGGTGGCTCGAGCGCGCGCGCGTCGAGGGAGCGTCGGCACGAGATGGGGGGCTGACCATCGGCACGGTCCAAGTGTCTGTCGTCATCGAGGGCGGCGCCATCGCGCTGAGGGAGGCGGCCGGATCTCTTCTGCTCGCGACGGTCACCGAGGACGCGGGCGCACCTGGGTTGGGCATCCACCCTCGCCAAGCGCCGCGGCTGGTCTCGATGCGACTCGGGGGAAGGTTGTACACGCTGGGAGCGGAGGCGCCGAAAGCGCCAGTGTGGATCGAGTTGTCCCCCCGATGAGGCTCGGTACCCTCGCTCTGGCTGGCTGGCACAGCCGACGCCCACACACCCACGTCGTCAACGGCACGCCGATCGTCGTCTTGCCGGGTGTGTTCGATCCGGTGATGACCAAGGTGGGGTCGTGGCTGTCGGGGGTGGTTCGCGAGTTGGTACGCCCGGGGGAACGCTGGCTGGAGTTGGGGACCGGTTCCGGGGTGGTGGCCTGCGCGCTCGCGCGGGCAGGTGCCCTGGTTGTCGCGACGGATATCGACGACAACGCGGCCCGCAACACCCGCTTCAACGCTGAACTGCTCGGCCTGCAGCTCGATGTCCGCGTCGGTGACCTGTACGCCCCGGTGGCGGGCGAGCGCTTCGACGGCATCGTCGCCAACCTCCCCTTCTGGCCGGGGCACGCCGCCGGCCTGCCCCTCGGCCGGGCCTTCGCCGCGGGTGCGGATTTCGAGCTGCTCCGACGCTTCTCGGCCGGCTATGTCGACCACGCTCCGCGGGCCTACACCGTGCTCAGCGAGGCATTCGCCCGCTTTCCGGATGCTCGTGCGGCATTGGGTCACGATGCCCGCCTGGTTCGACGGACCCGGTATCGCGGCGAATGGCTCGACCTGTTCGAGCTGGGCCAGAGGCGATGATGTAGCGGATCCCCTGTGGATGCGGGTCTTCGTGGCGAGCACCCGGCCCGGCGGCTACCCTCACGGGGAAAGCCCAGACCATGAAGATCGCGCTGATCAATCCGACACCGATGGACCACTACAGTCCGTGCATCCGCACGCTCTCTGGGTATCTACGGGCCCACGGGCACCACACCCGGATGATCTTCCTTCCCGCGGACACCTACGGGAATCGGTTCAAATCGAGCTGGCGGGAGGACACCTGGTCCCACTTGATGCAGCTCAACGACTCGTTGATCGCCGATCTGGTGGAATTGGTCGGTGACGCCGATGTGGTGGGCGTCTCGTTCCTGACCAGCATGTTCGACGTCGCGGTGCAAGCCACCCGCGCGATCCAGCGGCGCTACCCGCAGAAGACGATCGTCTGGGGCGGGTTTCACCCCACCACCATGCCGCAGCAGGGTCTGGAATTCGTCGACATGGTCCACGTGGGCGAGGGCGAGCACGGCTTTTTGGAGCTGATCGAGCGGCTGGAGGATGGGAAGGATTGGTCAGACGTGCGGAACTTCTGGTTTCGCAAGGCCAACGGCAAGGTGGTCGGCAATCCGCACCGCCCGCTCATCCAGGACCTCGACTCCCTGCCCTTCCAGGACTTCGACTTCGAGGACGACTGGAGCTACGACCAGAAGCAGCAGCACCTGGTCCGCCTCGACTGGCCGACCTACCGCGCGCTCATGCCGACGTACCCGGACCGTAACGGCGAGCTCCGCCCGGCCTACAAGACGATGATCACCCGGGGGTGCCCCCACAAGTGCAGCTACTGCGGCGTCGCATTCAACCACGACCTGTACAAGGGCCAGAGTTACCTCCGTCGCCGCTCGGTCGAACACATGGTGGGCGAGATCAAGGCGGTCACCCTTCGATATCCTGAAATCGGCATCATCCACTTCCAAGACGATGTGTTCTTTTCCACCTCCACCGAAGAGATCCAGAAGTTCTCCACCGTGTGGCAGAGAGAGATCGGCCTTCCGTTCCGGGCCCAGTGTTCGCCGACCACGATCAACGAGGAGAAGTACAAGGCCCTGGTGGACGCCGGGTTGTGCTTCACCGAGTTGGGCATCCAGACCGGCTCGACCGAGACGATGAAGATGTACAAGCGCGGGATGACCAACGAGCAGTTGCTCAAGGCCGTGAACATCATCAGCAAGTACAAGGATTACATCCAGGTTCCCGACTACCACATGATCCTCGACAACCCGTGGGAGTCCACCGAGGACGTCATGAAGGGGCTGCGTTTGCTCTGGACGCTGCCGCCGCCCTATAATCTTCTACCCTCCTCACTTATTCCGTATCCAGGCACGGAATTCTACCACAAGAGCATCGAAGACGGCTTTGTCACCGACGAGTACAATCAGGTCTACCGGCGCGGGTTTCACACCCCAAACGGCAACTACCTCAACTTCCTGTTCTTTCTGACCCTCTTCAACAACCTGCCCAAAGAGCTGGTACAGATGCTGGCGTCGGACCGTCTGGTTCGCAGCTTCAACCAGCGGAAATACGACTGGTTCTGGGGCAAGGCCTACCAGTACGGCGAGTATGTGCGCCAAGCGCAGAAGCTCTCCACCTTTGCGGCGAAGGGAAAGCTGTTCGAGATAAAGTCGATGCGCGATCTGAAGCGGGTCGCGAACCAGATCAAGTAGGCAGGCTACGCGTGCTCGACCATCTTGAGCGCCGGCGCCGCCAAACGAACCTGCAGCTCGGTGTGCGACGCTGACACCGCCAGCACGGTACCGTCCGCCATGACCATCGAGCCGTTGGGCAGGATCAGGAAGAGCTTCAACTCCGTGCCCGCCACACCCAGGTCCTTCCTGGCGAAAACCAGCATCCCCGACAGCAGCGACGGCCGGTGCAAGCCCCGCCAGCTCGCGTCGTTCTGAAAGGTCACGCTGGCCATGCCGTTGTCCACATGCACGGTCGGCTCCCGGACGGCCGGTGCGGCGTCTGGCGAGGTCGGCGCGGTTGCGGGCGCGGCCGGCGTGGCGACGGCCCAGGGAATCGCGCCGAACCCCTGGCGAAGGGCGTCGGCCACCGCGGTTCGGGGTCGGTCCCCGGTGCCCACACTGCTCCCAGATTGCGTGACGTTCCCGACGCTGTGACTCGCCGGTGACCGGCTGGCCGAGCGCGAGAGCGAAGCCCGAAAAGCACCACTGGCCGCAACGCGACCACCCGCGAGGTCCTCCGGGTCCGGCCACGCCCGCGAGTTGCGCGCCAGGTGTTTCGCATTTTCCAGACGCCGCTTCCGCCGGTCCTCCTGACTGGCCACCGCCAGCCGCCGCTCGGCTTCGGTGGACCCGACCATCGTCGTCGACTTCAACCAGCTGTCGGTCGGGGCCCGCGAGCTGTGCGAGAACGCGCGCGTGCCCTGCTCGACACCCCGCCGCCACACCTCAAAGATCTCCGCATCGTCAGGCACAAGCGTTTGAATCGACGCCAAAAAGGAAGAGGCACCCGCGTCGCCCTTGCGCCCGCTGGTGATCCTCAGCGTGCCCATGGCCGTCTCTTCGAGGCCGGGAAGCTCTATTCGAAACTCCACTACCTCACCGGCGTCCATCCTCGCCTCGAGGTCGAAACTGATGGTCATGCCGTCGATGCGGGTCGCCGTCCCGAAGACAAGACCCCCCGGCGACTGCACCGAGATCATCGCGACAATCGGCCGTGGGGTTCCCATGGCCGCAGGATACAACTTCTTGACGGATACGGGAATCGGCCCAGACGAATTAACTTCCCGGGCTGATGACCAGACACCTCTCCGAGACCGAGCGCCGCGCCCAGATCCTCCGCGCGGCACGCGCGATCTTCATCGAGCGCGGCTACCTGTCCGCGCGGGTCGAAGACATCGCCAGCCGCGCCGGGCTCTCCAAGGGCGCGGTCTACTTCTACTTCGAGTCCAAGCGCGAGATCTTCGACGCCCTGGTCGAAGAGGAACTTGCAATCACCCGGTCCTTCCTAGCCGAAGCCGAGCGTGACGAACGCCCAGCGGCGATCAAGCTCATCGATCTGGGCCGGAAATACCTCGATTACTTCGCGGGACTCAAGACGCCGCCGCGCTTCTTCCTCCTGATGTCAGAGCTCGCCATTCGTGACGAGGACGTGCGCCGCCAGGTCAACGCTGTCCACGAAGAGTTCGTGACGGCCACCGAAGGCGTCATCGCCCAGGGGATCGCCGAGGGGGTCTTCCGCCAATACGATGCTCGTGCCGTGGCGCTTTTCCTCAAAGCGTTCATCGACGGACTCGCCGGGCAAAGCGCCGTCGGCATGCGGCCCGACACCGAGCGGCTCGCGAGTGATGGTCTACGCGTGCTGCTTCACGGCCTGCTCAACCCGGATGCCTCGTGATGGTCGCAAGATACCGGATGTACGCGCGCCTCCGCTGGGTAGGTGTGGCCTGCTTCATCGTGGCGATCCCCATTCCAGGACTGGTCCTCGTCAGCATCGTGGATGGGCGCCTGCCCTGGACGTGGATGTTCCCGGCGATTGGCTGCCTGGGTCTTTCGCTCGGCACGTTCGGGACGGCGAACGACACGGCGCTCCACGCGCTCCGCTCGGCCGCCGCCGCGGGACTCCCTGCCGACGCCGCGGCCGAGTTGAGGCACGAGGAGCAGGTCCGGCCGGCGCGCCTCGCCCAGGTGCACCACTCGCCGAAAGCGTCGTTCATCATCCCCCTCCTGGCGGCTCTGCTCATCGCGCATGTGGTCCGACAGCTGATCCACGTCTGGTCCGGATGAGCCGGCTCGCGTGGGTGACCGGCGATCGCCAGATCGCGATTGCCGCCGCCGACGGATCAGGCGCCAACCTGCTGACGGCGGGCATCGCCCAGCAGTTCGGCGCCTGGGGACAGCTCGCCCGGCCTCAGGCCCAGTGGTCCTGGCCGACGTGGTCGCCGGACGGCAAGTGGGTGGCGGCGTTCATGGTCGAGGGGGCCGACGAGGAGTCCTCGCCGGTGCGGGTGCAGGTTCTCGGGGTCGATGGCGTCCATCAGGAGCTGTGGTGGGAAGCCGGCGGAGTCGCGCCCATCTACCTGCAATGGCAACCCCAGGGTGAGGCGCTGGCCGCGCTGGTTCAACGCTCCGGTGAGCTGAACCTGCTCGCCATCCGGCGGTCAGAGATGGGGCGGGCTCGGCTCGTGGAAGAGGGGGTGCCGGTTTTCTTCAGTTGGACGCCCGAGGGGGGACGCCTGCTCGTACACGCCGGCGATCGCGGCGTGGCGCGCGGTCGGCTGGTGCTCCGCGACCCGTTCGGAACCGCCGAGGACGTGATCTACGACCGGCCGCCGGGGAGCTTCTGCGCGCCGGTCTTTGTGGGCGGGTCCGCGCTTTGGGCAACTCCGGAGGATGGCGGCAGCCTGATCTACGCGAGCACCCCCGACGGGCGCCGGGCCAGGCCCATCATCAATCGGAAGGGGCTCTGCGCGCTCATCGCCGCTCCGGGAGGCTCGAGTCTCCTGGCGGTCGCCAACGCCCCTGGCGGCGAGGGCACGCCGTACGCTGGGATCGACCTTTGCGACCTCGTCAGCCAGGAGGTCCGCCCCCTGACGCGGATGCCCTGCCTTGCCTTTTTCTGGTCCCCCACCGGCGAGTGGCTTTTGGTGGCGGAAGTGTGCAGCGACGACAACTGCCTGCGGTGGTGGAAGATGGCGATCAATGGCGATGCACCCGTCCCGCTGGGCACCTTCTGGCCCACGCGCGACGTGATCTTCTTCCTCCACTTCTTCGACCAATACACCATGAGCCACCCGCTTGTGTCGCACGATGGCCGACACATCGTCTTCGCCGGCTACCCCGCCGGGGGTGGGCACGCCGATCTGTCGCGACCACCACGCATCTACCTGTGTGACGTCGACCGACCCGAGGAGCCGGCCACCGAGGTCGACGGCGGCTCATTCGCAGTATTTTCGCACGGGTGAAGCACCGGGTGGCGCACGTGACACATCGATGATACATCTTGACGTGTCAAGGAGCGCTCATGTCCTTCATCGATAGCCTCGCCAACCGGGTCGGTCGTCCCGCCGGTAAGGCGCTCGACCCCACCATCCGCGACATCGTCCACACCGTGCTCAAGGAGCACGGGTACGCCAGCCCGGCCGAGGTGCAGGCCCTGCGCGACGAAGTCCGGGACATGCGCCAGCGGATCGACGGCATGGCTGCCCGCCTTGCCGAGTGCGTCAAGCTCGCGGAAGCGGCGCGCGCCGAAGCGGCCGCCCGTCCCCAAGCCATCGTCGCGGCGGCGGCGGCGGCACCGACGGTACGCGCAGCGAACTGCGTTGTCCCCGGCTGCGGCGGTTCGGTGCGCAGCAAGGGCTTCTGCTCTCCGCACTACCAGAAGTGGCGGCGTGGCACGCTCGACGGCTTCCCGAACCCCTAGCCGCGCGGCGCTACAACTGCGTCCACGACGCCGCGCCCGCTAGTTCGGGTGCTTGCGCGGCGAGCGTGTAGACCGCGCGACGGTTGCGGACTTCGTCGACCCCGTCCCCGGTGGCGACCGCGGGATCGCGCTCGCCCAAGCCTGCATAGTACGTGCTGCCCTTGAACCCTGCCCGCTTGAACCAGCTCGCGATGGACTTGGCGCGTTCGAGCGACAACGTCTCGTTGCGGCCCGCGTCGCCGACCGTGTCGGTGTGCCCATCGACGTACAACTTGATGACGACGTCCTTGCCGTACTTGGCAAGGGTGTTGTCAACCTCGATCATCGCCGCCTGCAACTTCGGGATCTCGGCGTCGCCGATCACCGCTGAGCCGCTGTCGAAGACCACGTCCTCGTGGGGGATGCTGAATTTCCACGGGTTGAGCTCCAGCTCCGCGTAAAAGCCGTCGGCATCGTAGCCCTTGAGCTTCATCTTGAGCGCCTCGCCGTTGGCCTGCGACCAGTTGACCTGGATGGCCTCGCCGCCTCGCGCGTTCGACGGCGTCATCGCCCCCCCGATCTCGGCGCCGCCGGGCCCGAAGATGGACAACTCGACGCGCGAGGCGTCCCGCTCCAGCGTGACCGAGAGCGTGCGCCCCGGCAGATCAAGTGAGTTGGGCACCAGCCGCATCTTCATCGGCGGCAAGACGGCCACCGTGAACTTCAGCGGCATCTCCCCGCTCTCGCCGTCAGTGGTCTCAATCGTGATGCTGCCCGTGCAGTTGTAGGTCCCCTGGCCGAGGTCCAGCTCCCAGGTCTTTCGGTCCTTCGCCGAAGAGGGCCCGGAACGGTCGAAGCGGGCGGAGCCACATGCGCCGTGCACGGTGAGCTCGGAGGCGTCGGTGTTGGTGATCACGGTGAACGAGGGCTTGGCGGTACCCACCTGCCCCTTCTTCACATATTCGAGGGTGATCGCGTCTTGTGCGAGGGCTGAAGCCAGTGCGAGCAGCAACATCCGCCGGCGTTAACCGGTGTGTGCTCACCTCCGGAAGACCGCGAGCCGATCCTACGCGGGGACCCAGGCCGACCATGACCGGATCCTCCTCCGCGCCTCGCTTCCGCCCCTTCTGGGCCCAACCCCCCGGACCGAATCCGCTGGTCCAGCGCTCGGCCGCCCACAAGGTCGAAGATCCCAAGGTGGTCGCCGCGCGGCTGCGGCTTTTGGGGTCGGTGACCAACCCGGGGGAGTGACGAGGGCTGCGACGCCCCGGTAGGGGAAGGGTCCGGGAAGTCCGGGCTCTCGCGCCCCTTCCCCCCGTTGGATGATAGAGCGCGCCATGCGCGAACTCCTCGCCCGCCTCGGGCTCAGCGATCTCAATGCCGGCGCCTGGGCCGGTGCGCCGGTCGGGGGCCCCGACGACGGCACCCTCGTCAGCCTCAACCCCACCGACAACAGCGTCCTCGGGCAGGTCCAGCTCGCGACACGAGCGCAGTACGATGCGGTGGCAAGCGAGGCGGCGCGGGCCTTTCGGGAGTGGCGAATGGTACCGGCGCCCAAACGCGGAGAGATCGTCCGGCAGATGGGGGATGCGCTTCGCGCGAACAAGGATGACCTCGGCGCCCTGGTGTCGCTCGAGGTTGGGAAGATCCGCTCGGAGGGGCTGGGCGAGGTGCAGGAGTCGATCGACATCGCGGACTTCTCCGTGGGTCTGTCGCGCCAACTCTACGGTTTGAGCCTGCACAGCGAACGTCCACAACATCGCATGATGGAGCAGTGGCACCCACTCGGCCCGGTTGGCGTGATCACCGCGTTCAATTTCCCGAATGCGGTGTGGGCCTGGAACGCAATGCTCGCGGCCGTCTGCGGCGACACCGTCATCTGGAAGCCCTCGCTCAAGGCCCCGCTCACGGCGATCGCCACCCACCGGGTGTGCGAAGCCGTGCTCGCCAAACATGGCTGGAGCGGTGTTTTCGGCCTCGTCATCGGCAAGGATGCCGAGGTGGGCGAGGCGATGCTGCGCGACGAGCGCCTGCCACTCATCTCCGCCACCGGCAGCACCCGCATGGGCCGCCGGGTCGGCGCGGTGGTGAGCGAGCGTTTTGGTCGCACCCTTCTGGAGCTCGGCGGCAACAACGCGATCATCGTCGAGCCCGACGCCGACCTGTCGCTGGCCGTCCGCGGCATCACTTTTGGCGCGGTGGGGACGGCAGGGCAGCGTTGTACCACCACCCGGCGCCTCTTCGTCCACGAACGCATTTCAAGCGAGCTGCTGCCCCGTCTGGTGGCCGCATGGAAGCAGTGTCGCATCGGTGACCCACTCGCCGAGGGCACCCTGGTCGGCCCGCTCATCGACGCCGACGCGGTGCGCTCCTTCGAGCAGGCAGTCGCCACTGCGATCTCGCAGGGCGGCGAGGTCCTGGCGGGCGGCAAGCGTGTCGATCGTCCCGGCAACTACGTTGAGCCAACGCTCATCCGCGCCCACGCCGGCATGGCCATCTGCAAGGAGGAGACCTTCGCGCCGATCCTCTACGTGGTCGAATATCGCTCCCTGGAAGAGGCCATCCACCTCCAGAACGACGTGCCCCAGGGGCTGTCCTCGTCGATCTTCACCGACAGCTTCCGGTCGGCGGAGACCTTCCTGAGCGCAGCCGGCAGCGACTGCGGCATCGCCAACGTGAACATCGGCACCAGCGGCGCCGAGATCGGCGGGGCGTTCGGTGGAGAAAAAGAGACTGGTGGCGGCCGTGAGTCTGGGAGCGACGCGTGGAAGGCCTACATGCGCCGGCAGACCAACACCATGAACTGGGGTCGCGACCTGCCCCTCGCCCAGGGCATCACCTTTGACGTGTGACCGCGTTGACCCAGGCTGCGACACCCGTGGGCCAGTGTCGCAGGGAGTCTTCGGAATAGTGCCGGTGCACCCGATGGCACGGCCCTTGCAACACCCGTCGGCGAACCTCCCTGGAGCTCCCCATGATCCGCGACCTCATCCTCGAAGAAGACGGCCAGTCCACGGTCGAGTACATGCTGCTCATCAGCGTCATCGTCATTGCGCTGGTGGCCGCGGCCTATGTCTTCGTGCCAGTGTTCGAAGCGGGCGTCAAGGACCTCGCCAACGACGTGCGCAAGATCCTGTCCACCGGAAAGATCGGCCGCACGGGTACCACGCGCTGAGGGGCACCACGCGCCAGGCTACAGCTCCACGAGCGTGACCGCCGCGGCCACCGCCGCGGCGTCGCTCACGTTCCACTCCCGCCGATAGCCGAGCGGCGTGCACAACGCCCGCAGCCCACCGATGCGGAGATCGCTGCGGCGGTGGGTGTGCCCGGCGATCGCCAACTCGACCCGAGGGTCACTCCGCAGGACCTCCCCCAAGCCGCGGTGCCCGATGAAGGCCTGACAGAAGCGCCAACCGGGGTGGTCCTTCTGTTGGAGTTGTTCGGCGAATGGAACCATATGGGTGACCCCGACGATGCGCGACGCGGTCACGCTGGCGAGCTGCGCGGCGAGGCGCCCCCGCAGCACGGCGGCGACGGACGCACAGGGGAGCGGCTGACCGTCCGCTCCAGGAAAGACCGCGTACACGTGGTCCATCCACTTCATCCCCGCGTACTCGCCCGTCGCGTAGGCCGCGTCCGGGGCGCCGAGCCCCTCGTCCTTCGTGCTGAGGTCGTACCACCCGAGGGTGCCGACAAACCCGATGCCATCGAGCTCCAACGGGCCCGCATCGAGGTTGTCCACGCCCGCCTCGGCGCACAAGGCCGGGAGCAGATGATCCAGGCGCCACCACGCATGCTGTCCTTCTGCCAACAGGGTGGGGTGACCCCACACATCGTGGTTGCCCGCCACGTAGAGAACGCGGGGCGCGACGGCCCGCAAGGACAGGAAGGTCTGTAAAATAACCGTGGGCGAGGTGGCGACGTCCCCCGCCACGACCAGGACGTCGGGCGTCAATTCGGCGATTCGGCCCGCCAACAACGCCAGGACATCCGGTCCGTTCTTGTCGATGTGAATGTCGCTGGTGGCCACAAGTCGCATACAACGTACGTAGCCGGAAAAAAGCCATTGCGTGACCACCGGCGAGCGAGTAGTCTGCGGGCCGTTCCCACCCACCTTCCGGAGATTCCATGACCCTGTTCCGCCTCACCGCCCCCAGCGTGTTTGCCGCCGGCATCGCGCTCCTCGCCACTGGCTGCTTCGACGGCGCGGCCACCGACACCGACCCGGCGGACGCGGACACGGACACGGACAGCGACACCGACACCGACGCGGATACCGACGCCGATACCGACGCCGATACCGATGCCGATACCGACGCCGACACCGATGGCGACACCGGCACCGCCTACCTGTTCACCCACGGGTCGATCAGCTCGGACGGCACCAAGGTCGACGCCACCTACGGCTACATGGCCAAGAACCTCGCCAACGAGGAATGGGCATGCGACATGTCCGCCACCTACAGCGGCAGTGGCGACGCCCAGCCGGGCTGCCCGGACTGCAAGTTCGCCTTCGCGACCGAGGTCACCGGCGGCGACACGGTCGGCACCTACTGCGACGCCTGGGTTGATGGCTACGGCGCCCTCTTCACCGACTACTCGGTCGAAGACTTCTGGTGGGCCGACGGCACCATCCGCGACGGCTGGGCCTTCGCCGACGCGTATACCTACGTCGGCACCGATGCCACCGAATACGAGCTCGAAAACGTGCTCTTTGACCACATCACCTACTCGGGCGA
Source organism: Deltaproteobacteria bacterium (assembly GCA_947490345.1). Taxonomy (GTDB): domain Bacteria; phylum Myxococcota_A; class UBA796; order UBA796; family SXON01; genus SXON01. The sequence continues at coordinate 79,852 of CANLGL010000020.1, forward strand.
GGACTCCTACGGCGAGCCGGTGGAGTACAATGGCTGGTACTTCCGCGCTTACGACTTCTCGGCCCAGGGCATCGACAACGTGGACGAGACCGCGGACCCCATCACCTGGGAACGCTACGTCTACAACGAAGACCGCTCCAAGGTCTACTACTACTTCTACTACTAGTCCGCGGTACCAAGGGCCCGACACCGCTTCGCGGGTCGGGCTCTTGTCGTTTTGACCCTTGGACTAACGACGGTCCAACGGCACGAGCTGATCCAGGCTGCGGATCGGGCTGGTCTGCACCGCTTCGTATTGGGCGGCCAATTCGGTCGCGTGGGCCGTGTCTCCGCCCGCGCGGGCCAGGTACCAGCGGCTGGCGATCAGCTCCTCGTCGCTTTCGTTGCCAAGCTCATCGGCAAGCCGCCGCGCCTCGTCCAGCGCACCCTCGTCGACGGCGAGGCGGATGCGCACGACATCGGCGTCCAGCCCCGTAAGCGCCCCGAAAGCCTTCCCCTCGATCGCCGCCCTGGCCTGGGAGGTAAGCCCCAAGCGCCGCGAGGCCTCGATCGCCAGGAGGCGCGCTGACGCACCGCGCCGGACTCGCCGGTGCTTCGCGAACACGTCGAGCGCGGTGACGGGATCGTCGAGATCGAGCCAGGACCGCGCCTGGAGCCGGTCGAACTCATCGTTGTCGCGACCTTCCCGCGCCCACAGCGTCGCCATGATGTCGAGCACCTCAAGGTCTCCGTGGCGCAGGGCCAGCGCGGCTTCGGCAAAGATGGACTCGTCCCGTCGGGGATCGACGATCCACAGGTGCTCGAGCGCCACTTGCCGGAGCGCGTCGTCACCGATGCGGTCGGCGTCGAGCACGAGGCGGGTGAGCGCGCCCGGCATGGCGGGGCGGAGCGTCAACGCGTGGAGGTCCATCGCGATCGCCTCCTCCACACGCCCCTGTCGCTCCAAGCAGTTCGCGGTCAGCATCGCCGCCTTGGGACCAAATGCCAGCGCGTGGGTCCAGGGCAACAGGTGCTCGAGGGCGGCAGCGCAGCGTCCCGCGCGGGCCCGCGACTGCCCAAGCCCCACATGGGCCTCCGCGTTGTCGGGGTCACGCTCAAGGGCGTCACGGAACGCGCCAGCGGCCGCCATCGGCATGCCGCTGTTGAGCATCGCGTTCCCGCGACGAATGCCGGGCTTCATGCGCCCCGGCCCCCCGGACAGGCCCGGCCCCCCCTTCCCCAGCGCCGCCGGCCGCCCTTTGCCCTCGCCACGAGGTCCCGCGCGCGCGGGAGCGCCGACCACCAGCAGCAGCCCGACCAGCAGCAGCAGGCCGCGCATCAACGCTTCCGGGGGCGGGCGATGACATTCTCATCGACCGACGGCACGCTGGCGGTTGGCGGCGGGACCGGGGGGGGGGTCGGCTCCTGCCCGAGCGCGGCCTGGTGGAGCGCCTGGGCCTTCAGGAACAGCGCCCGACCTTCCTCCGGATGCCCCTCCTTGTCCAGCAGGTTGGCTTCCAGAAGCATGATCGCGGCGTCCTCCGGGGCGAGGCGCTTCGCCTCCGCAAGCGGGCTCCGTGCCGCACCGTAGTCCCCCAGGTTGAAGAGGCACTGGGCGACGGCGAGGCGGGCGCTGGCCGATGTGGGCTCGAGAAGGACCAATCGCCTCGCGATTTCAAGCTGCGCCTGGTAGTCCCGCTCGTCCGCGTAGACCGCAGAGAGCGCGCGCAGGGCGGGAATGCTGGTCGGATGATCGCCCAGCTCCGCTTCCAGCGTCGCCACCGCGTCCGCGCTACGCCCGGTGCCCGCCAGCACGGCGGCGAGCTGCACCCGAGCGGTCGAGTTCGGATTGGCGCCGGCCGAGGCCGCCCGCAGGTACCCTTCGGCCCGGGCGAAGTCCCCACGACGCATCCAGTAGTTTCCCAGCACCGTTGCCAGCCCGAGGTTGTCGGGGTCGTCGGCAAACCACGCCGTTCCCGCGGTGATCGCATCGTCCTCCAGCCCCACGAAAAGCTGGCAGGTCACCGAGACCTCGCGGGCGGTCCGATCTTTCGGATCGATGTCGAGCGCCCGCCCCGCGAGCTCAAGCGCCCGCGCCGGGTTCTCGCGCTGGGTCACGGCAGCCAGCTGGGCAAAGGGCCGCGGGTCGTCGGGAAACAACCGCGTCGTCTCGGCAAGGAAGGTCTTTGCCTCCTCCACGCGCTCGGACCTCATCAACAGGCCGGCCGTGCGCATCCGCAACTCGTAGGCGTCGGGCTTGAGCTTGAGGAGCTTCATCAGCGCGGGGAGGTTCTTCTTCGGGTCCGCGCTGCGCACGCGCTCGAGGTCGTGGATCCCCGCCATCAGCTCCGGGTAGTCCAGCGCGTCGGGCAACGCGAAGGGATCGACCGCCCCGGTCGCGCCCGAGACGTAGCCAAGCGCCTCGAGCTGAGCGACCGTGGCCGCGTCGAGGCTGCCGCCGCGGGTGGGCGGCGTTGCGTCCAAACCGTCGAGCAGGCTGGTGAGCCGCTTGACGTCGTCGGGCCGCGC
>CANLGL010000021.1 GCA_947490345.1 Deltaproteobacteria bacterium
CTCTGGCGCGAGTGGACGGCGCCTCCCGCATCGCCGAACTCGCGAACGGCGAACTCCTTGTCGGCACCTCCGCGGGAGCGCTTTGGTTGGTCACCAGCTTCGGCGAGACGGTCCAACTCGGCACCCTCGGTGAGGGCCCGATTCTGGAGTTGACCGCCGACCCGGTGGGTCGATTCTGGGCGAGGACCCAGGGAGGCAGCATCTATGCCGGCGGCCTGTGGTCTTCGCCGGTGCGTGTGGCGGAGGGGGCCAGACTGTTGATTCGCGGATGCGAGGAGACCCACTGGCTTTCGGCAGGAGAAGGCCCGCTGGCTGTCACGGCGAGCGCGCTGTCCAACACGTGCGACCGCTATGTCGACGGAAGCACGGACGGCCGGATCGGGCATCGCCCAGTCACTGCTGCTTCCATTGTCCGACTCCAAAGCCATGGACAAGGCGTGTTGTGGGTCGACAGCAGCCAGCGAGCCGGCTGTCTGGACTGCGCGGTGAACGTCCCCGCGACCGGTGTCGTCGACGCGATCGTGCTGCACATCGCCCCTTTCGTTGCTGGCGAGGTCGCCTGGATCGACGTGGAGGGAGGCCTGTGGCTCGGTTCCGGCTGACGGTGCCGCTCGTCGTAGCAGCAACGGCGCTCGCCCTTGCATTGTCGGGTATAGGCGCCCACGGTTTTTGGTTCGACGAGGCCTACACCGCGCGGCTGGCGGTGCTCGACTGGCCGCGATTGATCGCCGGCGCCGTCAGGGACATCCACCCCCCGGGTTGGCCGCTTCTCGCTGGTGTGTTCGCTCGGCTTCCGATGCCGACCGAGTGGGCGCTTCGTCTGCCGTCTGCGATTTGCTTCGCTGCTTTGACCGGCGTGTTGGCCGCGCGGTGCGCGCCCGCCGGCGTCGCATTGCTCTTTTACACCCCGCTGTTGGATCAGGCGTCTCAAGCGCGTCCTTATTCGGCGTTGTCGCTGGGGCTCGTCGTTCTGGTCCAGCTCGTCGAGAGGCGATGGTGGCTTCCTGCGGGCGTCGTCGCGGGTCTGACCGCCTCGCTACATGCACTTGGTGGGGCGCTCGCTGCCGCGGTGCTCATCGCAACGGTGCCGTGGCAGCGCATCGGACGCGCGGGGTTGGTCCGGCTTGCGATTCCAACGGTTGCAATCTGTGGATGGTGGTTCCCGTCCTTTGCGGCCTCCGCCGGTGCGTACATTCGGTCACCCTGGTACCCGACCAGTCAGCTGGCGGACTGGTGGATCGTGGCGGACGCTGGCGGCGCCGCATTCGCAGCGGCTCTCGTCGTACTTGCGCTGTTGTTTGGTCGGGAGCGGTCGATGCTCGCGCCTGCATTGGCCGTGGCGGTGGTACTTGTCGGTCTGGGAGCGGCGGGGGTCGGTGTCGAGATTAGGAAGACGGGTCTGGTGCTTCTCCCGCTGCTTCTTGCGACGCTCGACGGGACGCTTTTGTGCAGGGCGGTCGGCGTGGCTTCGGCGGTCGCGATGTTGGCTTTGTCGGTGCGCATTCCCGACCGCCCAGATCTGAGGGAGGCGCACGCAGTGACTTTAGCGCTGCAACGAGAGGTTCCAGTCATCTCGGTGTTTGCTTCGGAGGCGGCCTGGTATTTTCGGGCGCCTGCGCCGTTGCCGTCGGATCGCTTCCCGGCGGGGATCGCCGGACGGCTCGGGCAGGTGGTCGAAGCCCAGAACGCTGATTGCATCGTGAGCGTCGCCCTACCAGGGACCTTTCCCGAGGAGGCCGACCTCCCGCTCCCGCTGCGCACCGTGCTTCACGCCGAAGTCACCGGCCTGGACGTGCGGCTCGTCGGCACAGAAGGCTGTGTGGTAGCGCCGACCCCCTTGGGTTGGCACGAGCCCTGATGGCGACTGGAGCCGGTAGGCGGTCCGTTACGGCGACCCCGCCCTGCGCACCTCGACGGTGCCGTCCGCCCTCCGCTCGACGGCGAGGTACCCGCGGTGGACCGCCCGGTGGTGCCCGTCGCACACGCAGACGAGCTGAGCGGGATCGTGCGTGCCGCCCAGCGCGCGCGGATGGATGTGGTGCACGTCGAGATGCAGCTTGTTCCGGCACTGCGGGACCTCGCAACGCCCCTTCGCTCGTCCGAGGACCCTGCGCCGGACGGCCGGAGGGATGGTGCGCGTGACGTGCCCCGCGGTGGGTCCCGGGCGAAGATCCACGATTTCCGCGTCGCACCCTAGCTCTGCGGCGATCGTCTCCGAGACGGCGGCCGCACCCACGTGGGTCGCCGCGCAGCCCGGACACAGCTCGACGGTGACGCGGTACCGGGAGTCGCTCGCGGCAGCCGCGCGCCCCTCGCGCATCGTCAGCCATTCGCGGAAGATCGTCGCGGTGAGGTCGCCATCGTCGAGCTCTTCGGGGTTCAGGGCGACGTCCATCCGCGCCTCCGCGAGGCAGGTGCGGACGAGGTCGTAGTCCACCGACTCCAGCTTCACCGAGAAGCGCTGAAGCTCATTCCCGACGATCGGGTCGTCCCCGGTCGGCGGGAGCTGCCCCTTGTGTCGCGACGACACCTGGAGTTCGAGCATCCGGGACGGCACCGACTTCGCGCGCTCGATCCAAGCGGCCTCGGTCTCCGGGACGAGCACGCGCACCAGCTCGCGCGCCTTGGTCCAATCCAGGTGGCCCGCGGCGAGGGTGGCCTGGAGCTTCGGCAGGCCCGGGAGCGCTTTGCCGATGCGGAGCAGGTCGCGCGCCTGCCGGGCGGTCAGATCGAGGACGATCGAGGCGTACTCCTCCATGGACGCGTAGCCGAGTGGGCGGAAGTGGGCGCCGGCGACGAGCTCCGCCAGGAGCACCGCCAGATCGTGCTCGGCGCGGCGTTGGCAACAACGCGCGGCGACGAGACGTTCGGAGAGAGCGAGGGCGTTCTGGAGGTCGGTGTTCATCCGACCAATGTAATTCGCGAGTTTTCGCGCTCGTAGGCGGCGATTGGAGCGCCCTGGAGGCGCAGCGGAGGGGCGCGAGGTGGAGGGACGCCGTTGCGCGCGCCAGACGGGCTGCCTGGGCCGTTGGTGTGCGTGTTCGAGAAGGGTCGGGGACCGACCTGCGAGCGACGTTCGGAAAGTGTCAAGGCGACATCATGATTATTCCTTAGTTTTCGGGTGCGTCGGGCCGGTGCCGCGGGCCGCAGCGGTACCGCTCACCGCCCCGGCAGACGCCTGCCCCTGTCCGGGTGCCCGCCGCGATGGGTCGGCCAGACCGGTCTGGCAGCGCCGTCGCCCGGCGGCCCCTCGCGCTGCGATGGGCCGGCCATACCGCGCCCGCGGCGCCCCCCCCGGCGGCGCTATTCCGCGATGCGGATCGCGTGGTCCTCCCTACCCCACCCCCAAAACCTCCCGCATATGCACAAAATAGTGGTCCTCCCAACCCTGCCGATAGCGTTCCCCGGTACCCGCGGGAAGGTCCGTGTGTCGCAGTCGCATCCGGGTGCCCCCGGCCTCGGCCTCGAAGCGAAGCTCCAGAACACTATCCTGGTCAGCCGCGGCGAAATCCTCGGTCCTCCAGCTCTGGACGATCCGCCCTGGCGCGTCGAGGGTGAGGTTCGCTCCTTCGATGTATCCGTCGTAACAACTGTAAAGTTCACCGACCTTTTCGTTGACGATGGCTTCGGCGCCGCCGGTGAACTTCCCGTGGCCCAGCGGGTGCAGCCACATCGCGAAGAGGACGTCGGGGGTGCAGGCGAAGAACGCGTCTAGTTCGATGCTTTCGCGGGGAGGACGTGCCATGGGTGGGTCCTAACCTGCGGGTGCGAAGCAGTCCTGAGCGCGGCCCGGCCGCCGCGAAGCCGTCCTCGCGGAGCCCCCTCCAAGAGCACGCCGGCGACACGGAGTCGCCTCCTGGTTACCAAGTCCAGATGCTCCTCCTCTGCGCTCTGGCTGCCGCCGCGTCCTTGGACAATCTCGAGATCGGCGGCCCCTGGGGCTCTCCCACCTCGACCGACGGTACAGCGGGCTGGTGGAACCCGGCTGGGTTCGCGGTCGGGAAGGGCACGCGCATCATGCTCGAAGGCGCCTACGAAGACGCGAAGATCACCTTTGATCGCGACGAGCCGCACGGGGGCGCCGACACCTACCGGCTCAGCGGCTTCCCGCCCTACTTCGGGCTTGCCAGCACCCTCGGGAAGGTCGGCCCGGGACAACTCGGCGTGGGCGCGGTGTTTGCGCTGCCGTTCATTCGCGGTGGCATCGAGGACTCTCCGCCGGGCACCGGGCACTACCACATGAAGGATGGGGACACCAAGGGCATGTGGATGGGTGTCGGGGTCGCCTACGACGTGCAGAACGTCGTGAGCATCGGCGTGACCGGCGCGCTGGTGCACAGCATCTGGGCGGCGGAAGTGGATCAGGACACGCTGCCCGACCTTCGTGCGGCGATGTTGGCCACGGGCGCCACCGATGAGATGCTCGGCTTCACCGAAGCGGACCTCGAGGACCCCGACTACATGGCCCAGCTGGACTTTGGTGGCAGCGAAGGCGGTCTCAGCGGCAACGGCGAACTCAGCGACGACACCTTCAGCTTCGCCGCCGGGGTGCTGGTCCACCCCAGTGACAACTTCGCGGTCGGTGTCACCTACGTCCACAGCGCCGTGGTTGAAAACACGGGCGATGTCGACATCACCTTCGGTTGTGTGTCCGCGGAGAAGAACTCGCTGGCCAGGATCGTGGCCGAAACCCGCGGCGTCTGCGACACGACCGTGCATGCCGACGGCTACCTCGGCTACACCCTTCCGCGCCGCGTCCACGGCGGGGTGATGGTACGGCCCATCGATCCGCTGCGCCTCGAGATCATGGGCGGCTGGGTGCAGTGGAGCGAGTACAGCGACTTCCACATCAAGGTCAGCAACGCCGACGTCGAGGGCACCACCGAGGCGTTCACCGAAGAAGCCAAGGCGCTCATCGAGCAGGAACGGGACTGGGCCCGTGCGAACGAGGACACCTTCTGGGCCGCGTTGGACGCCAAGGTGAAGTTGCCTCGCCGTTTCACCGTGGGCGCGCGCTACTGGTTTGACCACGCGGCGGTGCCGGACGAGGCGCTCTCCGCCAACAATTGGGATGCCGACGCGCACATCATCTCTGGCCTCGTCGCCTACAAGCCGACGAAGTTTCTGGAGGTCGGTGTCAGCTACACCCACCACTTCGTCGCCGAGCGCACGATCGACAACTCAGCGTTCAGCAACCCACTCGACATCACCTCGGCTGAGGACCGCTGGCGCTACCCCCACGGGAATGGCACCTACAACGGCAGCATCGATCGAGTCGGCCTCCAGTTGCGCGGCCACTTCGGGAAAGAAAAGGCGGAATAGGATTCCGACGCGGACGTGCCCTCGCCGATTGCGCATCTTGCGGTGGCCCTGAGCGCCTCGGTCGCGTCGGCGCCGGGTTCCCGATTTCGCTCCGGGCGCGTCCTCGTGGCGTCGGCGGTGGCGAGCCTGATTCCGGACGCCGACCTGGTCTTGGTCGCGTTGCTTCCTGGTGGGATCGCATGGCACCACGGGCCGTCGCACTCGCTGGTCGGCGCCGCGCTTCTGGGCGCTGCCGTCGGCCTTTCAGCGGGGTTGCGAGGCCGGGTGCTGGCGTGGGTCGTGGTCGCCGCGGTGACGCACCCCGTCCTCGACTGGGAACTGGGTGAGCCCGGCGGCGACCCCCGCTTCGGTGTGCCCCTGCTGTGGCCGCTGGTCACCACCAAGATGATTGCCGCGTGGCCGATCTTCCGGCCCTTTCACATTCATGAGCCCGGATTCGTGGCGAATATGTTCCGTGCTGACGCGGTGGTGCCCTACCTGCGTGAGTTGGGCTTCGGGGCAGTGGTGATGGGCGCGGCGTGGCTTGGCGCGGGCCATCGGTCGCGACGGTGAGATAGGCCTTCAGGATGGGTCGAACCTCGGCTACACGGACGAGGCGTTCGAGGGCGTTCGGACTCCCTGGAAGCTGCGGCTCCTCAGGGACTCGGTGAATCGATTGGTGCCCACGGCGATCGGGACGGTCGTCCCATTCGTCGCCAGTCATTCTGACGGGAGCGGCTACTTGGCGGCGGCTTTGACGGCGAACGAGGGGGTGCGGCAGAAGGATCTCGTCGCGTACGTGCAGACCTGGTTTCGACCGGAGCGTGCAGCGTGGGCGGCGGTGGTGCCGGGTGATCCCGGCGTGCCGGCGCGCGGTGGTGTCGGCGCTGAGCGTCGGTATCGCCCATCGGGAGCTGAAGGTGCTCCGGGATGGCTTCGCGCTCGATGAGCACGCGCTCGTCGCGGAGGAGGTCCCTTCCCCGCGCGGCCCCGGAAACGCAGCTTTCCTGGAGGTGGAGTGTGCGCACGTCACCGAGGTGTTCACCGCGGTGGGCGAAAAGGCCACGCCCGCCGAGACCGTCGCCCGGGCCGTGGTCGACGAGGCCCAGGCCTCGCTCCACCACGGTCAGCCGGTCGGCGAGCACCTCGCGGATCAGCTCCTGGCGCCGATGTCCCTGGCCCCCGGGAGCGTTTTCCGCACGGGCCGCCTGTCCTCGCACACCCGCACCAACCTCGAGGGCGTCGCGCGCTTCATCCCGCTGTCCCAGCGCGTCGCGGAGCTGCCCGGTGGTGGCGTGGAGATCGCGCTCGGCTGAGCGGGGGCGCCCCGGCCCTTGGCCGGCCGGGCGCTCGCTCCGGCCCCCTGGGCCTCCCCCTCGCTCCCTGGCGCGGGGATGGTTACCCCGGGGGGATGCGCGCCTTGATCGTCACTCTGGCGCTGCTTGTCTGCGGGTCCTGTTCGACCGGCAGTGGCGACGAGTGCCACGATCCGCCGCCGTGTGGGGAACCCTCGCCGTGCGCGTTTGGCGACCCGGTCGTCGGAGACATCGTCTGCCCGCCAGCGTCCGAGGTTTCCTGCCGCTGGAACCAGGGCATCGACGCCTCGGACGACCATGTCTGCGCCGATGCCGACAGCGTGGCCCGGATGCGCGCGGCGTGCGAAGCGCAGGCGGACGAAGGCTGCGCCGCGGTGGAACGGGACGAGCCGAGGTATCTCCGCTTCGAGTGCGGAAACGTCGTCTGCGGGGGCTGAATCAGCGGCGGGCCGGCCAGAAGACCGTGGAGGCCCCGCGGCTGGTCAAGCCCCTGAAGGTCCAACCGCCAAGTTCGATAATCATCAAGTTGAGCCGACCACACCGAATAGGACCGTAGTGATCGCAAGACCCTACGGGTCTTCCTCGTTTTCCCGGGTTCGAAGCGGCGGCTTGCTCCGCCCACCCCAGTAGCCCGGACGCCTGCTTGAATGGGCAATAGCCATGACCACGATGCGCTGCGGCTCAACGTCGAAGAATAGCGCGTACGGGAATCGACTCGCGAGAGCGCGACGGACCGGGTCCGCGCGCTTCCATTGCGGGAAGGCCAGCGGGCGCTCCACCACGGAGGCGACGACGCGCTCGATCTCCGCGGCGAACTCGAAGCCGAGGCCCGGGCGCTGAGCTCCGTACCAGGCAGCAGCCTCTTCAAGCTCGTCCAACGCGTCTGCGTGGACGTCGACCGGCAGGCTCACGACGCGGAGAGACGGCGGAGGACGCGGGCGCGCGCCTCGGACCAGGGGACCGCGTCGACCGTGCCGCGCTGCCGACGGGCCTGGATCTCTGTGAGCCACGCCTCGTCCCACTCGGCATCAGCGGGGCCATCGACGCTGTCGATCAGCTCCGACGCCAAGCGGAGCCTGTCCGCCGGGTCGAGCGCCATGGCTTCGGTAGTGACGACGTGCAGGGGCTGGGACATAGGGGAAGTGTAGCGCCGCTCAACGCCAACGGCGAGCCCGGCGGTGGTGGTGGTGGTGGTGGCTCCAAGGGGGTAGCGGTGCGGCGGTGGGGGCACCCCCGGCGAGTACCACCGACTCCTCCCGGTGGTGAGCATCTGACGGCGGCATGCGGGGGGTGATGGGCGCGGCGTGGCTTGGACGCGGGCCATCGGTCGCGACGGTGAGATAGGCGGCCGTATGCTTTTTTTCGCCGCCGCTGTCGCCGCCCCCCTCGCTGCCGGTCCCGATTTTTCCCCCCCCGTGATCGAGTACGTGGAGCGCCACAGCGAGTTGTGCACCGCGTCGGGGCTCCGTCTGGTCGTCGATGTCCGCCCGGGGAGCGGGGTGGCCTCCGTCGCGACGGTCGTGGACGCGGGCAGCCGCTACGATGCCCCCGGATACGAGGGCCTGGCGCACCTCGTCCAGCACCTCTGGATGCGCTCGACCGATCCCGCGGGCAGGAGTGTCCAAGACACGATTGCGGGCATCGGGCGACACCAGACCCATACCGGGCCCGACGCGGTAGTGTACACGATCGAGGGCGGTGAGCGGTCGCTTCCGCACATGCTCGCCCTGGAGGGGAGTCGGCTCTTGGACCCACTGGCGGGGGTGGACGCCGGCGTGTTTGCCGGCGAACGCGACCTCGTGGTCCGCGAGTTCTCCGCGCTCGCCGAAGACGGGGAGGGGGGAGTTTCTCGCTATTTGTGGGCGCTTTTGTACCCGGCGCCGCACCCCTACGCCCGCGTGGGCCTTCACTATCCCGCCCAAACCGCCCGCTGGACCCTCGCGGACGCTCGCGCGTTCGTGGCGGCGCGGTACCGCCCCGACCACACCACGGTGCACGTTCAAAGCAGCTCGCAGTTGTCAGCCGTGCGCGGCGCGCTGGCGGCGGCTGCGGGTCCAGGGATGTTCGCGGAGGGCTTGCCAGATCGGTGCCCGACCCGAATCGAGGCCGCAGAACCGCCCGAGGTGCCCACGTCGACCAAGCTCCTGCTTCACCGGGCACCCGTCACCCCTTTCGTCGTGACCGCGTTCACCGTACCGGGCGGCTTTGGCACCGACCTGCAACTCGCCCGGATGGCTACAACCGTCTTGGATGACTCGCTTGAGGGCGACTGTAGGGTGGCCCCGGCTCGACTGTCATCGACGGTGGTTTGCTCCAGCCCGGCCCGGGCCACGGGTGTCATTGAGGCCGTGCTCAAGCGGAACGCCAGTCGCCTGATCGCCCTTCAGGATGGGTCGAAGCTCGGCTACGCGGACGAGGCGTTCGAGGGCGTTCGGACTCCCTGGAAGCTGCGGCTCCTCAGGGACTCCGTGAGTCGATTGGTGCCCACGGCGATCGGGACGGTCGTCCCATTCATCGCCAGTCATTCTGACGGGAGCGGCTACGGAGCGGCTACTTGGCTGCGGCGTTGACGGCGATCGAGGGGGTGCGGCAGAAGGATCTCGTCGCGTACGTGCAGACCTGGTTTCGACCGGAGCGTGCAGTGTGGGCGGCGGTGGTGCCGGGTGATCCCGGCGTGCCGCTGAGTCCAGGCAGCCATCGCGCAGTCCTGGTCCCGGCCTCCGGCGCGGTCGTGACCGACGAGCAACTGCTGGAGGGTGCCGATGCCGCCGACCGGCGCGTCCACACCGCGACGCTCCAAAGCGGGGCCTCGCTCGTTTCGGTCACCGACCCGGCCCTGCCGTATTCCGTTGGGGCTGCGTTCTTTCAGGGAGGGTCCGCGTCCGGCCCGGTAGGGCTCTTCGACGTCGCCAAGAGCCAGGAGGTCTGGACGTCGTTGAACACCGGCGCGGAGTTGCCGTTCCAGCTTCCCAGGGCTGGCGTTGTCCTGCAGGGCGAGACGGGCGGCACAACCTATCGGGCGCTCCAATGGTCGGCGCTCGCCGGTCAGGAGGGGTTGGGGCTCTGGGCCTGGAAGCAGCGTTTGGTGGGCTCGCGCTTCGAGGACAAGGGCGCCGATCCGGCGGAGGTGTTGGCGAATCAACTGGGAAACACCCTGGTCGAGCCGGGTGTCGTCGCGCAGCGCCTAGCCGCGCAGAGGGCGTTCGGAAGCGACGTGTGGCCGCGGTACCGGGAGTGGCGCAAAGCGATGTTGCTCCCGGCGCGGCAGCGGCTCACGCTGTTGCGCGGACTACGTCAGGCGCCGGGCGCGACGTTGGTGATCGTGGGACCGGCGCTGGTGGAGGGCTTGCACAAAGCGGCAGTGGCCGGGTTCGATCCCTGGCCGGTTCCAGCCGCGGAGCCGCCGCCGCTGGCCCCCCTTCGCACGCCCGCGCGCGACGCCGGCGCCGGCGGAGACGTCCTCATTCTTCCGCGGGCCCGCGCGCACTTGGCTGCAGTGTGCGCCGTTCCCGAGGCGAGGGCCACCGATCGCGTCGCGACGCTCGCGCTTCAGGCGCGGTTCCGGGAAACCTCGCCGCAGAAGGCCGGCCGAGCGTCGCTGCTGGGCGTCACCTATGCGGGCACGGGCCCCACGGGGGACTACCTCCGGTTCGCTGCTGAACTCGATCCCGACGCTGCGGGCGCGCTGCTCGTCGAAGTTCGGGCCGGGCTCGCCGCAGCCGCCGCTGAAACGCTGACAAACGCGACGGTGCGTCGGTTGGCCCTGCGCGCGGCGACCGAGGACCGCCTCGATCAGGCCACTTCCGCAGGCCTCGTGGACGCGCTCCGCTACCGCGCGCTGGAGAGTGACCGCGAGCACTGGTTCCTACGCCGGGCGCAGGCCTACGTTGACCTGACGCCTGCCGCTCTCCAGGACGCCCTCGCCGAGTGCGCGGCCACGTTGAGCTGGGCGGTGGTCGGCCCGGAGCCCACCGTGGCCTCGTTGACGGCGTCCGGCCTTCAGGTGGCGCCCATCCCATTGGAGCGCTGGATGCGCGATCAACTCGGCGATGACGCCTACGACGCGAGCCTGAAACGGAAGTAGGCCGCCCGCGCACCCACGACGGCGCTAGCCGCGGGGCCCCCCTACTTCACCTCAACGAACTCGTGTCCCATCGCCTTGAGCGAAGCGACGACATCGACCGTGGTCTTGACACCCTTGCCGTCGTCGACTTCGATGGTGCGCGGACCGACCACCACCGCCAACATATGCGTCGTATCCAACCGCTGCTTGGACGCCGCCGCGACCGCGTCGATAGCAACACCGTTGACGTGTGCCGAATAACTCCGCCACGTGTCCACGGGCATGCCGAAGCCGGGGAGTTGGAGGAAGGCGCCCGCCGTTGCTGCATTGGACTCAAAATTCCCAGGCAGCGACTTGGTCAGCGAGTCCCGGGTCAGCTTGAGTTCGGCATCCGTGGGCGCGCGGTTGGCTTGGGCCGCCAACTCATCCAAGATGACCTGCAACGACTCGGCCGTTTTGTCGGCTTGAACACTCGTTCGCGCCTGGAAGATGCCATGGTCACGACTGTCACTATTGCCGGCGTAGGCGCCGTAGCTCCAGCCCTTCTCTTCGCGCAGGGCCATGTTCAGGCGCGAGCTGAACATGCCGCCGAAGAGCGTCACCGCCACCTGCTCGCGCCAGTAGCCGTCGCCGGTTCGGGACGGCGCGAGTGTTCCCACGCGCACCACGCTCTGCACCGAGCCGGCTTGTTCGCGAAAGACGACGCGCAACTTCATCGGGGCCACCGGGGGGGCGACCTCGGCGCGCTTGCTCTTTCCCGCCTTCCACGAGCCGAATCGCGACTCCAGCTCAGCCTTTGCCGTGGCCTCGTCGACCTTCCCGACGACGACGAACGCTGCGTTCCCGGAGTGCCAGTACTCGGCGTATGCCTTCTTGATGTCCGCAAGCCGTAGCGCGGTGACGCTGGTGGTGGTGCCGACGCCCGGGGTGCCGTAGGGGTGGTCCGCCCCGAATAGTTGTCCCAAAAAGACCCGCCGGGCGGTGTCATTCGGCTCCGCGGAGGCCGCCTGAATTGCGGCAAGGGTGTCGCCCTGCATCCGAGCGAAGTCCTTCTTGTCCAGCTTCGGACGCAAGACCACGTCGGCCATCAGGTCCAGACTCGGGCCCAGGGTGGAGCCGGTCAAGGCGTCGAGCGCGACCACGGTGCTCTCGTCCCCGGCGCTGATGGACAGCTCGGCGCCCAGAAGGGCGGCGTCGCCGGCGATCGCGGCGCTGTCGCGGGTCTTGGTGCCCTCGTCCAGCATGGTTGCCGTCATCGCGATGAGGCCTGCCTTTCCGGGCGGGTTGGCCTCGCGGCCGACGCCCATCCACAACCTCACGCTGACCAGCGGCAGGTCGCCCTGCTGCACAAGGAACACGGGCACCCCATTGGAGAGGACAAACCGGGTCGCGGCGGGCGGCTGGTAGGGCTTCTCCAGCCCCGGTGCCGGTGTCGTCGCGCGCCACGCGTTCGGGTCGCGCGGAGGAGCGGCCACCGTCGCTGCGACATCCACGGCAGAGGACGTCTTGGGGCCGCACGCTGCCACGCCGGGGAGGCTCAGCGCAAACAGGGAGAGCGACAGGGCGAGGCGATTCACTTCGCACCTCCTTCAGGTGGGGGGGCCGGTGTCTTCGGAGCCGGGGTGACGTCGATGACCACGCGGTTGTCTTTGCGGATGTGGGTGTTGAGGGCGGCCTGGATCATCTCAGGCGTGGTGGACTCGTAGCGGGCGAAATCCTTGGCGATGTACCCCGGGTCGCCTGTGTGGTGATTGTAGTAGTTCAGCGTGTCAGCCCGGCCGGCGAAGCCCCCGAGCTCCTCCAGACCGCGGAGAACCCGGGCCTTGGTGCCGCGCCAGGCGCGATCGACCTCGGCCTGGCTGGGCGGCGCCGATCGGAGCCGCTCGATTACCTGCCACGCCTCCGCCTCGAGCCTGGCCGGCGTCTGGCCTGGCTTTCCGATGATCTCGACTGCGAAGATCGAGCCGTAGGTGAGGGGGTACTGGTAGGCCTTGACCGACTGCGCCAGTTGCTTCTTCTCGACCAGCTCGCGGTACATCCGGCTGGACTTTCCGTCCGCGAGCACCATCGCCCCCAGCTGAAGTTGGGCGTCGCCCTCCGCGAGGACCGGTGGGGTGACCCAGCCCAGGTAGACCTTGGGGAGCTCGACGTCGTCGGTGAACGACGCCCGCTTTTCGGCGGCGATGGGCGGCGCCATCTGGGTGGTGGCCTTCGGCTCGGCGCCGGCGGGAATCGCCCCAAAGTACTTCTCGATCGTGGCTTTGACCGTGGACTCGTCGAAGTCGCCCGCGACCACGAGCGTGGCGTTGTTGGGCACGTACCAGGTCCTGAAAAAGGCCTTGATATCGTCGAGCGTGGCGGCCTCGAGGTCCTCGTGGGTGCCGATGACCACGCCGTTGTAGGGATGCGGAGCCGGAAAGAGGAGCTTGTAGAACTGCTCTTCGGCCACGCCGTACGGCACGTTCTCGGTGGACTGCTGGCGTTCCTTCCGGACCACCGACTTCTGGTTGTCGAGGCGGTCCTGGGTCAGCGTGTCCAGGAGCCAACCCATCCGGTCACTCTCCAGCCACAACGCCAGCTCCAACTGATTCTGGGGAACGGTTTCCAGGTAGTTGGTGCGGTCGAAGTCGGTGGTGCCGTTGACGAAGGTGGCACCTGCCCCCTCCAACATCGGGAAGTACTGGTCTTCAGGGACGTTCTTGCTGCCCTGGAACATGATGTGTTCGAACAGGTGCGCGAAGCCCGACCGGCCCGGTACTTCGTAGCCGGCGCCGACGTGGTACCAGATGTCGACCGCGACCAGCGGCAGTCGATGGTCAGGAGAAAGCAGCACTTCGAGGCCGTTTGGCAGCGCGTACTTCTCAAACTTGATTTCGGGCGGCGGGTCGGCGGCCAGCGCCAGACCTACGAAGGTGAAGAGCACGGGCACTCCGAGGGGACGGCGGTGTATCGAGGTGGGGGTGGGGTGGACAGGGGGGGCCTACTTCACCCGATACCCGCCCATCTCGTTGTTGAAGATCCACGCCACGACTTCCCCGATCTCAAAGACCGTCGGCATGTAGCTCTTGATGCTGGCGGCGGCGGAGCCTTCGTCGCGCAAGGTGGCGCGGGCGGCGAGCATCTTGCGCGCGCGTTCCCTCCACACGTCCATATTCTCAGGACGCAGGTCGATCCAGCCCTTTACCGCCCAGGCGTGGACGCGCTTTGGATCGTCGAGCTTCACCGTCCGGTCGTGGCCCTCGAGCTCCGGAACGTTGATGCGGGGCCCCCGCAAGAGCCGCTTTCCGTCGGGAAGCAGGATGGGAATGCCAATCGAAGGGGCGGTGCGGCGCGTGCCGGAGGGCTCCATCGCGGCCTCGCAGCGGGTGGACATCTCCTTGAGGTCACCGCACTCCGCCACCTGCTCCAGCTGGCCGAATGCATACCGAAGAAGCTCGGCTTCGAACAGCAGCTTCGAGAGCTCGGGCGGACCCAGCCGACCCAGGGCAACCGAGGGGAGGCCGCTTTCCTTCTCCGCGGTGTCGAGGTCTTTGATCGCCACGTTGCGCACCAGCCCGGCCTTGTAGGAGGGGGTCATGACCGCCCCGTCCATCGCGCTGATTGCGTCGTTACCCGTGTTCGCACCGCGAATCTCCAGGACCACGGTCCGAGCGATCTCTTCGGGGGTGACATATTCCATCTGGCCAAGGGCGGTGATCGCCGCAAACTCGCCGCGGGTGAACACGCCGTTTTCCCCGGTGTCGACCACGGGAACCCGGATTTTACCGGCCTTCTCGTAGCCCTTGGGGTCCTCACGCAGGTCCAAGGCGCCGGCGCAGGCCACCTCGTGCGCCAGGTACAGCTCGCTGTTGTCGTGTTTGTCGCGCGCTTCCATCACCTGCACGGCCCGGTAGCCGATCATCGCCGCCGGCTTGATCTCTTTGACGATGGGGGCATTGGGGGTGCGCGCCAGGAGGAAGAGCAAGCCGGTGTGGCCAAAAGCGGCCTCGTTCTTGGCGAGGAGCTTTTTGCTCGGCCGGTCTTCGCTGTGGGTGTAGGGGATGTTCAGCCCCATGCCGCCGGTACCGGTGGTGCCAACCTTCACATACACGCGTGTGGCATATTCGGTGCTGGCCTGGTGCAGGAAGCGCACGTGGCGGATCAGCTGCGGCACGCTCTGGCTCAGCAAGAAGGTCTCGAGGTCGTCGACCCCCTTGCTGTCGAAGCCCTCGGCCCCGATCCAGCTGCGCACCTTCGCCGCGCCGTCGAAGACGTCCTGGTAGGAAAAGCCGGTAGCGGTGTTCACGCAGTCGACGATGACCTCGGGGCGGTGGGTCCGGATCAGGTTGACCATGTGGTTGTTGTTGTAGGCGGCCTCATAGTCGTCATACACCGCGTTGAGCAGCTTACGCCGCATCGGCACGTCGGACAGGATCTGCCCGCGGGTGAGCTTGGCCATTTCCCGCGGGACGAAGAGATTTCCCCACGCGGGCACGAACGCGATCGCGTCGCCGAATTCGCGCTCGAGGCGTTGGCAGGCCGCGACGGCCTCGGCCTCCAACAAACTCGCGACGACGATGCGGCGCGGCGCCAAATTCGTCACGATCTGGCGGCATACTTGCAGGCCAACCAGGCCCGCGCCGCCGAGGATCAGGAAGTCGTGGTACACGGGTGCTCCGAAAGGCCGGCGAGCCTATCCGGGCGATGCGGCGCGCGCTGGCCGCCTTTGCCGCCGCGTCACCTTCCCCGCATCGCGGACCCGGCCTCGCGCCTCCCAGGCCCAGGAAACGCTCAGCGCCATGGGGAACGGTGAGGGGGAGAGCGCCAGGCCCGGCGCGTTATTTACGCGCTGGGCCCCGCAGGCCGGAAAGCGGAGCTTGGAGGCTGGAGGGCATGGCGCGGTAGGGGGAGAGGCCGCTGCGGCCTTTCCCCCCTTTCATGTTAGAGGCCGCAGATGAAGCTCACCGGGCGCATCCTCCTCCTCTGCGACGACCCCCAGTTGGTCGAGGCGCAGCTTCAAGGCAAGGATCTGGCTTGGACGGGGCAGCCGCTCCACTATGGCGTCAACACCGACCTCATGATCAGCGGGGCGGCGTGCACCCTTGGGTACACCGGCGCCGTCTTAGGCCCGTGGTTCCTGGAAAACTTCAAGGAGGTCGTCCGCAAGGACGCCGTGGCGGACGCCGGCTTCCAGGTGATCGTCGGCGGCGACGCCTACGGGTCCGGCTCGTCGCGTGAAGTGGCGGTGGTCGCGCACAGCGGCGCCGGCATCGAGCTCGTCGTCGCCAAGAGCTTCCAGCGCATCTTCCAGGAGAACATGGTGTACGGCGGCATGCCGTTCACCACCGACTTCGGCGTGATCGATCGCCTGCGTGGGGGAGAGGATGTCGACACTCGCGACTTCTTCGTCGCCTTGCCGACCTTCTTCCGTGCGGTCGCAGAAGGCGGCGGTCTGCTCGAATACGGGAAACGATTGCTGGCCGGGCAGGTGCAGCCTACCTATGAAACCAACGTTCCCGCGCGCCCACTCAACGCGGTAGAAAAGATCATCGCCCGCAAGGCGTGGACGGGCTCGGGCCCCGATGGGCTCGCTGCCGTCGCCCCCGGGGACCAGGTGCTCTGCCGCACCGCCTTCCGCGGTGTGCACGAGTACACCGCCGGCATGGTGGTCTCGCTTTACCGGGAAGCCTTCGGCGCGGCGCCCATGTACGCGCCCGACCTGGTGGCGGCCTTCGAAGATCACTTCGTGCTCATCGACGAGCCGACCGTGCCCGACAACGTCAAGAAGGCGCGGTCGGCGCCCGCGAAGCAGCTCACCCTCGAGATGGTCGACGCGTGTGAGGAGTACGGCATCCGGCTCCACGGTCCCGGTCGGCCGTTCAAGCCGGGCGTGTGCCATCGGCTGGTGGTCGAGGACTACGCCCGGCCGGGCGACATCATCATCCTGACCGACAGCCACACGCCGACAGCCGGTGTGATCAACGCCTTCGCCTTCGGCGTCGGCAGCACCGCGATGGCCTTCGCCTTCCGCACCGGTCTGATTCCGGTCACCGTGCCCAAGGTCGTCCGAATCGTCGTGACCGGGCAGCCGCGCGGCGTGCTGTCGCCGAAGGACCTCATCCTCCACATCATCGGCGACGCCTACTTCCGCGACGAAAAGTGGCGCTCGTCGCCTACCGACACCTGCGTCATCCAACTTGGTGGCCCGGGTCTCGACCACTGGAACGTCGACGAACTGTCGGTGCTCACCAACATGACGGTCGAAGGTGGACTGATGACCGGGGTCGTCGAGCCCTGCAAGCCCATCGTCGAGTTCCTCAAGGCCCGCCGAGGCATCGATGTCACCGACGAGTTGGTTTACCCCGACACCGATGCCATCTACGAGCGCGTGATCACCGTGCACCTCGACGAGGTGCCGCTCACCGTGGCCACACCCGGCGATAGTCGCAACCGCGCACCGTTGTCAGACATGGTGGACGTCGCGATCCACAACATCGTCATCGCCTCGTGCACCGGGGGCTCGCTCTCCGATCTACACGCCGCCGCGGATGTCCTGCGCGGCCATGCCCTCGCGCCGGGCGTGCGCATGACGGTGACCCCGTCGAGCGCCGACGTCGCAAGTGCCGCCGAGGCTGCCGGCCTGCTCGATCTTTTCCGCTCACTTGGCGCGGTCGTGTCGCCGCCGGGGTGTGGCAGCTGCATTGGCAATGGGCCGGGAATCCCCCTGCCGGGCGAGACCACCGCCAGCACGACCAACCGGAACTTCGACCGACGCATGGGGTCGGCCGGCCCGGTCTACCTGGTGTCGCCGGCAGTTGCCGCGGCATCGGCCATCACCGGGAAGCTGACGGATCCTCGCTCGTTATAGGGCCGACCGACGCAAGGGCCCCGGTGCCGAGACTCGAGCCGCTGCCTGAACCGCCCCGCCTGGTAGACCATCGCGCCCTCGGGGCCACCCTGGCCGTCGCCGGCGTGGCGATGCTTCTGGCGCTGTGGCCGGTGATTCGCAGCCACGGCTTCAGCGAGCACGACGCCGCGTTCTCCGCCGCCCAGATGGGCTGGTTGCAGCGAGTGATGCTCTCCGGCGGGCCACTCTGGGAGGCCCCGCTCGGATACCCGGGCGTCGAGGGCACCACGCTGGCCGATTGGGTGTTTTTGCAGGCGGCGCTGACGTTGCCGTGGCACGGCGCCGGCCCGGAGGTCGCCTGGGCAGCGGCCAGCCTCCTTGGGTTGGCCGTCACCGCGCTCGGCGCCGCTTTCGCCGCGCGCCGCCTGCTGGGCGACGGACCGCAACTGCTCCCCGCGGTGCTGGTGCTGGCGGTCGGACCGACGGTCATCCCCCACCTCGCCCACGCGAACCTGCTTTACACGGGGATTGGGCTCTTCGCGGCGGGTCTCGCGGCCGGCACGCGGCGCCAAGCCTTCGCGGCCGGCGTACTCCTGGCGGTCGCTTTCCACGCCGGGATGTACACTGGCCTGCGCGCCGGGGCGCTCTTGGCGGCCGTGCTCGCCGCCCGACGGGACGCTCGAGCGGCGACAGCCGTCGCTGCAGGCTTTGTGCTGGTCCTCCCCACGCTGGTCCCGGTGTACCTCCGCTACGCCGCGGTGAGCGGGGAGCAACGCGTAGACGCGATGGAAAACCTGAAGAACAGCGTCGACCTCAGCCGGGTCCTCTCCCCCGTGGCCGATAGCCCGCTGCACAAGGCGATCTTCGGCTCGGCCGGCCTGCCGTCCAGCGCGGCGCTCCCCGGCTACGCGGTGTCGATCGTGGGGCTGGGCGGCTTGTGGCTCCGCCGCCGGACGCCGGCATGGCGGCTCGTGGCGCTCGGCGGTGCCGGGTGCTTCGTTCTGGCGCTGGGCTCTCCCCTCCAACTCGACGGTCACCCCACCGGCGTGTCCGGCCCCTGGATTGTCGTGGACATGCTGGCCCAGCACCGACTGCGCGGTCCCGACCGTTGGCTGGTCTACAGCCACCTCGCCCTCGCCCTTGGCGCCGGGGCGGCCCTGGCGACGCTGGCACCTCGGGCGCGTTGGCCGGCCGCCCTGGCGCTCACGATCCTGTTCCTCCTTGAGTCCCCGCATCCCCGCCGAAGCGCGGCCGCGCGCTGGCCTGCCGAGGTCACAGACGCCGCCGCCGCCATCCCCGGCAGCGGCCCGCTCTGGAACATTCCCGGTCACGACGCCTGCGCGGATGGCGAGTACGTCGCCGCTCTCACCCTGGAACGACCGTTGGCCGGCGGCAGTTATGCCCGGTTCGAGGAAGCGCTCGCCGCGGTCAACCGCCTCGCCCGCAGGTGGCCGGCCCGTCCGGCGCCGGCCTGGGCCCGCGACCACGCAGGCCTCGTCGTCGAGCATCCGCCGCTCCGTGGCGAAGACCCTCCGGCATTCGATTGCGTTCGGGCTGCCGGCCACCGGCTCTGCGTCCCTGAAACGTAGTTCAAACATGGCCGGAAGGGGCGCCGGCTGGGCAAGCGGCCACCCTCTACTCGGCCGGCGCGGCCACGGGCCGGAAGTGGACGCGGCCCGGCTTCCCAGCCACGATTTGGGTCACCACCCAGGTCGCCCCGTCCACGGTGAAGTGGGTCCCCTCGGCCAGGGTCTTCGTCCCCGACGGGAGATCCGCCAGCGCGGTCAGTCCGGTGTGCTCGACCCCCGAGGTGTCGTGCCAGCTGCGCACGCCGACGCTGGAGAAGGGGACGCGTGTGGGGGAGAAGGTGAAGACAGCACCTTCGACAGCCGCTTCTTCGTCGGGGGCAAGCAGCACGCTGGGCTCCTGGGAGGGCGGGGTGGGGGCGGCGGGCGTGGCACAGGCCACCAGCGGAAGGAGCGCCAACCCGAGCCCCATCAGTCGTCCAGCAGATAGATGGCGTCGAGGTAGGTGCGCAGGTCGGCCGCGGCCATCACGACGTCGTCGGCCTGACCCGCCCAGGGGTTCTCGAGCGTGATGGTCCCCGCGCTGCCGCTCGCCGCCTTGACCGCGTAGGAGTGATCGTGGCTGAAGCCCGCGCCGAACTTCTTCTTCGCGGCGTCGTTATCCGAGGTGCTCATCTCTTTGGTCGAGGCCATCAGCGCCCGGCGGTCGACCAGCCAACCCTCGATCTGTTCGATGATGTAGCCCGGCTTCTTCCTGTCGTCCCACAAGCCGTGCAGCACGTCGTCCGAGTCGCTTCCGGTGAGCGCGCGCATGGCATCGTCCGCCATGCCCTGGTTCATCCCTGTGTAGCTGCCGCGGTGGATCGCCCATGCCTTTTCGAGGAGCATCGGCCAGAGCTCCTTCTTGTCGTCGCCCGCGGTAGCGCCCTGAAATTTGCCGTTTCGACTTGGGAAGTCGGCGGTCACGTTGACTGTCTTTGCACCGGCGTCGGACCACAAGCCATCTTCCACGTAAAGCGTCACGTCGTAGGTGCCGTCGGCCTTTTCTTGGATGAGGTCCTTGATCTTCTGCGGGTTAGCCCGGGCCACTGCCATCATCGCCGCCATGAAGTAACAGTCCTGGACGTTGCCCTGTGCCACATCGTTGGAGTTCACCCCGGTGTCGTCGTCAGCGTCGTCGTCCTCGCCCCTGATGAAGGCCTCTCCCCCCGCGACGGACGTGGTGTCGGTGTAGGTCGTATCGCCCGATGTCGCGGCCGTTGCGCCCGTCATGTGGTCGCTCTCCACCCCCATCAGCGCGAGCAGGGGCGGGGTGAGCGCCACGCGCTCGCCGGTGAGCCCTGGCGCTCACGATCCTGTTCCTCCTTGAGTCCCCGCATCCCCGCGTGCATGGGCCTTCGGGTCAAGGCCCCGGCGACCGCCGTGGAGGCGGCAGCGCTGCTCGATTGCGCGAAGCCCTTCATCGCTTTCTCCGGGTGCAGCAATGTATCTGATCCGTTACCGATGCGGCGGGAAACCCTGCTGCGCCACGCAAGGTGGAGCTGACGTGCCCGGCGCCGGACCGACCGCTCGGGGCGACGCTGTGGCTGCCGCCCGCTGGCACCGGCCCATTCGCGGCGGGCGTGGCGCTCGTGGGTGGGCAGATGTGGAACCGGGACGGCGATCTCCCCGACTCTGCGTGGCACCACTACGCCGATGTCGCAGACGCGATCAGCCGCGGCGGCGGCGCGGCGCTCCTGTTCGACAAGGGAGGGACGGGCGCCACCGGCGGCCCACCCGCTGACGACGGACAGCGGGTGCGGGAGGCGGTGGCGGCGCTGGCGTGCGTTCGCCAACGACCTGAGGTGGACGGCGGTCGGGTAACTCTGATCGGCCACAGCGATGGGAGCGTGGTCGCGACCGAAGTGGCGCTGGGCGACCCGACGCTCCACGGTCTGGTCCTGCTCTCCCGGGGGGCAGACCCGGAGCGGTTGGCGCAGCTGCCGGTCACGCTGCCGGTGCTGCTGGTTCGCTCCGAGCACGACTTCGGCGTGGAGGACGACCTGGAGCGCCTGCGCGTGCTCGCCGGCACTGCCGCTCTCGCCGAGCCAGCGGCTGTACGGCGCGGGAAGAATGCTGCGTCAGGACCCTTGACCGCGACGGGCTCTGCACGTATGATTCTTGCGCGAGGCACACGTGCATGACCGCCAAGCTCACCCTGACGGTTCACCCCAACGTCATCGCGGCGGCGAAACGGTACGCGGCGGCCTCGGGAACGTCGGTATCCCGGCTGGTCGAGGACTACCTCGCCGCCATCGTGGCGGAGCCGACACCCGTGGTGGCTCCCCCGGTCCTCGCCCGACTCCGTGGGTCGATGCGGGGCGTCGATGTTGAGGAGTACCGGCGACACGTCGTCGCGAAGTACGCATGAAGAAGCGGATACTCGTCGACCTCAACGTAGTTCTCGACGTCCTGCTGGATCGAGCGCCGCACGCCGACACGGCGGCGGCGATTTGGGCCGCCGTCGAGGGAGGCGAGGCGGAGGGATTGCTCGCCGCCCACTGTGTCACCACGCTGCACTACCTTGCGACGCGATCCCGGGATCGAGCGTTCGGCGACCGCTGCACCTCCGACGTGCTCTCGGTGTTTGCCGTCGCCCCGGTCGATCGTGCGGTGCTCGCCGAGGCGGTCGCGTTGCGATGGGGAGACTTCGAGGACGCGGTGTGCGCCGCGAGCGCGAGGGCCTCCGGCTGCGACATCATCACGACTCGCGACCCCCGCGGCTTCAAGGGCTCCACATGCCCTGCGCTCAGCCCCGCCGAGACGCTCGCGTTCCTGCGCCTTCCGCCGAGCAGGGCCTGACCGCGCCCGTCGGCACTGCGGCCACCCGCCAGCCACGACGAGCGACGGGGAAGGGTGAGGCGCATCAGTGGAGTGTACCGCGCCGGGTCTCAGAAGCTTGCGATGTCGAAGGCGCTGGCGCTGGCGGTGCTGTCGGGGTCGGCGGAGTCGCCGCTCTCCTCGGCCTGGCCTGAGACCACGCCTGAGGCGCCGGCAGCGCCGATCTCGAGGTCGAGGGAGGCCCGGACGCTGTCGAAGTCGGCGGGGTCGACCTCGGTGACGGTGTAGGTGCCGCTGAGGGCGTCCAGGTCCAGCTCCTGGTAGGCGCTGGCCGCGTCGACCGCCACCGAGCTCAGCTCGAGCGCCCAGGTCTCGGCGAAGGCACCGTCCGCGGTGGTGAAGACCGCCTGCACCGGGAGCATCAGGTCGTCGGCGCAGTCCATCGCGATCTCGATGCCGCTGCCGTCGTCGAGGTACTCGTTGTCGCGCCAGGTGATCGACGTGGCGGAGGTGGTGATCGCGACGGTCAGGGCCGTGTCACCGCCTTTTGCCCAGGACAGCGTCGAGGCGTGCTCGGCGACCACCAGATCGGCAACTTGCTGGCCGGTGAAGCCCAGCGGGGTGCTTTCGGCGAAGGGGTAGTCTGCGGTAGCGACGGCGTCGCACATGGCGCCCGCGTTCTCCTCCCCGGACTGGCCGGAATCGCCATCGTCCACCATGCAACCGACCGCGACCATCGTGATGAGCAGAGAAAGCATTGTCGTCTCCTGGGTGCCTGACCCACCCTCAATGTGCGCGCAGAACTCGCCGGGCACAAGTGCAGCATCGCACGTTTCGTCCCCCGCGCTCGCGGTATCCTGTGCGATACTGCTAGAGTGCATGACTACGACACCCTGTCCCGCGAGCTCGTCCGTGCTCTGCGGGGGCCGCGCTCCCAGGGGCAATTGAGCCGCCGCCTCGGCTGTCGAAGCAACGTGATCTACACCTGGGAGGCTGGCTTGCGGTGGCCGACGGCTGCGGTCACGATGGATCTTGCCGCGCGCACGCGGGTCGACACCGCTGCGGCCTGGGCTCGCTTCTTCCGCACCCCGCCCGCATGGCTGGAGGAGGCTGACGTCTCTCGACCGGCGACGCTGGCACGGCTGCTCGACGACCTGCGTGGCGCGGTGCCGGTCGTGGAGGTCGCGCGCCGCGCCGGGCGCTCGCGTTTTGCCGTGGCGCGCTGGTTGTCCGGGGACGCCGAGCCGCGGCTGCCGGACTTTTTGAGGCTGATCGAGGCGACCTCGCTGCGACTGTTGGACTGGCTGGCCTGCTTCGTCGAGATGGATGCGCTGCCCTCGGTCTCCACCGCCTGGCGCCAGCTGGAGGCCGAGCGCCGCGCCGCGTACGAGGCTCCGTGGACGCAGGCCGTCCTTCGCGCGCTGGAGCTCGACGCGTACGCTCGCCTGGACGAGCACGCGGATGCCTGGGTCGCAGCGCAGCTGGGATGCAACCTCCAGACGGTCGCCTCGGCCATCGAAACGCTCTCGAACGCGGGCCAACTCGTCCGGAGCGGGCCGCGCTGGGTGCTCGTCCACTCCGGCACCACGGACACCCGACGCGACGCGGCGGCCGGACGGCGGCTCAAGGCGCACTGGGCGTCGGTGGGGGTCGAGCGGCTTGAGGCGGGCGCCGACGGGCTGTTCTCCTACAACGTCTTCAGCGTGTCCGCGGCCGACCACGCCCGCCTCCGCGAGCTGCACAGCGCCTACTTTCGGGAGCTGCGGGCCATCGTGGCGCACTCGGCGCCGGGAGAGGAGGTCGTGGTCGCCAACGTCCAGCTCTTCGGGCTCGCGGATCGCCCCCCACTGCGATAGAAGCCGCCCCTTCCGGAGGTCCCGTGTCGCGCCGTCCCGTCCTGCGCACCGAACTGCCGGGTCCGCTTGCCTCGGCGCTGATCGCTCGTAGCAACGCCGCGGTCTCGCCCAGCTACACCCGCGAGCACCCGCTCGTGGCCGAGTCGGCGCTCGGCGTGTGGATCAAGGACCCCGATGGGAACGAGTTCCTGGACATGTCCGCGGGCATTGCGGTGACCAGCACCGGACACTGCCATCCGCGGGTGGTCGCCGCGATCACCGAGCAGGCGGGAAAGCTCATCCACATGAGCGGCACCGACTTCTTCTACCCGGTGCAGGGTCGGCTGGCGGATCGTTTGGTGAAGATGCAGCCGGTCACTGGCGAAGCCTGCCGGGTGTACTTTGGAAACAGCGGGACGGAGGCGAACGAGGCCGCGCTGAAGTTGGCGCGCTTCGTCACTGGGCGAAAGCACTTCGTGGCGTTCCTGGATGCCTTTCACGGGCGCACGATGGGGGCATTGTCGCTCACCGCCAGCAAGGCCCGGCAACGGGAGGGCTTCGGTCCCTTCCTCCCGGTCACTCACACCGTGTACCCCGACCCTTACCGGCACGGCGCCGATGCCACTAAACAGGCGTTGGACCACATGAAGAACCTGTTCCGCACCATCTGCCCGCCCGACGAGGTCGCGGCGATCTTCGTGGAGCCGATCCAGGGAGAAGGCGGGTACATCGTGCCGCCGGATGATTTCTTGCCCGCGCTGCGGCAGCTCGCCGACGAACACGGCATCTTGTTGGCGTTCGACGAGGTCCAATGCGGCATGGGGCGGACGGGGAAGATGTTCGCTTACGAACACTTCGGCGTCAAGCCCGACATCATCTCGCTCGCCAAGGGCATCGCCAGTGGGTTGCCGCTGTCCGCCACGCTGGCCAGCGAAACGACGATGCGCTGGAAGCCGGGCGCCCACGCCAGCACCTTCGGCGGGAACCCCATCGCCTGTGCGGCGGCCCACGCCACCCTCGACCTGTTGGAAGAATCGCTGGTCGACAATGCGCGCGTCGTCGGCGCGGCGATGATGGGGATGCTCCGTGATGCAGTTGGCGCCCACCCAAATGTAGGGGACATCCGCGGCAAGGGCCTGATGATCGGGGTGGAGCTGGTCGAGGACCGCCAGAGCAAGAACCGCGCGTCCGAGCTACGCAACGCCGTGGTGATGGACTGCTTCTACCGTTCGGGCATGGTGATCCTTGGCGCGGGTCAGAACACCGTGCGCTTCTGTCCGGCGCTCACGCTGACCGAAGCCGAGGCCCAAACCGCGGTTGACCTCTTTGCGACGTCCCTTCACGCTCTGACCCAGGTGTAGCCATGCGCAGGTTCGACGGTGTTGATCTCTACAATCTCGACAGCCTGCTCAGCGACGACGAAAAGGCGGTCCGCGCCGTCGTCCGCGGCTGGGTGGACGACAACGTCATCCCAATCATCGAGGGTCACTGTCGGGCCGGCACCTTCCCGCGGCCGCTCGTCCGCCAGATGGGCGAGATGGGCCTTTTGGGGGTGAACCTGCAGGGGTACGGCTGTGCGGGGATGAGCAACGTCGCCTACGGCCTAGTCTGCCAGGAGCTCGAACGCGGCGACAGCGGCATCCGCAGCTTCGCCAGCGTGCAGGGCAGCCTGGTCATGTTCCCGATCTGGAAGTACGGCACCGAAGCGCAGAAGCAGGCCTACTTGCCCAAGCTCGCGTCCGGCGAGTTCATCGGCTGCTTCGGGCTGACCGAGCCCGACTTCGGCAGCAACCCCGGTGGCATGATCACGCGCGCGGTGGATGACGGCGACAGCTACGTGCTCAACGGCGCCAAGATGTGGATCACCAACGGGACGATCGCGGACGTGGCGGTGGTGTGGGCGAAGCTCGACGGGGTGATCCGGGGCTTCATCGTCGAACGGGACGATCCCGGCTTCAGCGCGCCGGAGATGCACGGGAAACACTCGCTCAAGGCCAGTGTCACCAGCGAGCTGGTTTTCCAGGATTGCCGCATTCCCAAGCATCGCATCCTGGGCGACGTCTCCGGCCTCAAAGGGCCGTTTTCGTGCCTAAACAACGCCCGGTACGGCATCGCGTGGGGCGCGCTCGGGGCGGCGATGGCGTGCTTCCACTCCGCGCGGGAGTACAGCCTGTCGCGCATCCAGTTCGGCAAGCCGATCGCCAGCTTCCAGCTCGTGCAGAACAAGCTGGCGTGGATGTTGCGGGAGATCACCAAGGGCCAGCTCCTTGCGCTGCAGCTCGGGCGCATGAAGGACAACGGGACCATGATTCCCGAGCAGGTCTCCTTGGCGAAGATGAACAACGTCGACATCGCCTTGGAGATCGCGCGGGTCTCCCGTGATATCCATGGTGCAAACGGTATTCTCGACGAATATCCAGTGATGCGTCACATGGCCAACCTAGAGAGCGTCAAGACCTACGAAGGCACCCACGACGTGCACAATCTGATCCTCGGCCGTTGGATCACCGGCATCCAGGCCTTCGAGTAAAAACTCTTGACAGGTCAAGCGTGGCGGTGGAAGCTGTGGCGGTACCAGGAGCCGCCGTGAAGCTCACCTCGCTCGCCCTCGACGACCTTCGCACCCTTCACACCGCGCTCGCCGTTCCTTCGGGCGCTGCGGCACCGCGCGAGGCATTGCGAACGGCAAACGTCGGATTTCACGTCGAGGTCTTCCGCGAGGGCGGCGACGAGGCGATGCCGATGATGGCCGCTCCGACTCGGGGCTTAGGCCCGGTGATCGAGCTTCGTTTTGGCTGATGGGGTACGCCCCTCCCTGAAATGGCGCAGCGGCTCGATCGTCGTCCGGGTGACAAAGCAGGGCCAGAGCTGCCGCAGGAGCGACTCGCCCGCCAGAAGCAGGAGGTAAACCTCGATCAAGCGACCAAGGACTCCCGTCGTGCGCTCGAGAAGGCGCAGGGCGCGGGCGAGGTGGACGCCGAGGCCGCGGCGCAGTTGCAGCAGCAGATGGGCAACGCGGCGATGCAGGGCATGGTGAAGGAGTCCACCGACACCGACACCGCCACGACCTCGGCCGAGGCCACCCTCGACAAGGCCCGCGAGGAGCAGCAGGAGGAGGAGCAGGACGAGGACAAGGACGCCGGAGACCTGGAGCAGGTGCTCCCGTCGTTCTCCACGGGTGGGGGTGGGGCGGCCGGCGATGGGTCCGGTGCCTCGTCGCCATGGTCTGGGGCGAGAATGTTTGGCGGGGATGCGCCACCGGACGACGCGCTGGCCGGGCCTGGGAAACCACGCTGGCGGCCGATGCCGCTGGCGCCCGATCCCGATGATGACGCGGAGATCGAGGCGATTGCGGAGGGGGACGTTGCCGCGGAGGCAGTGGTCGGCTCCTTGGGTGGGGCGGAGGCGATCTTCGGCTCGGTATCGTGGTCGCCCGGTGTGCTCTCCCGTGGCCTCCGGTACCCGGCGCGGCTGGTGGGCGCGGTGCTCGGAGCGGGCGGGGCGGCCGATCCGCTGTGGTGCCGCGCGCGCGCCTGTCTGCGGTTTTTGGCTCAACACGCCAACGACCCCGCGGCCCGGGCGCTGGCCGCCGGCGCTGCGGCCGTCGGGCAGCCCGACGAGACGCCGCTGGTGCTCGCGGTGGCCCAGGAACTGGCGCTGGTGGAGGCGGTCCTCGCGCACCTCACCTCATCGTGGCACGGCGTCTGTGACGCTGCGGTCGACAGTCGTGCCCGGCCACGCGTGGAGGGTGCGGCGGCGGAGCTGGGCTTGGCGGGACTCAGCGCACGTGCGCTGCTGTCGCGGACGCTCGGGACCAATGTGGCCCCGGCGGGTGGGGAGCGCGCCGGTACGGCCCATCCTGCCGCGCTCGCTGCGCTGTCCGCCGTCGCGCATCTGGCACCGTTTCCGGTGGTGGATCCATGGCGGCCACCAGCGCCCGACCTCGGCGAAGAGGACCCGGTGCTGCGCGCGTTGGACGCTTTCCTGGTCGCGGAGACCGGCGGGGCGACGCCGGAGCTGCGACCGGTGGCCGCGCTCTACGCTCAGCTGGATGCGGCGCTGGTGGCGCTCGGCGGCGTTCAGGTCGAGGTTGCCGCGGCCGGCCTCGCCGCGTGGCCGTGGCTCCCGGAGGGGGTCGCCGAGGCGGTGATGTACGACGCCGACATCGCGCTGCGGCAACTCGCGCGAAAGGTGATGGCGGCGGGCCGGGCGGTCGAGGCGGCCGCCGCAGCGCGGGATGCGGGGGCCATCACGGCGTCGTCTGCCGAGGCCATCGGCTTTCTGGCGCGAGGTGAATTCGTCCGCGGGGCCGCTCTCGTCGCGCTCGCAGGGCCGTTGCTCGACTGCGGGGAGCCCGTGGCCCCGCCCGCCGACATGGTCTGGGAGGGTCGCCTGACGGCGGGTCACGCGGAGGTGCTGAAGATCGCGCTCGGGCGCGTGGAGCCGGTCGCGGCGTTCGCGCAGCGTGTCCGGTTGGAAGGAGCGCTCGCGGCGGCCGAGCCAATCTCACGCCAGCCGGGCGACGCGGCGCTTCTGGATGCGGCGGCGCGAGTCGCGGCGGGTGACCTGCCTGCCGCGGCCGTCCGTGTGGCGCGCTGGGTCGGGGAGGGGAGCGCCGGTCCGTACGGCTTGGTGTGGGCGGCCACGCTCAGCGCCTATGCGCGTCGGGACGCGCAGTTGTTGTCGGCGGCCGGCCCGGCGGTTGCCGCCCATCAGGAGGCGGGGGCGCTCAATCTACTCAAGGCGGCGTGGGCGGAGCTTGCCTAAGGCCAATGCCGGTCACTTGGGCGATCGTGGCGGCGAGCCGTCAGCAATTAGCCTTCAGCCGTCAGCTTCCGATGGAGAGCGATCGACAGGAATCGGGCGAAGTCACGCTACGTCGAGCGTGAGGCGGTGCGCCTTCTGCCACACCAAGAGGTCCCTGAAGTCTCGCATTCCGCCTCCGACGCACCTAATCGCTGAGGGCTAACGGCTGATGGCTCAGGCTGCGCTGCTTAAGTGACCGGCATTGTGCCTAAGGCGCCAGCCCTACTTCCAATCAAACGCGATCGCCCCCGCCGCGTCGGAGAAGCGGGCGCACAACCGGATGCGCTCCGTGCCGACGGGAGGCGTCCAGGCCACCGAGAAGCGCTGGCTGTCACCCGCGACGGTGCTGACGAAGAGCGGCGCGTAGGGAACGCCACCCGTCGTGAGCGGTCGGTCGTTTGCATCGCGTGCGTAGGACTCCACCGCGACGCCGCTCCAGTCGATGGCGTCCCCGTTGATCGTGGTGAGGTCCGCCGACCCCCACACGGTCACGGGGCTCTTCGAGTCGATCCATCGGGTGCACGCCGAAGAACTGGAGCGTTGGTCCAGCCGAAGGGTGAACCCGCGATTGGCCGAGTCGCCAGCCGGCACGGCGGGCGCTGGTACCGGAGTGACCACGATCGCGGGGGCCGAGACCGGCGCGGGCGGCACTTTGCCGGGGGCTTTCGCTGCTGCGGGCAACATCGGCGCCGATGCCGGCGGAGTGCCCCTGGGTAGGGGTGGGGGCGCCGCGCCGCCGCCCTCGGATAAACGCGAGATGATCGCGAGTTTGTCGATCTCGACAGTGCCGGTGGAGAGGACGAACCGGAAGCAGAACTCCCCTTGGGTTGCCCCCGCAGGAACCTGGATTCGGCCTTCGAGGTCCTTCCAGCCGCCCGTTTCGCGCACGTTGGCAATGAGCACGTAGGGCCCGCCGCCGGGCGAAACCAACTGACCGGCGCTGTCTCGCGCCCGTAGCTCGAAATTCATCCCCATCCACGAGCCGTTGCCCGCGATGATCTCCGGAACTCGCACCCGCGCTTTGGCGAAGGCCTGGGCGCCGAGCGGCACGAGCAAGCTGCACACCAGCGCATCGCCAGCTTGCTTCACGCTCATCCGGATGCCGGCGTCGCCCTCGCCGAGGTCGCCGAAGGTGGCGGAAGCCGTACTGCCGGGGGGCACGATGAACGCCATGCCGTCGGGCGCGCCGCCGAGGCCGCCGGGAGCGTCGAGCGAGAGGTCCTTCAGCGTGCCCGCGAATTCGGCCGCGAGCGCGTTGGCAGCGAGGAGATGGAGGCTCAAGAGCAGCATCAGTTCTCGTGCCCGTCGTCGTCGTTTTTGATCTCCCCGCAGGGCTTGTCAGCCTCGATGTAGCCGAGCGTCTTGAGCATCTCACATTGCTCCGCCGACATCTCCTCCGACTTGCCGACGCCGAATTGTTTGGAGAGGGCCTGTCCGGCGGCGAATCGGGTCTGAAGTTGGGTCTTGATGCGCGCGGCGTCCGCTGGTCGGGCCCCGTACAGATTCACTCGCTCCAACGGGTCATTGGGGAGGTCGTACAACTTGGGATCGCCATCGCCGATGATGAGCTTCAGGCCCGTTGAAGGCTCGATGGCCATGCGCTGCCCGGCGTATTCGCTGTACACGGGGTTGGTATGCCCGGCGCCGCCGGCCATCGCCGCCACCATGCTTTTGCCCTGCCAGGCCCTCCCTTTGGGGGAGGCGCTCAGCTCGGCGAGGGTCGGCACGACGTCGATGAGCTGGCTGTACCCCTTCATCCGGCCCTGCTTGATTCCAGGACCGCGCATGATCACGGGGATGTGGATGTTCTCCTGGTACAAGTTCCCGTGGAACACGTTAGTGTGTTCGCCGAAGGCCTCGCCGTGGTCGGCGACCAGCACCACGATGGTGTTCTTGGCCGCGCCCGCCGCCTGAAGCTCCTTCCAGAACCGGCCGAACTCGGTGTCCCAGTACTCGATCTCGGCGTCGTAGAGCGCCAGCATGTACTCCCAGTCGGCGGCGCTTACGGTCTTGGCCTTGAACGCCTCTTCCAGCCCGACGTGGGCACCATCGAGCTTCCCGGCGTAGCTCCCCTTGTACTTGCTGTACCAGGGCTCCGGGGCCTTGTAGGGGGAGTGCGGATCCATGAAGTGCAGGTAGGCAAGAAACGGTCCCCCGGCCTTGACCTGCCCCGTCAGCCAGGGGAGCGCGGCGTCGTTGAGGTCCCGCGCCGAGTACCCCCAG
This sequence comes from Deltaproteobacteria bacterium, assembly GCA_947490345.1. Taxonomy (GTDB): domain Bacteria; phylum Myxococcota_A; class UBA796; order UBA796; family SXON01; genus SXON01. Next base: position 30,717 of record CANLGL010000021.1, read on the forward strand.
GCCTGGTCTTTCCCGCCGACGATCTCGAACTTGTCGAAGCCCTGGGAGAAGCCGTGGCTGGTGCTGATGACGGTCGATTTGATGAACGCCGCGGTGGTGTAGCCGTTGGCTTTGAAGGACTCCGCCATGGTCTCCTGTGCGTCGGAGATCGTGTCGGTGGCGAGCTTCTCCCCCTTGCGGAAGTTGAGGCACTGGTGGGCCTGGGCGTCGACGCCGGTGAAGAGACTCGCGACGCTCGGCACGGTCCACGCGTTCTGCGAGACTGCATTTTCCCACACCATGCCACCCGCGGAAAAGGCGTCGAGGTTGGGCGTGGTCGGGCGCTTCTTGTACCCGTAGGCGCCGATGTGGTCGGCGCGAAGGGTGTCGACGAGCACCACGATCACATTCGGTTTGGCCGCGGCATCGGCGGGCGGGACGGCGGCGGCGCAACCCATAGGAACGATAAAAAGAAGGGCCAAGGGGAACAAAGCCGACCAACGCGAACGCATCGAAACCTCGGGCACAGGGCTACTTGTAGTCCGTAACCGCCAGCCCCAGCGCTTTCATCCGGTTGAAGAGGGTGCGGCGGGTGATGCCACAGGCCGCCGCTGTGTGGATCAGGTGTCCCTTGTGCTTGGTGAGCTGTCGGTGCATGTAGGCGCGTTCTACCTGGTTGATGACGCGCTCGGTCAGCTGGGGGAGGGGCACGCTGTCGTCGATGAAGACCCCCGAAGGGTTGGCGTCCGGCTTCCCCCCCCGCCGCAGCTCCGCCGGCAGATCTTCAGCCCGAAGCTCCCGACCTGAGCATTGGATCACCCATCGCTCGCACAGCGCACGGAGTTGTCGCACGTTCCCTGGCCACCGGTACCGCAGGATCAGCTCCATCGCTTCGGGCTGGGCTTCGGGCGCCTCCAACTCGTACTCTTCCGCGGCATCTGTGAGAAAATGCCTCGTCAAAATAGGAATATCCTCAGGCCGTTCGCGCAGGGGCGGGAGCGTCACCGGGAACACGTTGAGCCGGTAGAAAAGGTCCTCACGGAAGCGGCCCGAGGTGACCGCGGTTTCCAGGTCGACGTTCGTCGCAGCGATGATCCGCACGTCGACGTCGATCGGGTGGGTGCCGCCTACGCGTCGGAAGCGCATCTCCTCCAAGACGCGCAGCAGGTTCACCTGGACGCTCAAGGAAGTCTCCCCCAGCTCGTCCAGGAACAGCGAGCCGCCGTCGGCCATCTCGAAAACGCCGGCGCGACGTCCCATCGCCCCGGTGAAGCTGCCCTTTTCGTGACCAAAAAGCTCGCTTTCGAGCAGGGTCTCGGTGAACGCTCCGCAATTGACCGACACCAGGTTGCGGGTCCGTCGTCGCGAACGGTCGTGGAGCGCCTTGGCCACGAGCTCCTTCCCCGTGCCCGTCTCCCCGCGAATGAGCACCGTCGCGTCGGTGCCAGCGACGGCACGGATGGCGTTGAACACCTCGACCATCCGGGGGCTGCGCGACAAAAATGACGAGAAGCCCCATTTGTCGCTCGCTTCCTTCTGGGCTTGGATGAGCTGTCGGCTGGTGCGGGCGGCGCCCAACGCCCGGATCACCTTCTCGGAGAGGAGCCCCGGGGACACCGGCCGACCGAGGTAGTCCGCTGCACCGGCCCGCAAGGCCTGGACCGCGCCCTCCACGGTCGGGTGCCCCGCCAGGGTGATGACGGGCACCCCGGGGGCCCGGTGGCGGATCGACTCCAAGAGTCGGAGCCCGGGGAGGTCAGCCGTATCGAGCGCGGCGACAACGACGTCCGGACGCACCTCGCCCAAAAGGGCGAGGCCCTCCTGCGCGGTCGTGCACACGTGGACGTTACGATCCTCGGCTCCCAGGGCGAGATTATAGGTTCGCCCGGCTGGATCACCGGGATCGATGACCAGGACCTGCTCTTTGGCGCGGGTGGGTGGCACAGGGCGGAGGGGGAGCGACATGATGCGGGTGCAGCGGCGTTAAGAGCACGGCCTGCGTCCCGCCGCAAGGGGTGTGTCGCGAATCTGAGTCCGCCGATCGACAGTTTCTTGACCAAGCGGCCGGTCTACGGCCCAATGATCGGCCATAGTAGGCCTCGCGGAGTACCCGATGGTCCTGACCCTGATTGCGTCCCTTTCCCTGGCCGGCACCGTCGAAGCGTGGGTCCCCGAAGAGTTTCCCGACGGCGATGTCGTGGCGGGAAGCGACGGGTGGAACAACGGCTGGAACGAGGACGAGTGGTACAGCTTCGACTACCAGGGCACGATGCTCGTCGCCCCGTATTGGGACGCAGGCGATGACGGCGAGTTCGGCGACGGCGGGGCCCACGACAACTGGCTCACCAACGCGGCGGTGGACGTCCGACAGGGCGAGTTCGCAGTCAACGTGTACGTGGACGACGACGATTCGTGGGGAGTGGTCTTCGGCGCGACGGCGGACGAACGATATCTGCTGCTCTTCTGCGGCTACGACAGCGGCGGCGGCAACACCGACTGCGCGTCGGGTGAACTCGACGTGCCGGGCTCCGGCCTCCTCCTGATCAGCGGCAGCGATGTCGAGGTTCTGGATCAGACTGACCGATCGGTCGACGAAGGGTCGGACAACCCGGTCGTGGTCTCCATGAACGATGGTGAGCTGGTCGTGACCCTGGGTCGAATCGAGTACGTCGTCACAGTAGGCGCGGAGTTCGCCCTCAACGGCGTGGGGTTCTACGGGTACAACCAAGGCGTCGTCGACGAAAACGGCAATGGCGACGACTCCTCCGCCTACTTCTATGAGCCGGTGCTCTCCTGGCACGATGACGATGACGACGGCGTCGTCGACGATCTCGACAACTGCGAGAAGGTCTCCAACGCCGACCAGGCGGACGCCGATGGCGACGGCCTCGGCACCGCTTGCGACGACGCGGAAGACACCGACACCGGTACCGACACCGGTGACGGCGGCAATGGCAACGGCGGTGGCAACGGCGGTCCGGTCCTCACCGCCCCTGGTGTGTGCTCCTGCGCCGTTACCGACCCGTCGGCCGGGGTGCTTCTCCTCGGACTCGCCGCGCTCGCGAGCTCCCGCCGCCGCCGCCTGTAGGCGCACATGCGCTGGCGCGAGCTTCGAATCGTCGCATTCGACACCGAGACCACCGGGCTCAATCCCGAGGACGGGCACCGGGTGATCGAGTTTGGCGGGGTAGAGTTGCGGCTCGGTGCGGACGGGCGCGTGGCGGACGCCGTGCGTCATGAGTGGATGTTCAATCCGGGCTCGCCGATTCCGCGCGAAGTCACCGAGGTCAATCACATCCGCGACGAAGATGTGGCCGACAAGCCGGAATTTTCGACGGCTGCGCGGGCGATCCATGAGCTGCTGGCGGGCTCGCTGCTGGTCGCGCACAATCTCCCCTTCGACCAGCGCTTCCTGACCGCCGAGTTCCGCCGGCTCTCCCTGGGCTGGCCGCGCGCCGCGGGTGAGGTCGACACCTCCGACCTGTCGCGACTCTTCTTCCGAGAAGCGCGTTCCCACCGCCTCGGCGAGCTGTGTTCGCGGGTCGAGGTTCCCCTGCTCGAGGCGCATCGGGCAGGCAACGACGCCGAGGCGTGCGGGCGCGCGTTCCTGACCATGGCCGACCGCTTCGAGGCTCCGGCCGAGTTGGAGGGTCTGGGCGACTGGGGCGACGTTGTCCTCGACCCGCCTGCCACCGGCCACCTGATTCGCAACGAGGCGGGCGTGCTCGTGTTCGCCGAGGGGCCCCACAGCGGCGCGGAGGTCGACCAGCACCCCGAGACCCTCGCCTGGATGGGCATGGCCAAAGAGCGCACCGCCGGCGCGTGGGATTGGCGGTACCCCGAGGCCTTGCGGCGCTGGGCGGCACGCTGGCTGCGTGTGCGCGCCTCGGGCCGCTTTCCTCAGGGAATGAAGGGGTTCGGCCCCCTCGACTGGGGCATCGACCCCCCACTGGGCGCCGCCCCATGACCTGGTGGATGCTCGCTGCGCTGGCTGGCCCGGGTGACGACCGCGCGCTCATCGGCCAGCTCGACCGGGAGGTCATCGCGCTCCGCCAAAAGGTGGAACGGCTGGAGTCGCAGCTCGCGACGTGCAGCACGGACCCGACCCCCGATCCCGCTTTCGTCGAGCTGCGGTCGCTCCTCAAGGGGCATCCGGCGACGGTCACTCGCGACGGTCGGCGGACGCTGGTCACCGTGCCCTTGGATACGCTTTTCTCGCCGGAGGGTCGGGATCTGCGGGTGGAAGCAGAGCCGACCCTGGACCTGTTCGCGATGGCGATGACCTTGCATCCGGAGTGGCGGGTCACCGTCAGGGTGCACCTCGATTCGCCCACGGTGCCCGCGCCGTTCAAGAAGCAGTTTCCGACCGCCTGGGAGCTGAGTGCGTGGCGCGCGGCTGCCACGGTCCGGGCGCTGATCGAGCGCTTTTCGGTCCCGGCCTGGATGTTGACCGCGGCCGCTCGCGCTGATCAGGAGCCGACGGCCGCTGACGGCACTCCTGAGGCGCGCAGCCTCAACCGTCGGGTTGTTTTCATTATTGAACCTGGAGTATCGCCATGATTCGCGTCTTTCTTTCTCCCCTGCTTTTGCTGGCGCTGGGCTGTGATGGCACCGACTCTACCGACCTCGGCGATTGCAGCGATCCTGACGGCGATGGCGGGGGCGACACCGGCAACATCCCGGCTGTCGCGGGTGACTGGACCACCACCTTTGCGGCGGCCGGCTGGGAGGACAACTGCACGGCCGTGGGCTTCGACAAGGACTCCGAGCAGTGGATCGGGCCGTTCACGGTGCTCGGCGCCTACCCCTCCTACCGGGCGGAGTTCCACGAACTGGAGGGCGAACGCTGGGAAGTGGCCGTCGATCTGCGCGGTGGGTTCACCATGACCGGACAGGTCGATCATGAGGAGGGGACCATCTACGCCAATTTCTCTGGGCTCGTCTACACGGACATCAGCGACCGCTCCGGCATCGACGGCGGCGCCTTCCTGGGGTTGGACGTCGACGCCGACCTCACCATCGACTGCTACGCACGCGCGTCGTGGAGCGCGAACAAGTCGGGGCTCTGACCGACAACGGGGGAAGGGGCGCACGTGCCCGGACTTCCCGGACCCTTCCCCTACCGCGGCGTTCCCTTCGGCCGGGCGCAGGCGCCCGGCCTGCGGCCCGAGTCGCGTAAATAACGCGCCTCGGGCGCCGCTCTCCCCATCCCCGCAGGCCCTACGCCGCCCCCTCGGGCTGGCGAATCGCTGAGTGCTACCTGCGATGCGCCCGCATCAGAACGGCCCCGAGGTCACGTTCCAGGTGATCGAGTCGTCGGCGATCCGACCGATGACCACGCGATCGAAGGCTTTGGTGGCTTCGTTCCACGTGTACTGGCGCAGCTCACGCTGTTCGTCGGCGGCGACGTAAAGCTCCGGCGTGCCGTTGCCATCGAGGTCGGCGCCCCAGCTCGCGTGCTCGAACCCGGAGCTGTTGGTGTCGATGTTCGTTGAGGCCCAGGTGCCCTCCGGCGTCTGAGTCAGGTGCCAGAGACCGGTCTTCATCGCGGCGGCGACCAGGTCGATCTTGCCGTTGTGGTCGAAGTCGCCGGGGATGAGGAACCGGGTCTGTTTGTCTTGAATCGTCGCGATCACGTTGTGCTCGACCTTGTCCCCCTTCCACCGGTACTGACGAATCTCGACCGGGTTCTTGATCTGGGCCTTTCCATCCACCAGCTCGGTGTGCGCCTCGACCACGGAGAAGAACTCGGCCGGCCCGCCGCCGTCGACGTCCGCGCAGAGGATCTCCTTCGCGTGGCTGTCGGCGAAGTCGTCCAGCACGGTCTCTTCCCACTTTCCGTCCACGTACCGGTACATCACCACCTGGCCCGGCTGCGACTTTCCGCTGGACTGGTTGCGCGCGGAGGGCGTGGCGAAGAACTCTTTCTTGCCGTCGCCATCGACGTCACAGACCTCCACCTCGTGGACGAAGGTGTTCTCCTGCTTGCGGAGCTCGGTGACCTCGAGTGTGCCTTCGGCGGTCCAACTGCCGATGCCGAGCACGCCGGCGTCGTGGGTGGCCATGACGAGGTCGTCCTGCCCGTCCCCCGTGACGTCGCCGATCTCGAGATCCCGGATGCGGTTGAACTTGCCCTCCCACTTGGGATTCCACAGGCCCTCCCCGGTCCACTTGCCGTCAACCTTGGTCCAATGCTTCAAAAAGGCCTGTTCGGCCCCGATGGTGTAGAAGCCGCCTTTGCCGTCGGGCAGCGCCTTGTGAAAGACGTTGCTGTCGGGATCTTCGAGGATGGAGCTGGACCACACGCCGTCGGTGCGTGCCCAGAGCGTCAAGAGCGCGGGGCCGGGCTTCGGCTTGCCGTCGACTCGGATGAATTGAGCTTCCGCGAGCAGGAGCGTCGCGGGCGGCAGCGGTGGCTTGGGCGCCTCAACCTTGGCCGGCGCGGTCGCGGTCGGCGGGGGCTTGGCGCTGTCGCAGGCGAGGAAAGACGCGGCCAGCGCGAGGCCGCCGCTGATGGCAATCATCGTGACCGTGGACGAGGTTTTCATCCGCGGGCGCTATCATGAAAAGGGGTACCAGAGCCCGTGCTACGGTGCCCCCGATGTTCGCTGCGGTGCTCGTCCTGTCGGTGGCGTCCGCCGGGAGTCCGGCCGATCTCGCGATTGCTCCGCCCTCGCTCCTGGTGCCGCTGGTGGTGGGCTGGCCGGCGGCTGCCGACCCGGCGACAGGCCCCGTCATCGTGGAGTTGGACCTGCTCGTCAGCGAGCTGGGCGAGGTGCTCGAGGTGCTTGTCCTCCGCGGCGACAGCCCCTTCGTCGATGTCGCCACCCGCGCCGCCCTGTCCGCGCGCCTGTCGCCGGCCACCGAAGGCGGCGTCGCCGTCGTGGTGCACATCCCGCTCACGATCACGTTCACGCCGCCACCGGTGTCGATCGCGGGGCGGGTCCGGCTCTCCGGGGGTGGTTCGCAGCCGCTCGGTGGGGCCACAGTTCGCGTAGACGGTCGCGACGTGGCCACCGACACCGCCGGTCGGTTCAGCCTGCGAGGGGTTCCGCCGGGCGCCTACACCCTCACGGTGCGCGCGCCGGGTGTTCGCATCGACGACGTCGAGTTGGTGGTGGTCGCTGGTGCGGTGGTCGAAGTGGAGTTGTGGGCGGCGGTCGAGGGGGTCGACAGCGGCATCGTGGGCACCTATCGGCGAGGTCGCGCCGAGGTGTCGCGGCGAAGTGTGGACTCGGCGGAGCTCCGAGCGATGCCGGGCTCCTTGGGGGATCCGCTTCGGGCCGTGGTGAACCTGCCGGGCACCGTGCGGTCACCGCTGGAGTCGGGCTGGTTGCTGGTTCGCGGGGGCGACCCGACGCACACGGCGGTCTACGTCGATGGGGTCCGCGTGCCGCTGGTGTACCACCTGGGCGGCTTCACCAGCGTCTTCCATCCGGCGTTCGTGGCCCGCGTCGACTTCCTCCCCTCGGGCGGGGGCGTGCGGTACGGGCGCGGCCTCGCCGGAACGGTCGATGTGGTCACGCGCGCCCCGAGCGCCGCGCCGGAGGTCAGGGCGGGGGCCAACCTCGTGTTCGCCGGGGCTTACGCCAGCGCGCCAGTTGGCCGCGCGCGGGTGAGCGGGTCGGTACGCCGTAGTTACCTCGACGGGGTGGCCAGCCCCTTCCTTCCCGCCGATGCGGCCGGCTCCATTCCTCAATTCTGGGACTGGCAGGCCCGCTTGGACATCGATGACGACGGCGTTTTCGGCTTCGGTTTCGCTGATGTGATCACCCTGCCGCTGCCCGATGCCACCGCCGTCTACGAGCTCGGGACCGAGCGGGTCCACGCGCGCCTACGCACCCCGCTCGGAAGTCGGACCCTCCTCATCGCGCCCAGTTTTGCGTGGGAGCGGCAAAGTCTCGTCATCGATGCGGGGGCGTCGGTGATCCGCCAGGAGCGCACTGGCGGCGGCCTCCGTGTGGAGTTGGAAGACGATGGTTCTTCGGTGATTGATGGTCGGGCGGGGGTCGACGTCGAAGCCTTCGGAGCGGTCGTCCGGTATGACGGCATCGAGCGTGCCGCGCCGGTGGTCATGCCCGACGTCTATGCGGACCTCCGGATCGGGAACGCGGCGCAGGTGGTCGCGGGCCTTCGGCTGGAGAGCCTGCTGGTCGGCGAGCAAGGTGGCCGCACGGGGCTTTCGCCAGGGGTGGCGGGGCTCCTCCCGCTGGGCGCCCGCGCGGGCCTGGAGTTGGAGCTCTCCGGCCACCACGCGCCGCCGGCTTGGGAGCTCCTGCTGGCGGTGCCCGAGGGGGCGTCGATGGAGCTTGATCAATCGTGGGGTGGCAGCGCCGGGGCATTCTGGGGCGCCGGGGCGGTCGACCTGTCGGTCGAGGCCTACGGGCGGTTGATGCCGGTGCTGGCCGAGATCGAAGCGGACCGGAGCATCGACGTGGGGCAAGGGCTCGCGTACGGGGCGGAGCTGGCCGTGCGGGCGAGCGAGGGACGCCTATCAGGCTCGGCGCGCCTGGCCTGGGGACGGAGCTTTCGTCGTGAGGACAGCGACGCTCCATGGGCGCCATCTCGCTTCGATCAGCCCGTCACCGCCGGTATCGCGGGGGAGGTAGACCTGGGGCGGGCGTGGACCGTCGCCGGCCGGTTCCGCTATGCCAGTGGGTATCTGGTCGAGACCGACCCGCAGCTGGTCGTGGACGCGCTGACCCTCGAGGTGGTGGAGGTCGAGCCCTTCGGCCGGCGGGCGGAGGACTTCTACGCCCTCGACCTGAAGGTCTCCAAGCGGTTTTCGTTCCGGACCTGGCGGCTGGACGCGTACCTGGACCTCCAGAACGTGACCAACCACCGTGTGCCGGAGCCCTTCATCACGGGGCTGGTGGATGTGGCGGTGGAGGGGATGGGCTTTGGACTCCCGATCTTGCCGATCTTCGGCGTCGAGGGCGCCTGGGGGGGTGATCCGCGCCGACCCTGATCGCAGCCCCGGGTGCATGATAGGCACGCCGCCTTCCGGAGGGCCCATGCGCCCACTTCATCGAGCCCGTCAGAACCTCCGCCGCGCTCTGGGTGAGGGCTTTGAGCGTCTGGTGGTCGCGCGGACCGCGGGCGCTGGCGAGCATGTCTTCGAAGGCGACGTGGTGCGCGATGAGGCCGCTCTGGACGCGCTCGCAGCGACCGCGATGCTGCACGCGCGGGACGGTTTTGTGAAGTTCACGGTCGTTCGCGCGGGGGGCGAGCGCGTCGTCATCGACGTGCGGCACGGGGGCTCCAAGGTGGTGCCGGCCGCTCCGGCGGAAAAGGTCATGGGCGGCAAGGCGCGCGCGCTCAACCCGGTGGAGAACGGCGCGCTGCTGCGGGTCCTCGGCATTCAGAACGCCGACGGCACGATCTCGGCGCAGAACGCGAAGAAGTACAAGCAGGTCAGCCACCTGGTCGAACTGCTCCGCCCCGCCTGGGAGGCCGGCGCCCGCCGAGGGGTCACCGCCGAGGCGCCGCTGCGGGTGCTCGACCTGGCTTGCGGCAACGCCTACCTGAGCTTCGTGCTGGCCGATGCCCTGCGCGGGGCGGGGATTCCGTTCGTCCTGCATGGCGTCGACGTCCGCGAGGACCTGGTGGAGCGATGCACGACGCGTGCGGCGGCCCTGGGCCTCTCGACGATGGCCTTTTCCCGTTCGACGATCGCGGGAGCCCGGGAGCTTGGCGCGGCCTTGGGCGGCCCGCCCGACCTCGTCCTGGCGCTTCACGCCTGCGACGGCGCGACCGACGAGGCGCTCGCCGCTGCCGATGCGCTCGGCGCCGCCTCGATCTTCGTGGTGCCCTGCTGTCAAGCCGAGCTCGCGGCGGAGCTGCGTCGTAACCGCGGCGGCCCCACCCCCGCGTACCGGCACGGGCTTCTGCTGCGCGAGCACGCGGCGACCTTGACCGATGCGCTGCGGGTGGACTGGTTGGAGGCGCACGGCTGGGCCGTCGATGTGGTCGAGTTCGTCGATGCCGAGCACACGCCCAAGAACCGCCTTCTGCGCGCGGCGAGGGCGCGGCGCCCGGATCCAGCCTTGGTCGCCGCCTGGTCGGCACGATGTGATGTCCTGGGCGCACATCCGCAGGGATTATCACATCAAAACTGATGTCTAGTCCGGTTGACTCCCCATTTCACATCGTTTATGATTTGTTATGCTTCTCCCCCCCCCCCCCTCCGACACCACCATCCTCTTCGAGCTTGGTCGCCGGATCCAGCGCACCCGGCTTGACCTGAACCTCAGCCAGGCTCGCCTTGCGGAAGAGGCTGGCCTCTCGCTTCCCACGGTTCAAAGACTGGAAGCTGGGTCCTCGGTGCAAGTGCTGAGCCTGCTCCGCGTGCTGCGCGCGCTGGGCATTGCCGACCCCCTGCACGGGCTGCTTCCGGCGCCCGGCGTACGCCCCATGGAGCTCCTGGTGCACGATGGTGCGCGGCGGCGGCGCGCGTCCACCCCCGCGGCCTCCGCCGTGGCGCCCAAGCCCTGGACGTGGGGCGACTAGGTGGCTGCGGTCGTCAAGGTCGAGCTCTGGGGCCGGCAGGTGGGCGCTGTGGCGTGGCCCGAGGGCCAGGCGGCTGCCGCCTTCGAGTACGACCCGCACTTCATCACCAGCGGCATCGAGGTGGCGCCGTTGATGATGCCGCTCTCCACGCGCGTCTTCCGGTTCCCGGAGCTGCCGTGGCCCGCATTTCGTGGGCTCCCCGGCCTGCTCGCGGATGTGTTGCCGGACCGCTTCGGGAACGCGCTCATCGACGCCTGGCTGGCCCGTCAGGGGCGCACGCCCGACAGCTTCAGCACCATGGAGCGACTGTGCTACCTCGGGCGGCGCGCGATGGGCGCGGTGTCGTTCCAGCCGGCGCTCGGGCCCGCTCCGGGCCAGGGAGAACCCCTGGTGGTCGCGGAGCTGGTTGCGTTGGCCTCGACCATCCTGCGGCAGCGCGAGGGGTTGGCCGTGCCGTTGGGCGGTGCGCCGGACGGCTTTGCCGACATTCTCCGCGTGGGGACCAGCGCCGGCGGCGCCCGCGCCAAGGCGCTCATCGCGTGGAATCCGGCGTCGCGGGAGGTGCGCTCGGGTCAGGTCGAGGCGCTGCCCGGCTTTTCCCAGTGGCTCATCAAGTTCGACGGCGTCTCCGCAAATCGCGATCGGGAGCTCGCTGATCCGCAGGGCTTCGGCGCGATCGAGTACGCCTACCACCTGATGGCTCGCGATGCAGGACTCACCATGAGCGAGTGTCGCCTGCTCGAGGAGGGCGGCCGCCGGCACTTCCTGACGCGGCGCTTCGACCGCACCGAGGCGGGCGGTCGGCTCCACCTCCAGTCCCTCGCCGCGCTTGCTCACTTGGACTTCAACGCCGCCGGCGCGTACGGCTACGAGCACGTTTTTCTGGTCATGCGGCATCTTCGCCTGCCGATGGCTCAGATTGAGCAGCAGTTCCGACGGATGGTGTTCAACGTGGTGGCGCGCAATCAGGACGACCACGTCAAGAACATCGCCTTTCTCATGGATAAGACCGGTGCCTGGTCCTTGTCTCCCGCCTTCGACGTCACCTGGTCCTACAACCCCGCCGGCGAGTGGACCAGCGCCCATCAGATGACGGTGAATGGGAAACGGGACGGCTTTGCGGCGACGGATTTCGAGGCGGTCGGCGAGCTCGCGTCACTCAAACGGGGCCGATCGGCGGCGATCCTGGCGGAGGTGGTCGAGGCGGTGCGCCGGTGGGCTCTGGTGGCTGGCCAGGTCGGGGTCTCCGCCGAGTGGGTGTCCCACATCCGGGACAGTCATCGGCTGCGTTGGTGACAACACATCAAATATGATTTATAATACGTAAGTTTGACCAATATCACATCATAATAGATGCGTATTTCTCTACCCCTGTTGATGGCCGAACTCGTGCTTACCCTTCCCGCCGCCATGGACTTCTCCGCCCGCACCCTCGCCACGCTCGACTGGGACGCCGTCCGCGGTGCCCTCGTTGATGCGACGCGCACGCCGATGGGCGCGGAGCGCGGACGTGCGCTGCTGCCGCTCGCGACGCGCTCCCAGGTGCTCGATGCCTACGCGCTCGTCGCCGAGCTGACTGCCGCTGGCCAGCGCGGGGAAGTGGTTCCCGTCGACGCCGTGGGGGACATCCGCGACGAGCTCGGTCGCGCCGCGCGCGGGATGGTGATCGAGGCCTGGGCCCTCGTATCGGTCGGTCGCACCCTGGCTGGCATCGGCCAGCTTCACGACTGGCTGGCCGAACGGGAGAGCCCTCGCCTCCGCGCGCTGACCTCCGTCATCGACCACAACCGCCCGGCTGGAAGGCAGCTCCGCGACGCCTTCGACGCCGACGGCACGCTGTCCGACCGCGCGTTCCCAAAGCTCGCGGCGCTCCGCGAGCAGGTGCAGAAGCTCCGCGTACACGTCCACGACACGCTCTCCGCGCTTTTGGGGGACGGTGGCTGGGGCGAAATGCTCATGGACCACTACGTCACCGAGCGCAACGGTCGCCTGGTGGTGCCGGTCAAGATGCAGTTCCGCCGCGGACTGGGGATCGTGCACGGCACCAGCGCCAGCGGCGAGACGGCGTACGTCGAGCCCGGTGCGACGGTCGAACTCCAGAACGATCTCCGCGCGGCGGAAGACGGTCTCGCCCAGGAGACGCTCCGCATCCTGGCCGAACTGTCTGACATGGTCGGGCGAATTGCCGTTCCCACGCTGGCTGCGCTCGAAGCCACGGGGGACCTGGACCTCGCCGCAGCGCGGTCCGAGCTCGGTTTCGGGTGGCAGGGCACCGTCCCGGAAGTCGGGCAGTCGGGCATCGTGCGCTTGCGCCACGCGCGCCATCCGCTGCTCGCCCTGCGCGGCGTCGAGGTGGTGGGCAACACCCTGGAGTTGGACGAAACGCGCCGATGTCTGGTGCTGACCGGACCGAACGCCGGCGGCAAGACCGTGGCGCTCAAGACGATCGGTCTCTGCGCCCTCTGCGTCCGCGCCGCCATCCCGATTCCCGTGGCGGAGGGCAGCCGTCTCGACTGGTTCGAGCCGATCCTGGCCGACATCGGCGATCTCCAAAGTGTGGCGTCCGACCTGTCGACCTTCTCGGGGCACCTGGCGGTGCTCAAGGAGGCCCTGGCGGTCGCGGGCCCCGGCGCGCTCATCCTGGTCGATGAAGTGGCCGTCGGCACTGACCCCGCACAGGGCGCGGCCCTTGCCGCTGCGGTCGTCGAGGCCCTCGTCGAGCGCGACGCCCGCGTCGTCATCACCACCCACTATCCCGAGCTCAAAGCCGTCGAAGATCCCCGGATCACCGTCGCTGGCATGGAGTTCGCCGACGGCCGGCCGACCTACCGCCTCTTGCCGGGTCTCGCCACGGGCAGCCAGGGGCTGGTGATCGCGCAGCGGATGGGCTTGCCGGCTTCGGTTCTGGAACGCGCCCACACCCTGCTCGATGAGGGCGCCGCCCGGTTGGCCCGACTCGCCGAATCGCTGGACGCCGAACGAGAGGCCGTCGCCCGAACCGCACGACAACTCGAATCGCGGGACGAGGCGCTGCGCGCTCGGGAGGCAGACCTCCAGACGCGGCAGGACAAGCTCGACCGGCAGCTCGCTGGCGAGCGCGCTCGCCTCCTTGACGCGACACGCGCGCACCTCAAGACCATGGAGGAGGAGCTCCGTGCCCTCGTCAAGGAGGTCCATCAGGCCCCGACGCTCCACACCGCCAACCAGGCCCTCGCCGCGGTGCGTGGCGCGCGCTTTGGACTCGATGGGGACGGGCCCGCAGCAGGGCGTCCGACTTTTCGGCCCGCGCTGGACGAACGGGTATGGGTAACGACGGTGGGCCAGCACGGGCAGGTGCTCTCGGTCGGCGCCGACCACGCCGAGGTGCAGGTTCGGGCGATGAAGGTGCGCCTGCCTCTCGACAAGCTCGCACCGGCCAAGGACAAACCAGCGCCGCAAGGTCCACGCGTGCAGGTCGAGGTCGCCCCGTCTCCGGCTCCGGGAGGTCCGGGTCCCGAGGGCGGCGGGCTTCGCCTACCGCACAACACCTGCGATCTGCGCGGCTTGCGCCTCGCCGATGCGGAAGGGGAGGTGGGCGCCTTCATTTCTCGCCTGAAGATGCATGGGGAACGCTACGGCTACCTGCTCCACGGGCACGGCACCGGCGCGCTGAAGGCGGGGCTGCGGGACTGGCTCCGGACGGCCGCCGGCGTGCGCAACTTCCGCGCTGCGGCGACCGACGAGGGGGGGGACGCGTTTACGGTTGTCGAGGTGTGAGGGGGTGATGCCAGCGCAGGTCGGGGAATCGCGCGAAATCATGGTCCGCGGTGGCCAACTCGCAGCCGGTCTCGATCGCTAACGCCGCGAGCCAGGCGTCGGGGACCAGCTTGCCCGTGGCGCTGGTCGCAGCGGCGAGCCGGCCGAAGATCGACCAGCGGCGCGGTCCGGGGTTGATGATTCGACAGCCTGGGCAGGCGAGGAGCTCGTCACCGAACGCGAGCGCGGCCGCGAGCGGGGTCGGCAGCGTGAAGATGCGCGGGTTGGTCACGATCCGGACGAACGAGGCCAAGACCTCCTCCGCCAGAGCGAAAGGGGCGTCCCCGGTCACGAGATCGGTCAGCCACCGCGCGTACGCGGCATGCTCGACTGCGTCAGCGCGGTGCGCGTACACCAGCACGTTGACGTCAGGGAGCAGCACGCGAGCCCGCCGAAAAGTGGGCGACGTCCTCGTCGTCAAACGCGTCGTGGATCGCCTGAGGGCTCAAGGCCATGGCCGCGCCGGGCTCCCCGAACACCACCAGCTGGAACGGCCGCCCCGCCGGCTCGGCGCGTCGGGCCAAGCGTTCGCGAAGCGCCTCGCCGATGAACGCCGACAGCGTGGCACCGCCGCGTGTGGCGGCGCGTCGGGCATCCTCGAAGAGTCCCTCATCCATCGTGATGGTGGTCCGCATACATACGATCATACGCGCCAAGCGCACCGTCGTCCAGATAACCTTCGCCATGCTCCCCTCAAGCGACCCCGACCTCCGCCGCATCCTGACCGAAAACCGCACTGCCGCGGTGCTCGGCGCCAAGGTCGAACCCTGGGAGGCCGCTTTCTACGTTCCGAAGTACATGGCCGAGCAGGGGTGGAGCATGATTGCGGTCAATCCGAAGCTCGCGGGTCAGGAGTGGCTGGGCGCCCCGGCCGTCGCGTCGGTCGCGGAGTTGTCGGCGCCGGTTCAGGTCATCGAGGTCTTCCGCCGCTCCGACGCGCTGGTCCCGGTGGCCCGAGAGATACTTGCGTTGCCGTGGCGGCCGTCGGTGGTCTGGTTCCAACTCGGCATCGCCAATGACGAGGCGGCGGAGCTGCTCAGCGCGGCAGGCATCGACGTAGTCCAGGACCGCTGCATGATGCCGGAGCATCAGCGGCTGGTCGGGTGAGGCGGCGGTCGCGACTGCTGCTGGCTATGGTTTTTCTCGCCCTTCTGGCGGGCGGTCTCGCGTGGTGGTTCGGGCTCTCTCCGAGCGTCGGGATCGACCTTTCGGCGCCGGGCCCGGTCATCGCCGCGCCCCGAGCTGCGGCCGCCGTCCCCGCGCGCCGCACGCCCGCCGGCCAGACGTCGGTGCGGATGGTCGACGCCGGCGGGAACGCCGTGGAGGGCGTGCCCGTCTATGATCAGTCCGAGGACGGCATGTTCGAGGGTCCCTTCCCCCTCGGCCACTCGGATGCCGACGGGGTCTTCGTGCCGGCGACCTTCCCGGTCGAGATCAACGTCGGCGGCTGGCCGGCCACGCCCGAGAGGTTGAGCCTCCGCGACGACGGCCAGGAGCACGTGATCACCGTGGTGGAGGCCTGCGAACTCGCGCTGTCCTGGGACCCGCCACCCTCGCCGCCCCCCACGTCGTTGGTGATGCCCGGGGCACCCTGGGTGCCGATCACGCCGGGGAATGCGCGCTTGCGCCTGCCGTGCGGCGAGCTGACGGTCACGCCGCAGACGCGGTTCAACGAGCCGGAGCGTGGCGTCCAACTCGTCGACAACGTGATCGACACCCGAGACGGCCACGCCCACCTGAGCTGGGAGCCCCGCGAGGGGCTCACCATCTGCGTGGAAGACCTGGAGGGGCGCCGCCTGGTCGATGCGACCGTGAGCTTTTCGTGGCCCCGAGGAGACTGCTGGGGGCTGGATCCGATGGACGCATTTTTTGACGTCGAGGTCTCCGCGCCCGGCTACCTCACCGCCGACCTGCGGCCGGAACTGCCTCTGGTGTGGTTGAAGGAGCATTACGACGTGGTCCTGGAGGACGGCCTCACGGTGAACTACACGTGTCTGCAAGACGACGGCACCGTCGAGTGCAAGAAAAAGGACGTGGCCGGGGCCGCGTGCATCAGCGCCGAGACGCCGGACGGAGGACCCTGCGACGCCGAGCGCCAGAGCTGCGTTTGCCCTGACGCCGCCGACGCCCACCTCGTGTGCACCTTCGGTCGTTTTGCCGGCGAGCGCGCCGAAATTCACGACGGTGCGGCGCAGTTCGAACGCACGGGCACCGCGTCGATCACTGTCCCCAGCGAGGAATTCTGTGGCGCGATGCTCACGAGGCGCGACGAGTCGACTTCGGTGTGGGTCGGCCTGCTACGGTGCGAGGCGGGTGCGCCCTCCCGGGACCGGCTGACGGCGGGCAACTACGAACTGGTGACGTCAGGTTTGTGGGGCTACGCCTATTGGAGCGACCTTCGCCTCGCGGACGGCGAAGACAAGGTGTTTCCCCTTCGGCGCCCCACCGGCCGGGGGCTCGAGGTCGAGTGGCTCTCCGGCGAGCCGTCGGCTGAGAACCTCGCTGCCATGGTCGTCGTGCGGACTCCGAGCTTGAGGGTGAGTTACCACGACCCCGCCAGCGTCGTCGTCCCCCCCGGCGCGGAGGTCTGGGTCTGCAGCCAGGACGGCTGCTGCCACTACGACGATCCCCCAGCTCAGGTCAGCTGCGAGCCCAGCCCTGCAGTGATCCCGCCGATGCCCGAGATGTGACCCCTACTCCACCACCTCTTCGCCCATCACGTGCAGCTCGGTGCCTTCGAAGTAGTCGATCGTCCCGTCGATGAGCTGATCGAGCCACCACTCGATGTCGACCGTGTCCTCGTCAAGCGGGCTCTCGATCTCGGTCCAACTCCCGTTGTACCAGACGAGCTCGCCGTCGATCTCGGTCCACAACTCGATGGTGAACCCGACCACCAGCTCGGTACCCAGCGCGTCGACCGGCTGCTCGCCCTCGGGCACGAGGCTGATCATCGCCAGGGTGTGGTCGCCAATCCAGCGGTAGTCCTTGTCCATTCCGTAGGCGACGGTGAAGGCGAAGCCCTCCTTCTCGACCTCGTTCCAGGTGTCGAGCGGGCCGCCGGCGAGGAACTCGGCTTCCGTGCCGCCGGTGATCTCGCGGGACCACAACTTGTAGGTCTCGTGGGGGAAACTCTGGTCGGGTTCGGGGACGCTGGTCGCGTACTCCGCGACCGTCCCGCGCATCTTCGAGAAAACCGCGCAGCCGGCCGTGTGCTCCCAGATCGCGGCGTCGGAGTGCTCGAACATCTCCACGTCTTCCGGGGTCAGCGGGTCGAAGTAGAACCCGCCCGCTTCGTCGCCCACCTCGTCGGCGACCAGGTCGATGAGGACCTCGATCTGCTCGCTGGCGTCCTCTTCATAGAAGCGCTGCAGCGCCAGGAGCGACTGCGATTCCAAGGTGGGGGGCGCCACCTCCGCTTCCACTTCGACGCAGGCCACAAGCAGGGAGAGGAGGGTCACGCCGCGCACGGTACCACGGCTCTTCGCGAGAGGATACGGCCGCGGCGATGGCGGCTGGCGGGCACGATCACGATCACGGGCACCACAGCCACGATCACGGTCATCACCACGCGCACTCGCGCATCCGGGACGAGCGGCGCCTCTTCGCCACGCTGCTTCTCGGCGTGGCCTACATGGGGGTCGAGGCGGTCGGGGGTTGGCTCACCGGCTCGCTGGCGCTCATGGCGGATGCCGGACACATGCTGTCCGACGCGGCGGCGCTGGGGGTGACGCTGTTCGCGTTGCGCATGGCGAGATTGCCGGAAGATCACCGTCGCACCTATGGATATCATCGCGCCGAGGTGCTGGCGGCGGTGGTCAACGGTGCGGCGCTCCTCGCCATTGGCGTCGGCGTGCTGGTCGAGGGCCTGCGCCGCCTCGGGCAGCCGACCGAGGTTCAGCCGGGCCCGATGATCGCGATTGCGGCGGGCGGCCTCGTCGTGAATCTCATCGGGCTCGCCATCCTCAGCGGGGCCGATCGCAGCGGGCTCAACGTGCGAGGGGCCTGGCTCCATCTGCTCTCCGATTCCCTCGGCAGCGCCGGCGCCATCGTCGCGGGTGTGGCGGTGTGGGCGTTCGGGTGGGGCTGGGCCGACCCCGTCGCCAGTCTGCTCATCGCGCTGCTCGTGCTCCGGAGCGCCTACATGCTGCTCGAAGAGTGTGTCGGCGTGCTCATGGAGACCGCGCCGGCCCACATCGACACCGAGAAACTGCGGGCCAGGCTCATTGCGGTTCATGGGGTCGCCAGTGTCCATGACGTGCACGTGTGGACGATCACCAGCGGGATGATCTCGATGAGCGGCCACCTCGTCGCCGCGCCAGGCCAGGATGCGGGCGCGATCCTTCAGGCGGCGGCGGCGTGCCTGCGGGACGAGTTCGGGATTTCGCACAGCACGATCCAGGTCGAGCCGGAGGGATTCGTCGAGGACGCCTTGCATCGATGACGGCCGACGGCCCAACGGTGATTATCATTGGCACATGGTCCTCTTCGTCCTTGGTGGTGTCCTCCTCGTCGTCGCTGCCGTTGTCCGGAGCGCTGACATTCGTCTCGCCCCGCTCGCGCGGGTCCTCAACGTCATCGGCCCGTTGATGATGGTGGGTGCGGCGATCCTGTCCGCCGCGGTCGCCGTCGACGCCGGCGTGATTGGGGTGGTCAAGCTCTTCGGCAAGGTCTCCCCCGACGTGCTCGAGCCGGGCCTTCACCTCGTCAATCCCCTCGCCAACGTCGTCCACATGGACGGCAAGACGCGCAACTACACCATGAGCGCCCTCCATGACGAAGGGCAGGTCCAGGGAGATGACGCGATCCGCGCGCTCACCTCTGACGGCCTCGAGGTGATCATCGACATGACCGTGCTCTACCGGGTGCTCCCGAGCGAAGCGCCCAAGCTCCTCAGCGAGGTCGGCGTCAACTACGAAGAGAGTGTCATCCGCCCCATCGCGCGCTCCCGCGTCCGGGACGCCGCCGTCTACTACCAGGCGGTGCAGCTCTACACCGAGAAGCGCGACGAGTTCCAGCTCAAGATCAGCGAGTCGATCACCACCGAGCTGGCCGCCCGCAGCATCGTGGTGGAGAGCATCCTGTTGCGCAATCTGTCCCTGCCGGCGTCGGTGAAGACCACCATCGAAGGCAAGATCCAGGCCGAGCAGGAGTCGCAGAAGATGGTCTTCGTGTTGCAGAAGGAGCAGCAGGAGGCCGAGCGCAAACGCGTCGAGGCGCAGGGCATCGCCGACTACCAACGCATCATCTCGGCCAGCCTCAACGACAACCAGCTCCGCTACGAGCAAATCAAGGCCTACAAGGAGCTGGCGACCAGCGCCAACGCCAAGGTCATCGTCCTGAACGGGGACACGCCGATCATCCTCGGCGGGCAGTAGTCGTTTCAGCCGCCCCACTTCCCGAGCACGTCGCCGACACGACGGACCTCGTCGATGCGGAGGCGGCCGGCGTATTCGACGCCCGGCGGCACCCACGCGCGACGCAGCCCGTGCCGCTCGGCCTCGCGCAGGCGCACTTGCGGCATCCCGACGCCCCGGACCTCGCCCACCAGGCCCACTTCGCCCAGCACGATGAGGTCGGCCGGCAGCGCCTCACCCCGCGCGCTGGACGCGATCGCCATCGCCACCGCGAGGTCGGCTGCTGGCTCGTCGACCTGCAAGCCGCCCGCGACGCTGACGAACACGTCGCGATCGCACAGATCGAGCCCGGCGCGCCCCAGCACCGCGAGCAGCATGGAGAGCCGACCCCGCTCGAAGCCCAGCACCGTCCGCGCGGGCGTGCCCTGGGTGGGCCGACCCACCAGGGCCTGAACTTCGACGAGCAGCGGGCGTGACCCCACCATCGCGCAGGTGACCACCGTCCCCGCGGCGTCGGGCAGCCGTTCCCGCAACAGGCGCGCCGAAGCGTCCGGCACCTCCACCAGGCCCTCCTCCCGCATTTCGAACAGGCCAATCTCCCCGGTGCTGCCGAAGCGGTTCTTGGTGGCGCGTACGACCCGCAGCGCGGTCGCGCCGTCGCCTTCGACGTAAAGCACGGTGTCGACGAGGTGCTCCAGCGTCCGCGGGCCGGCGAGGTTGCCATCCTTGGTCACGTGCCCGACCAGGAACGTGGCGATGTCCTTGGACTTGGCCAGGAGCATCGCGCGGTGCCCCACCTCGCGCACCTGGCCGATGCTGCCCGGCACGCCGTTGAGCTCGGGGTCCGACAAGGTCTGCACCGAGTCCAGCACCAACATCTTCGGCTTGACCTCGTCCACCGCGTCCAACACCGCGGTGATCGACGTTTCAGCGAGGAGCCACAGCTGGTCGGACAGCACCCCCAGCCGCTCTGCCCGCAACCGTACTTGCCGCGCCGACTCCTCAGCGCTGACGTAGAGCACCCGGATTCCCCGCTTCGCGAACGCGTCCGCCGTCGTGAGCAAAAGCGTACTTTTTCCCACGCCAGGATCGCCCCCGACCAGCGTCAGCGAGCCGGTGACGAGGCCCCCGCCCAGCACCCGGTCCAGCTCACCGATGCCGATGCGCAGACGGACTTCGCCCCCGGCGTCGCCGCTGGTGTCGGTGATCGGGCGGGCGCGCGTGGGCGGGCGCGGCCCCTTGCTGGCCGCCCGCGGCGCCTCGCCCCCCTGCACTTCCTCAACCAGGGTGTTCCAACCGCCACAAGCGACACAGCGCCCCATCCACGAGTGGACCATGTGCCCGCACTGCTGGCACACAAACGCCGTCTTCACCTTGGCCATCCCGCTCGCCTATCCGGGGGGCCTGCCAGAATTTGGCGGGATAGCTTCGCCGGCGATGTTGACGCTCTGTCGTTGGGGGAAAGCCGACTACGAAGTGGGGCCGCTCCTCGGCCTGCCTGCGGAGGTCGAGCTCGTCGATGAGCCCCGTGCGGCCGATGTCGTGGTGGTGCCGAGCACCCAGCGGGTCACGCCGTCCGATGTGCCGCGGGCGCGGCTGGTCATCACCACCACCTCGGGTTTTGACAACCTCGACGTGCCGTCTCTGCGCGCCGCCGGGGTGCGCTGTGCGCGCCTGCCGCTGGTGCGTCGCGACGCGGTCGTGCAGACGACCCTGGGAATGATCCTGTCGCTCACCCGGCGGTTTGGTCCGTTTGGCGAGGCGGCCCGGGCAGGTCAGTGGGACCGGAAGCAACTCGATCGCTACGATGCCCGCTTGGTTGGACGCGTGGCGGTGGTGGGGATGGGCGTCATCGGGACAAAGATGGCGTCGGTGCTCGGGGTGCTCGGCGCCGAGGTCGTCGAGGTCCGTGACGGGCAAGCGATTCCCCGCGATGTGGATGTGCTCACCCTCCACGCCAGCCTCACGCGGACCAACCACAAGCTCGTCGATGCCGCGCTCATCGCGTCGTTGCGGCCGGGCTGCGTGGTGGTGAACACCGCGCGTGGCAAGCTCCTCGACGTCGCCGCCGCCTACCGTGCGGTCGTGGCCGGCCACCTCGGCGGACTCGGTGTGGACGTGTTTCCGGAGGAGCCAGCGGCGCTCGCCGGGTTCACCCACCCGCGCGTCATCGTGACGCCGCATGCCGCGGGCTGGCACCCCGGTCTGAGCGCAGGCATCAGCGATGGGGTGGCCGCGGCGGTCAGGGCGTTGCTTGCGGGTGAAGCGATTCCCTGGGCGGTGTGAGGGGGAGCGGTGCTCGGTGTTCGCTACGGCAAGAAGGTCAGCGGGTAGGACACGACGACCCGGCTGCCATCCGTCGGCGCGGGGAAACTGAACATGAAAATGCGTCCATTGACGCAGTCGTCGCCTGCCCTTGGAGTCTGGGGTCCCGGCGCAGTTCGCGTTGGTAGCAGTACGTCCAGGTTGACCACCCGGCCCTGAGTTGGAGCCGTGGTGTCCGGGACGGTCTTCGGCGAGTCCGGACCCGTTGATGCGGATCGAGGTGGAGCCGCCCGTGGACCGGAGGCGAATCGTCTGCCGAGTGGGCCAGGGCCGTAAAAGCCAAAAGTGTCAGCATCGAGCGCGAGTAACCCAACGGGACAGCGGTGTCTTCGGCCCCGTCGGGGGTGGGTGATCGACCGTCCTACGCCCGCCCGGGCCCCTCGACCCACCGGCCCAGCATCGGAACCAGGAGATACACGACAAGCCCGAACGCAGCGGTGACGCCTATGTCCTCGGGCTGCGGACCGTAGTAGCCCGCGACGGCAAGGAGGCCGAGGCTCCCGGCGAGCACCACGCGCCGACCAGGGGCGACCGTCTGCCCCGGGCCGCGCGACCACAGCCAGCCGCCCAGGGTGAGCAGGCCCGCTTCGAGCAGGAACGACGCCTCGCGATGTTGCCAGAGCCCGAAGCCGAACTTGGGGCCGGAATTACCCGCGAAGGGCAGGTCGGCCACGTGCATCGGCAGATCGAGAAACCAGTGCGAGAGGACGGCCAACCCCGTGGCGACCGCCACGGCGGGCCTTGCGAGGGCGAATTGCACGATGAGCCCGACGCCCGCGCTCCACGCCAGCGCGGCGATCAATGAGTGGCTCCAGACCACCTGCTCCAGGACCAGCCCATTGCTGGCCGTGAATCCGGGCTGGATGCGCGCGACCTCGACGCCGCTGAGCACGAACAGGCCCCAGGCGATGTCGACCGCTTGGACGCCGACGAAGAGCAGCCAGAGCGGGGTTCGCGGAAAGAGGGCCTTGATGGCGAGAGCAGGAGCGTAGTGCCCGGCGAGCATGGCGCGAGGGTACCACGTGGGGCCGGGCGACAAGGCACCGACACGCCTTCGACATCGCCACCCGGGCGCCGCAATAGCCTCGGCCGCGGATGCGCCCTCCCCGACCGCTGCTCGCCGCCGGCTGGGCGCTTCTCGTCGGGTCCGCTCGCGCCGACGACGGGGAGGTGGTGGTCGTCACTGCGTCCCGCACCGAGCAGAAGCGCAGCGAAGCCGTGGTGGCCACCGAGGTCGTCACCCGGGACCAGATCGAGGCGTCGGGTGCGCGGGACGCCGCCGCGGTGCTCGAGACCGTGCCCGGCGTGGAGGTGGAGCACAGCTTCCGCGGGGCCGGCGTGCGCATGCAGGGGCTCGACTCCGAGTACGTGCTGATTCTGGTAGACGGGAAGCGGGTGATCGGGGCCCGCGACGGCGTCATCGATCTGGCGCGCATCCCTGCCGGTCGCATCGAGCGCATCGAGGTCGTCAAGGGGGCCGCATCGGCCCTGTACGGCTCGGACGCCATCGCAGGGGTGATCAACATCATCACCAGGAAGCCCGCGGCGCCGGCCTATGGCGAGGGGACCTTCACCGGTGGCGGGCGCGACACCGCAGGAGGCGCGCCGGTGCTCTCGACCAGCGGGACCGGTGGCGTTCGCCGGAACCGGTGGGCCGCGGCGCTCCATGCCGGCTGGCGCGAGAGTCCGGCCTACGACCTGGATCCGGTGGACGCCCAGACCGACGGCAACGCCGTGGAGCAGGTCAACCTGGCGCTGGACGCGGAGGTCGCGCCTTCGGAGGCGGTCGAGGTCGAAGCCAGCGCCACCTACACCCTGCTCGACGCACAGGGTGTGGACGACACCCGGGGCGCCGTGTACGACCGGCGCAACCTCACCGAGGAGGCCGGCGTCGGCACGGCTGTGTCCTTCCGGGAAGCACTCACGCACTTGCGCCTCTCGCTCTCTGGCAGCACCGTGCGCGACCAATACCTCTCCGATCAGCGCGGCTCAGATGCGCTGGACAGCTACGAAGAGAGCACCGAGCGCCTCATCACGCTCGAGGCGCAGGTGGACACATGGCTCAAGGGCGGGCACCTGCTCAGCGGCGGGGTGGAGGGCAGCGCGGGGTTCATGGTCTCGCCGCGGCTCTCGGAGGACGGCGAGCGCGTCAGGCTCGGCGTGTTCGCCCAGGACGAGTGGCGGCCGCCCGCCGCACCGAAGTGGGCGGTGGCGCCGAGCGCCCGCATGGACGTGGACTCGTGGTTCGGCGCCCACCCCACCGGCCGTCTCGCCCTTCGGTTCGATCCGGTCCCCGCGCTGGCGTTGCGCGTCAGCGGCGGTTCGGCCTTCCGCGCGCCCAACTTCAAGGAGATGTTCCTTCGCTTCGCGAACGCCGGCGTGGGCTATGTGGTGGAGGGCAACCCCGAGCTTCGGCCGGAGACGGCGTGGAATGTGTCGGCGGGTGCCGCGTTCAGCGCGCCGGGCGGCTGGCGGGCGGGCGTCGATCTCTTCACCAACCACCTCGACGACATGATCACCATCGGCCTCGTCGAGTCCTCCACGCCCGACGCCCCGGCGGGAGAGTACGGCTACATCAACGTGTCGTCCGCGCGCACCACCGGCGGTGAGGCGAGGGTGGGCTGGAGTTGGCCGCGCGGGCTCGAGGTCGATGTCGGCTACTCGTTCACCGACACGGAGGACCTTGACCAGCAGCGGGCGCTCGATGGGCGCTCTCCTCACCGCGGCACCTTCACGGTGAGCGGGAGGCCCGCCGGGTGGGGACTCACCGCCACGGCGCGCGGCGAGGTCGTCGGGCCGGCGACCTTCTTTGTCGACGACGGCGAGGGCACCGACGTTCCGGTGGTGACCGAGCCCTACGCCAACCTCGGGCTGCGTTTGGAAAAGTCTCTGTGGCATCGGCGCCTGCGCGTCTTTCTGGGGGTGGACAACCTGCTCGGGTCGGGTGACGCCCGCTACGTTCCCCTGGACCCTCGGCTGGTCTACGGGGGACTCACCTTCTCCTGGCCTGGCGCGGACGCGCCTTCGAGCACACCATGATGGGATTCTTCCCGATCCTCCTCGTCGCATGCGCCCCCAGCATCGAACCCGAATCCACCGACACCGGTGAAGCGGACGCCAGCGAGGTGAGCCCAGGAGAGGCCTGGATCGACGCCACCAGCACCAGCGACTGGGTGTGGCTCGATCTGGTGGCAGGCGAGGTGATCGCCGAGCCCACCAACCCGGCCGACTCGCTCGACTGGGACCTGGGTCTCCGGCGGCAGGCCATCCAGGTCAACGGCGGGGTCAGCGGCACCGGCGGCATGGAGGTCGTGCCGCTGGCCGGGGTGCGCTACAACGACCCCATCACCGAGCCCACCGAGGGCTGGATCACCGACGAGGCCGACGCCGATGACGACGCCGATCTGGAGTACGCCTTCAACTCCTGGTTCGACTACGACAGCGACGACCACACGCTGGCGGCCGCGGACATCACCTGGGTGGTGCGGGCGGCAGGCGGCGAACTCTTCAAGCTGCGGGTGCTCGACTACTACGACGAGGCCGGCACGGGCGGCATGATCCACTTGCGCTGGGGGCCTCTCGACGACGCGGTGGACGCGGACACCGGCGACAGTGATGACACCGGTGACACCGGGGTCGAGGACTACATCAACTGCACCGACGACGCGACGCGGGCTGCGGCCACCGAAGCCGGCGGGGTGACGACGACCCAGCTGAGCACCTCGAGCACCTCGGACTGGGTGTGCTACGACTTCGGCGCTGGGCTGGTTGCAGAGGCCAACGATCTCGCCGCCCAGAAGTGGACCATGGTCACCACCGCCGAGGTGGCCGAGCTGCCGGGTGCAGACTTCGACGCGCTCAGCCAGGCCCCGGTCAGCGGTTACGTGGCCGACGACGGGTACGGCTCGGCGCTGGACGGCTGGTACGAGTACGACGGAGCGAGCCATCTCATCCTGCCCGCAGACAAGGTCTACGTGCTGCACACCGCGGCCGACCGCTGGTTGAAGCTGCAGTTCACCTCCTACTACCCCGACGACGACACCACCCTGCCCCACCACCCGACGTTCCGCTGGGCCGAGGTGGCCGCGCCATGATTTTCCTGGTGCTGGCCTGTGCCTCCGAGAACGAATCTGGCGCTCCTCTCGGCGGCGACGACAGCGCGGAACCGGGCGATGAACTTGGCGAGCTGATGGAGCTGGAGACCACGGAAGGTGGCGTCGCCGGCAACTTCGACGAGCCGGGCACCTACATCGTGGTGCTTTTCTCGGCGGCGACCGAGCAGAGCACGTTCTACCGCTATGGCGAGCGCGCATCGGCCGCTTCGGAGAGCCGACCCTCCGACCGGCTGCCCCCGCTGGAGCCGAACGACACCCCCGCGGTGGCGTTCGCGGCCGTGGGTGATCACCGCACCTTCAGCGTATACGACGGCTCCGCCTATGTGGGCGTCGACGCCGAGGCGGTGACCGTCACCGACGAGCTGGTGATCTGGAACGACCTGACAACGGTGAACCCCCTCGGCGACATCCCCGCCGCCACGCTTGCGGGCGTGGTCGAGAAGTTCGAGGGGCTCGTGCTCCCCCGCACGCGCCAGGTCTTCGGGCAGGAGTCCGATGTAGAGGGGAGCGGCCGGATCGACGTGCTCACCTCCTTCACGGTCAACGAGTACGGCGCGGTGGCCTACGTCACTTGGTGCGACCTTGGCGAGCTGGCCGGATGCGGGGCCCGGAGCAACGGCGGCGAGACCATCTACATGGGCATTCCCGACCCCGAAAGCGACTACAGCTCGCCCAACGCCATCACCGAAATCTGGGCCCACGAGCTGAACCATCTCGTCTACGCCTGGCACAAGTACGTCGGCAACGAGCAGCTCGACGCGCGCGAGAACATCTACCTGACCGAGGGAATGAGCGAGCTGGCCCAGGACCTGACCGGCTTCAACAACGGCAACCAGTACATCTGGGCCTCCGCCATCGACATGCGCGAGTTCTACGGCAGCGAGGACTACTCGACGCAGGGCGTGAGCCTCAACGACTTCCTGCGCGGGCAGAGCTACTACGACGCTCGTCGCGATGGTCCGCTGCGAGGGGGTTCTTACCTGTTCTTGCGCTACCTCTTCGAACAGGCGGGTGGGTTCACCGTCAACGACGACGGGAGCTTCTCCGACGACGGCGGCATCGCCTTTCTCCACGACTGGTTCACGGCCCCGGAGCTCGGCCCCGACTGTGTGGAGGCGCTCACCGGTTCGACGGCGGAAGACATGGCCTTCGACTGGTACACCGCCCTGGTGCTCAGTGGGCGCGGCATCAACGACGATCCGCGCTTCAACTACCAGGCGCGCGTGCAGGATCCGATCACCAAGTTCGAATTCGGCGTGGATCCGTACGCGGTGGTGCACGGCTGGCTGACGCTCACCGGACCGCCGGTCCAGCCCATTGCCGAGGCGGACGGCAAGCTCCGGGCCGGGGGTGTGGAGTACCTCGAAGTGGTGGTCGACGAGGCAGGGACCGTGGAGATCCCGGTGGACGCGGCGGCGCTCCCCCGCGCGCGGGCGTTCCGGGTCGACTGACGGCGCGGCGCGCGTCGGCGGTGCCTGCGCGCGCGACTGCGACATCGCGACGCGCTATTGTGGTGTTCTGGAGGACCCCTCATGGCCCCCAC
Organism: Deltaproteobacteria bacterium; assembly: GCA_947490345.1. Lineage (GTDB taxonomy): Bacteria > Myxococcota_A > UBA796 > UBA796 > SXON01 > SXON01. The sequence continues at coordinate 58,337 of CANLGL010000021.1, forward strand.
TGGGTGACGATGTTCCCGCTCTCCGCGCTGCACTCTCCCACGCTCATCTACGCCGCGCTCGCGGTGGCGCTGCCGATGGGCGCCTTGGCGATCGCCAGCGGGAGGGCGTTGCCGGACCTCCCGGGCCCCCGGCACTGGGCGGCCGCGGCGGTCTGTGTCTCCGGCGCCCTGGTGCTGTACATCACCGCGGGGGCCAGCCCGACGTGGTCGATGGCCGCAGATGTACTCGCCGTCGTCAGCTTGATCCTCATGCGTGAGGGCCTTGCCGGCGCCGCGCCCGCCTCCCGAGGTCGGATGCTGGTGACCGTCGCCTTGCTGGCGGTGTTTGTCGCGATTCACCTGTGGTTCGGCCAGGTCGAGCCGCGGCCGGAGCGTCGCGCCGCCGTCGCTTCGGCGGGGATGGCGCTGGCCGCGCTCTCGATCGTCTGGGAGCTGTGCCGGCCGGCCGGCCGCCCGGCGGGCCTGGTGATGGTCGCCGGGGTGATGTTCGTGGGCATGGCCCTGGGACTTGGCTACCGCGCCGTCGAGATGGCCCTCGGGGGGCCGCGGCCGGTCGAGGCGATGGTCCTCGGGCCCGAGGCGGCGATCCCGCTGTTGTTCGTGATCGCGGCCCAGGTGGGGGGCGGCGCGGCCTTCTGCGGCTTTGCCGGCCTCCAGGTGATTCAGCGGCTCCGGACGACCCAAGCGCTCCTGGAGCGAGCGGTTCGGGAGGATGGGTTGACGGGGCTCGCGAGTCGGCGGGCGATTCTCGAGGTTTTGCGCACGGAGATCTCCGCGGCGCGTCGGCAGGGCCACTCGCTCGGGCTGCTGGTCCTCGACATCGATCAGTTCAAGCGCATCAACGACGTGTGCGGTCACGTCGTCGGCGACGCGGTCCTCGCGGCCTTCGGGAGCTGCCTGGCCGGCAACATCCGCGCCGCAGACCGCGCTGGCCGCCTCGGGGGTGAGGAGTTCGCGGTGGTGATGCCTGGGGCGTCGCTGGCGGACGCCGAGCGGGTGTCAGAGCGGGTCCGGCTAGCCCTGGGCGGGATTGCCGTGCCGGGGCTCATCGACCCGATCGCGGCGAGCATCGGGGTGGCCATCCTCGGCACGGCGGACCACGCGGAAGTCACGCTGCTCGCGCGCGCCGACCGGGCGATGTACCAGGCGAAGCGCGCCGGCGGGAATCAGGTGGCGGTCGACGAGGCGTAGGCGCTGGCGCCGTCGATCGCGGCACCCCGCGGTGCTTCTGCCGCCGACGTTCCCAGTCCGCCTCCGGCGACATTACGCTGCGGCCTCAGCGCGGGAGCGTTCCGTGGTCACTCCGCTCGCCTCTGCCGTGCTGCTGGTCGGCTGCACGTCCACGGTCGGCGGCGAGAACCCCGACGGCGTCGGCATCTCGGCGGTGAGCGTCGAGCCCGCCGAGTTCGCGCCGTCCGTGCTGGTCGTACGTTGGACCACCCGGCTGGCGGCCACCTCGCGGGTGGAGGTCTCCCTCGACGACGAGATCGTCGCCGCGGTCGAGGACGCGGCGCTGACCACTGAGCACGAGCTGCGCGTGCAGGGGCTGAAGGCCGGTCGCGACTACCAGATCGTGGCGGCCTCGGAGGTCGGGGTGGAGCGCGAGAGCTCAGCGGCGGTGGCGGTGGCGGCCGAGGCCGCGCCGTCCTGGGTCCCCGCACTCGTTGTCTCCGAGGTGGACGCGTCGCGGCACGAAGGGGGCTTCGTGCTGATGAGCGTAGGGAATCAGGCGGAGTCGGGCGCGGTCCTGGTCGACCGCGATGGCGACGTGGTGTGGTGGGCTTTCGCGGGCGCGGACCGGCTGTCGACCGCGAGCGTCGTGCGGCGCGATGGCAAGGCGGTGCTTTTCGCGTCCCAACAGCGGGCGATGGACGGGGCCGAGGGCGCCATCCTGGAGGTGGCGCTCGACGGGTCCAGCGCGCGCACCCATCCCGCCCCAGGGCTCCACCACGCCTTCACGGAGCTGGCCGACGGCTCTCTCGCCTACCTCGCGGTGGACATCCGGGACTTCGAGGGCGAGGCGGTCATCGGCGACACCGTTGTCGTCGTCGACGACGCGGGAGAGGTGCGCGAGGTCTTCAATGCTTGGGACCACATCGTGCCGTCGGCGTTCTGCTCTCACTACGAGCCCGTCCCGTACGCGGCCGGCGCCGTCGACTGGCTGCACGCCAACAGCCTGGCGCTCGTCCCAGGGGGGAACACCCTGCTCGTGATGGCGCGAAACGCGGATGCGCTCCTGGAGGTGGACCCGGCTACCGGTGAGATCGGGCTGCAGATCAGCGGCGCCGCCAGCGCAGACCCGTTCGACCACGGCCACTACTCGCAGCTCACCGCTGACGGGATCCTGATGATGGACAATGGCCCGCACCGAACGCCCCCGGCGTCTCGGGCGGTGGAGTACCGCGTGGACCGCGACGCCGGCACGATCGCCCTGACTTGGGCATACTGGGAACCGGAGGGCCGCCACGTGGTCGCGCTCGGCGACGTGAAGAAGCTGGTTGGGGGCAACCGGCTGGTGTCGTGGTCCACGGCCGGCCTGGTGACGGAGGTCGCGGATCAGGACGTGGTCTGGCAGCTGGCGGCCGGCCTGGGTTCGTCCACCGGGTGGGTCAGCCATGTGCCGACCTTGGCCGGGGCGGTCCAATGATCGGGCTCCTCGCCCTCGCTGCTTGCGCTCCCGCTCCCGTCGCCGACGGCGCTGGCGACTCGGACGAGCCGCCCGGGGACACTGCGGACCCGCTCGCCGAGCGCTATCGCTGCGGGCCCTACGCGCCTCAGGCTTCCGCCACGCTCCCGTTCGGCGAAGCGAGCGCCCGCGCCGTGTACCGGACGAGCGACCAGGAGGTGGCGACCTCCGAGACCATGGGCGCCGAGGTTTACGAGGGTTGGGACACCTGGGTGTACGAGACCACGACCGTGGGCGCCGACGCGAGCGGGACGGAGGTCTCGCTTGCCGTCCGCTCGCACTACCTATGCGACGTCGAAGGGCTCAAACACCACGACATCACCACCACCGCCTCTCACCTCGACACCGCCGGGGAGTCAGTGATTGACAGCGAATCCCGCTGGGCAATGCACGACCATCCCCTGGTGTACCCGATCGACATGGGACTCGGCTCGGCGTGGACCTACGCGACCCGAGCCACCGAGAGTCGCGACGGCGCAGACCTCGAGTGGACGCTGGAAAAGCGTCGGGAGATCGTCGCCGTCGAGACGACGGAGGTCACGGCGGGGAGCTTCGAGGCGCTGGTCCTCGATGAAGTCGACCACAGCGAGCCCGAGGCCCGGCCAGCGAACACCCTCTACCTGGCAGAGTGGGTGGGGCTCGTCAAGTCCTCGCACCTGGAACTCGTCTCGTTCGCGCGACTCGACCTTTGACCGCGTGGGGCACGCTGCTGGTCGGCTGCGCGCTTGAATCCGCGCTCCCCGACGCAGAGTCGTCCGCCACCGCGGTGGAGGACCCGGTCGCCGCCTGGGAAACGAGCGCCGGCTTGGACCTGGCCCGCATCGAGGCCGGCACCTTCTTGATGGGGAGCCCGCCGAGCGAGCCGGGACGCATGATCCCGGAGGGCATTCCCGGCTCCGAATACGACCGCGAGGTCCAGCACCGGGTGACGCTCACCCGCACGTTTCGCGTCACGGTCACCGAGGTGAGTCGCGCATCCTTCGCCACCTGGATGGGGGAGGCTCCGGCCCCGTCGACGGCGTGCACGGACGACGCCTGCCCGGTGGGGTCGGTCACGTGGTCCCAGGCGGCACAGTACGCCAACACGCTGTCCGACGCTGCGGAGCTCTCGGAGTGCTACTCCTGCGACAGCTCCGCGGGGCTGCCGGTGTGCGATGGGCCCGCCGATCCCTACGCCTGCGAGGGCTACCGGCTCTTGACCGAGGCGGAGTGGGAGTATGCGGCTCGGGCGGGGGAGACGGCCTCCTACCCGGGCGGGGGCAACCTCCAGAGTGAGGCCGATATCGAGGACTGCTCCGACCAGCTGCGGCTCGACAATGGGGACGCCCTCACGTCGATGGCGTGGTACTGCGCCAACGCTGGCGAGCAGCTCCACGTGCCCGGCGCGTTCGCCGCGAATGCCTGGGGGCTGCTCGACACTTCCGGCAACGCACACGAATGGGTGAACGACCGATACGACCCCCTCTACTACGATCGCCCCGAGGCAAGCGGCGAGGACCCGGTCGGGCCGGAGGCGGGGAGGGAACGTGTGCGTCGGGGAGGGGGCTATGACTACGAGCCCCGTCGTCTGCGCTTCGCCTACCGCGGCTTCCACGCCGGCGACGAGGCCAGCGACCACGTGGGCTTCCGAATCGCGCGCACCGCGCCGTGATCAGCCTACGGCTCCCGTCCCAATCGCCCACGCTCCCCGTTTGAGCGGTCTAAATCCAAGGCGGCGCGCCGCATCGAGGATCGCCTCGAACTCGAGCGAAACTGTCGCCCCAGCCTTCTGGGTGACCTCGTCCTCCGTCGGGAGATCGAAATCGTTGGCTCCGTACTGAAGCCCCAACAAGGCATCCTCGTTCCGGGTCAGCACGCTGGTCCGGAGATTGGTGATGTTGTCCAGGTAGATGCGGCAGAGGGCGAGGTGGCGCAGGTACTCGCGCGTCGAGACTTCCTGGCCGCCGAGCTCGGTGTTGTACGGCTTGTAGGTCCAGCACAACAGACTCGACAGCGCCGGGAGATTCGCCCCCGTGCGTTGATCTTGAAAGGCGCGCAGGCGCTCAAGGTGATTCAGGCGCTCGTCGATGGTCTCGTCAAAACCGATGACCATCGTCGCCGTGCTGCCGAGCCCCGCGTTGAGCACCGCGGACTGAGCGGCATAATAATCCTCGACCTTGTATTTGCCAGGGCTGTGTCGCAGCCGGAAGGCGTCGTCCAGGATTTCGGCGCCACCCCCGGTGATCCAGCGCGTACCGCTGTCATGGAAGCGCGCCGCAGCGTCCGCGTAGCTCATGTGGCTTCGTTTGGCGACAAACATGAACTCGGCGATCGTCATCTCATAGAACGCCAAACGGTCACCGTAGTGCGTATGGAGGCGCCGGAATAGTTGACAGTAGTCATCGACTGACAGGTCGGGGTGAAAGCCACCATTGAAGCCCACGAGCTGCCCGCCGAGCCCCGCGACGACGTCGATGCGCTTGACCAGGTCTTCGAACGAGAGGACGTAGGTCCCGGCCTCGCCGGGGAACTTGTAGAACGCGCAGTAGTCGCAACGCGCCACACACACGTTGGTGTAGTTGACAATCGCCATGATCACGTAGGTGGCGGTGTCGGCGCCGTGAAAGCGGGCGCGGACATTGGTCGCGAGGCGTGAGAGCAGGTCGTCGTCGCCTTCGTTCCACAGGGCGAGCGCGTCACCGCGGTCGATGCGTTCCCCGGCGAGCACCCGGGCGGTGGCACGGTCGAGGGCAGTTCCCATGCCGTGGTCCTAACCCGACCGCGATACGCTCGCCGAGCCCTGTCGAAGCCGCTGCCCGATCCCCGCGTCGCTCCGCCCTGGCGCCGGCCGACGTTCGGCGAAGTCGGTCGGGCACTGGCCGCATGGTGTTGGTCTGGGCTGGTGTTTTCGGTGGCGCCGCTGTTGGCGCTCGGGACATTGGGCCTGGTCGGACCCGCGCTGACCACCGCGCTCGCGAGGGTATGGGGGCGGCCGTCGTTGTGGCTTCTGGGAATCGAACTCGAGGTTCGTGGGGAAGAAAACCTTCGCCACCCGGGCTCGCGCATCGTGGTGGCCAACCACCAGAGCGCGCTCGACATGCCCATCTTCGCGGCGATTTGTCCCACCGCGCCGCTGGTCCTGGCCAAGTCGGAGCTGCGGTGGGTCTTCCCCTTCAACCTGATGTGGATGGCGCTCGGACAACGATTCGTCGACCGCGGCGATGCGGGGGCCGCCCGTCGCTCGGTGGCCCGGCTGGTCCGCGCGTTGAAGCGGCGCGAGCGCAGTGTCGTGCTGAGCCCCGAAGGGACCCGCTCCCGAACGGGGCATCTGGGCCCGTTCAAGATGGGCGCGTTCCACATGGCGGTTGAGACGGGCGCGCCGATCGTACCCGTGTGTTTTCTACATCCGGGGCGGCTGATGCCGCCGGGGCGGTGGTGGGCAGAGGCGGGGCGCGTCGTCATCGAGGTCCACCCGCCGATACCGACGGCCGGCTGGAGCGCAGACCGGGTGCACCAGTACGCCGATGCGCTCCGTGGCGACTACCAGCGCTGGCTCGGCGAGGGCGAGTGACGCGGGTCGCGGGTGAGTGGCTGGCGTGGTTCGCGTTCGCCGCGGGGCTGACGGCGCCGGCGTGGCTTCGCGGCGAGCTGCTCGGTCACCCCGACGTGGACGTGTGGAACCACGTCTGGGGGCTCTGGTGGTGGGCGGACACCCTGAGCTCGGGGTCTCTGCCGTGGCGCACCGCGCTCCTGTCGACTCCGCACGGGGGCGTGTTGTGGTTCGCCGATCCGCTCGGGGCGCTTGCGGCGTTGCCAGTGACCTGGTTCGCCGGACCGGCGGCGGCGTGGAACCTGCTCTTGATCACGCGGATCGCGTGGGCGGGTTTCCACGCACGCCGGTTCGCGGCGATCCTCGGAACGCCCGGTCCCCACACGATCGTAGCCGGTGTCGCCTTTGCCACCAGCCCCTACCTGCTCTGCGAGCTGTACAACGGAATCAGCGAGGTCTGTGCGACCGGGTGGGTGCCGCTGGTGCTGGCGCAGTGGTTGATCGCCGTGCGAACACAATCGTGGCGGGCTTGGGTCCTGGCCGGCCTCTGTGTCGGAGGCGCCACCTGGGCGACGCCGTACTACGGAGCCGCGCTGCTCCTCTGCCTGGCCCCCGCGACGGTGTTTGCCTTGCGTCTCACCGCGTTGAGTTGGCAGGTGGCAATCCCCGGTTTGCTCGTGGCCGGCTTGGTGAGCGGGGGCGCCGTCTGGACCTGGCGCTCGGCGTTGGTGGCGAAGGAAGCGGTCATCCAGCGCGAGGAGGGCTCGGAAAGGGCGGTCGCGCGCCACAACGCCGTTGATGTTCGCGAGCCGGTGATGCCCGGGGCCTTTCAGTCTGTCGATTTCGAGGCCGAGTACGGCGGCGAGAAGTTCAAACACACGCTCTACCTTCGATGGTCGCTGCTTTTTTTGGCGGCCCTCGCGCTCTGGCGACGGCCCCGCGAGCTGCTTCCCTGGCTGACGTTGGCGCTTTGGGGCCTCGTTTTGGGACTGGGCGACCGGCTCTTCGTGGGTGGCGGCTACCCCCTGGGCGAGCGCGGGCCCCTGCTCCCCTTCGGCCTGCTCACCCGTCTCGTGCCCGACATCGCCATCACCCACCCGGCGCGCCTCGCGGTGACGGCCCACGCGATCCTCGCCGCGCTCGCCGCAGAGGGGCTTCGCGCCCATGGACGGCGTGGCCTCGTGGTCCTTCCGCTCGTGGTCGGTGAGACCTTGGGTTTCTCGTTGGCCGCGTGGCCGCTTCCAGGAGCATCCGCCGGGGTTCCAGCGGTGTACGAACGCATCGCTGCTTCCGATGATCCTCGGGCGGTGCTCGACCTGCCCGCTCAGGTCCACCAGACGATGGCGACCAGCGTGTATTTCTGGTACCAGACGGTGCACCAGCACCCGGTGCCGTGGTGGCCGAACGTGCGGGCGGAAGGCAACGGCGATGCGCCGACCGTGCGCCTGTTCTTGCCCTCCCCAAACGGCCCTCGTCGAGTCCCGGAGCTCTCCGAGGCAGCTCTGGTCGGCCTGCGCGAGCGCTACGGCTGGATCATCGTCCATCCCGCCCTGGACCGGCGCGCCCAGCTTCCGGGGGAGAGCACGCGGGTGCTGACCACGGCCTTGGGCCCCCCCGAGGACGTCGACGGGGTGCGCCTGTGGACGCTCAGGTAGCCGGCCTCTTGGTGAGGAAATCGACCAGGTCGAGCTTGGTCAACAGCCCGATCACCATGCGGTTGTCGTCCACGACCACCGCGGCCATCCCGTCCGCGAAAACGCGGGTGAGCGTCGCGGCGTCGTCGCTGTCCTGCACGGTGCGCACATTGCGGAACATGACCTCAGCCACGTGACTGTTGAGGTTGGCGCGACCGTCCACCAGCTTGCCGAGCACATCGGATTCGGTGAGGATTCCGATGAGCCGCCCCTCTTCGAGCACCGGAAGTTGGCTGATGCCATGCGCCTTCATCGTCCGAACCGCTTCGGCGACCGTCAGGCCCGCTTCGGCCGAGATCAGCTCACGCCGAGGGAGTGAGCGCAAGAGCTCGGCCACACTCGCCGACTCCCAGCTCCGCTCGGTGAAGCCGTTCTGCCGCATCCAGCCGTCGTCGAGGAACTTCGTCATGTAGTTGCGAACCCCGTCGGCCGCCAGCGTGACGATTCGTTTGCCGGGGCCGACGCGTTTCGCCAGTTCGACAGCCGCCCAGACCGCCGAGCCGGTGCTGCCGCCCACCAGCAGTCCCTCTTTGCGGATGAGCCGCCGCGCCATGCGGAAGCTCGGGCCATCCTCGGTCTTGATCCACGCGTCCACCAGGTCGGTGTCGAGCACGTCGGGGATGAAGTCGTACCCGATGCCCTCGACCTTGTAGCTGCCGATGGGACCCGGGCCGGCAAGGATGGAGCCCACCGGATCCACCCCGACGATCTTCACGCCAGGAATCGCTTCTTTCACGCGACGAGCCGTGCCGGTCAGCGTGCCGCCAGTGCCAGCGGTGAGCACCAGGTAGTCCAGGCGCCCGCCCGTCTGCTCGACGATCTCCGCCCCGGTCCCCTCGTAGTGCGCCATCGGGTTGTCTGGATTGGCGTACTGGTCGAGGATATGGGCGTTTGGAAGTAGCTTCTGAAGCTGGAGCGCCACGCCGATGTGACTTTCGGGTGCGTCCCACGCCGCCTCGGTCGGGGTACGGATGATCTCGGCGCCCAGCGCCTCCAGCACCACCTGCTTTTCGCGACTCATCTTCTCCGGCATGGTGATGACCATGCGATAGCCACGGACGGCGGCGGCCAGGGCCATGCCGATCCCGGTGTTGCCACTGGTCGGCTCGATCAGGGTATCTCCGGGCTTGATCCGCCCGGACTTCTCCGCTTCCAGCACCATCCGACGGCCGATCCGGTCCTTCACCGACCCCCCGGCGTTGAGGTATTCGCACTTGACCAGCAGTTCGCAGCCGGTGTCTTTGCCGATGTTGTGCAGCCGCACCAGCGGGGTGTTGCCGATCGCGTCGAGGATGCTGTCGTAGATGCCGGCCATGGGGCCTCCCGGGGGCCGGCGTGTAACCGGGCGTACGGGGCGCCGCTTGGGGTCCGCGTCCGCAGCCCCTTCCCCTTGTTTCGGTTCAGAGCGCTCCGACCGCCCAGGCCAAGGCGAACCGGGCGCGGAGCTCCTCGGCCTCGGCGGCGATGCGAGCGCGTTCGGCGTCGGCCAGGTCGGCGCGCGCCGTCAGCAGCTCCGAAAGCACGGCAGCGCCTGCTTCGTAGCGATCCCGCACCACCACCACAGCGGCGGCGCTGGCTTCGTCCCGAGCGCGGGCGGCCTCCAGCGACGCATCCGCTGCCCTCAGGTCGATGAGCGCCGCGCGCACCTGGATCGCTGCCGCATCGCGACCCGAGGCGAGCGCCAGCGCCGCCCGGTCACGATCGAGGGTGGCCTGGGTGATCGCGTCCCGAGTGGCGCCACGCCCGTAGATGGGAATGGTGACGCCCAGGCTGGCGGTCGCGGCGGCGTTGTCGGAGAGTTGGGTCCCCGCGGCGGCCCCGCCGTCAGCGGCCATGGACGAGCCAGCGGCGAAGCCGAGGCTCACCGCGGGACGGCCTCCGGAACGGGCCGCGACCACGTAGGCTTCGGCCGCAGCCAGGGCGCTCTTGAGCGCGGCGAGCTCGGGCAGCTCCGCGTCGGCGCGGCCGAGGAGCGCTTCGACCCCGGCCTCATCCAAATCGGGCCCCCGGGTCGGCGGCGAAAAGCGCCACTCACGCCTCGGATCGAGCCGAAGCGTCTGAATCAGGGAAAGCTCGGTGAGCGCGGCCGTGCGCTCGGCGGCCACGAGGGCTGACCGCGCGCGGGCCGCAGCAGCGGTCTGCTGAAGGGCATCGGCGCGTGTGCGTGCGCCGGCCTCCAATCCACTGCGGATGCGCTTCTCGAGCGCTTCTTCGGCCGCCAGGGTCGAGCCCGCCGCGGCGACCTGGGCCTCCGCCGCCGCGAGCTCCAGCATCGTGGTCGCGAGCGCAAGATGCATGTCCTGTTGCATCCGCGCGATCCCGGCTTCGGCCTCCGCGAGTTGCGCCCGTGCGCTGTCCACGCCCGCCCGGATGGCGCCGCCCCCGTACACGGTCACGTCCGCGCTGACGCCGGCGCCGGCCTCGGGGCCGCGCGCAGTCCCAGCCGAGGCCTCCGCCCACGTGCTGAGCGCCGGAAATCCAGCCTGCTTCCGGCGGGAAAGCGTACTGGCGGCCGCGGTCCGCGCCAGCCGCGCTTCCTCGGCATCGATGCCATCCGCCAGCGCTCGCTCCAGGGCGGCGCTCAGATCGATCGGGGCCTCTTCCGCCCGAATCGGGGCGATCCCCAGCAGCAACAGCACCAGTGACATCGCCGCGGGGGCTAACATTGAATACCGTGCGCCCATGAACGCAGACCGGATGATCTCGGTGTTTCTTGCCGGCGTGCTCGTTGGTGGCTCGGTCGTCTACCTGTCGCCGAACAACTCCCTTGCCGTCGGCGTCCCCGGTGGGCAGAAGCAGGGGGGCTCGACCGGGGTCAGCGGGGGGAAGTCGGGCTCGGAGGGTGGCGGCGGACAGGGCGGTGGCGCACAGACCGGCGGCGGGCAGTCCGGTGGCGGGCAGTCCGGCGGCGGCGGCCAGGGCGGCGCGGGCCAGGGGAGTGAAGGGCAGGGCGGTGGCGGCGGGACGTCATCCTCGGGGCTGGGCGACGCATCCGCCGGCATGGCAGGGGCGGGCCCTGGCACGCAAGGCAGCCAGGAGATGTCACCCAGCTCGGGTGGCGCTGGGACCGGCGGTGACGGGGGGATGTCGGGCGGCGGGGGCGGCTCAAGCGGGGGTGTGACCGGCAGCGGCGGGACGGTGGGGGGCGAGACCGAGGCCTCCCCGATCTCCGCGCAGCCTGTCTCCGGCGCCCCCCGGGGTGCGACGCGCCTCTTGCGTCACCTTCAGCTCGCACCGACGTTGTGGAAGGCCCAGGCCGAGGCGGCGCTCGCGTCGCCGGACGCCAAGGTCAGGGAGCTGGCGGCCAAGATCGCCGCACATGCCGCTTCGGTCCCTACCGTCAGCGACCGCATGCCGCCGAACACCGAGGTCGTCGCCTACCTCGTGGACAGCAAGCTCCTGCTCGAACGCATGAAGCTCTTGGGCATGGACGTCGGCTCGCTCGAAAGCCAGGTCGACGAGGTCAGTCGGTCTCGGAAGTAGGCGACGCCGCCGTCAGGCTCTACACCAGATCCGCGAACTTCTTCCGATTGTGTGCAAACACACTGGCGCCCACGGCCAGCGCCAGTCCCGCGGCCACGAAGGCGTAGATGACAGACGTGAGCGCGGCCGGCAGGCTGTGCCCGAGGAGCAGACTCTGGTAGATTCCGATGTATTGGGCCATCGGGTTGGGATACAACAGCAGGAACAGCTCGCGCGGGTAGGCGGAGGCCGGGTACATCACCGGGGTTACGAACATCCCGATGAGGAGACCAGCCGTTACCCAGTGGCCAACGTCGCGGAAATATACGTTGAGCACTGAAAACAACAGCCCCAGCCCCAGGCCGAACAGCGTTTGTGCCACCACGAACGGCAACAACAACAGCGCGTGCCAGCTGAGCCCGTCGCCGATGAGCACACACGCCACCAGCAGCACCGCCGTCCGGAACAGTTGGTTGATGAGCGACGAGGCCATGGCCTGGGCTGGAAGGACGACTGCCGGGAAGTTGACCTTACGAATCAGATGGGCGTGGTTGGTAATCGAGGTCGTCCCCCGCAACAGCCCGTCGGCGAAGCCGCTCCAGGCGACGGTTCCGCACAACAGGTAGAGCACGTACTGCCCGGTGGTCTGCCCGGTGTGGAAACGAACGTTCAAGAGCACGTGGAACACCAGCGTGTAGGTCGCGACTTCCAGGATTGGGTTGACCACCGCCCAGAAAAGCCCGATGCTGCTGCCGAGGTACCGCACCCGGAGGTCGTTCTGCGTCAGCGCCCAGAACAGCCGCCGCGCCCCCCACAGTGCACGCAGCTCTGCTATCGCCGACGGGGCACTGGCCACTGGCCGCGTTGGGGCCGAGGCGGCCAACTCGTGCCCGGCTGCGAGCTCAGCGCCCATCGCGTCCGCCAAAGTGCCAGCCTACCCCCAGCCCGCTGACCCAGGCTGAGGAGCGATAGGTGCCGTTCCCGATCACCCGGCCCGCGCCGACCGTGGTGCGGAAGGAATCCCCGTAGTCGACGTAGAGCGCGGGCTGCGCGTAGGTTGAGGTCGTCACTTCGCGGTCGATCCATCCGGTGTACAGACCACTCGCGTCCAGGGTGAGATGTTTCCCCAGGTGCACCGTGAGGCCCAAAGCGGCACCCCCTTTGTCGGCGTCCGGCACGCTCGCATTGGCCATCCCGTCCGGTGTCGCGCTGGTTTCTCCGAGAACGCCAGCGCGGACGGTGAGGACCGCGTGCACGTCCCACTCACCGCCGAGCCGCAGGCTCCATGAGTCGACAAACCCCGTCGGCAACGACACATCGTCGGTGACCACGATGTCGGCGCCTTGGAGGGGACCGTCGTCGGTGCCGGTCAGCGTCAGATCGAGGTCCGTCACCACCAGCGCATCGGTGTCGGCCCAGCCGGTCCAGGTGCCGGCCAATTCGACGCGCACGGCGGGAACCGGGGTCAACTGTACGCCGGCGCGCACGGTCCATGGAAGCTCCACCACGAGCGTTGCGTCATCGTCGGTGAAGCTGGCGTCGGTGAGGTAGGGGCGGACGGTCCCGTTGTCCTCCGAGAGCGTCGCGGTGGTCGAGCCGGCGGCTTCGAACGCGACGGCGGGCTGTACCGACACCCCGATTGCGAGGGCCGGGAGGGGAGTCAAGAGGACGCCAGCGTTCCACGTCAGCGCGAAGGGGTCGGTTGCCGCGATGTCCAGAACCACGTCGTCGGTCGGCGTGTCACTTCCACACGCGTCGGGATCGGCGCTGTTGCAGAGGGTCGCGACGAGCGACTGATCGACGCGGAGGAAGGTGTATTGCACGCCGGCGCCAAGTGAAAGCCACGGCGCGATGCGTTGGGCAACGGTAGGCCCGACGTAGAGTTGGCGAATCGCCGAATCGATGATGGCGTACCGTTGGGCACCTTCGGCCGGCCACGCATAGTCGGACCCCGTCGGAACCATCAATCCTACCGCGAGCGTCGTATTCGATAGGGCCGGGTGCAGCCCGCCCAGTCGGGTGACGAAGCCACCGGCCGGCTCAAGCACCGGAGGCGCACCGCTCTCGACCGGCTTGAACGGGTTCACGCCCGGGATGTCCTCGCGGTCAAACTCGACCGTCTGCTGGGTGGCCCATAGATCGAGCTTGACACTCGCTCCGTCCATCGACGACAGCGCAGCCGGATTGTACCACTGGGCGGTGATGTCGTTGGCCCCGGCCACGAACGCGCCAGCGCGGCCTTGGGCGCGGACGCCCGAGTCCACCAGGGTGAAGCCCGCCGCGCCTGCCAACGACATCAGCGGGAGGAGCAACTACAGCCCCGCCGGCTGCCCGGCGTCCTCAGTCCATGCGGCGTCGTCGCCGGTGAATTCGGTGAGTTGGCCTGAGATCACCTGGGAGTACGAGCACGTCGACTCGACCGCGAGGGTGCAGCCCGCGGTTTCGCAATCGTAGACGGCGCGGCCGTTGTTCGCGGGGACCTCGGCGCCGGCGGCATCTGTGAGAAACAGATACGTTCCCACCGGCGCTTCTCCGTTGTCTCCCACGTACACCGCCGCCTCGTCCGACCAGGTGTCGGACTCCCCCCAACTGGCGAGTGACTGCGTGCTCGGCAAGTAATCCCCGGTGAAGGTCTCGTTGTTGAACGTTCCCTTGATCCGAAGGCTCTGGCTGTTTTCCGTATGTACGCTGTAGTCGTACCCGGAGGCGTGGGTTGCCGTGGCGTCGCTGGTCTCGTCCCCCGTCCACGCGAACGTCCAGCTCCCGTCTTCGTTTTGGCTACCCGGGAGGGCTTCGCTGCCGACAATCAACATCGAGCCCTGCCCCGAGGCCTCGATTCGCCCAAAGAACAGCTGGCTGCTCGCCGAGTCTTCCGAGGAGGCCGTCCAGTTTTCGTCCGTCGTCGTGGCGACGAGCGCGGGATGAGCGCCGGTGAAGTTGCTGTTGATCTCGGTCGCGCATTCGTCGCCCACCGGGGCCGTCAGCTCAAGAGTGAAGGCCCAGGTGCCCCACGGAGTGGTGGCGCAGCCGGTGAGGAAGAGCGGGAGGAGTACACGCATGGGCCCAGCGTAACCGGGTTAGTTACCTCTATGCCCGCTCCGACCTACTGGGACTACCTGCACCTGCCCGAGCTGCTGTCCTGTCAGGGTGGGCTCAACGACTCACCGGCCCCGGACGAGCTGCACTTCATCATCGTGCACCAGGTCTACGAGCTCTGGTTCAAGCTGTCGCTTTCCCAGCTCCGCTTGGCGCGCGATCACCTCGCGGCCCCCCATCTTCCGGAAGAGCGGGTGCCCTTCGTCGTGCACCATCTCGGGCGCGTCAACTCCATTTTGCGGCTGTGCGTGGACCAGTTTGCGGTCATGGAGACGCTCCCCCCGCAGGACTTCCTCGATTTCCGCGACAAGCTGGTTCCATCCAGCGGCTTTCAGAGCTTTCAAATGCGGGAGTTCGAGATCCTCCTCGGCCTGACCGCCGAGCGCCGCATCAAGTACGCCGGGACCGACCCCATCGAGCATATCCGCAGCCAAACTCACTCTCCGGCCGGGCGCGCGGTCGCTGACCAGCTGCTCGCGACCATCGCCGAGACGAGCCTTCGCGACGCCCTCTTGGCCTGGCTCGGGCGCACGCCGATCATGGGCAGCTCCCCCGGCGATCCGGATGACGCCGACGTGGTGGCGCGCTTCCTCGCCGAATACTACGCCCGCGTCGAGCGACATCAGCGGGAGGGCGCGGAGCAGCTCGTAAAGGTGCTGGGCGGGGTGGACGCCGACAAGATCCGCGCCCGGGTGGACGGCGCTCTCGCCGGGGTCCGCGAGTTCCTACTCCCCGAGGACCCGCTCGCCCGGCGTGCCCGCGCGGCGTTGGTCTTCATCGAGAGTTACCGCCACCTTCCCCTGCTGGCATGGCCGCGCCTGCTGCTTGACACCTGTGTTGAGTTGGAGGAGCAGACCGTGCTCTTCCGCCATCGCCACGCGCGAATGGTCGAGCGTACCATCGGTCGTCGGGTCGGCAGCGGGGGTAGCGCCGGAGTGGAGTACCTGGACCAGACCACTGCCTACCGCGTGTTCCCGGAGTTGTGGAACGTCCGCACGTGCCTGCTGCCTCGCGATCGCATCCCGCCGATTTCGGGGGAGGAGACCTACCACTTCGTCGGGGGCTGAGGACTAGGGCGGCGCAAACTGGAACCGCTCGTTGCACGCGGCGTCGTTCTGAGCTGGCCGAATCGCACTCCCGGCGGGCGGGTTGGACCCGTCTGCGCCAGGGGTGGGGCCCACGGCCGGCACCGCCGGCTTCCCTCCAGGAACATCCCAGTACCCATGCTTCCGCAACTCCGCGGCCACCTCGGGCGACACTTGGTCCTGGTTCAATACACTTTCACCCACGATGATACTTTTCCGCCACGCCACCAATCGGGCGCGAAGTGTATCAGTCGTCGCCGCGTCGTCGAGGCGGACGTCGGTGTGCTCGCCCGGGTCTTTGCGCAGATCATAGAGCTCAAACTTGTCACTATCTACCGACTCCGCCGCAAGGTTCTGAGCCAGAGCAGGGTCCACCAATGACACATCCTTGGCCACCAGACGATGCGTCGCGGTGCGGACGCTGAGCATGTCCATGACGCCTTCCGAGAAGACTGCGTCCACCGGCAGTTCCCCCCGCGCCACCGCCCGTAGGTCTCGCCCGCCGCTACCGGCCGGCGGCAGCGCCCCCGCGACCGACAGGATCGTCGCCGCGACATCGCGCCCGTCCACCAGCCCGGGGGCGACACCGCCTCCATTGAAGCCCGGCCCCCACGCAACCAGAGGCACCCGCGTGCACGAGTCGAACAGCCCAGTCCGGTGGTTCATGTAGCCATGGTCCAGCAGGTCCTCGCCGTGGTCGGACAGCACGATGATCACGGTGTCATCGAGCGCCCCGAGCGCCTTGAGCCGCTGCAACGTGAGCCCCAGCATGGTGTCTGCATAGCGCACGGCGCCATCGTAGTGATCCTGGACGTGTTGTTTGTCCGCCGCGGTCACCGCGACCCGCCGCGCGTCGGGAGCGGCGGCTGCCAATCGGGTGTAACTCTCGGGGTCAAGGATACTGTCGCCGCCGGCGTGGGCGAACCACGAGGGGACGATGTCCAGCATCAGCGCATCGCCCAGCACCATCTCGGAGATGCAAGGGTTCTTGCACAGGGTCTCCGCCAACGCGGAGCCTTCGCCGCCGGCGTAGAGGTGATTCCAGGGACCGGGCCGCGTGTAGGGGCGGTGGGCGTCGTAGCCGTGGAGGAACGCGAACCAGGGTTTGTCGGCGGGCACTTTTGCCACCCAGTCGATGGCCTTGGGCCCGGTGTCGTAGAACGAGCCGAAGCCCGGCTCGGCCGTCCACTGGTCCCAGCCTTGGTCGTAGCCGAAGTCCGCGGTGACGTGCCCCCCCGCTGAAAAGGCGGCGGTAGCGTAGCCGTAGGCGGATAGGGCCTCCGAGACGAGGGTGACGTCTGGCGGGATGGCGTACGTGGCGTAGACCGGCGAGGCCAGTTCCGAGGCGTAGCGGCCGGTCAGCAGGGCGGCGTGGGACCAGGCGCTCTCGTTGGCCTGACTGAAGGCGAGATCGAAGCGTGTGCCCTCCGCCGCGAGGGCGTCGAGGACCGGGGTGGTGTCGCGGGCATAGCCGTAGGCGCCGGTGTGGTCCGCGCGCAGGGTGTCAACGCTGACCAGGAGCACGTTGGGGTGGGCGTTGTGCGGGCGCGGTAGCGCCGGAGGTTCGCCGCAAGCGAGCAGGAGAGCGATCATCGGCGCCGCCACAGCAGGAGGAGCGCGGCGAACGGGGCGGCGACGCCAATCGGCGCCTGGGTGCAGCCGCTCGGCGCCGAAGGCGCGGGAGCCGCCATCCGCGCAAACCCCGGCGTGTCGGGGCGCGAACGCTCCACCGGGCGAGGCTGCTGGACGCGTACCCAGTCGCCGAGCTCGTTCTCGGTGGCCACGCGGTCCCCGTCGACGTCGATGCGAGCAAAGGTCTCAGCGTCGTCGAAGGAGACGTACTCCGCGCGCGAAACGGAGCCGTCTCCATCGCGGTCGAGGTGCGACAGGACCGAACGGAAAAGCTCCGCCTCGGTGGGCAGGGCGGCGAGGGCGCCGAGGCACGTCAAGAGGAGCACACCGCCCTGTAGCCGGCTACCAGGGCGGATGCCCGAACGGCTGCCGGGACTGAAGCTCTTTCTGCTCGCGGCGCTGGCGTTCTACTTCCTGCTGTCCTACCGTGTTGCGCTCACGACGCTGGGGGTGGCGCAGCTGCCGAAAGGCCTGCCGGCCCTTCAGGGAGTCACGTGGCTCGGCCGGTGGAAGATGTTCACCGATCTGCGGGATGAACACTGGGATGTAGTGGCGGAGGTCCAGGGCGCCTCGGGGTGGGCCGGTATCGATCTCGCTGCGCGCTATCCGCTCCATTGGGACGAGGGCCCTGGCTACCTCCGGGACGACTACTACGAAAATCCGAAGCGGCTCGCGGCGCTGGCGGCGGACCTGTGCCGCATCCCGGGGACCCAGGCGGCGCGGTTCACCGAAGTGCGCTGGCCAAAGACGCTCGGGAAAGAGACCCAGCCGCGGACCGGCGAGTCCCGCACTTCGCTCGGGAGCTTCGGATGTCGATGACCGAGCCGGGGGTGGTGGAGGCGCTCTTCCGCCCGCGTTGGGGTGGCGGCTGGACCTTGGCCCGCGTGGCCTTCGCGCTCGCTGCCTTCGATTGCCAACTTGACCGCTGGTGGCACGTCCGCGACGCGCTCGCCAGCCCGAACGTGGTCTTCAACTCCGGTCCGGCCCACGTCGCCGAGCGGGTTCTCGTGGGTGGGCCTGCGGCGTGGGGACTGTGGGGGCTCGGCGTTGTGGGGATCGGGGGGCTGCTTTACGGCGGGCGTTTCGCCAAGCCCGGCCTGTGGGTGTGGGTGCTCGCCTACGCCGCGCTGCTCGCCACCTGCGGGCTCAACGTGCGGGTGCCCGAGCGCTTCATCGTGTGGGCGGTGGTGGGGCTCAGCCTCGGCCCCATCGGCGTACGGGGGCTGCTCACCGGGCGCGCGTCTCCCTTCGGCCGCTACTTCCTGCTCGTGGTCTACGGCTCGCTCTACCTGTCCACGGGGATGATGAAAGCCCTGGAGGAGGGGGCGTGGTGGGATGGCACCGCGCTGGCGTACGACCTGATGGACCGCTGGCATGCCGGCGGTTGGTTTCCGACGTGGCTCAGCGGCCAACCGCTGCTGTGCGCCGTCGCGAGCTGGACTACGATCGCCTTCGAGGTCGGCTTCTCCTTCCTGGTGGGCTTTCGGCGGTTGAGCGCGTGGGTGCTGGCGGCCGGGATCGGCATGCACCTCTCCATCGACGTGCTGATGGAGGTCGGGCCGCTGGGCGTCATGGCGATGTCGTTGTACCCGGTGCTCTTGGACCCGGAGGCCGGTCGTCGGCTGTGGATGCGGGTGGCGGCGCGGTGGCCCGGCGTGGCTCGGCGGGTGGAGTCCTGGTAGGTTCGCGTGTGCGCCGCCATCGACAGACCCTTTGGGTGCTCCTCATCTTCGTAGCGGGACTGGCCATCACCGGCGTCACCGCGGAACGCGAGCGTGCGAAGAACCAGGCCGCCTACGATGCGTTTCGGCAAACCGGTGTGACGCCACCTGCGCCAAAGGCGATCTCCGGCGCCACGTTGACGGTGCAGGAACGGCTGTGACCGACGAGGGCGACCGGCGCGGCTTCGCGGTCCTGGGCTGGCTGGTGGTGTTTCTCCTCGTCACCGGGCTATTTTCGCGCGCGCTCGGCCTGCATTGGGTGCAGGAGGTGGAGTGGCCCACCGACCTGTATGCGCTCGGCCGCCTTGAGCGTCCGTCGCCGGTCGACGTCGGCATCGTCGGCAGCAGTCGGTCCCACTATGGGCTCGCTCCCACCGCGATCGACGCCTGCCTGGCGCGCACCGCCGGGCGGGTCACCACCACGGTATCGGCGAACCGGCTCGCGGCCTCGCTCTACGCGTCGGACCTCGTCGCCCGGGAGCTTTTCTCGGGGGAGCGCAAGCCTCGAGCCCTCGTGGTCGAGGTCGCACCGGAGTCGCTCAATGCAAACCACTTCGAGCTCGACTACAACGTCGCTTCGACGGCTGGCCCCAGTGATACATTTGAATGTATCGGTGCCGCGGTAGCGGGGCCGCCGTCCTTGTCGGCGTGTGCCCGGCCGTTGGTCCGGGGGGTCGAGAACATCGCCTTCTGGCTGCACCGGCCGCTCACCGAACACCGACACATCACCTGGATGGCCTTGTACGCGGGCGGCGGACAGTACTGCTTCGGACTGCCGGGCTGTGACGCACGCAATGCCGACTACGACCTGCGGCACCAGGGTCGTTGGCAGACGCGCATCGACCGGGTGTTGCCCAAGGTTCGCACTGAGCGCTTCATCGACTACGAGATCGACGGAGGCCTCCCCGCCCGACACTTCGTCGCGCTCCTGGACCGGGCGAAAGCCGAGGGGGTGGCCGTGCACGTGGTGAACCTGCCGGTGAGCGAGGTCTACCAGGCTGAAGTCCCGGTCGAAGCCTACGCTGAGTTCTTGCGTTGGGTGCCTGAGACCACCGCCGCGCACGGCGGCGCGTTTGTGGACCTGAACGTGCCCGAGTGGCGGGTTCGCGATCGTTACATCGACCCCGACCATCTGAACGCGTCCGGGGCACGAGCGCTCTCGGCGCGCGTGTGCGCAGAACTGGCCGGCTCGGTGCGCTGAGTGCGGTTCACCGACCTCCAATATGTGCTCTTCCTCGCCCTGGTGTGGGTGGTGTTTCGGGCGCTGAAGGGGCGGACGTGGTTTGCAGTCCTGTGGCTCACCGTTGCCAGCCTGAGTTTCTATGGCAGCTTTGACCCTCGATATCTGATCCTGCTCGGGGCCGCGACGGTCCTGGACTACGGGGTCGGCGCGCTTCTGGGTCGGGAAGACCGGCCTCACGTGCGCAAGCGCCTTCTGGCCGTCAGCGTCGTCGGCAACCTGGGCATGCTGGGGGTGTTCAAGTATGGAGACTTCCTCCTCGAATCGATGGAGGCGCTGTGTCGGAGCCTGGGCTTCGGTGTCACCCTCCCACGGATGGGGATCGGTCTCCCGATCGGCATCAGCTTCTATAGTTTCCAGACGCTCAGTTATTCGATCGATGTGTACCGACGCCAGCTTGCGCCGGCACGCAATCTGCTGGAGTTCTTTCACTTCGTTTCGTTCTTCCCCCAGCTCGTCGCCGGCCCGATCGTCCGCGCTTCGGAGTTTCTGCCCCAGATTGACGCCCCGCCTCGGCGCGACGCGGGCGCGATTGGCCAGGGTCTCGTCCTCATCTGCATTGGCATGACCAAGAAGCTTGTGTTGGGGGACACGATCGGCCGGGCGCTGGTGGACCCCTTCTTCGCCAACCCGAGTCGCTACAACGCCGCTGAGGCCTGGCTGGCAGACTGGGCGGCCTATTTTTCCTTGTATTGTGACTTCTCAGGGTACACCGATATCGCCATCGGTTCGGCCCTGCTCTTCGGCATTGTGCTCCCGGTGAACTTCGACCGTCCCGCCTTTGCCCCGAGCCCCGTGGAGCACTGGCGACGCTGGCACATGACGCTGGGCTCGTTCATGAGGGACTACCTTTACTTTCCGCTCGGGGGTTCGCGCGCCGGCCGCGGCCGATTGTGGCTCAACCTGTTCCTGGTCTTCTTCGTTTCGGGCGTGTGGCACGGCGTGGGTGCCTCGTATGTGCTCATGGGCTTGTGGAACGGCGTGCTGGCGGCGTCGTGGCGGCTGGTACGCCCGACGCCCGGCCGCGGCGCGGCGTTGGTGATCGAGAGCCTGGTGGCGTTCCAACTCACCGCGCTCAGCGTCATGGCCTTGCGGCCGATTCCGTTGGATCGACTCGGAGCGGCGTTTCGGAGCCTGTTTTCGTTCGAGCGCGCTGCGGGGGGCCTGTGGGATCCGACCGCTGCCGCGCTGTTGGTCGGCGTCATCCTGCTGCACCTGAGCCCGCGCAGCTGGAAGGAGCGCCTCCTCGGTGCGGCGCGGTCGGCGAGCCCGGCTGCCCTGGCGCTCTTGATCGTGGTCGTCGGCGGATTGTGTTCGTTGTACGCGGTCGAAGCGCGAGACTTTTACTACTTTCAATTCTAGGCACCGGTGCGGTGGGTCGCTCCGAGCCTCCGAGCCTCCGAGCAGCTTGACGGTCGCGAGCATTGCACGTATAATTGAGGCTCCCGGCCTTGGAAGGCTGTATGCCTGGACCCCCCCCCCCCCCCCCCCCCCCCCCCCCCCCCC